>NZ_JBIAWZ010000003.1:26759-698653 GCF_042896175.1 Streptomyces sp. NPDC001315 | reverse complement strand
CCCTTCGGTCTTGCGTTTCCGACTCTATCAGATCTTTCCGATCCGATTTCCTCGGTGCTTTCCAGGTTCCCGCTCTCGCGTTTCCCTTTCCGGCGTTTCCGACTCTATCAGATCCTTTCGGGCCTGACTCCCAGTCAGAGGGGGTTTGTCTTCCCGGCTGTTGGGCCGTTCCGACGAGTGAGACTTTAGCGGATTCCCGGCTCCCGAGCTAATCGGGGGGCCGTGTCCTTTCCGACGCGGATTCCTCATTCCGTAAATACGCATACCAATGAAACGACTGCAGACGCACAGACAGGCCGACTGATCGTCGAGGTTGGTTGGTACTTACGAGGTGGCTGTCCGGGGACCGACCGGAGTCGACGCTCACGTCGGACAACTCGGAGAACATTACGTACCCGATCGAGGTGTGTCAACTCACGTGCCCACCGGTCTCTCGGAGAGTACGGTGGGGGCCATGACTACGCGTACGTGCACCCAGCTGTGGTGGGCCGCCTGACGGCGGCCGCATTCACGTATGCACTCAACGGCCGCCGCTTCGGCGGCCGTTCTTGTTTCTCCCTCCAGAGGGTCGGCCGGCCGGGCGCGGCGGTCTCGATCAGGAGGTGGAGAGATGAAGCGGGTCTTCAGCGGGGTCAAGCCGACCGGGCATCTGACGCTGGGGAACTACCTGGGGGCCATGCGGCAGTGGGCCGCGGTCGACCAGCATCAGGCGGACGCGTTGTTCTGCATCGTCGATCTGCACGCGCTGACCGTCGAGCACGATCCGGCTCGGGTGCGCCGGCTGAGTCGGCAGGCGGCGACGTTGTTGCTGGCGGCGGGGCTGGATCCGGAGCTGTGCACCGTGTTCGTACAGAGTCATGTGGACGAGCACGCGCGGCTGTCGTACGTCCTGGAGTGCGTTGCCACCGACGGTGAGATGCGACGGATGATCCAGTACAAGGAGAAGGCGGCGCGGGAGCGGGAGCGCGGCGGGAGTGTGCGGCTGTCGCTGCTGACGTATCCGGTGCTGATGGCGGCGGACATCCTGGCGTACCGGACCGACGAGGTGCCGGTGGGCGATGACCAGGCGCAGCACGTGGAGCTGGCGCGGGACCTGGCCGTGCGGTTCAACCAGCGGTACGGGCAGGCGTTCGTGGTGCCCCGGGCCACGGTTCCGCGGGTGGCGGCGCGCGTCATGAATCTTCAGGAGCCGACCTCGAAGATGGGGAAGAGCGATGACGTCGGTCCGGGGATCGTCTATCTGCTGGACGAGCCGGACGTGGTGCGGAAGAAGGTCATGCGGGCCGTGACCGACAGCGGGCGGGACGTCGTGTACGACCGTGAGGAGCGGCCGGGCGTGGCGAATCTGCTGGAGATCCTTGCTGCGTGTACGGGTGGGAACCCCGAGGCCTTGGGCGGTGTATATGAGTCGTACGGCGCCTTGAAGAAGGACACCGCGGAGGCCGTGGTCGAGGTTCTCAGGCCCGTACAGGCCAGGCACAAGGAGTTGTGCGCGGATCCTGCGTATGTGGAGGGGGTGCTGCGGGATGGTGCGGAGCGGGCGCGGGCGATGGCCCGGCCGACCGTGGATGCCGCCTATCGCGCGATCGGGCTGCTTCCGCCCGTGTCGGAGACGGTGGTGAACGCGGCTCGGTAGGCGCGTGGGCTGGTGGCGCGGCGCGACGCGCGAGGCGAAGTGCCGGCGCATCGTGACCTCGCTGCCGAAGCCGGCGCGGCGGGCCACCTCGGGCACGGGGAGGTCGGTGCGTTCGCGGAGTTTCTGGTCCGTTCGGCCGGCGTCGTGGTGCGGAGGAGCTCGCGCAGGCGTCGGCGGTGTCGCTGAACGGGGGTGGGTTCGCGCGGGTGGTGACTACGGAGGAGGTCGTGGACGCGGTGAGGTGAGGTGCCGTGCCGCCCCCCGGCAGGGGGCGGCGGGTTACAGCGGGTGGGGTCAGTTGTTGTTGCCGGAGGCCAGTTCGCGGCTGCGGTCGCGGGCGGCTTCGAGGGCGGCGATGAGGGCGGCTCGTACGCCGTGGTTCTCGAGTTCGCGGATGGCGTTGATGGTGGTGCCGGCGGGGGAGGTGACGTTCTCACGGAGCTTGACCGGGTGTTCGCCGCTGTCGCGGAGCATGGTCGCGGCGCCGATCGCGGACTGGACGATCAGGTCGTGGGCCTTGTCGCGGGGCAGGCCGAGAAGGATGCCGGCGTCGGTCATGGCTTCGACCAGGTAGAAGAAGTACGCCGGACCCGAGCCGGAGAGGGCGGTGCAGGCGTCCTGCTGGGTCTCGGGAACACGGAGGGTCTTGCCGACGGCGCCGAAGATCTCCTCCGCGTGGGTGAGGTGAGCGGCGGTGGCGTGGCTGCCGGCGGAGATGACGGACATCGCCTCGTCGACGAGGGCGGGGGTGTTCGTCATGACGCGGACGACCGGGGTGCCGGTCGTGAGGCGGTCCTCGACGAAGGCGGTGGTGATGCCGGCGGCTCCGCTGATGACCAGGCGGTCGGCGGGGACATGGGGGGCGAGTTCGTCGAGGAGGGTGCCCATGTCCTGCGGTTTGACCGTGAGGATCAGGGTGTCGGCGGTCTTGGCGGCCTCGGGGTTGGTGACCGGGGTGACTCCGTAGCGAGTGCGGAGTTCCTCGGCTCGTTCCGGGCGGCGGGCGGTGACCAGGAGGTCGGCCGGGGCCCAGCCGCCGCGGATCATTCCGCTGAGCAGGGCTTCGCCGATCTTGCCGGTGCCGAGGACTGCGACTTTCTGCGTCATGGCTGGGGTGCCCTCCGGGGGGTGCGTCGTCCGGGTTCATCCTCGCACCGCGGGGCGTCGGCTCGGGTGAGGTGTCCGGTGGGCGGACGTCGGCTGTGGGGAGGCCTCCGGAGGTCCTCCGGTGATCACGGGGTGCGCCGTCGGCCTCAGGCGGTGCGGCGGCGCAGGGTGGCTGCTCCCAGGGTCAGGACCAGTAGGGCGCAGCCCGCGACGATCAGTACGTCTCGTACGAAGGTCGCTGTCATGTCCGTGTGCTTCAGGACCTCGTTCATGCCGTCGACCGCGTAGGACATGGGGAGGACGTTGGAGATGGCTTCCAGGACGGGGTGCATGTTGTCGCGGGGGGTGAAAAGGCCGCAGAGGAGGAGTTGGGGGAAGATCACCGCGGGCATGAACTGGACGGCCTGGAACTCCGAGGCCGCGAAGGCCGAGACGAAGAGGCCGAGGGCTGTGCCGAGGAGCGCGTCGAGCAGGGCCACCAGGAGAAGCAGCCAGGGGGAACCGGTGACATCGAGGCCCAGGAACCAGACCGCCAGACCCGTGGCCAGGGCGGACTGGATGATCGCGAGGGCGCCGAAGGCCAGGGCGTAACCCGCGATCAGGTCGGCCTTGCCGAGGGGCATGGCGAGGAGGCGTTCGAGGGTGCCCGAGGTGCGTTCGCGCAGGGTGGCGATGGACGTGACCAGGAACATCGTGATCAGCGGGAAGATCCCGAGGAGGGACGCGCCAATGCTGTCGAAGGTGCGTGGGCTGCCGTCGAAGACGTAGCGGAGCAGGACCAGCATCAGGCAGGGGATCAGGATCAGCAGCGCGATCGTGCGCGGGTCGTGGCGGAGCTGGCGCAGGACGCGGGCCGCGGTGGCCGTGGTGCGGGAGACGTTCAGGGCGCTGGCGGGGGCAGGGTCGGTGGCTGTCGTGGTCATCGGGCTGTCTCCTTCGCGTGGCCGGCCGCTACGGCCTCGTCCACCAGATGCAGGAAGGCCGCCTCGACCGTTGCGGAGCCGGTGCGGGTGCGGAGGGCGTCGGGGCTGTCGTCGGCGAGGATCTCGCCCTCGCGCATGAGGAGGAGGCGGTGGCAGCGCTCGGCCTCGTCCATGACGTGCGAGGAGACGAGGAGGGTCGCGCCGCGGGATGCGGCGATGTGGTGGAAGAGGTTCCACAGGTCTCGGCGCAGGACGGGGTCGAGGCCGACGGTCGGTTCGTCCAGGACCAGGAGTTCGGGGGCGCCCAGAAGGGCCACCGCGAGGGAGACACGGCTGCGCTGGCCGCCGGAGAGGTTGCCGGCGAGGGCGTCGGCGTGACTGGTGAGGTCGACGTCGGCGATGGCTCGGGTGACGTCGGCACGGCGGCGGTCGGCGGCGCTGGGGGTGCCCCCGCGCGAGCGCGTACGAGCGTGGGGGCGGCCGGGGTCGAGGATCGCGGCGAAATAGTCGAGGTTCTGGCGGACCGTCAGGTCGTCGTAGACGGAGGGGGCCTGGGTGACGTAGCCGATGCGGGTGCGCAGGGTGGGGTGGCCGGCCGGGCTGCCCAGGACCTCCAGAGTGCCCGTGACCTTGGCCTGGGTGCCGACGATCGCACGCATGAGGGTCGACTTGCCGCATCCGGAGGGGCCGAGGAGGCCGGTGATCTGGCCGCGCGGGACGGTGAAGTCGAGGCCGCGCAGGACCGTTCGGGGACCGCGGACGACGGAGACGGCTTCGGCGCGGATCGCGGGGCGGGGGGCAGCCCCGACGTCGGCCTCTGGGGCGCCCGGCGAGTAATTCATCATGTGATGAATAATCCTCGGGGGTGAGGGTGTCGTCAAGAGGGTGCGGGACGGCGCCCGGCGGGGCTGACCGTGCTGGTGCCCGAGGCTGTCCAGGCGTATGGCCTTGGGGTGCTCGGCGGTGCTGGCCATGACAGTGCTGGCGCTGGCCATGGCAGTGCTACCCGTGACGGCACTGATCGCGCGCGGGGATCGTGCGCGGGGATCGTCGTACGGGTACTGGGGCATGGGACGTTTCTGCCGCTGCCGAGGCTGTTGGACGCGTTGGGGGGCTGGAGGGGTTGGAGGCGTTGCCGCGGGACCGGGAGCTGCTGCTCGGGCTGGGCGGGCTGCGGCATGTGGACCACGCGTGTGCGGCGGCCCTGGTGGGGTGGGCCGCCGCACGGGGTCAGGGGGCCGGGTTGATGGCAAGCAGCAGGTCGACGTCGTATACCTCTTCGACGATTCCGTCCGGGAAGACCTCGAGAAGGTGGTTGCGCTCCTCGGCGAGGAAGGCGGCGGCCGCCTCCTTGCCCTGGACCAGGAATCCGGAGTGGCTGCCGATGTTGGCGAGGTGGGTGTCGACCGGGACGCGGCGGCTCCAGCGGACCTGGCGGCGGGCGAAGTCGAGGCGGCCGGTGGGGTCGGAGAGGATGGCTCGGGCGCCGCTGCCGTTCTTCTCGACGGCGGAATTGATGTCGAAGTGCCGGTAGATGCGGTCCGACTGGGCGGCGATCCACGGCACGTCGAGGGCGTCGGTGTTCCACCACAGGGTGAGTGCGCCGCCGGGGCGCAGGACGCGCAGGGCCTCCGGGACCGAGTGCGCGGGGTCGGTCCAGTGCCAGGCCTGGGCGTAGGTGAGGAAGTCGGCGGAGGCGGTCGCGAGGGGAAGGGCGTTGCCGTTGCCCCTGACGATCGGGATGCCGGGGTTGGTGCGGCGGAACTGGGCCGCCATGCCGTCACCGGGTTCGACGGCGATCACATCGGCGCCGCGGGCGTGCAGAAGGACGGTCGCGATGCCGGTGCCGGCGCCTATGTCCGCGACGCGGGCGCCGGTGAGGGGGAGGCCGGCGAGTTCCTCGATCGCGTCGAAGAGGGCGGGCGGGTAGGAGGGGCGGTTGGCGGCGTACTGCGCTGCGGCGGCGTTGAAGGAGTGCGCTCGGGTGGTGTGGGAGGAGGCCGTCATACCGCCATGGTGACGGGGGTGAGTGCGGGATACACCTGGTTTGGGGGAGATCTTGCGAGGTGGGGGTCGGCTGTCAGCGGCGGCGCTTCTTCGACGGGTCCCCGGTGCGGCGGGTCGTGCGCTTCTCGTGCCGCTGCCGGGCCGCCTCGTACTCCTCGCGGTGGAGTTTCTCGCCGGGCGCCTCGGTGAGGGAGCGGAAGAAGTAGGCGAGGAGAGAGCCGACGAAGCCGATGGCCAGCAGGCCGCGGAGGGAGGCCTGGCGGTCGGGGTCGGGGCGCTTACGGAAGGTGTCCCAGGTGTGGCCGAAGGCCAGTGCGCTGCAGATCGCGAACATGACGACGACGAGGATCGTGACGAGGCCGCCGATGTCGGCGATCTGCAGGCCCTGGTAGGCGACGCGGAGGACCAGGACGGAGACGACCGCCGCGGCGAACGAGCCGACGGCCACGCCGATGCGGCGGGCCGCGTAGCCGTTGTCGTGGTTCACCCAGGTCGTGCCGAAGAAGCGGAGGGGTTCGGGGCGGGGGGTGGCGCCGCCCGGGGAGCCCGCGGGAGTGGGTGGGGTGTCGGTCTTGTCGCTCACCCTTTGATTATGGCTGGGGGGGGCCGCGGGCTCCTGGGTGGGATCAGGCGCAGCGGGAGGCGATATAGCCGTCGCTGCCTGTGTTGACGTAGGCGTCCGAGACGAACTCGCCGTTGCTGATGTTGTCCCAGATGTTCGTCGTGCCGTACGTGCCCGTCACGGTCGTGCCCGGCATCTGGCAGTAGATGACGACCTTGGACGACGCAGGCAGTGTGCGGATGAGGTTGTAGCTCGTGCCGGGCCCGCTGCGAACGTTGAGGCGGACAGCGGCAGTCGTGTAGGTGCGCAGATCAGCGCTGGCCACAGTGGCGGAACCCACCACCATGAGGAGGGCTCCGGCGGCGGTACCCGCCACAAGAACGGATCTGCGTCTCCGGGATGTCATCGGTACCCCCTGGTTAGTAGTGGCGGGCTCAGGAGCAGCGCGGTCGGATGTAGCCGTCGCTGCCCGTGTGCACATATGCGTCCGAGACGTACTGGCTGTCGTCGATGTTGTCCCAGATGTTGGTGGTGCCGTACGGACCCGCGACCGACGTTCCCGGCGTCTGGCAGAAGATCGGGACCTTGGACCCCTCGGCCAGGACACGGACGACGGTGTAGCTGGTGCCGGGACCGCTGCGGACGTTGAGACGCACGCCCGGTGCGATCGAGTAGTACGTCAGCCCCGTGGTGACGGCCTCCGCCTCGGCTGCGCCCTCTACCTCTTCGACGCGGTCAACAGACATGAAAATCCTCCCCCGTTGCACCCCATGACTGCCATGGGGTCCCGTTGAATCCCCTGAATCACGCCACGAAACACATGTACGTAACTCGCACACGGAGGCTAGCAAGCCGCCTCTGTCTCGTACGAGTCATCGACTAGGCTCCGTGCGTCGCGCGCGCGGACGAACAGCACGGGGGTGGTTCCATGGCGCCGCAGCAGAAAACCGGAGCGGGCGCGGAAGCCGAACTTCCTGAGTACGCCGGTCACTACCGTCTTGAGTCATGTCTGGGCTCCGGCGGGATGGGCATCGTCCACCTGGCCCGCAGCGCCTCCGGGATGAAGCTCGCGGTGAAGGTCGTGCACGCCCAGTTCGCCAAGGATCCCGAGTTCAGGGGGCGGTTCCGGCAGGAGGTGGCCGCCGCGCGGCGGGTGAGCGGGGCCTTCACCGCGTCCGTCGTCGACGCCGATCCGGAGGCCGAACGGCCATGGATGGCCACCCTGTTCATTCCTGGGCCGACCCTCTCCGACCACGTGAAGCGGAACGGGTCCATGGAGCCGGCTCAGTTGCGCCGGCTGATGGCCGGGCTGGCTGAGGCGCTGCGTGACATCCATCGGGTCGGCGTGGTGCACCGGGATCTGAAGCCGAGCAACGTGCTCCTCGCCGAGGACGGGCCGAAGGTCATCGACTTCGGCATTTCCCGGCCAAAGGACAGCGAACTGCGCACCGAGACCGGGAAGTTGATCGGAACGCCGCCGTTCATGGCGCCGGAGCAGTTCCGGCGGCCGCGGGAGGTGGGGCCCGCCGCCGACGTCTTCGCGCTCGGATCCGTGATGGTGCACGCGGCGACGGGGCGCGGGCCGTTCGACTCCGACAGTCCGTACGTCGTCGCCTACCAGGTCGTGCACGACGAGCCCGACCTCACCGGCGTACCGAAGAGTCTCGCGCCGCTCGTGCTGCGCTGTCTCGCCAAGGAGCCCGAGGACCGGCCCACGCCGGACGAGCTCATGCGGGAGCTGCGGTCGGTGGCGGCCTCGTACGACACGCAGGCCTTCATACCTGCGCAGCGGACAGGTGGCGTGCCCAAGCCGGAGCACCACGTCGAAGAGCCGGCACGACGCCCCACCAGACGCGTGGGCAGGCCGGCGGCTCTCGGGGCCGGGGCGCTCGGCCTCGCCGTGATCGGCGCGCTGGTCTCGGTCCATCTTCTCGACGGAGGAAGCGGAACGCCGGAAAACGCCACCTCCCGAACCGCGTCCGCCGGGTTCAGCGCGTGGGGGTCGACGCCCGTGTCCAAGACGAGCACACCCCAATGTTCCTACGGTGCGGGGAAGTTGCTCTGCGCGCAGCCGGGCGTGGTCTTCGCCCTCGATCCGTCCGACGGACACCTGTTGTGGCGGCATACCGTCGCCAGGACGCGCAGGAGCGGACCGCCGGTGGTGTCGGGTGGTCTCGTGCAGCCTGCGCTGGACGAGGGCCGGCTCCTGGAGGCGCTCGATCCCGCCTCGGGGCGGGCGTCCTGGCAGCGGAACCTGCCCGCGCACAGCGGGCTGGAGCGAGCCGGAGGCATGCTCCTGGTCACCGGCGCCGACGGGACGGTGACCGGCGTGGACAGCGCTTCGGGCGACACGAAGTGGAACCGCCGGATTCCGGGCCAGAGCATGCCCTACTTCTCCACGTTCACCGGTGACCCACTGGCGTACGCGGCGACCCCGTCCGACGACGAGACGAGCACGCGGGTCACCGCGGTGGATCCGGACACGGGTGACGTGCGGTGGGAGGCCCAGCTGAAGGGCTCGCTGGAGGTCGTCGGCGCGGAGGACGGGGCTGTCTCCTTCCTCTCCGCCGAAGCGGTGTACCGGAACACGAAGGCGGTGGTCCGCTACACCCCTGCCACCGGCGCGTCGCGGCGGGTGGCGCTCACCGTCCCGCTCGAACAGGCCCACGCCACCGTGCGCGGAAACCTCGTCTACCTCATGGGTACCGGCGGATCGCTGGTGGCCGTCGACATGGCCGCGCGGCGGCAGCTATGGAGCCTGGAGACGGGCGTGCTCCGCGGCTCCGCGCCGGTCTCCGACGGTCGGCACGTGTACGTCACCGCCCCCGACGGCCGCCTCCTCGCAGTCGACGCCCGCACCGGCAGGCTCCTCGGCCAGACACCCCCGCGGCTGGGTACGACCTCCGGTCAGGTCGTCGCCGGGCTTCCCCAGCCGGTCATCGACAACCACCGCGTCTACGCCACCGCCCCCGACGGCACCGTCTTCGCCGTGGACGGCCGGCAGCCTTCGGCCTGGTGACATGCGGAAGGGGCCGTCCCCGAAGGGACGGCCCCTTCCGCACAGCGTCAGCCGAGCTTGCTCACGTCACGCACGGCGCCCTTGTCCGCGCTGGTCGCCATCGCCGCGTACGCCCGCAGCGCCGCCGACACCTTCCGCTCCCGGTTCTTCGGCGCGTAGACCCCGCCGAGCGCCTGCTCGCGCCGGGCCAGCTCCGCGTCGTCGACGAGCAGGTCGATCGTGCGGTTCGGGATGTCGATGCGGATGCGGTCGCCGTCCTCGACGAGGGCGATCGTGCCGCCGGACGCGGCCTCCGGGGAGGCGTGGCCGATGGACAGACCGGAGGTGCCGCCGGAGAAGCGGCCGTCCGTGATCAGGGCGCAGGTCTTGCCCAGGCCGCGGCCCTTGAGGAAGGAGGTCGGGTAGAGCATCTCCTGCATGCCGGGGCCGCCCTTGGGGCCCTCGTAGCGGATGACGACGACGTCTCCGTCCGTCACCTGCTTGTTGAGGATCTTCTCGACGGCCTCTTCCTGGGACTCGCAGACCACCGCGGGGCCCTCGAAGGTCCAGATCGACTCGTCGACGCCGGCCGTCTTCACGACGCAGCCGTCGACCGCGAGGTTGCCCTTGAGGACCGCCAGGCCGCCGTCCTTGGAGTACGCGTGCTCGGCGGAGCGGATGCAGCCGCCCTCGGCGTCCTCGTCGAGGGCCTCCCAGCGCTCGGACTGGGAGAAGGCCTCGGCGGAGCGGACGCAGCCGGGGGCCGCGTGCCACAGTTCCACCGCCTCGGCGGACGGGGAGCCGCCGCGCACGTCCCACGTCTTCAGCCAGTCGGCCAGGGACGGGCTGTGCACGGAGTACACGTCCTCGTTGAGCAGGCCCGCGCGGTGCAGCTCACCCAGCAGCGCCGGGATACCGCCCGCACGGTGCACGTCCTCCATGTAGTACGTGCGGTCCTTGGCGACGTTCGGGGCGACCTTCGCCAGGCAGGGCACGCGGCGGGAGACCTCGTTGATCTCCTCCAGGCCGAAGGGGACGCCCGCTTCCTGGGCGGCGGCCAGCAGGTGCAGGATCGTGTTGGTCGAGCCACCCATCGCGATGTCCAGTGCCATGGCGTTCTGGAAGGCGGCGAAGTTGGCGACGGCGCGGGGCAGGACCGTCTCGTCGTCCTGCTCGTAGTAGCGGCGGGTGATGTCCATGACCGTGCGGGCCGCGTTCTCGTACAGCGCCTTGCGGGCCGTGTGGGTGGCCAGGACCGAGCCGTTGCCGGGGAGGGAGAGGCCGATCGCCTCGGTCAGGCAGTTCATCGAGTTGGCGGTGAACATGCCGGAACAGCTGCCGCAGGTCGGACAGGCGTTCTCCTCGATACGGAGGATGTCCTCGTCCGAGATCTTGTCGTTCACGGCGTCGGAGATCGCGTCGACCAGGTCGAGCGTGCGGACCGTGCCGTCGACGAGGGTCGCGCGGCCGGACTCCATCGGGCCGCCGGAGACGAAGACCGTGGGGATGTTCAGCCGCAGGGCCGCCATCAGCATGCCCGGCGTGATCTTGTCGCAGTTGGAGATGCAGATCAGGGCGTCGGCGCAGTGCGCCTCGACCATGTACTCCACGCTGTCCGCGATCAGGTCGCGGGACGGGAGGGAGTACAGCATGCCGCCGTGGCCCATCGCGATGCCGTCGTCGACGGCGATCGTGTTGAACTCGCGCGGGATGCCGCCGGCCTCCTTGATGGCCTCACTGACGATCCGGCCGACCGGCTGGAGGTGGGTGTGGCCCGGGACGAACTCCGTGAAGCTGTTGGCGACGGCGATGATCGGCTTGCGGCCGATGTCCGCACCGGGTACACCGGAGGCGCGCATAAGGGCGCGGGCGCCCGCCATGTTGCGACCGTGGGTGACTGTGCGGGACCTCAGCTCGGGCATCGTCGCTCGCTCCTTCAGAGACTGCGATCAGAGACTTCTGACTGCTAACGAGCGTACGCCGGTCATCCAGGGGTCGGGACAGGGTGTCCGGAATGCGGGACACATGTCTCACTCGACAGGGGGTTTCGGGGGCGGTCCCACCGCGGGCGCCGGGGCCGGTCCCGCCGCGCGCCAGGTGTCAGGGGCCGGTGAGATGCCCCTGCACCACCGGCGCCACCCGCGCGATGATCTGCTCCAGGTCCGCCGACGCCAGCGGCTCCACCTTGATCACGTACCGCAGCATCGCGCAGCCCACGAGCTGGGCGGCCGCGAGTTCGGCGCGCAGTTCCGCGTCCGGCAGGTCGAGCTGGGACGCGATGCGGCGCAGCAGCTGGGAGGCGACCAGCCGGCGGAAGACGGCGGCCGCGGTGTCGTTGTTGACCGCGGAACGGACGATCGCCAGCAGGGGCTTACGGGTGGTGGGGTTCTCCCAGATGCCGAAGATGAAGCGGGCGAGGCGTTCGCCGACCTCGTCCGGCGGGGCGTCCGCCACCGCCGTCGGCGCGTTCAGCGCGGGCGCGAAGGCGACCTCGATCGCCGCCTCGAAGACCTGCTCCTTGGTGCCGTAGTAGTGGTGCACCAGCGCCGAGTCCACGCCCGCGGCCTTGGCGATGCCGCGCACGGACGTCTTCTCGTAGCCGCGCTCGGAGAACTCCTCGCGGGCGGCGGCCAGGATGCGTTCGCGGGTGCCGACGGACTCCGTACGAGGGGGCCGGCCGCGCTTGCGGGCGGTCGCGCCGGTCATGGCCGGGGCACCTTCGCCGCCGATGCCAGGTGCAGGCGCGTGAAGGCCAGCGCCTCCGCCAGGTCGGCCTCGCGCTCGGCGCTGGACATGGCCCGGCGGGTGTTGACCTCGATGACCACGTGCCCGTCGAAGCCGGTCCGGGCGAGACGCTCCAGCAGCTCGGCGCAGGGCTGGCTGCCGCGGCCCGGGACGAGGTGCTCGTCCTTGCCGGAGCCGCTGCCGTCGGCCAGGTGGACATGGCCGAGACGGTCGCCCATGCGGTCGATCATCTGGACCGCGTCGGTGCGGGCGGTGGCGGTGTGGCTGAGGTCGATCGTGAAGTGGCGGTAGTCGTCCTTCGTGACGTCCCAGTCGGGGGCGTACGCCAGCATCTCGCGGTCGCGGTAGCGCCACGGGTACATGTTCTCGACGGCGAACCGCACATCCGTCTCGTTCGCCATCCGCCAGATCCCGGCGACGAAGTCACGCGCGTACTGCCGCTGCCAGCGGAACGGCGGATGGACGACGACGGTGCTCGCGCCGAGCTTCTCGGCGGCCGCGCGGGCACGCTGGAGCTTGGTCCAGGGGTCGGTGGACCACACCCGCTGGGTGATGAGCAGGCACGGGGCGTGCACGGCGAGGATCGGGACCTGATGGTGGTCGCTGAGCCGGCGCAGTGCCTCGATGTCCTGGCTGACCGGGTCGTTCCAGACCATGACCTCGACACCGTCGTAGCCGAGGCGCGCGGCGATCTCGAAGGCCGTAGCCGTCGACTCCGGATAGACGGAAGCCGTCGACAGGGCGACCTTCGCATCCGGGACGCGCACGACTGGTTCTGCCACGAGGGACAGCGTACGGGGCCGTGCTTCGCGCCGGGGAGCGGGTTACCGCGCGGCCGCGGCGACCGGGCACGCGTTCAAGCGCGCGGGCGCGGCGCACGGTGGCGGGGGTTCAAGGCGTCGTGCCGATCCCATGGGGGCCAGCCTGCGCGCAGGAACACGCCCTCCCGCAGCGCTTCGGCGACGGAGGGCGGAGCGGCATGCCGATCCCATGGGGGCCAGTCGCCCGTGTGCGCAGGATCACGCCCTCCCACAGCGCTTCGGCGGCGTGGGGCGGAGCGTCACGCCGATCCCATGTGGTCCAGTCTGCGCAGGATCACGCCCTCGCGCAGGGCCCACGGGCAGACCTCCAGGGACTCGACGCCGAACAGGTCCATCGCGCCCTCGGCGACCAGCGCGCCCGCCAGCAGCTGGCCGGCGCGGCCCTCGGAGACGCCGGGCAGCTCCGCGCGCTGCGCGGTCGTCATCCCGGCGAGCCGGGGCACCCAGGCCTCCAGGGACTCCCGCTTGAGCTCGCGCTGGGCGTAGAGGCCCTCGGCGGAGCGGGCGGCACCCGCGATGCGGGCCAGCTGCTTGAAGGTCTTGGACGTGGCGACGACGTGGTCGGGGGCGCCGAGGCGGCTGAACTCCCCCACCGTGCGGGCGATCTGGGCCCGGACATGGCGGCGCAGCGCCCTTATCGCCTCGGGGTCGGGCGGGTCGCCGGGCAGCCAGCCGGCGGTGAGGCGGCCCGCGCCGAGGGGCAGCGAGACGGCCGCGTCGGGCTCCTCGTCCATGCCGTAGGCGATCTCCAGGGAGCCGCCGCCGATGTCCAGGACCAGCAGTCTTCCCGCCGACCAGCCGTACCAGCGGCGGGCGGCGAGGAAGGTGAGGCGGGCCTCCTCCGCCCCCGTGAGGACCTGCAACTCGACACCGGTCTCGGCCTGCACGCGCGCGAGGACGTCGTCGGCGTTGCTGGCCTCACGCACGGCGGAGGTCGCGAACGGCAGCAGGTCCTCGACACCCTTGTCCTCGGCGGCCTGGAGCGCCCCCTGGATCACGGAGATCAGTTTGTCGACCCCGTCGGGACCGACCGCTCCGTCCCCGTCGAGGAGTTGGGCAAGGCGCAGTTCCGCCTTGTGCGAGTGCGCGGGCAGCGGGTGTGCGCCGGGGTGCGCGTCCACCACCAGCAGATGCACCGTGTTCGATCCCACGTCGAGGACACCGAGTCTCATACAGGGAACGCTACTGCCAGGGGCGCTGTGCTCAGGCTCCGGAGCGGTCCCGGAAGAGGGCTCGGGCGACTTACTCTGGACGGGTGCCAAAGACGAAAAAGGCGAAGGACGAAAAGTCGGCCAAATCCGCCAAGGGTTCTTCGCAGGCGAAGGCGCCCCGGTCGGACAAGGCCCCGACGGTGAGCGACGAGAAGGGGCTCGACTTCGCGCGCGCGTGGGTGGAGTTCCCTGATCCGGCAGACGACGAGCAGGTCTTCCGGTGCGATCTGACATGGCTGACCTCTCGCTGGAACTGCATCTTCGGCAGCGGCTGCCAGGGCATCCAGGCCGGCCGCGCGGACGACGGCTGCTGCACTCTGGGCGCCCACTTCTCCGACGAGGACGACGAGAAACGGGTCGCCGGGCACGTGGCGCGGCTCACCCCGGAGATCTGGCAGAACCACGACGTGGGCACCAAGACCGGCTGGATCTCGGAGGACGACGAGGGCTCCCGCCAGACCCGCCCCTACCAGGGCTCGTGCATCTTCCAGAACCGGCCCGGCTTCGCCGGCGGCGCGGGCTGCTCGCTGCACATCCTCGCCCTCAAGGAGGGCCGCGAGCCGCTGGAGACGAAGCCCGACGTGTGCTGGCAGCTGCCGGTACGGCGGACGTACGACTGGATCGACCGGCCCGACGACACGCGTGTGCTCCAGGTGTCGATCGGTGAGTACGACCGCCGGGGCTGGGGCCCGGGCGGCCACGACCTGCACTGGTGGTGCACGTCGGCGACCTCGGCGCACGGCGCGGGCGACCCGGTGTACGTCACCTACCGGCCCGAGCTGATCGAGCTGATGGGCAAGGCCGGCTACGACCGTCTGGTCGAGCTGTGCGAGGAGCGGCTGGCCTCGCAGCTGCCGTTGCTGGCGCCGCATCCGGCGGATCCGGTGGCCTGAGGGCCACACAGCCTGCGCCCCTTACGCCCCTTTCACCTCCTGCGCCCCCGCGCCTACGAGGTGGACGGGCTCGGGTCGGCCCCGTTGTCGGGCGAGGGCGTCGAGTCTCCCGGGTCGGACGAGGCCGGGCCCGTGGGCGTGGGGTCCGGGTCGGAGGGCGGAGGCGGGGGCGGATCGCTCGGCGTCGGGTCGGAGGGGGCCGAGGTCGTAGGGGTCGGGTCCGGGCCGGACGGGACGGGCGGGTCGCTGGGGCTGTGCGGGCCGGAGGGGGCGGTGCCGTAGCCGTCGATCGAGACGACGGCGCCGGCCGGTGCGATCGCCACGCGCGCGCTCCAGTGGCCGGACGGCTCGCGCAGATGGTCCACGTACGCCTTGATCGTCAACGAATCGCCGGGCGCCAGCGTTCCCGACGACTGGCTGAGGTAGAGCCACCCCGCTCCGGTCGTGGCCGACCAGCGGACCGCTGACTCGCCGGTCGCGGTGAGGGTGATCAGCGTGGTGTCGCCGCTGCCGCCCGCCGTCACGTCCAGGTGGCCCGCGCCCTTGCGGCCGGCCCCGGTGACGCTGACGACCTCCACGGAGACGTCCCGGTTGTTGCCCCTGCCGACGCGGGCGCCGGGTCTGGTGCCGGCGTTGCCCGCGTTCTCGTAGTCGTCCGCCACCTCGCCTTCGAGGCTGCCGGGGCCCTGCGCCTCGGTCGCGCTCGCGCTCGTGGAACGGCCGTCGGACCCCTCGCCCGTGGGCGTGCCCCGGTAGGCGGCCCACAGCGCGAGCACGGGGGCGGCGATGACGGTGGCGACGACGGTCGTGGTGACGGCACGCGCGCGGAGCCGGTCCCGGCGGGCCGTGCGGTCCTTGGGTTCCATCGGGAAGCCGCGCCGGTCGAAGCGCGGCACGGCGGCGCCCCGCGCGCGTGGGAGGTTCGCCATCGCCGTGTACAGGGCCGCGCGGGGAGCCTCCAGGACGGGCAGCTCGGCGGGCGTGATCATGATGCCGGGCCAGCGGCCGGGAACGGCGCGCTCGGCGGAGCGACGGCAGCGCGGACAGTCGTCGACGTGCCGGACCAGCTCGCGGCGCAGCGTCGCGCTGAGGACGAGCTGCTGGTCGCCGGTGAGGTGGGCGACGCTGGGGCAGCCGCCGGTCTCCACGACGGCGAGGGCCGCGCGGGTGCGCTCGACCTCGCAGGCGGCGGAGGCGAGCAGATCACGGGCCGAGGCGAGGTCCAGGCCGAGGACGGCGGCGACCTCGTGGGCGGCGAGGTGATGGCGCACGGCGAGTTCGAGCGCCTCTCGCTGTTCGGGGGTGGTACCGGCGGCCTCCGGCCAGGCCAGCAGGGCGAGTTCGCGCCGCCGCTGCTCCTGGACCTCGTCGGAGACGGGCTGGGCGGCGGGTTGCGGGGGGCGCTGCCGGGGGCCGTGGCGGCCCGCCGCGTGCGTGCCCAGACGTTTCTGCTTGGCCTCGGCCAGCTTGCGCAGGCACGACCAGCGGGCCAGCGCGTACAGCCAGGCCCTGCGGTCCCCGGCGGCCTGCGGGGCGCGCTGGCCGCGCCGCTCGGCGAGCGCGAGGACGTCGCCCAGGGTGGCGGTCGCCGTGTCGTGGTCGCAGAGCACGGACAGGCAGTACGTGAAGAGGCCGTCCAGGTAGGGCTCGTAACGCGCGGGCGGCCGCTGCTCCAGCGTGTGCGCCGCAGCGCGGGCGCTCGCCTCCGGGTGCGCCCGGTGTGCGCCGGTGGTGCGGGTCGAGGTGTCCGGACTGCTGCTCATCACCCGTGCGACCGTAGGCGGCGTGAGCAGGTCCTTTCCGTCCCCTTGAGCACTTTTAATCCGTACGGGTGAAACGATCCCTCATAAGGGGACCGGAAGGCGTCGCGCCATGGCTCGTTCGTGACGGGACGTGGCTGGTTCCGGGCGGTGCGCGGTTGGGGGGGCGGGCCGACGCGGGGCGAGTACGGGGCTGGTGCGGGGCGAGTACGGGCTTGGTGCGGGGTGGGCGTGGCCGCGTTGTCAGTGCCTCCGGCTACGGTTTCGTCCATGGCTGCCCGTACGAAGACCACCAAGGACCGCCCGTCCTTCCGCTGCACGGAGTGCGGCTGGCAGACGGCCAAGTGGCTCGGCCGCTGCGCCGAGTGCCAGGCATGGGGGACGGTCGAGGAGTACGGCGCACCCGCGGTCCGTACGACGGCACCGGGCCGCGTCACCACCTCCGCCGTGCCCATCGGGCAGGTCGACAGCCGCCAGGCCACCGCCCGGACCACCGGGGTGCCCGAGCTGGACCGCGTCCTCGGCGGCGGGCTCGTACCCGGCGCGGTCGTGCTCCTCGCGGGCGAGCCCGGCGTCGGCAAGTCGACCCTCCTCCTCGACGTCGCGGCGAAGTCGGCGAGCGACGAGCACCGCACGCTCTACGTCACGGGTGAGGAGTCGGCCAGCCAGGTCCGGCTGCGCGCCGACCGCATCAAGGCCATCGACGATCACCTGTATCTCGCCGCCGAGACCGACCTGGCGGCCGTGCTGGGCCACCTGGACGCGGTGAAGCCGTCGCTGCTGATCCTCGACTCCGTGCAGACGGTGGCGTCCCCGGAGATCGACGGTGCGCCCGGCGGTATGGCCCAGGTGCGGGAGGTGGCGGGGGCCCTGATCCGGGCCTCCAAGGAGCGTGGGATGTCCACCCTCCTGGTGGGCCACGTCACCAAGGACGGGGCGATCGCGGGCCCGCGCCTGCTGGAGCACCTGGTGGACGTCGTGCTCCACTTCGAGGGCGACCGGCACGCGCGCCTGCGCCTGGTCCGGGGCGTCAAGAACCGCTACGGCGCCACGGACGAGGTCGGCTGCTTCGAACTGCACGACGAGGGCATCACGGGCCTTACCGACCCGAGCGGACTTTTCCTGACCCGTCGTGACGAACCGGTCCCCGGCACCTGCCTGACAGTCACCCTGGAGGGCCGCCGCCCGCTGGTGGCCGAAGTGCAGGCGCTCACTGTCGACTCGCAGATCCCCTCACCGCGCCGTACGACCTCCGGCCTGGAGACCTCCCGCGTCTCGATGATGCTCGCGGTGCTGGAGCAGCGGGGCCGGATCAGCGCCCTCGGCAAGCGGGACATCTACTCCGCGACGGTGGGCGGAGTGAAGCTCTCGGAGCCGGCCGCGGACCTGGCCATCGCGCTCGCGCTCGCGTCGGCCGCGAGCGACACCCCGCTGCCCAAGAACCTCGTCGCGATCGGCGAAGTGGGCCTCGCGGGCGAGGTCAGACGCGTCACGGGCGTCCAGCGCCGGCTCGCCGAGGCCCACCGCCTGGGCTTCACGCACGCGCTCGTGCCGGGCGACCCCGGCAAGATCCCTGCCGGCATGAAGGTCCTGGAAGTCGCCGACATAGGGGACGCGCTGCGGGTCCTGCCGCGCTCGCGTCGCCGAGAGGCCCCACGGGAGGACGAGGACCGCCGGTAGACTTTGCCCTGGTCTCGCCCGTCCGTACGAAAAGAGTGCGCGAAACGGGGCGCCCCAGAACCTGCGACCGGAGGAGTGCAGTGGCAGCCAACGACCGGGTAGCAGCTCCCGGAAAGTCCGGTGGGAGTTCCGGTGCCGATGGTCTGATGCGCGCCTCGCTGAGCGCCGTGGCGCCCGGTACGGGCCTGCGCGACGGCCTCGAGCGGGTTCTGCGCGGCAACACCGGCGGACTCATCGTGCTCGGCTCCGACAAGACCGTGGAGTCGATGTGTACGGGCGGATTCGTCCTGGATGTCGAGTTCACGGCCACGCGCCTGCGCGAGCTGTGCAAGCTGGACGGCGGCATCGTCCTGTCGTCGGACCTGTCGAAGATCCTGCGCGCGGGTGTACAGCTCCTGCCCGACCCCACGATCCCCACGGAGGAGACGGGTACCCGGCACCGCACGGCGGACCGGGTCTCCAAGCAGGTCGGCTTCCCGGTGGTCTCGGTCTCCCAGTCGATGCGCCTGATCGCCCTCTACGTCGACGGTCAGCGCCGCGTCCTCGAGGACTCGGCGGCGATCCTGTCCCGCGCCAATCAGGCGCTGGCGACCCTGGAGCGCTACAAGCTCCGCCTCGACGAGGTCGCGGGAACGTTGTCGGCGCTGGAGATCGAGGACCTGGTCACCGTCCGGGACGTCTCGGCGGTCTCCCAGCGTCTGGAGATGGTGCGCCGCATCGCCACCGAAATCGCTGAATACGTGGTCGAACTGGGCACCGACGGCCGCCTCCTCGCCCTCCAGCTGGACGAGTTGATCGCGGGCGTGGAGCCCGAGCGTGAACTGGTCGTCCGGGACTACGTCCCCGAGCCCACGGCCAAGCGTTCCCGCACGGTCGACGAGGCGCTCGCCGAGCTCGACGCCCTCAGCCACGCGGAGCTCCTCGAACTGTCCACGGTGGCACGGGCGCTGGGCTACACCGGCTCCCCCGAGGCCCTCGACTCGGCGGTGTCCCCCCGTGGTTTCCGCCTGCTGGCCAAGGTCCCGCGCCTGCCGGGCGCGATCATCGACCGCCTGGTGGAACATTTCGGCGGCCTCCAGAAGCTGCTCGCGGCCAGCGTGGACGACCTCCAGACGGTCGACGGCGTCGGCGAGGCGAGGGCACGCAGCGTCCGTGAGGGGCTGTCGCGGCTGGCGGAGTCGTCGATCCTGGAGCGGTACGTCTGAGGCACCTCAGGCACTGAGGCACGTCAGCTGCCGAGGCGCCGCAGACACTGCAGGCGCTGCAGTGCAGCGGGCTCTGCGGGCTCTGCAGGCACTCGGACGCCGCAGGCGCCGCGCCGCGCAGACCCTAGTCCGCCGACAGTACGAACGACGTCTGCGCCTTCGCGAACCCCGGCGCCTTCGCCTCCACCAGATACGTGCCCGCGCCGGCCGACCCCGCCGGGGGCGTAGCGCACTCGGGAGCGCTCGGCTTGCGGTCCCACTTCACGGTGTACGCGGCGCTGCTGCCCGCCGGCACCCGGTACAGCAGGCCCCCGGAGACCTTGGGGCAGTCGTCCGACGACCAGTAGGCGTCACCGCTCCCGGTCTGAGTGATCGTCAACACCGCGCTCTTCGGACCGAGATCGACCTTGCAGTCACTGCCGGACGAGTTCTTAGCGGTCAGCCGGAACGTGGGCGTCTCATCGGGCGAGTAGGAGTTCTGGACGCTGCTCAACGTCAAGGTGACCACGCCGGCCGTGCAGTTGGGCAGCGTGGAACCGGCCGGCAGCGTGCCCGTGCCGCCGCCACCGGCGGAACCGCCGTCGGAATCGTCGTCCGAGCCGCTGCCGGACCCCGACGGGTCGGCACTGCTCGTACCGGTGGACGCACCGGAGTCGCCCGAGCCCGAACCCGAACCGGACCCGCCGGAGTCCCCGCCCGTCGACTCGTCGCGCCCGCCCGGGGCTTGACTGATGGCGGGCCCGGAGCCGGACGGCCCGGGCGTGATCGAGGAGGCGGGATTCTTGCCGTCGGCCCCGCCGGCACCGGTGTTGCCGCCCCCGCCGCCCGAACTGACGATCCACGCGATCAGCAGCGCCAACAGGGCGACCACAGACAGCAGTACGGCCCTCCGTCGCCAGTAGATGGTGGAGGGAAGCGGCCCGACCGGATTGCGCAGAGATCCCACGGCGCAAACTGTACGAGAGATCCCCGCGTTCGCTTGACCCACCCGCCGCCGGTACGCAACTTTTCCGGATCATCATTCCGGAAGCGGCACTTCCGGGTGCGGTTTCGGCGGCGGCCGACCCGGTGAGCGGTCGCCGGCAAGGGAGTGCTCCGATAATCGGACACCATCCGCATCGGGCCAGCCTCGAACCACGCCCGGTCGACCCGTGGCAGGATCGGAATGCCATGACTGCGCCCACGAAACCCCCGCACACCGTCCCGGCCCCCGGCTCCCCCGGCGACTCCCCCGGCGGAGAGCACCTGCACGCCCCCGTCATCACCTGGTTCGACGAACACGCCCGCGACCTCCCCTGGCGGCGCCCGGAGGCCGGCCCCTGGGGCGTGATGGTGAGCGAGTTCATGCTCCAGCAGACCCCGGTGAACCGCGTCCTGCCGGTCTACGAGCAGTGGATGGCCCGCTGGCCCCGCCCCGCCGACCTCGCCGAGGACGCCCCCGGCGAGGCCGTGCGCGCCTGGGGCCGGCTCGGCTACCCGCGCCGCGCCCTGCGGCTGCACGGCGCCGCTGTCGCCATAACGGAGCGGCACGGCGGCGACGTACCGTCCGACCACGCCCAGCTCCTCGCCCTGCCCGGCATCGGCGAGTACACGGCCGCGGCCGTGGCGTCGTTCGCGTACGGCCGACGGCACGCGGTGCTGGACACCAACGTCCGCCGGGTCTTCGCGCGCGCGGTCACCGGCGTCCAGTACCCGCCGAACGCCACCACCGCCGCCGAACGCAAGCTGGCCCGCGCCCTGCTGCCCGAGGAGGAGCGCACCGCCGCGCGGTGGGCCGCCGCCTCCATGGAGCTCGGCGCACTGGTGTGCACGGCGAAGAACGAGACCTGCCACCGCTGCCCGATCGCCACGCAGTGCGCCTGGCGGCTCGCGGGCAAGCCGGAGCACGAGGGCCCGCCGCGCCGCGGCCAGACATACGCGGGCACGGACCGTCAGGTCCGCGGCAAGCTGCTCGCCGTACTCAGGGAGGCCCACGCGCCGGTCCCGCAGGCCGCGCTCGACCGGGTGTGGCACGAGCCGGTACAGCGCGCCCGGGCCCTGGACGGGCTCGTGGCGGACGGTCTGGTGGAGCCGCTGCCGGGCGGCCGGTACCGGCTGCCACTGACCTGACGCACAGTCACATCACAGAGGGCGGGGCTTCTTCACAGCCGATCCTTGGGAGACGCCTCGCCCGCACAGAGCCCAAATCGCCCTATATCAGGACCAGTCACCCCGTCGCCTTACCCCGAACCTACTTCCGTTACACAACCGACGGACAGCCGAGCGCTTCCCGCAGGCTGCTTCGGACAGCCCCGTGACAACACCTCCGTAGCTTCATTTCTGTGCCCGGCAGGACCACGGGGACGACGGCGCGGGCCGGAGAAAAACGGGGAACGGAGGCGGTCGATCATGGCGCAGGGCGAGGTGCTCGAATTCGAGGAGTACGTCCGCACCAGGCAGGACGCGCTGCTGCGCAGCGCGCGTCGGCTGGTCCCGGATCCGGTCGATGCCCAGGATCTCCTGCAGACGGCGCTGGCACGGACGTACGGCCGCTGGGAGGGCATAGCGGACAAGCGGCTGGCGGACGCCTACCTGCGGCGGGTCATGATCAACACGAGGACCGAGTGGTGGCGGGCGCGGAAGCTCGAAGAGGTGCCCACCGAGCAGCTGCCGGACGCCTCCGTCGACGACTCCACCGAGCAGCACGCGGACCGTGCCCTGCTGATGGACGCCATGAAGGTGCTCGCCCCGAAGCAGCGCAGTGTCGTCGTGCTGCGACACTGGGAGCAGATGTCCACGGAGGAAACGGCCGCGGCCCTGGGCATGTCGGCCGGAACGGTCAAGAGCACGCTGCACCGGGCGCTCGCCCGGCTCCGCGAGGAGCTGGAGAGCCGCGATCTGGACGCACGCGCGCTGGAGCGTGAGGAGCAGGAGCGTTGCGCGGCCTGACCGGCGCCGGGCCCACAGCGGCCCGCGGGACCTTCCCGGCGGTGATCACGGCGATGGTCGTGCTCGCCGCCCTCGGGTTTTTCGCCGCCGCGTGCGCCACCGGCGGCACCGGCGCCCGTGACGAGGGTCCGGCCCACGCTGACGCCGTGGCGGGCGCCGCCTCCCCCATGCTCTCGCCCTCCGCCACCCCGGACCGGGTGGACGCGGTCGAACTCGTCAAGGAGGACCCGAAGGTCTCCGCGGAGGTCAAGCGGCAGCTGAAGCCGTGCGTCGGAAACGAGTACCCGGTGGACGTGTCGTACGGCGACCTGACCGGAGGATCGGCCAGCGACGTCGTCGTCAACGTGCTCACCTGCGGTGACGCTGTCGGAGTGGGCTCGTACGTGTACCGCGAGCACGGCGGCCGGTACACCAACGTCTTCAAGGCCGAGGAGCCTCCGGTCTACGCGGAGATAGACCGCGGCGACCTGGTGGTGACCAAGCAGGTGTATGAGAAGAGCGACGCGGTGACGAATCCGTCCGGCGAGAACGTGATCACCTACCGCTGGGCCTCGGACCGGTTCACCGAGGAGTACCGCACCCACAGCGAGTACGGCAACGCCGTGGGCGGCGAGCCCACAGCCGTGCCCGAGAGCAACTGAACCCACCCCCCTCACGCAGAGACACCCCAGAAGGACTGAGAACACCGGGATGGCAGACCACACCCACGTCCTGTTCGTCGAGGACGACGACGTCATCCGCGAGGCCACCCAGCTCGCCCTGGAGCGGGACGGCTTCGCGGTCACCGCCATGCCCGACGGTCTGTCGGGCCTGGAGGCGTTCCGGGCGAACCGCCCCGACATCGCGCTGCTGGACGTCATGGTGCCCGGGCTGGACGGCGTCAGCCTGTGCCGGCGCATCCGCGACGAGTCCACGGTTCCGGTGATCATGCTGTCGGCGCGCGCGGACTCCATCGACGTCGTACTGGGCCTGGAGGCGGGCGCCGACGACTATGTGACCAAGCCGTTCGACGGTGCCGTCCTGGTGGCCCGCATCCGTGCGGTGCTGCGCCGCTTCGGGCACGCCGGCGGTGCCGACCGCGCGGACGAGGCTGCCTCCGCCGCCACCGGCGGGGTCCTGACCTTCGGCGAACTGGAGATCGACACGGAGGGCATGGAGGTACGCCGCGCCGGGCAGCCGGTGGGCCTGACCCCGACCGAGATGCGGCTGCTCCTGGAGTTCTCCTCCGCGCCGGGCACGGTGCTCTCGCGCGACAAGCTCCTGGAGCGCGTGTGGGACTACGGCTGGGGCGGGGACACCCGCGTGGTCGACGTCCATGTGCAGCGACTGCGCACGAAGATCGGCCAGGACCGGATCGAGACGGTCCGCGGTTTCGGCTACAAGTTGAAGGCCTGAGCGGGGCGGCCATGCGGGGGATCATCGGACGCCTGCTCCCGGTCGACGTGGAGCGCTCGGGCATACGTACGGGTCTGCGGTGGAAGCTCAGCGCGGCCATCGCGCTGGTCGGCGCGCTGGTGGCGATCGCGCTCAGCCTGGTCGTGCACAACGCCGCCCGGGTCTCGATGCTGGACAACGCGCGCGACCTCGCGGACGAGCGCGTACAGATCGCCCAGCACAACTACGAGGTGTCGGGGCGGCCGAACTTCCCCAAAGTGGTGATCGACGACCCGGGGCTGCCGTCGGAACTGCGGGAGAAGGTCGCCGAGGGACGCCGGGCGACGTTCGTGTCCGACCGCGCGGGCGGGGTGCCGGACATCTGGGCGGCCGTGCCGGTCAAGGACGGGCATGTGCTGTCGCTGCACGCCGGGTTCACCGACCGCAGCACGGACATCCTCAAGGACCTCGACCAGGCCCTGGTGATCGGCTCCATCGCGGTGGTCCTCGGCGGCAGCGCGCTCGGTGTGCTCATCGGCGGCCAGCTCTCGCGCCGGCTGCGCAAGGCGGCCGCCGCGGCGAACCAGGTCGCCAAGGGCGAGACCGACGTACGGGTACGGGACGCCATCGGCGGTGTCGTACGGGACGAGACGGACGACCTCGCGCGCGCGGTGGACGCGATGGCGGACGCGCTCCAGCAACGCCTGGAGGCGGAGCGCCGGGTCACCGCCGACATCGCGCACGAGCTGCGCACCCCGGTGACCGGGCTGCTCACGGCCGCCGAGCTGCTGCCGCCGGGCCGCCCGACGGAACTCGTGCTGGACCGGGCGAAGGCGATGCGCACGCTCGTCGAGGACGTCCTGGAGGTGGCCCGGCTGGACGGCGCCTCCGAGCGGGCCGAGTTGCAGGACATCGTCCTGGGCGAGTTCGTGACCCGGCGGGTGGCGGCGAAGGACCCCGATGTCGAGGTGCGCGTGGTGCACGAGTCGGAGGTCACCACCGACCCGCGGCGCCTCGAACGCGTGCTGTTCAACCTGCTGGCCAACGCCGCCCGACACGGCAGACCGCCGATCCAGGTCAGCGTCGAGGGCCGGGTCATCCGGGTCCGCGACCACGGCCCCGGCTTCCCCGAGGCCCTGCTCGCCGAGGGACCCAGCCGCTTCCGCACCGGCAGCAGCGACCGCTCGGGGCGCGGCCACGGCCTCGGTCTGACGATCGCGGCGGGCCAGGCCCGGGTGCTCGGCGCCCGTCTGACCTTCCGCAACGTCCGCCCGGCCGGAGCGCCGGAGCACATCCCGGCAGAGGGCGCGGTCGCCGTGCTGTGGCTGCCGGAGCACGCGCCGACGAGCACGGGGAGCTATCCGATGCTGCCTTCGGGGAAGTAGCGCCGGCCCACTTCGGCAGAGGTTCGGTTCAGCAGGGGCTCGCTTCTGACCCGGTCGGCCACCAGGTGAACCGTCGAGCACCGGACAACCCGTCGCCCCCGGGCAGGGCGAAGGCCCCCGGGGCGGACACCAGCCGGGGGCCTTCAGCTCGTCAACAGGTCAGACGGACTCGGCCAGCGGAGGCTGAGCCGCCTGGGCCGCCTCGTCCCCCTTCGGCCCCGCCCCCTTGAGCGGAACCTCCTTCACGAACACCGACGCCACCATCACGACCAGGGCCACCGCCGCCCCCAGCACGAACGCCGAGTGCGTACCGGCCGACACCGCCTGCTGGTACGCCTCCCGCGCCGCCTCGGGCAGCTTCGCCAGGCTCGCGGCGTCCAGCTGCGCGGACTGCTCGGTGATCTTCGCGCCCAGCGCGCCGGCCTTCTCGGCCATGACGTCCTGGACGCGGTTGTTGAACAGCGCGCCCATGATCGCGACGCCGAACGAAGAGCCGAGCGTCCGGAACAGGGTGGTGGAGGAGGACGCGACGCCCATGTCCTTCATCTGCACGCTGTTCTGCGCCACCAGCATGGTGATCTGCATCAGGCAGCCCATGCCGAGGCCGAGGACGGCCATGAAGACACCGGACATGAAGCGGCTGGTGTCCGTGTCCATCGTCGACAGCAGGTAGAGACCGCCCACCATCAGCACACCGCCGACGACCGGGAAGATCTTGTAGCGGCCGGTGTTGGTGGTGACCCGCCCGGCGACCATCGACGTCACGAGCATCGCGCCCAGCATGGGCAGGAGCAGCAGACCGGAGTTGGTCGCGGACGCGCCCTGCACCGCCTGCTGGTACAGCGGCAGGAAGAGCGTGGCGCCGAACATGGCGAAACCGGTGACGAAGCCGATGATCGACATCAGGGTGAAGTTGCGGCTGCGGAAGATGTGCAGCGGCACGATCGGCTCGGCGGCCCTGGTCTGCCAGAACAAGAACCCGACCAGCGCGGCGACGCCGATCCCGATGAGTTCCATGATCCGCGCGGACGTCCAGGCGTACTCCGTACCACCCCAGGTGGTGACGAGGACGATGGACGTGATGCCGATCGTCAGCAGCGCGGCGCCCAGGTAGTCGATGCGCGTCTTGGCCCGCTTCTTCGGCAGGTGCAGTACCGCACTGATCGCGACGAGCGCGACCACGCCGAGCGGCAGGTTGATGTAGAAGGACCAGCGCCAGCCCCAGTTGTCGGTGATGGTGCCACCGACCAGCGGTCCGCCGATCATCGCCAGCGCCATGATGCCGGCCATCATGCCCTGGTACTTGCCGCGCTCACGCGGCGGAATGAGGTCGCCGATGATCGCCATGACGCCGACCATCAGACCGCCGGCCCCGAGCCCCTGAACGGCCCGGAACCCGATCAGTTCGCCCATGTTCTGGGCCATGCCGCTCAGCGCGGAGCCGATCAGGAAGATCACGATCGACGACATGAAGGAGCCCTTGCGGCCGTACATGTCGCCGAGCTTGCCCCAGATCGGGGTGGCGGCCGCGGTGGCGAGGGTGTACGCCGTCACGACCCAGGAGAGGTGTTCCAGTCCACCCAGGTCGCCCACGATCGTCGGCATGGCCGTGCCCACGATCATGTTGTCGAGCATCGCCAGCATCATCGTGATCATCAGCGCGAGCAGGACCACCCGCACGCTCTTCGGCTGTTTCTCGCCGTCCCTGGCCCCTGTGTCGACCGCGTCGACCGTCTGTATGTCCGCCATCGTTCCCACTCCCCCAGGCCGGGCCACTTACTTGCCGACCGGCTAGTTGACTACACTGGGAAAATAGACCCGCAACTAGCCGGTCGTCAAGTAAGTTTCCTGGGAGCGCAAGGAGTACGAGGATGGGCGTCACCATGGACGGCACCAAGCAGCAGCGCCGCGGCAACACCCGCCAGCGCATCCAGGACGTCGCGCTCGAACTCTTCGCCGAGCAGGGCTACGAGAAGACCTCGCTGCGCGAGATCGCCGAGCGTCTCGACGTCACGAAGGCCGCCCTCTACTACCACTTCAAGACCAAGGAACAGATCCTGGTCAGCATCTTCGAGGACCTGACGAGGCCCATGGAGGAGCTCGTCGAGTGGGGCAAGGGGCAGCCGCACACGCTGGAGACCAAGCAGGAGATCATACGGCGCTACCACCAGGCCCTCATCGACGCGTCACCACTGTTCCGCTTCATGCAGGAGAACCAGGCGACGATACGGGAACTGCGCATCGGCGACACGTTCAAGGACCGCATGCGCGGCCTGCGCGACATCATCATCGACCCGGACGCCCCCCTGGTCGACCAGGTGCGCTGCGTCAGCGCCCTGTTCACGCTGCACGCCGGCATGTTCGTCCTGCAGGACCTCGAAGGCGACCCCGAGGACAAGCGCAAGGCCGTCCTCGAGGTCGCCGTCGATCAGGTGACGCGAGCCCACCAGGGCTCGTGACCGGAGCCGGTCAGACCTTCACGCCGTGGCTGCGCAGGAAGGAGACCGGGTTGACCGCCGAGCCGTAGTTCGGGGTCGTGCGGATCTCGAAGTGCAGGTGCGGGCCGCTGGAGTTGCCGGTGTTGCCGGACTGGGCTATGTGCTGGCCGGTCTTGACGACCTGACCGATCTTCACGTCGATGCGCGACAGGTGGGCGTACTGCGAGTAGGTCCCGTTGCCGTGCTTGATGACGATGGCGTTGCCGTACGCCGGACCGTCGCCGGCGCCGTTGCCACCCGCCTTGACGACCGTTCCGCCGTGCGCGGCGACGACGTTGGTGCCGACCGGCACGGCGAAGTCCTGGCCGCTGTGCTTGTGCGCCCACATGCCGCCGGCCTGGTTGAAGGTCGCGCTGAGCGTGTACTTCGCCACCGGGTGGACCCAGGAGGCGGACGTGGCTGCGGTCTTGGCGGCAGCCGGGGCGGCGGCCGGCGTGGCGGCGGACGCGACCCCGGCTCCCAGCGCGACCGACACTCCCAGACCGGCGGCCAGCACTGCGGCACGGGTGCGGAGCAGGGACGTACGGGAAGAACGGGACATGGCGCGCTGAGACATCGAAACCTCATGGGTACGGGGACAGATGAGCCACCCGGCGTACGGGAGTTCGCCGGACCAGCCACACCTTGGTAACCCGGCGCCCCATGAACACTCAAATGTGTGATCTACGACGGAAGCTAGTAATTAGCCCCGAAACTTCGCACTTCTTGACACAACGCCCATTCGACACCGAAGCGCCCTGGCCTCGGGGAACACTGGGGCGATTCCAGGCCTAAAGTCCCTTTTGCAACCATTTGGGACCCCACTATCTCGGGTAGTAACGGACAAATCGCCTGTGCGGCATGTCACCGGCCGCCGGGATCCGAGGACCTGCGAATGTGACGGGGGCTACTCCGACGCGACCGGTGTACGGAGCTCGGGGACGTGCCCGGAACCGCCCGCCATGGGCGCCGAATTGACGTGAGCGCCGTCACGCACAGGCTCTTCACTCAACCGGTCCGGCGGGCCCTCGGGCCGCGAACGCGCGAGGCGGGCGTCGCCAGGATGGCGATCGCTCACGACACCGGTCCCCCATTCCCTGGCGCCACGGCTGCGCCCGAACTCGCCAAGTCGCACAGCGGGTTGTGACGTACGTCTCTGTACGCCTACCGTCCAGTAACCCTACGGTTCCCCTCGCGCCACCCTCACGCACGATCATGCCCACGACACCGGCAGCGTACGGATGTGAGAGGACCCCCACCGATGAACAGACGAGGCCCCTGGGCTCGCCGTATCTCCGCAACCGCCCTCTCGGCGGCCGCCCTTGTCGCGATGGCCGCCCCCGCCGAGGCCGCGACGTCCACGAGCACCGCCTCGACCGCCGCCGCCGCCGAGGTCGACTACGCGACCTGGCAGCAGGACTGCCGGTCCGTGATGGACCAGGCACTGCCCTATCTGAAGCAGCGCATCGCCGCCACCGAGCCGGGCGAGAAGCAGGCGATCGTCTTCGACATCGACAACACCACGCTGGAGACCGACTTCGGCTTCAGCTACCCGCAGCCCGCCAACAAGCCGGTCCTGGCAGTCGCCGAGTACGCCCAGGAGCACGGCGTCTCCCTCTTCTTCGTCACCGCCCGCCCGGGCGTCATCTACCTGCCCACCGAGTACAACCTCGAGCACGACGGCTACGACGTCTCCGGTCTCTACACCCGCGGCCTGGTCGACCTCTTCAAGGACGTCGCCGCCTACAAGACCGCCCAGCGCGTCGACATCGAGTCGAAGGGCTACACGATCATCGCGAACATCGGCAACAGCGCCACCGATCTGTCGGGCGGCCACGCCGAGAAGACGTACAAGCTGCCGGACTACGACGGACAGCTGTCGTAGTCGGCGACGGGGAACCGTCGGTCGCCGAAATCACCTGACGCCGGCTGCCGAAACCGCCGCTAGGCTCCCTTCGTTCGCACAGCCACAGGGGGGATGCGGCGGATGGAGCCCACGGTTCTCGGCGGAAAGCTGGCGTCAAGCCTGATCGCGCCGCTGGTGAAGAAGCTGTTCGTCGCCGACGGTCCCGGCGCCGGGCTGGTCGACAAGCCCGTACGGCTGTCGCAGCTCGTCTCCTTCCGGGGCGAGAAACGGCAGCTGGCCGATGACGACGTCCGCAGACTCGCCAGGCACCTGGTCCGCGAGGCGGTGGACTCGCCCGGCGAACCGCCCTTCCCCGCCGACGAGCAGACCGCGGTCGCCGACGCCTTGGCCCGCAGGCTGCTCGCCGTCGGCGACCTCGACATGGACGACGTCCAGGCCGTCCGCCTCGGCCATCGCGAGCTGGCCAGGGAACTGCACCGCAACGCCCCCGCGGCCGACGGCCTGTCCATGGACGCCCGCCTCTTCCTCGACTCCGCGACGGAGTGGGCCTGCCTCCAGATCCTGGAGTTCTTCACCAAGCGCTCCACCTTTGTACCCCGCACCCTCGTCGAACAGACCCGGATGCAGGCCGAACTGATCGCCAGGGTGGACGAGTTGATCACCCGGATGCCCCGCCCCGACAGCCGTGACACCGCCTTCGAACGCCGCTATCTGCCGTACGTGGCCGAACGCCACAACCACATCACCATCTACGGCATCGACCTGCGCGACTCCCCGGACCGCTGGCCGCTGGAGGTGGCCTATCTGAGCCTGGAGGCGACGGCGACGGAGGAGTCCCCGCCCGACCGGGCGCCGGACGGCCGGCCGGCCCCTGTCACGCTCCAGCTGCCGGCGGAGCAGGCCATGCGCGGCCATGACCGTGTGCTGCTGCGCGGCGAGGCGGGCTCCGGCAAGACGACGCTGGTGCAGTGGCTCGCGGTGACAGCGGCCGCGGAGGGCGACCGCATCCCGTACGTTCTCCCCCTGCGCACCCTGCTCCGAGCGGGCACCCTCCCGCCGCCGTCCACGTTCCTCACGGCGGTCGGCTGCCCCCTGGCACCACCCGAGGGCTGGGCGGAACGCGTCCTGACCGCGGGGCGGGGTCTGGTCCTGGTGGACGGCCTGGACGAGATCCCGTCCGCCGACCGCCACCGGACCCGCGACTGGCTCCTCGACCTGATCCGCGCCTTCCCGGGCAACCACTGGATGCTGACCTCGCGCCCGACGGCCGTACGGCCCGACTGGCTGGCCGAGGAAGGCTTCCGGGAAGTGGCCCTGGCCCCCATGCGTCGCGCCGACGTGACCACCTTCGTCCACCGCTGGCACGAGGCGGCCCGAGCCCCGGAGTACGAGCCGGCCCTGCTCGACGCCCTGCACACCAAACGCGACCTGGCCCGCCTCGCCACCAACCCCTTGATGTGCGGCCTGATCTGCGCCCTGCACCGGGAACGACGGGGCTATCTCCCCACGGGCCGCAAGGAGTTGTACGACGCCGCCCTCGCGATGCTGCTCACCCGCCGCGACCGGGAGCGGGGCATGAGCGCGCTGGACGGCCTGGAGCTGAGCGAGGAGGTCCAGCTGGAGCTGCTGCAACGCCTCGCCTACGCACTGGTGTTGAGCGGCCGCACGGAGATGGACACCGAGACAGCCGAGGGCATCGTCGAACGCTGCCTGCCGACGGTGGCCGCGGCCGCCGGGCAGGGGGACGCCACGACGGTGCTCCGCCTTCTGCTGCTGCGCAGCGGGCTGCTGCGTCAACCGGCCGAGGGCGTCGTGGACTTCGTGCACCGCACGTTCCAGGACTACCTGGGCGCCCGCTACGCGGTGGCGGAGGGCCACCTCGACGTCCTCATCAGCCACGCCGACGACGCCCAGTGGGAGGACGTGATCCGCCTGGCGGTGGCCCACGCCCGCCCCCGGGAACGGGCCACGCTGCTACGGCACCTGATCGCCCGCAACTCACCCCGGCTGACACTGCTGGCCCTGGCCTGCCTCGAACACTCGACGGCACTCGACCCCGGCGTACGGGCCGAGGTGGAGACCCAGGCCGCCGCACTCATCCCGCCCCGGACAGCGGAGGAGGCGAAACTGCTGGCGGAGACCGGGGCCCTGGTGCTGGAGCTGCTGCCGGGGCCGGAGGGGTTGAGCGACGCGGAGGCCCTGAGGGTCACGACCACCGCGTCGATACTGGGCGCCGAGGAGCCCACGGGGGCCATGGGCGTGCTGCGCCGGTTCCGGGAGCACTCGGACCTGGAGGTGCGTCGGCAACTCGTGGGCACCTGGAGCCGCTTCGACACCGAGGAGTACGCGGCGGAGGTGCTGGACCATCTGGACCGGACCGACCTGTTGGTCACCTGCCATTCCGGGGAGCAGCGCGAGGCCCTGCGCCGGATGCGGCCCTGGCACGGGCTGGACCTCCGGGGCGACCATCCGATCCCCGACGTCCTGGCCGCTGTCCCGGCACCGGAGACGGTGACCCTCATCGATCTACGGGGGAACATCCACGTCGAAGACCTGGGCGCCCTGCTGCCGTTCGGCTCCCTCGGCGGCCTGCGGCTCGAAGGCTGCCTGCTGGCCCAGGGCCTCGACCGGCTAGCCTCTCTGCGTCTCGTCGATCTCGCCTGCGGCCGGATCCACGACCTCACGGGGCTGGGATCACTGCGTTCGCTGCTACGGCTCTCCGTCGACCAGGAACTTCCCGGCGAGAGCCTCACCGACGTCCTGCCGGTCGGCGCGCCGCTGGAGTTCCTCTTCCTGGGGCGGTACACCACGAATCGCACGGGCCTGCGCGGGCTGGAGCACTGGACCACTCTCAAGGAACTCAGCCTGGGGCAGCTGAGGACTCCGCTGGAGACCGCCGACTGGCGGTCCGTCCTCGCGCTCCCGCGGCTGACCAGCCTCCACCTCAACGGAGACTTCGTCACTCGTTTTCCGGACTCCGTCAGGGCCATGCCTGAGCTGTCGGAGGTGACGTCCCTTCGCGTCACCGCCCTGTACGGGACCGAGGATCTCTCCGCCCTCGCCGCGCGGCTGCCGGCTCTGCGTGAGGTGGCCTTGCAGACCTTCCCCGGCGAGCGCTTCCCCGCCCACCTCTACGCCGACCTCTTTCCAGGCGCCTCGATCACCGTGGTCAACCGCTGAAAGTCCGCCCGCCGAGCGTAAGGGGCCCGTGCTCCGACCGGACAAGCGAAGGGGCCGGCGCTCCGAAAAGCACCGGCCCCTTTCTCGGCGAACCCCCAGGAGGGTTACGCGTCCTTGCTCAGGTTCGGCCCGGCACCGCCGGCCGCCTGCTCGATCGGCGGGACGTCCGGCAGCGCCGACTTCTCCTCACCCCGGAAGGTGAAGGTCTTGGCGTCGCCCTCGCCCTCGGTGTCCACGACCACGATGTGACCGGGGCGCAGCTCGCCGAAGAGGATCTTCTCCGAGAGCGTGTCCTCGATCTCGCGCTGGATGGTACGGCGCAGCGGCCGGGCGCCCAGCACGGGGTCGTAGCCCTTCTTGGACAGCAGCTCCTTGGCGGACTGGGAGAGCTCGATGCCCATGTCCCGGTCCTTCAGGCGCTCGTCCACCTTGCCGACCATCAGGTCGACGATCCGCAGGATGTCCTCCTGCGTCAGCTGCGGGAAGACGACCACGTCGTCGACGCGGTTGAGGAACTCGGGGCGGAAGTGCTGCTTGAGCTCGTCCTGGACCTTGTTCTTCATGCGCTCGTAGTTGGTCTTCGTGTCACCCGAGGCCGCGAAGCCCAGGTTGAAGCCCTTGGAGATGTCCCGGGTGCCGAGGTTGGTCGTCATGATGATGACCGTGTTCTTGAAGTCCACGACCCGGCCCTGGGAGTCGGTCAGACGACCGTCCTCCAGGATCTGCAGCAGCGAGTTGAAGATGTCCGGGTGGGCCTTCTCCACCTCGTCGAAGAGGACGACGGAGAACGGCTTGCGGCGGACCTTCTCGGTCAGCTGGCCACCCTCTTCGTAGCCCACGTAGCCGGGGGGCGAACCGAAGAGACGCGACACCGTGTGCTTCTCGCTGAACTCCGACATGTCGAGGGAGATCAGCGCGTCCTCGTCACCGAAGAGGAACTCGGCGAGGGCCTTGGACAGCTCGGTCTTACCGACACCGGACGGGCCGGCGAAGATGAACGAACCACCGGGACGCTTCGGGTCCTTCAGACCGGCACGCGTACGACGGATCGCCTTCGACAGCGCCTTGACGGCGTCGACCTGGCCGATGACCCGCTTGTGGAGCTCGTCCTCCATGCGCAGCAGACGCGAGGACTCCTCCTCGGTCAGCTTGAAGACCGGAATGCCGGTGGCCGTGGCGAGGACCTCGGCGATCAGCTCGCCGTCGACCTCGGCGACGACGTCCATGTCGCCGGCCTTCCACTCCTTCTCCCGCTTGGCCTTGGCGGCCAGGAGCTGCTTCTCCTTGTCGCGGAGGGAGGCGGCCTTCTCGAAGTCCTGCGAGTCGATCGCGGACTCCTTGTCGCGGCGGACGCCGGCGATCTTCTCGTCGAACTCGCGGAGGTCCGGCGGCGCGGTCATGCGGCGGATGCGCATCCGGGAACCGGCCTCGTCGATCAGGTCGATCGCCTTGTCCGGCAGGAAGCGGTCCGAGATGTACCGGTCGGCCAGGGTGGCGGCCTGGACCAGCGCCTCGTCCGTGATGGACACGCGGTGGTGCGCCTCGTAGCGGTCACGCAGACCCTTGAGGATCTCGATCGTGTGCGGCAGGGACGGCTCCGCGACCTGGATCGGCTGGAAGCGGCGCTCCAGGGCCGCGTCCTTCTCCAGGTGCTTGCGGTACTCGTCCAGCGTCGTCGCACCGATGGTCTGCAGCTCACCGCGGGCCAGCATCGGCTTCAGGATCGAAGCAGCGTCGATGGCGCCCTCGGCGGCACCGGCTCCGACGAGCGTGTGCAGCTCGTCGATGAACAGGATGATGTCGCCGCGGGTGCGGATCTCCTTGAGCACCTTCTTCAGGCGCTCCTCGAAGTCACCGCGGTAGCGGGAGCCGGCGACCAGCGCACCGAGGTCGAGGGTGTAGAGGTGCTTGTCCTTGAGGGTCTCGGGCACCTCGCCCTTGACGATGGCCTGGGCGAGGCCCTCGACGACGGCGGTCTTGCCGACGCCGGGCTCACCGATCAGGACCGGGTTGTTCTTGGTGCGGCGGGACAGCACCTGCATGACCCGCTCGATCTCCTTCTCGCGCCCGATGACCGGGTCGAGCTTGGACTCACGAGCGGCCTGGGTGAGGTTCCGGCCGAACTGGTCGAGGACCAGGGACGTCGAGGGGGTGCCCTCGGCAGGGCCGCCGGCGGTGGCGGTCTCCTTGCCCTGGTAACCGGAGAGCAGCTGGATCACCTGCTGCCGCACTCGGTTCAGATCTGCGCCCAGCTTGACCAGGACCTGGGCGGCGACGCCCTCGCCCTCACGGATCAGGCCGAGCAGGATGTGCTCCGTGCCGATGTAGTTGTGGCCCAGCTGAAGGGCCTCGCGGAGCGACAGCTCCAGGACCTTCTTGGCACGGGGAGTGAAGGGGATGTGCCCGGACGGGGCCTGCTGGCCCTGGCCGATGATCTCCTCCACCTGCTGGCGGACCGCCTCGAGCGAAATCCCGAGGCTCTCAAGGGCCTTGGCGGCGACACCCTCACCCTCGTGGATCAGGCCCAGGAGGATGTGCTCGGTGCCGATGTAGTTGTGGTTGAGCATCCGGGCTTCTTCCTGAGCCAGGACGACAACCCGCCGCGCGCGGTCGGTGAACCTCTCGAACATCGTTAATCGCTCCTCAGAGCGGTCAGGCAGTGGGGGGAACTTCCCCTCTCTGTCCTTCCGCAGCTTAGTCCCGCAAGCGGGGACCGCTCATTCCAACTGCCGACACCGTCGATGGCCTCCTGACCCCGAACGCCGACATCTGCTCCAACCCGATGGTGCGAGACGATGTTCCCGCAGGCCAGGCAGTTACCCTCACCGGCAGTACGCCGATGGCGAACGTGAGACGTCCTTTCCTGCGTGTCGCCCCCTCCCACTAGGGATGTCTTACCCGCGCGGACGGACACTCCATGCCGCGCGCGCTCATTCCCTCCGCTATGGGCGAACACCCTTGTGCCTCCCCGCACCCCCACGCGCCCCCCTTTTCGGCACACTGCGCATTCGCCAGGGCACCCAGCGTAACTTGAAGGGGTTTTCGACGGTTGCGCTTGGCATGGTCGGCTCGGTCACCGCGGTCCCCTTCTCCCGTCGGCCGCAGACTCCGGGAGACCGGATGCGGCACTGGTACGAGAACGCACTGGGCTGGGCGACAGTGCCCGGTGAGCCGCTGCGGCTGGTCACCGGCCTGCGCTTCGACGTCCTGGACGTACCGGCCGAGGCGGGTTTCGGGGCGCTGAGGCGCCTGGGGCCGGACTCTCCGGTGGCGCTGCGGGGCGACCGGATGCGGCTACTGGTGGCCGCGGGCAGCGCGGACGAGCTGCCGGGGCTCCTGGACTGGCTGGAGTGGGGTGCGCTGGCGCTGGATCTGGTGGCGCTCGGCGCGGACGGGCGCATGGAAGCGCCACCGCCCCCAGGACCCGGGTCCTGGCGGGCCGACGCCCGGCCGTCGCCTCCGGGCCCTTCCGGACGTCTTCAGGGGGCCGCCGTGTGGTTGCGGCCCCCCGTGCCGGGGTGCGAGGTCGAGGCCTCGTTGCCGACGCTGTCGGCCGTGGGGGGCGGTGGGGGCGCCCCCGATCTCGTACGACTCGTGGACACGGTGGCAACGCAGTGTCACCGGGTCCGGCTGCGCGCGTGCGCTCAGCCGTTCGCCTTCTCGTAAGCCTCGCGAATGGCCGCGGGAACACGGCCGCGGTCGTTGACCTCGAGACCGTTCTCCTTCGCCCAGGCGCGGATCTGCGCGGTGTCCTGGCTGCCACCCGTAGCGGCGCGCGCCTTTCCACGCCCACCCGAAGCACGACCTCCGGTGCGACGACCACCCTTCACATAGGGGTCGAGAAGGCCGCGCAGCTTGTCCGCATTGGTGGTCGTGAGATCGATCTCGTACGTCTTGCCGTCCAGCGCGAACGTCACGGTCTCGTCTGCCTCGCCGCCGTCGAGGTCGTCGACAAGAAGGACCTGAACCTTCTGTGCCACCGGATTTCCTTTCATCGAAAACGTGAGGGTCGGGGGTCTGCGGCGTCCGCCGTTTCGCCGCCCCCTGTTATATGCAGTACTGCAGTACGTCGGAAAGCAAACCGCTTTTGCGGGAAAAACACAAACCCCCGGCAGAGATCGAAGGACCGCCCCGGGACCGGAAACGTGCGCGTTTCGGACATAGGGAACCCGGGCAGGGGTCCGCTCCCTTGTCCGCCCGTTGTCCATCCGTTGTCCGGTCCTTGTCCACCACTGGAATACGCCTTGACGAACCTCGCGATGCCCGGCGATCACAGATGCAGAAGCATCCGGCTGTTGCCCAAGGTGTTCGGTTTCACTCGTTCGAGACCGAGGAACTCCGCGACGCCCTCGTCATAGGAGCGCAGGAGTTCCGCGTAGACATCGGTGTCGACGGGCGTCTCACCGATCTCCACGAAGCCGTGCTTGACGAAGAAGTCCACTTCGAAGGTCAGACAGAAAACCCGGCGAACACCGAGCCAGCGCGCGGTGTGCAGCAACTTCCGCAGCAACTGATGGCCGACGCCGGCGCCCTTCAGGCCGGGCTTCACCGCGAGAGTGCGGACTTCCGCGAGGTCTTCCCACATCACGTGAAGTGCGCCACAGCCGACCACCTCGGCGTTGTCGTCCCGTTCGGCGACCCAGAACTCCTGGATGTCCTCGTAAAGCGTCACCATCGCTTTGTCGAGGAGGATGCCGTCACGGACGTAGGCGTCAAGGAGTCGGCGCACGGCCGGGACATCGCTGGTCCGGGCCCGTCGGACGGTGATGGCTTTAGCGGTGACTTCGGGGCTCTCTGACATGAGCGGACGCTATCGCCCGCCGTCCTCCACCGCCGAGTCGGGGTTCTCCCCCGAGGTATCGCTCACGGCCGTATCCCCGGCGGTATCGGGGGCACGGGCGGGTTCGGGCGTTTCCGGTACCTGGACGATCCGTACGGCGTCTCGCAGGGCCTGTCGTTGTTCGTCGCTCATCATGCCGAAGAAGGCGACGAGAGCGGCGGCGGGGTTGTCGCTCTGCCCCCAGGCCTCGTTCATCAGCGCCGCGGCGTAGGCGGCACGCGTGGAGACCGCTTCATATCGATAGGCCCGGCCTTCCGCTTCGCGGCGCACCCAGCCCTTCTGATGGAGATTGTCCAAAACGGTCATCACCGTCGTGTAGGCGATGGACCGTTCCTGCTGAAGGTCTTCCAGGACTTCTCGAACGGTGACCGGGCGGTTCCACTTCCACACCCGCGTCATCACCGCGTCTTCGAGTTCTCCCAATGGGCGAGGCACAACTCAGAACAATAGTGGGAGATCTCGTCAATGGCGTGCCGAACGGTCACTTTCAGCGGCAAACGGGAACAAAAAGGGCGTACGACGCGGAAAGTGCCGGTGCGCGAGGTGCGCGGGCACGCGTCGTACGCCGTCGGGAGGCGCCGCGGGCAGGGCTCAGGCGTCGGACTTCGCGGTGGAGGCCTGACGGGAGTTCTCCGCGCGTGCGAGCGCGGCGTCGACGGCCGCGTCCTCCTTGGCCTTGTTGGCCCCGCCCTGGGTCTTCACGATCACCCTGATCAGACCGATGAAGAACGCTGCCATGACGACCGGGGGTACGAGCGCGGAGACGTAGTCCATGGATCCAGAGTAGCCACGCCGGGGCAGCGGGACGGGGGCGGGTGGGCGGCGCGTCGGCCCCCGTCCCGGTGCCGGGTCAGCCCACGGCCAGTTGGTGGGGTGGCTTCGCGGGCGGTGAGGCCGGCTTGCGGCGCGGGAAGACCTCGCCCGGGGTGGGAACGGGGCGCCGGGTCGGCGTGGGCCCGCCGGGGGCGGGCTTGGGAGCGGAGGGGGCCGGCTTCACGGCGGGCTCCTTCTCGGGCTTCTCGGCCGGGTCCTCGGCGACAGCGGTGAAGTCGCCGGAGGAGTCACCGCAAAGGCCCCCAGGAAGCGCCAGGAGGCGGATGTGCGACGCGTGGACGGGCTGGCGGGCCGCCGGGATACCCGAGAGCGCTTGGGGGGCCACAGCGGCCTCTCGGGCGCCGTCCCGGGCGAGGCGGGTGCGCACGTCCTGTTCCGCGAGCGCCCGGCAGCGGTCCAGGAGCGCGGCTGCGGCTGGACTGCCCCGCAGCGTCCGGAGCGCGGCGAGATCGTCCGGGTCGGGGCGGTACCCGGCTCCCAGCACCTCCTCCAGGAGTGTGAGATAGCCGGCGGCGGTGCCGGGCAGGGCGGCGCGGTACCGGGCGAGGTCGGCCACCAGGAAGGCACGCAGCCGGGCACCCTCGCGCATCGCCTCGTCCAGGGACTCGGCGACGCGAAGGCAGTCCTGGACGTCCTCGGCCGAGGCGGGGGCGGGGTTCAGGGCGAGGGCGAGAGCGCGGCGGAGCACACGCAGCTCCTCCGCACCGAACGCCATGCCGCCGCGGGATCCGTATGGCGTGGGCATGGGGCGACGGTACGCGCTAATCAGACAAATTCGACATAGCGGGCGGGTGTGGCGCGGGGAGCCACCCGGGTGGGGGTAGCTGCGGACAACCGCGCCGCTCGGGGCGGCACCCGTCCCACAGAAGGGCGGCATCCGTCAGCGCCGGGCCGCTCGCCCCTCCCCCACCCGCGGTCCCGGGCCCCCGTCAGATCCGCGACACGTTCCGCTCGTAGACCAGCCGCAGCCCGATCAGCGTCAGCCACGGCTCATGCTCGTCGATCACCGACGACTCCCCCAGCACCATCGGCGCCAGGCCACCCGTGGCGATCACCGTGACCTCGTCCGGATCGTCCGCCAGCTCGCGCGCCATCCGGCTCACGACCCCGTCCACCTGCCCGGCGAACCCGTACACGATCCCGGCCTGCATCGCCTCGACCGTGTTCTTGCCGATCACACTCCGCGGCCGGGCCACCTCGATCTTCCGCAGCTGCGCGCCCTTGACGCCCAGCGCCTCGACCGAGATCTCGATGCCGGGCGCGATGACACCGCCCACGTACTCCCCGCGCGCGCTCACCGCGTCGAACGTCGTCGCCGTACCGAAGTCGACGACGATCGCCGGGCCGCCGTAGAGCTCGACGGCCGCCACCGCGTTGATGATGCGGTCGGCGCCGACCTCCTTGGGGTTGTCGGTGAGGATCGGCACGCCCGTCTTCACCCCGGGCTCCACGAGCACCGCGGGCACGTCGCCGTAGTACCGGCGGGTGACCTCCCGCAGCTCGTGCAGCACGGACGGCACCGTCGCGCAGATCGCGATCCCGTCGATGCCGTCCCCCAGCTCCTCTCCGAGGAGCGGGTGCATGCCCATCAGGCCCTGCAGGAGCACCGCGAGCTCGTCAGCCGTACGGCGCGCGTCCGTGGAGATCCGCCAGTGCTCGACGATGTCCTCGCCGTCGAACAGGCCGAGCACCGTGTGCGTGTTGCCTACGTCGATCGTCAGCAGCATGGCCGGTTCCCGCTCCCTACTCCGCCGCTCGCAGATCCAGGCCGATGTCCAGGATCGGCGAGGAGTGGGTCAGCGCCCCGACGGCCATGAAGTCGACGCCGGTGTCGGCGTAGACCTTGGCGTTGTCCAGGGTCAGCCGGCCCGACGCCTCCAGCAGGGCCCGCCCGCCGACGATGCCCACGGCTTCCGCGCACTCGTCCGGCGTGAAGTTGTCCAGGAGGATCAGATCGGCGCCCGCTTCCACCACCTCGCGCAGCTGGCGCAGGGTGTCGACCTCGACCTCGATCGGTACGTCCGGGAAGGCCTCCCGTACGGCCTCGAAGGCCGGGGCGACGCCGCCCGCGGCGACCACGTGGTTGTCCTTGACCAGGGCGGCGTCGGACAGCGACATGCGGTGGTTCACACCCCCGCCGCAGCGCACCGCGAACTTCTCCAGGGAACGCAGGCCCGGCGTCGTCTTGCGGGTGTCGCGGACCTTGGCCTTGGTGCCTTCCAGGGCGTCCGCCCACGCGCGCGTGGCGGTGGCGATGCCCGACAGGCGGCACAGGAGGTTGAGTGCGCTGCGTTCGGCGGTCAGCAGGTCACGCGTGCGCGTGGTGACCGACAGGAGCTTCTGCCCGGCCTCCACCCGGTCACCGTCCTCCACGTGCCGCTCGACCTCGAACTCGTCCGTGCAGACGACCGAGATCACCGCTTCGGCGACCCTGAGGCCCGCCACGACGCCCGCCTCGCGCGCGGTGAAGTCGGCGGTGGCCACGGCGTCCTCGGGGATGGTCGCGACCGTCGTCACGTCCACACCGTGGTCGAGGTCCTCCTGGATGGCGACGTTGGCGATGTCCTCGACCTCCACGGGATCGAGTCCCGCGTCGGCCAGGAGCTGGGCGAGCGCGGGGTCGAGACCGCACTCCAGGTATTCGTCACCGGCGTCCGCGCCACAGGCACAGCCGTCGCCGCAACCACCGGACGAGGCGAGGGGAAGGTCGGGGGTGCTCACTTCTGTCACTGCTCCTGGGGGCGCGGGTACTGCCGGGTAGGGGGGAAGTCTGCGGTGTCCGTGGTGTGTACGGCCAGCGTGCGGTCCGGATTCAGCCGTACGACGATGTGGCGCCGCCAGGCGGTGTCGTCGCGGTCGGCGTGGTCCTCGCGCCAGTGGCAGCCGCGGGTCTCCTCGCGCTGCCGGGCGGCGGCGACCAGGACGCGGGCCACGCACAGGAGGTTGGTGGCCTCCCAGGTGTCGACGCCGGGCTCGGCGGTCTTGCCGTTCTCGTCGAGGGCGTCGCGGGCCTCGGTGTGCAGCCGCTGGAGCTGTTCGGCGGCCTTGGTGAGGGAGTCGGCGGAGCGCAGGACGCCGGCGCCCTCGGTCATGGTCCGCTGGATCGCGAACCGGGCCTCGGGGGCGAGGAGCGGGTGCGCCGGCTTCTCGGGCTGCGCGACCGGTTCGGGCACGCGCGCGTGGAGGCCGTCCTCCGCCCGGTTCGCCGTGATGTCGGCGACGATGCGCTCGGCGTAGACGAGGCCCTCCAGGAGGGAGTTGGAGGCAAGCCGGTTGGCGCCGTGCACGCCGGTGCAGGCGACCTCGCCGCACGCGTACAGGCCGGGCACCGTCGTACGGCCGTGTGAGTCGGTGCGCACGCCGCCGGAGGCGTAGTGGGCGGCCGGGGCGACCGGGATGGGCTCGTGGACCGGGTCGATGCCGTTGGCGCGGCAGGCGGCGAGGATCGTCGGGAAGCGGTGCTCCCACATCTCGGCGCCGAAGTGACGGGCGTCGAGGAACATGTGCTCGGCGTCCTGCTCCTGCATGCGGCGCGTGATGCCCTTGGCGACGATGTCCCGGGGCGCCAGTTCGGCCAGCTCGTGCTGCCCGACCATGAAGCGCACGCCGTCGGCGTCGACCAGGTGGGCGCCCTCACCGCGCACCGCCTCGGAGACGAGGGGCTGCTGGCCCTCGGCGTCCACGCCCAGGAACAGCACAGTGGGGTGGAACTGCACGAACTCCAGGTCGGAGACCTCCGCGCCCGCCCGCAGGGCGAGCGCCACGCCGTCACCGGTGGACACGGACGGGTTGGTGGTCGCGGAGAACACCTGGCCCATGCCGCCGGTCGCGAGGACCACGGCGGGGGCGTGCACGGCGCCCACACCGTCGTGCTGGCCCTCGCCCATCACGTGCAGGGTGACGCCCGCCGTGCGGCCGTCGGGGTCCGTCAGCAGGTCCAGGACGAGCGCGTTCTCGATCGCGCGCAGCCCACGCGCGCGTACCGCCTCGACGAGCGCCCGGGAGACCTCGGCGCCGGTCGCGTCGCCGCCGGCGTGTGCGATCCGGCGGCGGTGGTGGCCGCCCTCGCGGGTGAGTTCCAGTCCGCCTTCGGAGGACTCGTCGAAGTGGGCGCCGGTCTCGATCAGCCGCCGTACGGCGTCGGGGCCCTCGGTGACGAGGATCCGCACGGCCTCCTCGTCGCACAGGCCCGCGCCGGCGACCAGCGTGTCGTCCAGGTGCTGTTCGGGGGTGTCGCCCTCGCCGAGGGCCGCGGCGATGCCGCCCTGGGCCCAGCGGGTGGAGCCGTCGTCGAGGCGGGCCTTGGTGACGACGACCGTCGTCAGGCCGGCGGCCTCGCAGCGCAGGGCCGCGGTCAGGCCGGCGACGCCGGAGCCGACGACCACCACGTCCGCGGAGATGGACCACCCGGGCGCGGGCGCGTGCAGTCGTATGCCTGTGCTGGTCACGAGGCGGCTCCGAAGGTGAGAGGAAGGTTGTCGATCAGCCGGGTCGTCCCGACCCGGGCGGCGACGGCGAGGACGGCCTCGCCGGTGAAGTCGTCCTCGATCTCGGTGAAGTCGGACGGGTCGACCAGGGCGAGGTAGTCCAGTTCGAGCGGCGGGTCGAGGCGGGCGGCATCGTCGAGCACCAGGCGCGCCGCGGCGCGGACGGCCGCGGCGGAGCCGGGTACGGCCTTGGCGACGGCGTGCGCGTCGGCGGCCGCGCGGGACTCACCTATGGCGCTGAGGGCCTCGGCACGCGCGTGCGTGGCGGGTACCTCACGCGCCCGCGCGCGCAGCGCCTCCTGGGCGGCGTGCCGGTCGCGGCCCGCGAACAGGGCCTGGGACAGGGCGAGGGCGGTGCGCCGCTCCTGGAGCGAGAGATAGCGGTTGCGGCTGGACAGGGCCAGGCCGTCCTCCTCGCGTGCGGTCGGCACGCCCACGATCTCGATCCCGAAGTTCAGGTCCCGCACCATGCGCCGGATCAGGGCGAGCTGCTGGGCGTCCTTCTGCCCGAACAGGGCCACGTCGGGCCGGGTGAGGTGCAGCAGTTTGCCGACGACGGTGAGCATGCCGTCGAAGTGGCCGGGGCGTGTGGCGCCCTCCAGGCGTTCGCCCATGGGGCCCGCGCTGATGCGGACCTGCGGTTCGCCGCCCGGGTAGACCTCGTCCACGGACGGGGCGAACACGACGTCCGCGCCCGCCTGCTCGGCGACCTTGAGGTCGGCCTCCAGGGTGCGCGGGTAACGGTCGAGGTCCTCGCCCGCGCCGAACTGCAGCGGGTTGACGAAGACCGTGACCACGACCTCGCCGTCCGGGCCGGCGATCTCGCGCGCGGTGCGGATCAGCGTGGCGTGCCCGTCGTGCAGGGCGCCCATGGTCATCACGACGGCACGGCGGCCCGCACGCGCGCGAGCGTGCAATTCGTCGGCGGTGCGCAGCAGGGTGGTGGTCATCCGGCAGCTCCTTCGGTGCCGTTGGTTCCGTCGGTGCCGTCGGTTCCGTCGGCGAGTACCCCGAGCAGGTCCTCGGCGAGTTCCGGCTTCAGCAGTCCGTGGGCGAGCGCCCGGTCGGCGGTCGCGCGTGCCATCGCCAGGTAGCCGGCGACGGTCTGCGGGGCGTGCTCGCGCAGCTGGCCGATGTGCGCGGCGACCGTACCCGCGTCACCGCGCGCGACGGGGCCGGTGAGCGCCGCGTCGCCGGAGCGCAGGGCGTTGTCGAGGGCGGCGCCGAGCAGCGGGCCGAGCATCCGGTCGGGCGCCTCGACACCGGCCGTGCGCAGCAGCTCCATGGACTGGGCGACGAGGGTCACCAGGTGGTTGGCGCCGAGTGCGAGGGCCGCGTGGTAGAGCGGCCGGTTCTGCTCGGCGATCCACTCCGGCTCGCCGCCCATCTCGATGACGAGAGCCTCGGCGGCCAGCCGCAGTTCGTCGGGCGCGGTGACGCCGAAGGAACAGCCGGCCAGACGCTGGATGTCCACGGGGGTACCGGTGAAGGTCATCGCGGGGTGCAGCGCCAGCGGCAGCGCGCCCGCGCGCAGGGCGGGGTCCAGCACCTTCGCGCCGTACCGACCGGAGGTGTGCACGAGCAGTTGTCCCGGCCGCACGGCCCCGGTCTCGGCGAGTCCCGTCACGAGGCCGGGCAGGGTGTCGTCCGGGACGGTCAGCAGCACCAGGTCGGCGCGCTGGAGCACCTCGGCGGGCGGGACGACCGGCACGTCGGGCAGCATCAGCGCGGCCCGCCTTCTGGAGGCGTCGGAGACCCCGGAGACGGCCACCGGGTGGTGCCCGGCGAGTTCGAGGGACGCGGCCAGCGCGGGGCCCACGCGGCCGGCGCCGACGACGCCGACGGTGAGCCGCGCGGGGCGGTCCCTGGGATCTGGCTGTTGGACTGTACTCACGCGACGGCGGCCTTCCCGTTCCAGTCCGCTCTCGGTACCGGACGATTTCTCGTCATGTTAACGCGATCGGTTCGGGGGGCGTCGGGTTGTCCACAGGCTGTGGGTTTCGGGGCGCTCTTCCGGCCACGCTGCCGCTCACCCCCGGAACCGGTGAATGCGGGTGCTCGCCCGGATCCGCGCACGGCATGATCCAGGGCATGAGCGACACGGTGGAGCAGGGCACGCAGAAGTCGGCCCAGGAGCGTATACGGGAGCGGCGTTCGGCCGCCTTTCGGGAGGCCGGGCACGTCCTGTCACGCGGGGGCTTCCGGGGCACGCTCCGTGAACGGCTGGCCCTGCTGCACGAGACGGCACCCCAGGTGTACGACCTCGACGAACCGGCGGACATCTACGGCAACCGGATCGTGGAGCACCTGGAGGAACGGGTCGCCGCGCTGCTGGGCACGGAGGCCGCCGCGTTCTTCCCGACCGGGACGATGGCCCAGCAGGTGGCGCTGCGCTGCTGGGCGGGCCGCACCGGCGACCCCAGGGTGGCGCTGCACGCGCTGGCCCACCCCGAGGTGCACGAGCAGCACGCGTTCAGCCTGGTCAGCGGGTTGCGCCCGGTCCGTGTGACGAGCGAGCCCCGGCTGCCGACGGCCGACGAGGTGCGCGACTTCCCGGAGCCTTTCGGGGCACTGATGCTGGAACTGCCCCTCAGGGACGCCGGTTTCGTACTGCCCTCGTGGGAGGAGCTCACCGAGCTCGTGGAGGCCGCGCGCGAGCGCGACGCGGTGGTGCACTTCGACGGCGCGCGCCTGTGGGAGTCCACCGTCCACTTCGACCGCCCCCTGGAGGAGATCGCCGCCCTCGCGGACAGCGTCTATGTGTCGTTCTACAAGTCCCTCGACGCCTTCGGCGGGGCGGCGCTCGCCGGCCCCAGGACGCTGGTGGAGGAGGCGAAGGTCTGGCGGCACCGGTACGGCGGCATGGTGTTCCAGCAGTTCCCCACCGTGCTCTCGGCACTCGCCGGCCTCGACCGCGAGCTGCCCCGGCTGCCCGACTACGTGCGCCACGCGCGCGTGGTGGCCGCCGCGCTGCGGGAGGGGTTCGCCGAGGCGGGCGTGCCATGGGCGCGCGTGCACCCCGAGGTGCCGCACACCCACGAGTTCCAGGTCTGGCTGCCGTACGGCCCGGACGTGCTCGCCGAGGCGGCGGTGCTCCAGGCCGAGGAGACGGGGACGCTGCTCTTCGCGACCGGCTGGGAGCATGGCGGTCCCGGCCTGTCCTTCACCGAGGTCGTCGTGCGCGCCGCCGGCCTGGAATGGACTTCCGCCGACGTGAAGGCGGCGGTCGCGGACTTCGTGGCCCGGCTGGCCGGGGAGGTCGGCGCGTAACACGCGGACGCGGACGCAGCCGTCGGCGCAGGGCCTGCCGTATCCGCTCGTGGGCCGGGCGGCCCGCGAGGACCGCCCGGAAGCGCCGGTGGTCGCGCAGCTCGCGCTCGACCTGCCAGTCGTGGGTACCGGGCGCGGGCGGGGCGGGCTCGCCGTGCCGGCGGGCGCGGTGGGCGTCGAGGGACGTACTGCTGGGTCGGGCTCATGGCGGATCGCCTTCTCGGGACGTGGGAATCGGGCGCCGCGGCTGCCCCGGTCGTCCCAGGTCGCGCCCGTGCGGCGGCGACGTCTCCTCGACCGACGGCGGTGGTCGTCCGAGGACGGCGTTGTCAGTGGCGGAGTGCACCATGGGTGGCATGAGCGTGAGCATCGACATCGCGGGGCTGCGGCCGGAGAGGGTCACCGTCGTGCCCTCCCCCCTGGCCGAGCTCGGCATGGCGCTGCACGCGCTGTCCGAGCCGGGGCACCATCCGGGCCTGCAGGCCTGGGTGACGGGCGTGACCAGCCGGCTCGACTCGCACCTGGCCGACCGGATGTGCGAGGCCGACTTCCTGTGGCGCACGACGTTCTCGGACCTGTTCCTGCCGTACGCGGGCATCCCGGGCCGCAGCACGCTCCCGGGCGCCACACTCGCCGAGGACCTGGACCTCCTGGACAAGCTGACGGACGAACAGTTCGTGGATGCGGCCCTGGAGTTCACGTGCATGATCACGTACGACACGCAGGCCCCGGACATCCTGGCGAATCCCGTGGTCCGGCGCCGCGCGCTGGAGGTGGCCGCCTCCCGCGGCCCGCAGCAGGTGCGGTTCACCCAGCGGCTGCTCGACGACCCGCCCAGCGTCCGGTCCTGGCTGCGGCGGTTCCTGGAGGACTGCGACGAGGCGTTCTTCGACGAGGCCTGGTCCCGGCTGCGCCACCAACTGACGGCGGACGCCCGGCACAAGACGGAGCTGCTGCGGCACAAGGGGCTGGCCGAGGCGCTGGCCGCGGTCTCCCCCGTCGTGACGGTCGACGAGGCCGCCGGTCGGATCGTCGTGGACAAGCTGGTCCAGGGCCGCACCGTCACGGCGGGCGGCGGCCTCCTCCTCGTCCCGACCAGCCTCGGCTGGCCGCATCTGAACGTGCTGCACCGCTACGGCTGGCAGCCGCTGCTGCACTACCCGGTCGGATCGCCCGAACCGGCCTCGCCCCCGTCGGTCGAGCAGCTCACCCTGCGGATGACCGCCCTGTCCCACCCCGTCCGGATGCGTATCTGCCGTCATCTGGCGCGCAGCGCGTACACCACCAGCGAGCTGGCCCAGGTCCACGGCATGACGGCGCCCGAGATATCCCGGCACCTCGGGGTGCTGAAGAAGGCGGGCCTGGTCACCACGCGCCGGCGCGGGCGGTACGTCCTGCATCAGCTGGATGTCTCCGTGGTGGCGCGGCTGGGCAGCGACTTCCTGGAGGGGATCCTCAGATAGCCCGGCGGGAGCAGACCCTCAGTCGAATCGGATGTGTCTGATGCCCACCCCCGCCTGCCGCAGCCGAGTCCGCAGCGCGCCCTCGTTGTTGGGCCGCAGTGTCAGCCCGGCCAGGACGGCTATGCGGTCCGCCGTCTTCGGCACGGTCGAATGATCGGTCCACAGATGCTCGGCGAACTCCGGTTCGCGCAGCCGCTCCAGGCAGTGGTCGAGCTGCTGTACGGCCCAGCTCTCCCTGCGCAGACCCGCGTTCTTACCGGCCACGTACGAAAGGAGGTGGCCGAAGCCCCGCTCCCGCAGCCGCCTCAGCACGGTCTCGCGCTGGGCGAGCAGGGTGAAGTGGCGTACGTCGTGCCCGAGTTCGCGGAGCCGGCCCACGGTCTCCTCGAAGTGACCGGAGTCGGTGACCGTCATGGGGGCGATCACCACTCCCTCGTGCTTGGTGAGGGCGAGGTCGAGGACCTCTACGACGCCCTGCCGCCATGCGACCAGGTCCTGGAAGTCGCCGCGCAGCTCGGGCGGCAGCATGCGGCGCAGACCGAAACCGGCGTGCTCGGGGTCGCAGATCACGCTGCCCGGCAGCCGCCGCTGGATCTCGTGTGCGGTCTGTGTTTTGCCGCCCCCGAAAGGGCCGTTGATCCACAGGAGCATGCGCAGACCCTAGTGGGCGCCGGGTACGCCGGGGTCACGTTTCGCTGTGATCCGGTCCCCGCGATCCGGTTCTCCCGATCCGCTCCCCGCGATCCGGTCCCTGTGATCGCGCCAGTGGTCAGCCGTGCCCGCCGCCTGCCCGTACCAGCCCCGTCTCGTACGCCAGGACCACCACCTGTACCCGGTCCCGCAGCCCCAGCTTCGTGAGGATGCGGCCCACGTGCGTCTTGACGGTCGCCTCCGACAACACCAGCCGGGCGGCGATCTCGCCGTTGGACAGCCCCTGGGCGACCAGCACCATCACCTCGCGCTCGCGGTCGGTGAGCCGCTCGAGCCCCTTGTGCCGGGGTTCCTTGCCGGTGGTGGGCAGCATCGGCGCGAAGCGGTCGAGAAGGCGGCGCGTGGTGGAGGGGGCGACCACGGCGTCGCCGCTGTGCACCGAGCGGATCGCGGCCAGCAGCTCGGCCGGCGGCACGTCCTTGAGCATGAACCCGGACGCGCCCGCCTTCAGCCCCGAGAACGCGTACTCGTCGAGGTCGAACGTGGTGAGGATCAGCACCTTCGGCGGCTCGGGCTCCGAGCAGATCCGGCGGGTGGCCTCGACGCCGTCGAGCTTCGGCATGCGGACGTCCATCAGGACGACGTCGACAGCGGTGGAGCGCAGCACCTGGAGGGCCTCGACACCGTCGCCCGCCTCCGCGACGACCTCCATGTCCGGCTGGGCGGCGAGCACCATCCGGAACCCGGTGCGCAGCAGCACCTGGTCGTCGACGAGCATCACGCGGATCGTCATGAGACCTCTTCCGTTTCCGTTGTTCCGTTTGCTCTGGGGGCGTGACAGGTGTCAACAGGGGGCGCGCGTCGGGGTCAGTGCGCCGGTTTGAGCGGGAGCAGGGCGCTGATGCGGAATCCTCCGCCCGGCCGCGGGCCCGCGTCGAGGGTGCCGCCGACCATGCCCACACGCTCGCGCATGCCGATCAGGCCGTGGCCCTGGCCGTCGGCACCGCCCTCCTCGTACAGCTCGTGCGGGGCGCCCTTGCCGTCGTCCTCGACGAGCAGGCCGAGGCCGTCGTCGAAGTAGACCAGGCGCACGCTGGCGCCCGCGTTCGGCCCGCCGTGCTTGCGGGTGTTGGTGAGCGCCTCCTGCACGATGCGGTAGGCCGTGAGCTCGACGCCACTGGGCAGCGGACGCGGAGTGCCCTCGATCTTGAAGTCGATGGGCAGACCGGAGCCCCGGCACTGCTCGACGAGGTCCTCGATCTGCTCGACGTCGGGCTGGGGCACGTACTCCCCGACCTCCTGGTGCTCGCCGGTGCGCAGCACGCCCAGCAGGCGGCGCATCTCGGCGAGGGCCTGGCGGCCGGTGGAGGAGATCGTCTCCAGGGCCTTCTTCGCCTGGTCCGGTGCCGCGTCGAGGACGTAGGCGGCGCCGTCGGCCTGCACCACCATCACCGAGACGTTGTGCGCGACCACGTCGTGCAGCTCGCGCGCGATCCGGGCGCGCTCGGCCGCGACCGCGACCTTCGCCTGTGCCTCGCGTTCCTTCTCCAGGCGCGCCGCGCGCTCCTCGAGCTGCGCGAAGTAGGCGCGGCGGGTGCGCATCGAGTCGCCGAGCACCCAGGCGAGGGCGAACGGCACGGTCTGGAAGACCACTATCGCGACGTTGCCCGCGGCGCTCGTCTGCTCGTTCGGCCAGCGCAGCTGCGCCGCTGAGGCCGCGCCCAGGCCCATGGCCAACGCGAGCCAGGACGCCCAGCGCGCGCCGGTCGCGGCGACCGTGTAGATGATCACCAGCATGGCGAAGTCGGCGGCCGTCGTCTCGACGTCCAGCACCAGCTGCGCCGCTCCGAGCGCGGCGGTCAGCAGCAGCATCTTCTCCGGCGTGCGCCGGCGCAGCGCGACCACCACGCTCAGCAGGAACATCACCGGGATGATCAGGGCCGGGGAGTCGGTGCCCGCGGACTCCTGGCGGGTGGCTCCGCCCGCGACCGAGATCCCGAACAGGACGACGGCCCAGAAACCGTCGACCCAGGTCGGGTGTCTGCGGAGGAAGTCATAGACGCGCTGCACGTGACCCAGCGTAGGGAAGCGTGATGCGTGCAGGGGTCAACCGGAGGGCCGATCCGTGTCCGATGCGCATACTCCGCAAGGTGGAGGTGGTGGTCACCTGTACGCCTAGTCTGTCCGGGTGGAGGCGGAGTCGACGGGCACTACGGGCAGGACGGGCACCCCCGGTACGGCCGGAGAGTGGCGCGGCTGGCGGGCGGCGACCGAGTCCGCCCTGTACGGCCCGGACGGTTTCTACCGGCGGCCGGAGGGTCCCGCCGGACACTTCCGCACGTCGGTGCACGCGTCGCCGCTGTTCGCCGAGGCCGTGGCCCGGCTGCTGTGCCGGGTCGACGAGGCCCTGGGCAGGCCCGCCTCGCTCGACTTCGTCGACATGGCCGCAGGACGGGGTGAGCTGGTCGGCGGGGTGCTCGCCGCGCTCCCCGCCGACGTGGCCGCACGCGCGCGTGGGTACGCCGTCGAGGTCGCCGCTCGCCCGCCGGACCTCGACCACCGGATCGAGTGGCTGCCCGAGCCGCCGCGGGGCGTCACCGGGCTGCTGTTCGCCAACGAGTGGCTGGACAACGTGCCGGTGGACGTCGCCGAGGTGGACGCCAGGGGTGTACCGCGGCTGGTCCTCGTCCGCGCGGACGGTACCGAGCGGCTCGGGGAGCCGGTCCGAGGCGCGGAGGCGGAGTGGCTCGCGCAGTGGTGGCCGCTGCCGGCCGAGGAGGGGCTGCGCGCGGAGATCGGGCTCCCCAGGGACACCGCGTGGGCCTCCGCCGTCTCCTGCGTGGAGCGGGGGCTCGCGGTGGCCGTGGACTACGCGCACACCGCGGACACGCGCCCCCCGTTCGGGACGCTCGCCGGCTTCCGGGAGGGACGCGGGACGGCGCCCGTGCCGGACGGCTCGTGCGACGTCACGGCGCACGTCGCACTGGACGCGTGCGCGCTCCCCGGCGCGCGCCTGCTCCCGCAACGCGAGGCGCTGCGCGCCCTGGGCGTCACCGGCGCACGCCCCCCGCTCGCGCTCGCCTCCACAAACCCCTCGGCCTACGTACGCGCCCTCGCGGGTGCCGGAGAGGCCGCCGAGCTCACCGCGCCCGGCGGGCTGGGCGACTTCGGCTGGCTGCTTCAGCCGACCGGGATCCCGGACCCGCTCGCCCTACTTGTCGATGTCCCCGACCACGAAGAACAGTGACCCCAGGATCGCCACCATGTCTGCCACCAGCGTTCCCGGCAGCAGCTCGGTCAGCGCCTGGATGTTGTTGTACGAGGCGGAGCGCAGCTTCAGCCGGTACGGGGTCTTCTCGCCCTTGCTGACGAGGTAGTAGCCGTTGATGCCGAGCGGGTTCTCTGTCCACGCGTACGTGTGTCCCTCGGGCGCCTTCAGGACCTTCGGCAGCCGCTGGTTGATCGGCCCGGGCGGCAGCTCGGCGAGCCGGTCGAGGCAGGCGTCGGCAAGGTCCAGCGCGTTGTGCGTCTGCTCCAGGAGGCACTCGAAGCGGGCCAGGCAGTCGCCCTCCTGCCGGGTGACGACCTTCAGGGTGTCCTGAAGGTCCCCGTAGGCGAGGTAGGGCTCGTCGCGGCGCAGGTCGAAGTCGACGCCGGAGGCACGCGCTATCGGCCCGCTCACGCCGTACGCGTGCACGGTCTGCGGCGTGAGGGCGCCCACGCCCCGCGTGCGCCCCCGGAAGATCTCGTTGCCGAGCACCAGGTCGTCGACGACGTCCATGCGCGAACGCACCGCGGAGACGGCGCCGCGCGCGCGGGTGGCCCACCCGGCGGGCAGGTCCTCCTTCAGGCCGCCGACGCGGTTGAACATGTAGTGCATGCGCCCGCCGGAGACCTCCTCCATGACGTTCTGGAGGACCTCGCGCTCCCGGAACGCGTAGAAGACCGGGGTGATGCCGCCCAGCTCCAGCGGATACGACCCCAGGAACATCAGGTGGTTCAGCACCCGGTTCAGCTCCGCGAGGAGCGTGCGCGTCCACACCGCGCGCTGCGGGACCTCCATGCCGAGCATGCGCTCCACCGCGAGGACCACGCCCAGCTCGTTCGAGAAGGCCGACAGCCAGTCGTGGCGGTTGGCGAGCATGATGATCTGCCGGTAATCGCGCGCCTCGAAGAGCTTCTCGGCGCCGCGGTGCATGTAGCCGATCACCGGCTCCGCGCTGACGATGCGCTCGCCGTCCAGTACGAGCCGCAGCCGCAGCACGCCGTGTGTGGAGGGATGCTGGGGCCCGATGTTGAGCACCATGTCGGTGCTCTCCGCGGCACCGCCGATCCCGACCGTGGTCTCCGTCGTAGGAGTCATGGACACAGTCTCTCCTACGTACGCTGGCCTCATGGAAACGGGGAGCCCGGGAAATGCCGAGGCGACAGGGGACGGGACGGTGTGGACGGGGCTGCCGCCCGGACTGCTGCGGATGCGACGGCTGCTGCTGGCGGTGTGGCTGGGTCTGGCCGCCCTCGCCACCGGACTGCTGCTCGGGCTGCTCGCCGGTCCCGCCTGGGCCGCCTTCGCGCTGCTGCCCCTGGCGCTGACGGCGTGGGGCTGGGTGATGCTCGGCCGCAACTGGCGCTCCTGGCGCTATGCCGAGCGCGCCGACGACCTGCTGATCAGCAGGGGCGTGCTGTGGCGCGAGGAGACCGTCGTGCCGTACGGGCGGATGCAACTGGTCGAGGTCACCTCCGGGCCCGTCGAGCGGCACTTCGGGCTGGCCAGCGTGCAGCTGCACACGGCGGCCGCCGCGACCGACGCGACCATCCCGGGCCTCGACCCGGCCGAGGCGGAACGGCTGCGCGACCGGCTCACCGAGCTGGGCGAAGCCCGATCGGCGGGGCTGTGACAGCGCCCGACGTCGACGACGGCATACGCGAGGAGCGGCCCGTGACCGAGCGGCGGCTGCACCCCGTCACACCGTTCAGGCGGGCGTGGGCGCCCGTCGCGGTGATCGTCGGCTGGGCGGTGCACGACCCCAACCAGGCGCAGGAGCAGCTGACCCGGCTGACCACGACGACGCTGCTGATCGCGCTCGCCGTACTCGTCCCGGCCGCCTCCCTCTACGGCTTCCTGACCTGGTGGTTCACCCACTTCGCGGTGACCGAGAGCGAACTGCGCATACGCACCGGCCTGTTGTTCCGGCGCACCGCTCACATCCGGCTGGAACGCATCCAGGCCGTCGACGTCACCCAGCCGCTCCTCGCGCGCGTGGCGGGCGTCGCCAAGCTCAGGCTCGACGTCGTCGGCACGGACAAGAAGGACGAACTCGCCTTCCTGGGGGAGACCGAGGCGCGGGCGCTGCGCGCCGAGCTGCTCGCGCGGGCGGCCGGTTTCGCGCCCGAGACGGCGCACGAGGTCGGTGAGGCACCGTCCCGGCAGCTGCTGCGGCTGCCCGCGCGCGACCTCGCCGTCTCGCTGCTGCTGACCGGCGCGACCTGGGGCTCGCTGGCCGCCGCGCTCGTCGTACCGCCGGTGCTGTGGCTGGCCACCCACAGCGTGTGGACGGTCCTCGCGACCGCTGTGCCGCTGCTCGGCGCGGCGGGCGCGAGCAGCGTGGGGCGGTTCGTCGGAGACTACGACTGGACGGTGGGCGAGTCGCCGGACGGGCTGCGGATCGACCACGGGCTGCTGGACCGCTCGCACGAGACGGTGCCGCCAGGACGCGTGCAGACCGTACGGATCGTGCAGCCGCTGCTGTGGCGGCGGCGCGACTGGGTGCGGGTGGAGCTGGACGTGGCCGGGTCGTCCAACTCCGTGCTGATACCGGTCGCTCCGCGGGAGCTCGCCGAGGCGGTCGTCGCGCGCGTGCTGCCCGGGGTGACCGTGCCGACGGCCGCCGGGCTGTCCCGGCCGCCGCGACGGGCGGGGCGGTGCCTGCCGGTGTGGTGGCGGGGGTACGGGCTCGCCGTCACCGACGCGGTGTTCGCCGCCCGGCACGGGCTGCTGCGGCGCAGCCTGGTGCTGGTGCCGCACGCCAAGGTGCAGAGCGTACGGCTGACACAGGGGCCGTGGGGGCGGCTGTGGCGGGTCGCCGACGTGCACGTGGACACGGGGGCCGACAAGTCGGTGACAGCCCGGCTGAGGGACGCGGGGGAGGCCGCGGAGCTGCTGCGCGGGCAGGCGGAGCGGTCGCGCACGGGACGCAGGGACGCGCGGCCGGACAGGTGGATGGCCTGAGCGGGCGCCGGGGCGCCGGTCAGGACGCCGCGCTGCGCAGTCCCTGCAGGTCGATCTGCTCCGTCTCGTCGTGCGCCGTCAGGTCGATGACCTGGCCGATGCCACGCGACTCCGCGTCCGCCGGCTTGAACTCCGCCTCCGCCTCCGCCTTGTGCAGGGCGAGGGCCTCCTGGCCGACGACGTCGGCGAGATCCTCGTTCTGCACGGCTTCCAGGGCAGCGGACGCCAAGGACTTCTGCATGCCGAAGAAGTCGAACCCGCCCTCCACCGTCGGCCGCCGCACCGGAGCGGCGGCCGGTACGACGGCCACGGCGGTCGGCACGGTGAAGTGACCGGTGGGCCGCTGGACGGGGCCGGCGGGCTTCGCCGACGCCACCGTCTCCGCCGGGGCGACGGCCTCCGTCCGGGCGACAGTCTCTGCGGGAGCCGCGATCTCCGCCGGGGTAACGCTCTCCGCCGGCATGACGGTCTCCGTCTCGACGGCAGTCTCCGCCAGGACGGCGGCACCAGTGGCAGCGTTCCGCGCGTGGATCTGGTCCTCCGCGCCGGCCTCGGGTTCGGCGGCCGCGCGCTGATGCCCGTCGACCGCCTCGGGCTTCCCCTGCGCCTCGTCCTCCTGGGCGGCCTCCACCTTGGTGGCGTCGTTGGTGCCGGTGGTGCTGGTGGCGCCGTCCTCGGTCGGCTCGCCATCGGCGGACCGCGGGGACAGTGCGGACTGGGCGGGCGCCTCCGCAGCGGCCTCACCGTCGAACCGGATCAGCGCCGCCTTCGCCCGCAGGAACAGCTTGGACCCCTCCGGGGAGAAGACAGCCGCAGGAACCGCCGGCTTCTCCTCCTCGGTCGCCTCCGTGTCCACGACCTCGGCCTCGGCCGGGGCTGCCACAGCCTCGGCCTCCTCCGCGGTGGGCGGCACCGGCGCGGGCGGCAGCGCCCGCGCGGGAGCCGTGGTCTCTATCTCGAGCAGCCGGCGGCCCTCCAGGGCCGTCGCGCGCTCGGTCTCCGCTGTGGCGTACCGCCGCAGCAGCGCCGCGTGCTCGTTGCGCAGCCCCGCCAGCTCCGCGCGCTTCGCCCGCAGCCGCTGCTCCAGCTTGACGCGCAGTTCGCGGGACTCCTCGAGGTCGCTCTCCAGTTCGGCGACCCGTTCCTCGTGCCGCCAGTCGTCGCTCGCACGCGCGCGGGTGAGGTCGGCGACCTGCTTGCCCGCCTGTGTGTCCCAACGGCGCATGACGACCGCGCCCAGGACAGCCGTCGCGGCGGCGGCCGCGGCCAGAACGCGGAGCATCGTCGGCTGCGTGAACACCCAGGGGGCGAGAGCGCAGACGACGGAGACGCCGGCGATCGCCGAAGGCGGCAACAGCCTGTGCAAGGGCGGGGAATGGCGGTGACGTCCACGTGGCATGGCCAGAAACTTACCGCGCGTAGGCGAACAGTGGTGGCCGGCCTCGCAAAAACGCAGCCATAGTGAAGCTTTTTTGAAGCCTTTTCACCGGTCGCTCAGCCGTCCACTGATCCACTGCAGCGTCGGCGGGATCTCCCGCCGCCAGGTGTTGAAGTTGTGCCCGCCGCTTTCGAGGATGATCGACGAGATCCGCGTCAGTTCCGTGGCCTTCACCCGCTCCACGAACTTCAGTGTGGACTTGTAGTCGGATTCTCCGACCTTGCTGCTGGTGACGAGCAGTGAGGTGTCGGGCGCGGGCATGTGCTTGAGGTACCACCACAGGTCGGCCCGGTGCCGCAGGTCCTCGTCGTCGTGGAAGAGGTCGCCGGTGGTCGGGTCGATCGGCGCCTTGTAGTACGGCGACAGACCGGCGGCCGCCGCGTACACACCGGGGTGGTGCATGGCGAGTTTCAGCGCGCAGTAACCGCCCGTGGAGTCACCGATGATGCCCCAGCTGCCCGGCTTCCTGCCCACCCTGTAGTGGGCCAGTACGGCGTCGGGCAGATCCTTGGCGAAGAACGACTCGGTCTGCGGCCCACCCGGGACGTCCACGCACTCCGTGTCCCTGGGCGGCGCCACCGTCGGCCGCAGCATCACCAGGATCATCGGCTGCATACGGCCGTCCTTGGCGAGCTTCCTGGCCGTTCGCGGGTAGTTCAGCTTGTCCACCAGCGCCTCGGCCGTACCCGGATAACCCGTCAGGACGACCGCCGCGGGGAACGTGCGCGTGCGGTACGCGGACTGGAAGTACTCCGGCGGCAGGTACACGTACGCGGGCGTGGCGATGTGCGTCGTACGGCCGACGATGGCGACCTTCTGGATCTGCCCGCCATCCTGCGGCCGGGCGCTGCCCCGCTCCGTCACCGGGCGGGTGTCGACCACCTCCAGCGGGCCACCCGAACCGCCGCCGGTCGTGTGGTCGACGACCACACCCTGGCCGGTCTCGCGCCCGAAGAGGTCCGCCCAGCTGGCGTAGAACCCGAAGGCCTGGTTGGCCGCGAGCGCCACACAGGCGAACAGCGTCACCTGGGTGGCGAGCAGCAGACCCACGCGCCCGCTGACAGCCCGCCAGCTGCGCCGGGCCAGCCTTGGCCACAGCCACACCGTGCCGACGAACAGCAGCAAGGCGAACACGATCGCCAGCACCAGCACCTTGTTGCTCGTGAGACCCATAGGGGTTTCCTGCCTGCGCTTTCCGTCCGGGATCCCGTATCCCCCGCTGATTGACGAGGTCTTGTCCCGGACTTTCCTTGGCCTTTGAAGCGGCTTTGTCGAGGGGAGTGAACCTCTTCCCCCGAGACACCGTCCTAGAGGGCGCAATGTCGCCGGATGCCCGATACGGCACCGGATTCAAGGTCTCTCGCAGAACTACGGGATGCGATGTCTGTCAGGCAAGATGAGGAAATGTCGGGCGGGGTTCCGAACCGATCAAGCCGGGAGCGGCATGTCCTCCGGGGGCCGCGCCCCGAATCCGTACCCACCCTCGTCGGCAGAGCGTGTGCCCTGGTGGGCGTCCTGGACATCGCCGCAGGCGTCTTCCCGCGCTTCCGGCACAGCCGTATGCACACCATGGCCGAGGTACTGCCCGGCTCGGTCGGCCCCTTCGCGGCCGCGCTCGCGCTGAGCAGCGGCATGCTGTTGCTGCTGCTCGCCCACGGCCTCAAGCGCGGCAAGCGCCGCGCCTGGCGGGCCGCGGTGGCGCTGCTGCCGGCGGGTGCGGTCGCGCAGTACACGTACCGGCACTCCCTTCTCGGGGTCCTGATCTCGCTCGCGCTGCTCGCGCCCCTGCTGCGCCACCGCGACCAGTTCGCGGCCCTGCCCGATCCTCGCAGCCGGTGGCGCGCGCTCGCCAACTTCGTCCTCATGAGCGCCGGTTCCCTCGCCCTCGGCCTGGTCATCGTCAGCGTCCATCCGAAGCGCATGATCGGCGACCCCAGCCTGGCCGATCGCCTCACGCACGTCCTGTACGGCCTCTTCGGCTTCGAGGGCCCGGTCGACTACCAGGGCAACACCTCCTGGACGGTCGCCTTCTCCCTCGGTGCCCTCGGCCTGCTCACCGCCATCACCACCATCTACCTCGCCTTCCGCCCCGAGCACCCGGCCGCGCGCCTCACCGAGGAGGACGAGGCCCGGCTGCGCGCCCTGCTGGAGAAGCACGGCGGCCGCGACTCCCTCGGCCACTTCGCGCTCCGCCGCGACAAGGCCGTCGTCTTCTCGCCCAGCGGCAAGGCCGCGGTGACGTACCGCGTCGTCAGTGGCGTGATGCTCGCCAGCGGCGACCCCATCGGCGACGTCGAGGCCTGGCCGGGTGCCATCGAGCGCTTCATGGACGAGGCCAGGGCCCATTCGTGGACCCCGGCCGTCATGGGCTGCTCGGAGACGGGCGGTGAGGTGTGGACCCGCGAGACCGGTCTCGACGCCCTCGAACTGGGCGACGAGGCGGTGGTGGACGTCACGGATTTCTCGCTCGCCGGCCGCGCGATGCGCAACGTGCGCCAGATGGTCAAGCGCATCGAGCGCGCCGGTTACGAAACCCGGGTACGGCGCGTCCATGACCTCGGCGAGGCCGAGCTGGAGCGCATCCGGCTCGCCGCGGAGGACTGGCGCGGCACCGACACCGAGCGCGGCTTCTCCATGGCGCTCGGCCGCATCGGCGACCCCTCCGACGGCGACTGCCTCATCGCCACCGCCCACAAGGCCGATGGTGATCCGGGCCCGTACGGCGACCTGAAGGCCATCCTGCACTTCGTGCCCTGGGGTACGGACGGCGCTTCGCTGGACCTCATGCGGCGCGACCGCTCGGCCGACCCGGGCATGAACGAACTTCTCATCGTCGCGGCGCTCCAGGCGGCTCCGAAGTTCGGCATCGCACGCGTGTCACTCAATTTCGCGATGTTCCGTTCGGCGCTGGCACGCGGCGAGAAGATCGGCGCGGGCCCGGTGCTGCGCGCCTGGCGCGGGCTGCTGGTCTTCCTCTCCCGCTGGTTCCAGATCGAGTCCCTGTACAAGTTCAACGCCAAGTTCCAGCCCCGCTGGGAGCCGCGCTTCGTCGTCTACCGCGCCTCCTCCGACCTGCCCCGCATCGGCTTCGCCGCCATGCAGGCCGAGGGCTTCGTGAACCTGGCCCTGCCCCTGCCCCGCTTCCTGCGCCGCCGCGCGGCCGCTCCGCGCCCGTGCGCGCACGGACTGGCGGAAAGAGACGTCCGCGCGGCATGACCGCGTCGCCCGGTCACGTCGACCGATCACCGAGACAGGCCCGAGCGGCAGCCCCACCTCCTCCAGCCCGGGGCTTCCGCTCGGGCCGCGGGCCTTGCTGCTCTTACGGCCTCCCCGTAGGCCTACGCTGAACGTATGAGCAAGCAGAGCGGACGCGGGCGCGTGACGGGCCTTCCGGAATGGGATCGCTGTGCGGTCATGGGGGTCGTGAACGTCACCCCCGACTCCTTCTCCGACGGCGGCCGCTGGTTCGACACCACAGCCGCCGTCAAGCACGGCCTCGGCCTGGTCGCCGAGGGCGCGGACCTGGTCGACGTCGGCGGCGAGTCCACCCGCCCCGGCGCCACCCGCGTCGACGAGGCGGAGGAACTCAAGCGCGTCATCCCCGTCGTCCGCGGCCTCGCCTCCGAAGGCGTCGTCATCTCCGTCGACACCATGCGGGCCTCCGTCGCCGAACAGTCCCTCGCGGCCGGCGCCGCCCTGGTCAACGACGTCAGCGGCGGCCTCGCCGACCCCGCGATGATCCGGGTCGTGGCCGAAGCGGGCGCCCCCTTCGTCGTCATGCACTGGCGCGGCTTCCTCGAGGGCGGCAACGTCCAGGGCGCGTACGCCGACGTCGTCACCGAAGTCGTCGACGAGCTCCACGCGCGCGTGGAGGCCGTCCTGGAGGGCGGCATCGCCCCCGACCGCATCGTCGTCGATCCCGGCCTCGGCTTCTCCAAGGAGGCCGAACACGACCTGGCCCTGCTCTCCCACCTCGACCGACTGCACGCTCTCGGTCACCCCCTGCTCGTCGCCGCCTCCCGCAAGCGCTTCCTCGGACGCGTGCTGGCGGGTCCGGAGGGCGCGCCGCCGCCCGCGCGCGAGCGCGACGCGGCCACGGCCGCCGTCTCGGCGCTCGCGGCGCAGGCCGGCGCGTGGGCGGTGCGCGTGCACGAGGTGCGCGCCACAGCGGACGCGGTGCGGGTCGCGCGCGCCGTGGAGGGGGCACGTACGGCGAAGTACGCGCCAGGCTCCGGCTTGCCCGAGGGAGCCCGGTGAGCGCCCCGCACACCGACGTCGAGCAGGTCGAGGCCGCCAACACCGCCTTCTACGAGGCGATGGAACGCGGCGACTTCGAAGAGCTGAGCTCGCTCTGGCTCACCCCGGCCGACCTGGGCGTCGACGAGGAGTACCACGACCCGGCCGACGCCGGCGTGATCTCCTGCGTGCACCCGGGCTGGCCCGTGCTCACCGGCCGCGGCGAGGTCCTCAGGTCGTACGCGCTGATCATGGCGAACACCGAGTACATCCAGTTCATCCTCACCGATGTACACGTGTCCGTCACCGGCGACACGGCCCTGGTGAACTGCACCGAGAACATCCTCAGCGGCGGCCCGGCCCCCGAGGGCAGCGAGGAGCTCGGCCCGCTCGTCGGCCAGCTGGTGGTCGCCACGAACGTGTTCCGTCGCACACCCGACGGCTGGAAACTCTGGTCGCACCACGCCTCGCCGGTGCTGGCCGAGTCCGACGAGGAGGAGGACGAGGACACCCACGGCACACCCTCCTGAGGGGGTGGACGGGTCCGCGACGACCGACCAGGACCGACGAGGACCGAGAAGTGGTTGGAATCACGGCCGACTGGGTAGGCGCCGCTACCAGCCCGTGAGCCGCCGGGTTTCCCAGGGGAAACGCCCGATGAAGCCTTCTGGACCCGGCCGGGGCCGGCGCCCGTGTGGCCCGGCACTGTCAGTGCCCGCAGGTAGATTCGTCTGAGGCCGGTGTGCCGCCCGCACACGGTGCGAACCGGCTCGGGGACGTGTCCCCGGAAAACACTGTCCGACGATTGCAGGAGTGATTCGCGTGGATCGTGTCGCGCTGCGCGGCCTCAAGGCCCGCGGGCACCACGGTGTGTTCCCCAAGGAGCGCGAGGAGGGCCAGACCTTCATCGTGGACCTCGTCCTGGGCCTGGACACCCGGCCGGCCGCGGCCGACGACGACCTGGCGAAGACCGCGCACTACGGCATCGTCGCGGAGGAGGTCGTGGCCATCGTCGAGGGCGAGCCCGTCAACCTCATCGAGACGCTCGCCGAGCGCATCGCCCAGGCCTGCCTGAAGCACGAAGGGGTCGAGGAGGTCGAGGTCTGCGTCCACAAGCCCGACGCACCCATCACCGTCCCGTTCGACGACGTGACCGTCACCATCACCCGGAGCCGAACATGACCGCCTTCTTCACCGAGGGTCACAGCGACCCGACCGTACAGCCGGTACCCGCCTCCGTCGTCGAGCAGGTCGACGCCGCCGACACCACCCTGCACAACCCGAAACGGGCCGTGATCTCCCTCGGCTCGAACCTCGGCAACCGCCTGGAGACCCTCCAGGGAGCCGTCGACGCCCTCGAGGACACCCCCGGCCTGCGCGTCAAGGCCGTCTCCCCGGTGTACGAGACGGAGCCGTGGGGCGTCGAGCCCGGCAGCCAGCCGTCGTACTTCAACGCGGTCGTGGTCCTGAAGACCACCCTCCCCCCGTCCTCGCTCCTGGAGCGGGCACACGCGATCGAGGAGGCCTTCAACCGCGTACGGGACGAGCGCTGGGGTCCGCGCACCCTCGACGTCGACATCGTCGCGTACGCCGGCGTGGTCTCCGACGACCCGCAGCTCACCCTCCCCCACCCCCGCGCCCACGAACGCGCCTTCGTCCTCGCTCCCTGGCTCGATGTCGACCCCGAGGCCGAGCTGCCCGGCCGGGGCGCGGTCGCCGACCTCCTCGACACCGTCACCAGCAATGGAGTCGCGCCGCGCGGGGACCTGGAACTCCGGCTGCCCGAGTAGTCGTTAAGGTCGAGACGACCAGAGGAACGGCCCGCCCGGGCGGGCCGTCCACGACCGCAGTCCGGGACCGCAGTCCGGGGGAGCTGAAGGGACACCGTGAGAGAGCTTCGCATCAGGGTGCTGGCAGGCGTGTTCGTCGTCGCCGGAGTGCTCTCGTGGGCGGGCGCCCGCCTGTGGAGCGCGGTGGGGACTCTCCCCAGCGTCCCCCTGGCCGCCCCCATCGTCCTCGCCGTGATCGCGGTGATCCTCCTCGCCACGGCCCTCTCGATCCGCGCCCGCCTCAAGGCCCAGCGCGAGCGCCGCCCCGACGCCAAGGGTGTCGACCCGCTCATGGCGGCCCGCGCGGTCGTCTTCGGCCAGGCCAGCGCCCTGGTGGCGGCCCTCGTCGCCGGCATGTACGGCGGCACCGGCGCCTTCCTCCTGGAGTCCCTCGACATCCCCGCCCGCCGCGACCAGGCCATCTACGCGGGCTTCTCGGTCCTGTCCGGCATCGCCGTGATAGCGGCGGCCATCTTCCTGGAGCGCGTGTGCAAGCTCCCGGAGGACGACGAGAACAACCACACCGGGGCAGCTCCGGCGGCGTGACGCCGACCCGGGGCTGAGCGACGTTATCGCGCCATGATCAGGCTCATTGCCTCGTTGCGGGTGGCGAGGTCACGCAGCTGACCGCGCACAGCCGACGTGATGGTCTTCGCCCCGGGCTTGCGGACGCCCCGCATCGACATGCACATGTGCTCGCACTCGACGACGACGATCACCCCGCGAGGCTCCAGGATCTCCATCAGCGAGTCGGCGATCTGCGTCGTGAGTCGTTCCTGCACCTGCGGCCGACGGGCATACACGTCCACGAGCCGAGCCAGCTTCGAGAGGCCGGTGATCTTGCCGTCGGTGGACGGAATGTAGCCCACATGGGCAACTCCGACGAACGGCACCAGATGGTGTTCACAGGAACTGAGGACTTCGATGTCCTTCACGAGCACCATCTCGTCGTGCCCCAGGTCGAACGTCGTCGTCAGCACGTCCTCGGGCTTCTGCCACAACCCCGCGAATATCTCCTTGTACGCCCGCGCCACCCGCCCCGGCGTCTCCCTGAGTCCCTCGCGGTCCGGGTCCTCGCCGACCGCGATCAGGAGTTCGCGTACGGCGTTCTCGGCGCGCTTCTCGTCGAACTCGCCGATGGAGCCCTCGCCGTCCAGCGTCACGGGGTCGGTCATCTGAAGCCTCGTTCCTGTGCCTGTCGTGCGTGCGGGCCACGCGTCAGCTGCGGCCACACGAAAATGCCACGTCCCCCAGGCTAAACCTGGGGGACGTGGCATCCATTTCCGGGCCCCGCGGGATACCGGGGTGGGCCGAGAGCGTCAGCTCTCCGGGCGGTCCTCCGTGACCGGTTCCGTCGCCGGGACGGAGTCCGCCGCCGTCGACTTCGCAGTGCTGATGGCCGGCGTCGCGCCGTTCGCGCCGTTCGTCAGTGCCAGCTCCTTGGGGGAGAGGACCGGCGGACGGGTGGACGGCGTACGGCGGGAGGAACCCGTCCAGGCGGGCCGCGGCGGCCGCTTGACGATCGGGGCGAAGATCTCGGCGATCTCCTCCTTGCCGAGGGTCTCCCGCTCCAGCAGCTGGAGCACCAGGTTGTCGAGGACGTCGCGGTTCTCGACCAGGATCTCCCAGGCCTCGTTGTGCGCGTTCTCGATGAGCTTCTTGACTTCCTCGTCCACCAGCGCGGCGACCTCTTCCGAGTAGTCGCGCTGGTGAGCCATCTCACGTCCGAGGAAGGGCTCGGTGTTGTCGCCGCCGAACTTGATCGCGCCGAGCCGCTCGGTCATGCCGTACTGCGTGACCATCGCGCGGGCGGTGGCCGTGGCCTTCTCGATGTCGTTCGCGGCGCCCGTGGTCGGGTCGTGGAAGACCAGTTCCTCGGCAGCGCGGCCGCCCAGCATGTACGCCAGCTGGTCGAGCATCTCGTTGCGCGTGGTCGAGTACTTGTCCTCGTCCGGGAGCACCATCGTGTAGCCGAGGGCACGGCCCCGGGACAGGATCGTGATCTTGTGGACCGGGTCGGAGTTCGGCGAGGCCGCCGCGACCAGGGCGTGGCCGCCCTCGTGGTACGCGGTGATCTTCTTCTCCTTGTCCGACATGATCCGGGTCCGCTTCTGCGGGCCCGCGACCACACGGTCGATCGCCTCGTCCAGCATCGAGTTGTCGATCAGCTTGCGGTCGCTGCGGGCGGTGAGCAGCGCGGCCTCGTTGAGGACGTTGCTCAGGTCCGCGCCGGTGAAGCCCGGCGTGCGCCGCGCGACGGCCGACAGGTCGACGTCCGGAGCGACCGGCTTGCCCTTCTGGTGGACCTTGAGGATCTCCAGACGGCCCTGCATGTCCGGACGGTCGACCGCGATCTGGCGGTCGAAGCGGCCGGGGCGCAGAAGGGCCGGGTCGAGGATGTCCGGGCGGTTCGTGGCCGCGATCAGGATGACGCCGCCCTTGACGTCGAAGCCGTCCATCTCGACGAGCAGCTGGTTCAGGGTCTGCTCGCGCTCGTCGTGACCACCGCCGAGGCCGGCACCACGGTGGCGGCCGACCGCGTCGATCTCGTCGACGAAGACGATCGCGGGGGCGTTCGCCTTGGCCTGCTCGAACAGGTCACGCACTCGGGAGGCACCGACACCGACGAACATCTCGACGAAGTCGGAACCGGAGATCGAGTAGAAGGGCACGCCCGCCTCGCCCGCGACAGCGCGCGCGAGCAGGGTCTTGCCGGTGCCGGGAGGGCCGTACAGGAGTACGCCCTTCGGGATCTTGGCGCCGACGGCCTGGAACTTCGCCGGCTCCTGGAGGAACTCCTTGATCTCCTGGAGCTCCTCGACTGCCTCGTCCGAGCCCGCGACGTCCGAGAACGTCGTCTTCGGGGTGTCCTTGGTGATGAGCTTCGCCTTGGACTTGCCGAAGTTCATGACCCGGGAGCCGCCGCCCTGCATCTGATTCATCAGGAACAGGAACACGACGACGATGAGGACGAAGGGGAGCAGGGAGAGCAGGATGCCGACGAACGCGTTCTGCTTGGTCGGCGAGACGGTGTAACCGTCGGGGATCTGCTTGTCCTGGTACTTGGTCTGCAGCGTGTTGGCGATGGTCACGCCCTGGTCGCCGATGTAGCTCGCTTGGATCTTCGAGCTGCCGTCGACCTTCACGCCGTCCTTGAGCGTGACCTTGATGGTCTGCTCGTCACCGGTGGTGAGCTTGGCCGACTCGACCTTGTTGTTGTTGATCGCTGCCACGACCTGGCCGGTGTCCACCGTCTTGTAGCCGCCGGACGAGCCGACGACCTGCATCAACACGACCACGGCAAGGACGGCCAGCACGATCCACATGACCGGCCCACGGAAGTATCGCTTCACGTCCATCCATACGGAGCGGTGCCGCCCCGTCCCTCCTGCCATAGTGAGTTTGATAAGACAGTTCTTCTGACGGTACCCCAGCATTGTGGACCGAAGCCGCACGGGACAACTGGCGATCCGTCTGCATGCTCCAACGGCGCGAGGCCCGCTGGGGTTCCCGATCGTCCTACTGGGCTTGGCCCGTCGGGCTCAGCCGCCGTAGACGTGAGGCGCGAGAGTACCGACGAACGGGAGGTTGCGGTACTTCTCGGCGTAGTCGAGGCCGTAGCCCACGACGAACTCGTTGGGGATGTCGAAACCGACCCACTCGACGTCGATGGCGACCTTGGCGGCCTCGGGCTTGCGCAGCAGCGTGCACACCTTGAGGGTGGCGGGCTCGCGGGAGCCGAGGTTGGAGATCAGCCAGGACAGGGTCAGGCCGGAGTCGATGATGTCCTCGACGATGAGGACGTGCTTGCCCTTGATGTCGGTGTCGAGGTCCTTGAGGATCCGCACGACGCCGGAGGACTGCGTGCCCGCGCCGTACGAGGACACGGCCATCCAGTCCATGGTGACGGGGGTGGACAGCGCCCGGGCGAGGTCGGCCATGACCATCACCGCGCCCTTGAGGACACCGACGATCAGCAGGTCCTTGCCCGCGTACTCCGCGTCGACCTTCGCGGCCAGCTCGGCCAGCTTCGCGTCGATCTCTTCCTTGGTGATGAGTACCTCTTTGAGGTCGGCACCCATGTCTTTCGCGTCCACCCGCATCACTTTCGGTCGGTCGTCCCACCAGCTGTCCGGCCCTCCCCGGAGGGGAGACCGGCCGTCTCCCCGAGGGGGAGATTCAGCCTTGCCGAATCACCAGTCTGCCACCCTGCCGCTGGGCGACGACTTTGCCCGGGAGGTTGATGGCTCCCTGACCGCGCCAACCAGTGATCAGCCGGTCGACTTCCTCGATGTGGCGGGCGAACAACGATCCGGCCGGAGCGCCCGCCTCGATGGCGGCGCTGCGCAGGATCCGGCGGCGCACGGCGGGCGGCAGCGCGTAGAGCTTGGCGCACTCCAGGAAGCCCTTCGCGTCGCGTACGGAGGCCTCGGCCTGGCTGGCCCAGGCGTCGAGGGCGTCGGCGTCGTCGCGGGAGAGCTGGGCCGTACGCGCGAGGGCCTCGACGACGCCCTTGCCGAGGGCCTTCTCCAGGGCGGGCAGGCCTTCGTGGCGGAGCCGGGAACGGGTGTAGGCCGGGTCGGTGTTGTGCGGGTCGTCCCACACGGGCAGCGACTGGACCATGCAGGCCTTGCGGGCGGTCTGCCGGTCGAGCTGGAGGAAGGGGCGGCGGTAGCGGCCGTCGGCCCCCGAGACCGCGGCCATTCCGGACAGCGAGCGGATGCCGGAGCCGCGGGCGAGGCCCAGCAGGACGGTCTCGGCCTGGTCGTCGCGGGTGTGGCCGAGCAGGACCGCGGCGGCGCCGTGGCGGGCGGCGGCGTCGTCGAGGGCGGCGTAGCGGGCGTCGCGGGCGGCGGCTTCGGGCCCGCCTTCGCGGCCGACGGTCACGGCGACGGACTCGACCGGGTCCAGGCCGAGTTCGCGCAGGCGCAGGGCGACTTCGGCGGCGCGCAGGTCGGAACCGGGCTGCAGGCCGTGGTCGACGGTGACGCCGCCGGCGCGGATGCCGAGCTTGGGGGCTTCGAAGGCGAGGGCGGAGGCGAGCGCCATGGAGTCGGCGCCACCGGAGCACGCCACGAGCACGACCGGCGGCGCCGGGCGCTCGTGCGGCGCGTGGTCGGTGCTCTGGGCCGGGACCTGGTCGGAGAACCGGGCGGAGGCCTGGCCGACGGAGCTGGTGATGCCGATCGTGCTGGTGGTGCCGATGGTGCCCGTGCTGATGCTGTTGTGTTCGAGGAGGATGTCGTGGAGGACGCGGCGGACCGCCAGGCGTATCGCCGCGACCGCAGGATGGGGACCCATGTCCGGTTCCCTTCATGAAGTTTTCGGGGGGTGAGCCCGAGGTTCGGTCACTCTGAGTGTGTCGATGGTGACAGAACCGGGGCGTTACCCGAGCATTGCACGCCTACCCATGCCCCACGGTCCCTCGGACGGGTGATTGGAGGGGCGTTCGCCTGCCGTCGGCCGGATTCGTTTCACGACTCTTCCCCACGGTTCACGACTCGGTCTTGCGGTGCACCCGCGTGACCCAGTCCGCCGGTTTGGCGATCTCCGCCTTGGTCGGGAGGGTGTTCGGGGAAGTCCACACACGGTTGAACCCGTCCATGCCGACCTGGTCCACCACGGACCGCACGAAGCGTTCGCCGTCCCGGTACTGCCTGAGTTTGGCGTCCAGGCCCAGCAGCTTGCGCAGGGCGGTGTCCAGTCGTGAGGCGCCCTTGGCGCGGCGCTGCTGGAACTTCTCGCGGATCTCCGCGACGCTCGGGACGACGGCGGGGCCGACCCCGTCCATCACGAAGTCGGCGTGTCCTTCCAGCAGGGACATCACGGCGGTGAGGCGGGCGAGGATCTCCCGCTGGGCCGGGGTCTGCACCAGTTCCACGAGGGAGCGTCCGCCGTCGTCCTCCTCGCCCTCGGGGCGGCCGCCGGCCAGCGACTGGGCGGCCTCCCGGATGCGTTCCAGGAAGGTCATCGGGTCGACGTCCGTCTCCCCCAGGAACGACTGGATTTCGCCCTCGAGATGGTCGCGCAGCCAGGGCACCGCGGTGAACTGGGTGCGGTGCGTCTCCTCGTGCAGGCACACCCAGAGACGGAAGTCGTGTGGCCGCACGTCGAGTTCGCGCTCCACGTGCACGATGTTCGGCGCGACGAGCAGCAGGCGGCCGCCGCCGTTCTGGCCCGCCGGGAGTTCACGGGTGGCCGGGGCGAAGGTCTCGTACTGACCGAGGACGCGCGAGGACAGGAACGACAGCAGCATCCCGAGTTCGACGCCCGTCACCTTGCCGCCGACGGCGCCGAGGACCGCGCCGCCGGGGGTGTTTCCGCGCCGCTCCTGCATCTTGTCGAGCAGCGGCTTGAGGATCTCCCGGAACCCGGCGACGTTCGCCCGGACCCAGCCGGGGCGGTCCACGACGAGTACGGGCGTGTCATGGAGGTGATCCGTGCCCATACGAGTGAAGCCCCGGACGTGATCCTCCGAGGCCTTGGCATGCCGGCGCAGTTCCGCGACGACGGCCCTCGCCTCGTCGCGGCTCACCTCGGGGCCCGGCCGTACGAGCCGGGTCGCGGTCGCCACCGCGAGATTCCAGTCGACCATCTCGGCACCACCGATGCTCGTCATGCGTCAACGGTACGTGAGCGTTCCCACTTGGGGCAGGCCACGGAGCCGCGCCCGCACGCCGGACTCAGCCGCACCCGCACTGCGCCAGCGCCGTCGCCGTCCGGTCCAGTGCCGACTGGGCCGCCCACGCGTCCGTCGTGTCCGACGCCAGGAAGGCGAAGGCGAACAGGCGGCCGTCCCGGTCGACGACCGTGCCGGCGAGTGTGTTGACGCCAGTGAGGGTGCCCGTCTTGGCGCGTACGACGCCGGCCGCGCCGTCCGTGTAGCGGTCGGCCAGGGTGCCCGTGAAGCCGGCGACGGGGAGGCCGGTCAGGACCGGGCGCAGTTCGGGGTGGGCGGGGTCGGCGGCCTCGACCAGCAGGGCGGTCAGCAGGTCCGCTGTCAGTCTGTCGGCGCGGTTCAGGCCGCTGCCGTCCTTGAAGTCGGCTCCGCTCAGCGGCAGTGCGAGCTTCTTCAGCTGGGCGCGGATCGCCTTGCCGCCGCCGGTGAAGTCGGCGCGCTCGCCGGTCGCGACGGCGGTCTGGCGGGCGAGGGCCTCGGCGATGTCGTTGTCGCTGTTGGTCAGCATCCGCTCGACCAGGGCGGACAACGGGGGCGAGGAGACGGCGGCCAGGGGCTCGGCGCGGCTGGTCGCCTTGGCGGGGCCGGGGGAGGTCGCCCTGATGCCGTCGGACTTCAGGAACTCGCCGAACCGGCGGGCCGCGTCGGCCGCCGGGTCGCTCACGCGGGTCGCCGGGCCGCTCGTCGAGGCGTCGGTGCGGCCCTCGTCGGCCATGAGGGCGCTGACGGGGGCGAGGTTGTCGTTGGCGCCGATCGGGTGCATCGCGGAGCCGGCGTACAGAGCGGTGTCGTACGCGAGCGTCACCTCGCTCACGCCGCGCTTCTTCAGGGTGGCGGCCGTGTCGGCGGCGAGGGTGCGCAGGCTCGCCCAGCCTGCCGCGTCCTTACGGGCCGTCAGGGTCGGGTCGCCGCCGCCGACCAGGAGGAGTTTCCCGGTGTCGGGCTCGAGGGCGGTGCGGGTGGTGAAACGGTGGTCGGCGCCCATCGCGGAGAGCGCGGCGACGGCGGTGGCGAGCTTCGTCGTGGAGGCGGGGGTCAGCGCGTCGTCGGCCCCGGCGCCGTACAGGCGCTTGCCGGTGCTCACGTCGACCACGACGGCCGTGTGACGGGCGCCGAGCGCCTCGTCCCCCAGGAGGGGGTCCAGGATGTCGGCGAGGGACGTCCCGTCCGGCGCCGACTTCACCGTGTTCGCGGCGCCGCCGAGGCCGGTCAGCACGGCCGCGGCGCTGGGCGCGGGCTGCGGCGCCCGGGCCTTCGTGTCGGACGTACCGGATTTACGACCGTGATCTGCGCCACCCGTGTTCTCCTGGGCGGCGGCCCAGTCCCGCTCCGCCGTACGCTGACCGGAGGAGTCCCAGGGGCCGGCGGCGGTCACCACACCGGCGGCCAGGGCCAGCCCGGCGGTGGCGGCGCCCGCGGTGTACTGCCAGGTCTTCGGCTTGCGCACCCGTGCGACCTGCGGTTTCGCGGCCTGTGCCAGCCGCGCGACCCGCGGCTTCACGGCCGTCGCGGCTCGCATGAGACGCGGTCGTACGGCGCCCGCGATCCGCACCACATGCGGTCTCGCGGCTTGCCAAGGCCTCAGCTCGGGCACGACCACCAGCCCCTTTCGCGATCACACACCTGCGTGAGGGACACTTAATCACCAGAACTATGTGCTGATCATGGAGGAGCCACCGGTGGAGTTCGACGTCACGATCGAGATTCCGAAGGGTTCACGGAACAAGTACGAGGTGGACCACGAGACCGGTCGGATCCGGCTGGACCGTCGGCTCTTCACCTCGACCAGTTACCCGGCCGACTACGGCTTCGTCGAGAACACCCTCGGCGAGGACGGCGACCCGCTGGACGCGCTGGTCATCCTGGACGAGCCGACCTTCCCGGGCTGCCTCATCCAGTGCCGCACGATCGGCATGTTCCGCATGACGGACGAGGCCGGCGGCGACGACAAGCTGCTGTGCGTCCCGGCGCACGACCCGCGTGTGGAGCACCTGCGCGACATCCACCACGTGTCGGAGTTCGACCGCCTGGAGATCCAGCACTTCTTCGAGGTCTACAAGGACCTGGAGCCCGGCAAGTCCGTCGAGGGCGCCAACTGGGTGGGCCGCGCGGACGCCGAGGCCGAGATCGAGAAGTCGTACAAGCGCTTCAAGGAGCAGGGCGGTCACTGAGCCCCCTGCCGCTCGACGGGCCGCACGCGTGCGCGTGCGGCCCGTCGGCATGTCTGTGCGCATACTGAGGTCTGAGAAAGGCGTCGTTCAGGGAGCGTTGCGTCAGTGACGGAGGCGGAGGACCGCAAACCGCAGTCGGACGAGGCGAGGAGCACGCCCGAGTCCGAGATAACGTCCGAGTTCGCGATCCCGAAGGGGCTGGCCGTCCCGAAGGGCGGCACCGAGCCGGAGACCACGTCCGAGTTCGCCGTCCCCGACGGCCTCGACGTGCCACAGCCGGCCGCCGGGGAGTCGGAGGGCTCGGCGTTCAGTACGCCGCGGACGTACAGCGCCCGTAACGCGCCGCCCGCCTTCACTCCGCCCGCCGGCATCCCGCAGGTCAGCCTGACCAAGGACAGCCCCTGGCAGGACCGGATGCGCACGATGCTGCGCATGCCGGTGGCCGAGCGGCCCGCGCTGGAGGTGGCGCAGAAGGCCGAGGAGGTGGCTCCCGCCGTCCCGCGCGTGCTCGACCTGACCCTGCGTATCGGGGAGCTGCTGCTGGCGGGCGGCGAGGGCGCCGAGGACGTGGAGGCGGCGATGTTCGCGGTCTGCCGTTCCTACGGCCTCGACCGCTGCGAGCCGAACGTCACCTTCACCCTGTTGTCGATCTCGTACCAGCCGTCGCTGGTCGAGGACCCGGTGACGGCGTCACGGACCGTGCGCCGCCGGGGCACCGACTACACGCGCCTGGCGGCCGTGTTCCAGCTCGTCGACGACCTCAGCGACCCAGAGGCGCACATCTCCCTGGAGGAGGCCTATCGGCGGCTCGCGGAGATCCGCCGCAACCGGCACCCGTATCCCACCTGGGTGCTGACCTCGGCCAGCGGGCTGCTGGCGGGCGCGGCCTCCGTGCTCGTCGGCGGTGACCTGCTCGTCTTCGTGGCCGCCGCGATCGGCGCGATGCTCGGCGACCGGCTGGCGTGGCTGTGCGCGGGTCGCGGGCTGCCGGAGTTCTATCAGTTCACGGTGGCCGCGATGCCTCCGGCCGCGATGGGGATCGCGCTGACACTGACGCACGTCGACGTGAAGGCGTCCGCGGTGATCACGGGTGGACTGTTCGCGCTGCTGCCCGGGCGGGCGCTGGTCGCCGGCGTCCAGGACGGCCTGACCGGCTTCTACATCACCGCGGCCGCGCGCCTGCTGGAGGTCATGTACTTCTTCGTGGGCATCGTCGTCGGCGTGCTGGTGATGCTCTACGTCGGCGTGCAGCTGGGCGCCCACCTCAACCCCGACGCGGCTCTGGGCATCACCGAACGGCCGCTGTTGCAGATCGGCGCGTCGATGCTGCTGTCGCTGACCTTCGCGGTGCTGCTCCAGCAGGAACGGTCCACCGTGCTGGCCGTGACCTTGAACGGCGGCGTCGCGTGGTCGGTGTACGGCGCGATGCACTACACGGGCGGGCTCTCACCGGTTGCCTCCACGGCGGTGGCGGCGGGACTGGTGGGGTTGTTCGGGCAGATGCTGTCCCGCTACCGGTTCGCCTCGGCGCTGCCGTACACGACAGCGGCGATCGGTCCGCTGCTGCCGGGTTCCTCGACGTACTTCGGGCTGTTGTCGATCGCGCAGAACCAGGTCGACGAGGGGCTCGTGTCGTTGTCGAAGGCCGCGGCGTTGGCGATGGCCATCGCCATCGGGGTCAATCTGGGGTCGGAGATTTCGCGGATGTTCCTGCGGATCGGCTCCGCCGGGAAGCGGCGGGCCGCGAAGCGGACGCGAGGGTTCTGAGCGCCGGGTGCCTGCGCGCGCCCCTGTCGGGGCGCCGCTCAGCCCTGGTTGTACGGGTACTGCCCGCCCTGCTGGTAGTCCTGCTGTGAGCCGTACGGCTGCTGGCCGTACCCCTGGGGGTACTGCTGGGCATACGGCTGCTGGGGCTGGGCGTACGGCTGCTGGGGCTGGCCGTAGTCCTGCCCGTAGTACTGGTCGTAACCCTGGTCGTAGCCCTGGTCCGTGCCGTACGGCTGCTGCCGGCCCTGGTCGTAGCCCTGGTCCCGGGGCTGCTCGGTCGGCGGGATGCGGCGCAGCTGGGTCGTCGCGTCGTCCATGGCGGGAGGCTGCTGCTGGAAGGGCTGCTGCTGGGCCGGGGCGGTGGCCGGGGCGTTGCGCTGTTCCTTGCGGGCCTTCAGCACCTCGATGATCACCGGGATGACGGAGATGAGGACGATCAGGACGAGGATGGCCTCGACGTTGTTCTTGATGAGGTCGATCTGGCCGAGGAAGTAGCCCGCGACCGTCACGCCCGTGCCCCACATGACACCGCCGATCACGTTGTACGTGATGAACGTGCGGTACTTCATACGGCCGGCGCCCGCGATGATCGGGGCGAAGGTGCGCACGATCGGCACGAAACGGGCGAGCACGATGGCCTTGGGGCCGTAGTTCTCCACGAACTCGTGGGCCTTCTCCAGGTTCTCCTGCTTGAAGAGCTTGGAGTTGGGGCGGCTGAAGAGCTTCGGCCCGAAGAACTTGCCGATCAGGAAGCCGACTTGGTCACCGAGGACCGCGGCGGCCACGATCAGCGTGCACACCAGCCACAGGGGCTGATTGATCCACTTGCCGTCGGCGACCAGCAGACCCGCCGTGAACAGCAGCGAATCGCCGGGCAGGAAGGCGAAGAGGCCCGACTCGGCGAAGACGATGACCAGGATGCCGATCAGCCCGAAGGTCGAGATCAGATAGTCCGGGGTGAGCCACTCGGGGCCGAGGGCGAGGGTAATCACGGGTTCCGGGCTCCTGAGGACGAGGGAGGGCGGTCGGTGCGGCGGCGGGACCGCCCAAACGTATCAACGCGACGCCACAGGACCAGGTTCCCAGGGCTCCTCCCAGGATGCCCTGTGCTCCCCCTGGCACAAAGCTGTGAACACGGGCAACGCTGACCGCGGTGGTCCTGGCCCGGCAGTGGAGCCGGGCCAGGACACTGTCACAACGCCTGCCAGGACGCCCGTCAGGCCGCCTGCCGGGCCGCGTTCGCGGTGATCGCGGCCCTGAGGTGCTCGGCGAGGCCGGGGTGCATGGACTCGTAGAACTCGCGGAAGCGCTCGTCGGAGACGTACATCTCCGCCAGGCCCAGGTGCGTCTTCACGTGGCATTCGAAGAACCACTTCGTGATGTGCCGCCGGTGCGCCTCGGCGAGGTCCATCGCCCGCTCGGAGGAGGGCCGCTCGCCTTCGTCCATGAGGGCCGCGTAGGCCTCGCCCCAGGAGGCGACCTCGGCCTGGATCTGCTTCCAGTCGTCCTTGGTGTAGCGGGCGGCACGGCGCTGCGACTCCTCGTAGCTGTACGTGCCGCCCCAGCGCCGGGCCGACTCCTCGGCGTACTCTTCGGGGTCCTTCTCGCCGAAGACCTCGAACTTCTCCTCGGGCGTGAGGTTGATGCCCATCTTGCGTGCCTCCATGGCGTGCTCCACGGCCGCGGCCATCTTCTGCAGCTTCTCGATCCGGGCGGTCAGCAGTTCGTGCCGGCGGCGCAGGTGTGCGCGCGGGTCCGCGGTCGGATCGTCGAGCAGGGCGGCGACCTCCTCGAGCGGAAAGCCGAGTTCTCGGTAGAACAGGATCTGCTGCAGCCGGTCGAGGTCGGCGTCGCTGTAGCGCCGGTGGCCCGCGTGGCTGCGCTCGCCGGGGACGAGCAGGCCGATGTCGTCGTAGTGGTGCAGGGCGCGCACCGTCAGTCCGGCGAAGCCGGCGACCTGTCCGACGGAGTAGCTCACTTCCGCTCCCTTCTCGGTCGCACTCCACGCTGAACCCTCACGTTGCGTGAGGTGCAAGCCCGATCCCCCCACCCAGGATGTTGTGTCCGTTTCGTCCGCTTATGGTGAGCCCGTGGCTCAGGACACCGCGCGGCAGGAACCCACCACCCCGGCGGCCCCCGCACGCGCGCTGCTGCCGTTGATCCTGCCCGCTCTCGTCGTGGGTGTGGTGGCGAGTCTGGTCTTCGTCGGGGTGAGCGTGGTGGCGGAGAAGCTCCAGCACGTGCTGTGGAACGACCTGCCGGACGCGCTGGGGATCGGTCGCTACTCCGTGCTGTGGATGTTCGTCATGCTCATCGCGACGGGCATCGCGGTCGGGCTGGTGGTGTGGAAGGTGCCCGGGCACGCCGGGCCCGACCCCGCCACCATGGGGCTGAGCGCACCCGTGCTGCCGCCCGTGGTGCTGCCGGGCCTGCTGCTGGCGACCGCGCTGATGCTGGCCGGCGGGCCGAGCCTCGGACCGGAGAACCCGATCATCGCCGTGAACGTCGGCCTGGCGGTCTGGCTGGGCCGCAGGGCCCTCCCCCGGCGGCCCGGAGAGCTGTGGGGGCTGCTGGCGGAGGCGGCGACGATCGGTGCGCTGTTCGGTACGCCGGTGGCGGCGGCGCTGGTCATCTCCGAGGCGCTGGCCGGGCGCCCGGCGCAGGGGCTGCTGTGGGACAACCTGTTCGCGCCGCTGCTCGCGGCCGCGGCCGGCGCCATCACGACCACCGTCATGGCCCGTCCGACCTTCGACCTCCATCTGCCCCCGCTCGGCCGGCCGGGCTGGGGCGACGTGCTGGCGGCGCTCGTGGTCGCCTCCGTGGCCGCGCTGCTCGGCATGTGCGCCGTCTACGGCTTCCCGTACGTCCACGGCGCCTTCCGGCGGCTGCGGCACCCGATGCTGATGCTCCCGGCCGGCGGAGTCGTCCTGGGGGCGCTGGGGGCGCTGGGCGGTCATCTGACGCTGTTCAAGGGGCTCGACGAGCTCGGGGAGCTGGCGAGCGATCCCGAGGGCTGGACGGCGGGGCAGTTCGCCACGATGACGGTGGTGAAGCTGGCCGCGCTGCTCGTCGCCGCGTCCTGCGGCTTCCGGGGCGGGCGCATCTTCCCGGCCGTCTTCGTAGGCACCGCCCTCGGCCTGTGCGCCCACGCCCTCGTGCCCGCGGTGTCGCCGGCGCTCGGGGTGGCGTCGGGCGTGCTGGGCATGCTCCTGGCCATCACCCGGCAGGGCTGGGTGAGCCTGTTCACCGCCGCGGTACTCGTCGCCTCGCCGGTGATCCTCGCCCTCCTCTCCATCGCCTCGCTGTCGGCCTGGCTGCTGGTGACCGGGCGGCCGCAGATGCAGCTGCACCACGACGGAACCCCTGTCCGCTGATCCCATCCGAGGAGAATCCCGATGGCCCTCCACAAAGGTCCCGAGAAGCACGAGGAACGCACCGTCTCCGTGAACCCCTTCTTCGGGGAGGCGAATCCGGTCGTCGACATGACCGAGAACCCGCCCCGGCACCGGCTCCCGGACGCGCCCCTGCCTCCGACGACGGCGTACCAGGTCGTGCACGACGAGCTGATGCTGGACGGCAACTCCCGGCTGAACCTCGCCACGTTCGTCACCACGTGGATGGAGCCGCAGGCCGGGATGCTGATGGGCGAGTGCCGGGACAAGAACATGATCGACAAGGACGAGTACCCGCGCACCGCCGAGCTGGAGCGGCGCTGCGTGGCGATGCTCGCCGACCTGTGGCACGCGCCCGACCCGTCGACGGCCGTCGGCTGTTCGACGACGGGGTCGAGCGAGGCGTGCATGCTCGCCGGAATGGCGCTCAAGCGGCGCTGGGCGCAGCGGAACCCGGACCGGTATCCGGGGGCCCGCCCGAACCTCGTCATGGGCGTCAACATCCAGGTCTGCTGGGAAAAGTTCTGCAACTTCTGGGAGGTGGAGGCCCGGCTGGTCCCCATGGAGGGCGACCGGTACCACCTCGATCCGCAGGCCGCGGCCGAGCTGTGCGACGAGAACACCATCGGGGTCGTCGGCATCCTCGGCTCCACCTTCGACGGCTCCTACGAGCCGATCGCGGACCTCTGCGCCGCCCTCGACGCCCTCCAGGAGCGCACCGGGCTCGACATCCCGGTGCACGTCGACGGCGCGTCCGGCGCGATGATCGCGCCCTTCCTCGACGAGGACCTGGTGTGGGACTTCCGCCTGCCGCGCGTGGCCTCGATCAACACCTCGGGGCACAAGTACGGGCTGGTCTACCCGGGGGTCGGCTGGGCGCTGTGGCGCGACAAGGAGTCCCTCCCCGAGGAACTCGTCTTCCGCGTCAACTACCTGGGCGGCGACATGCCGACCTTCGCCCTCAACTTCTCCCGGCCCGGCGCCCAGGTCGTCGCGCAGTACTACACGTTCCTGCGGCTGGGCCGCGACGGCTACCGGGCCGTGCAGCAGACCACCCGGGACGTGGCCACGGGCCTGTCCGCGCGCGTGGCGGAGCTCGGCGACTTCCGGCTCCTCACCCGGGGCGACGAGCTGCCGGTCTTCGCCTTCACGACCGCCGACGACGTGACGTCGTACGACGTGTTCGACGTCTCCCGGCGGCTGCGCGAGCACGGCTGGCTGGTGCCCGCGTACACCTTCCCGCCGAACCGTGAGGACCTCGCGGTCCTCCGCGTCGTCTGCCGCAACGGCTTCTCGGTCGACCTGGCCGACCTGTTCCTGGAGGACCTGAGCAGGCTGCTGCCGGAGCTGCGCCGGCAGCCGCATCCGCTGACGCGGGACAAGGAGGCGGCGACCGGGTTCCACCACTAGGACCCGACCGGCGCACTGCGCTCAGCGCGCGTCCTCCGGATGCCGGCCCCCCGTCGCATACGGGTTCTCCTCGCCCTCGGACAGGACGCCGACGAACGGTTCGCCCTCACCGGCGAAGGTGTACGCGCCGGCCTCGAGCCGCTCGATGAGACCCCGGGTCCAGGCGGCGTCGGAGTCCGCCGTGTGGACCCAGAGGTTCATGATCTCGCCGATGTGGCCGAGCTGCCCGGGGCCGTCCTCGGGGATGTAGTGCTCGGTGACGTCGGCCCGCCAGGCCTCGATCCGCCGGATCCGCTCCTTCAGCAGGGCCACCGCCTCGTCCCTCGGCAGGTCGACGAGGAAGCCGATGGCCGCCGACTGGATGTCCATCTTCTGGTCGTAGGCGGTCAGGGATTCCCGGAGCAGCCTGAGGTACTCCTCGGTGCCCTTGCCGGTGATCTCGTACTCGGTGCGGGGCGGACCGCCCGCGGTGGACGGCGCGACCTCGTGCGCGTGCAGCAGTCCCTGTTTCGCCATCTGTTTCAGCGCGTGGTAGATCGAGCCGGGCTTGGCGTTGGACCACTCGTGCGCGCCCCAGTACTCCAGGTCGTTGCGCACCTGGTAGCCGTGGGCCCGCCCGTGCTGGCGGACGGCGCCCAGCACGAGGAGACGGATCGCTGACATGGGACCCAGGTTATTGCCCTGGTCCCGGCGGTCTCAGCCCGCCTGTTCCAGCGCCACCAGCTCGAACGCCGTCTTCCCGTCCAGCGACTCCCGGATGATGTCGGCGTGGCCGGCGTGCCGGGCCGTCTCGCGGATCAGATGCAGGGCCACCCAGCGCATGGAGACCCGTCCCTCCGGCGGGAACCACGGGTCGTTCGGGAGGGGGAAGGTGTCGTCGAGGCTCGGGACGCCGCGGAGGAACTCCTCCGTCTCGACGGCGACCTGCTCCCAGTACGCGAGCTGCGAGGCCACGGTCTCGTCGTCGAGGAGCACGAAACACTCGTGCCAGTTGGACTCGTCACGCTTCACCGCCGGCGGCTCGCCCTTGGCCCGGGCGATCCAGCCCTGCTCGACCTCGGCGACATGCTTGAGCAGGCCGGACAGGGACAGTTCGCTCGCGCTGGGGCGGGAGCTCGCCTGCTCCTCCGTCAGTCCGAGCACCGCCCGCCGGATGCCGCCGCGCTGCTCCGCCAGGAAGGAGAGCAGTGCTCCGCGCTCGTCGCCCAGCGCCTCGGCTCGCACATGAGTGACCATGATCGGCTGCCTTTCGTCGGGTTCGGCAGGGGACGTCCCCGCCTGACACCGACGAAGCTACGGGTCATTGCGGTCAGCTTCTGTCCTCAACGGCCCGGCTGCGGGGAAACCACTAGAACGGGAACGAGCTCTGCCCGTGCTGTACCGAGATCCACTTCAGCGTGGTGAAGGCGTCCAGTGTGGTCTCGCCGTTCAGGCGGCCGATTCCGGAGTGCTTCTCGCCGCCGAAGGGGACGAGCGGCTCGTCGTGGATGGTGCCGTCGTTCACGTGGAACATGCCGGTGTCGACCTGCTTGGCGAAGGCGACCCCCCGCTCCACGTCCGCCGTGTGGACGGCGCCGCTCAGGCCGTAGGGCGTGTCGTTGACGATGCGGATGGCCTCCTGCTCGCCGTCGAAGGGGACGAGGAGGGCGACGGGGCCGAAGAGCTCCTTGTGCAGGAGCGAGGAGTCGGCGGGGACGTCCGTGAGGACGGAGGGCTCCACCAGGTTGTCGGTCGTCGCGCCGCGCACGAGGACCGTGGCGCCCTCGGCGACGGCCTGGTCGACGGCGGCGGAAATGGCGTTCGCCTGGAGGGAGTTGATGACCGGCCCGATGACCGTCTGCGGGTCGCTCGGGTCGCCGGTCTTCAGGGTGCGCACCTTGGCGACGAACTTCTCGGTGAACTCCGCCACGACCGACCGGTCCACCAGCACGCGGTTCGCGGCCATGCAGACCTGGCCCTGGTCGACGTAACGGCTGAAGACGGCCGCGTCGACCGCGTAGTCGATGTCGGCGTCGTCGAGCACCACCAGGGCGCTGTTCCCGCCCAGTTCGAGGACCGTGCGCTTGAGCTGGGCGGCGCAGACGGTGGCGATGTGGCGGCCGACCTTGTCGGAGCCGGTGAAGGAGATGACCTTCGGTACCGGGTGCTCGATGAAGGCGTCGCCGATCTCGGCGATGTCCGTGAGGACGACGTTCAGCAGACCGGCCGGCAGGCCCGCGTCCTCGAAGATCTTCGCGATCAGGGTGCCGCCGACGACGGGGGTGTCCTGATGCGGCTTGAGGACGACGGCGTTGCCGAGGGCGAGGGCGGCGGCGACGGGCTTGATGGACAGCAGGAAGGGGAAGTTGAAGGGGCTGATGACGCCCACGACGCCGACCGGGACGCGATAGAGGCGGTTCTCCTTGCCTTCGACCGGCGAGGGCAGCAGCCGGCCTTCGGAGCGCAGCGCCAGCTGGGCCGCCTCGCGCAGGAACTCCTTGGCGAGGTGGAGCTCGAAGCGGGCCTTCACATGGGTGCCGCCGAGCTCGGCGATGATCGCCTCGGTGATCTCCTGCTCGCGCTCCTCGACCAGCCGCAGCGCGCGGTCGAAGATGTCCCGGCGGGCGTAGGGATTGACGTCGGCCCACGCTCTCTGGGCCCGCGCGGCCGCCCGATAGGCCTGATCGACCTCGTCGATGGTGGCTATCGTGATCGAGGCCAGCTTCTCGCCGTCGTACGGATTGAAGTCGATGATGTCCCAGGAGCCGGTACCCGGGCGCCACTCGCCGTCGATGTACTGCAGGGCCAGTTCGGTGAAGCAGGACGACATGTGATCCCTCAATCCCCTTGCCGCCGAAGCAGTCGAGGCGGACACCCGGTCAACCCCCGATCGACTGTTGGTCTGATCACACGTCATCGTACGTGTGAATCATGCGAGTTGGGGGTGTGAGAGCGCTTTGCGCAAGAACCTCACAGCAATGTCGAGGGTTATCCCTACGACAGCTGCAAAAGCCCCCGAAGCAGGTCCCGGCTCTCGTCCGGGCCGGGGCTGTCCTGCTGGAGTTCCTTCAGTGCCTGTTCGTACTGGGCGACGTCCTCGCGCTTGTCCAGGTACAGCGCGCTGGTGAGCTGCTCCAGGTAGACGACGTCCGACAGGTCCGACTCGGGGAAGCTGAGGATCGTGAAGGCGCCGGACTCACCGGAGTGGCCGCCGAAGCCGAACGGCATGATCTGCAGCCGCAGGTTGGGGCGTTCGGAGATCTCGATGAGGTGCTGGAGCTGGTCGCGCATCACCTCGCGGTCGCCGTAGGGGCGGCGCAGGGCGGCCTCGTCCAGGACGATGTGGAAGTCGGGTGCGGTCTCGGAGAAGAGGTACTTCTGCCGTTCCAGGCGCAGCGTCACGCGCCGCTCGATGTCGGCCTCGCTCGCGCCCTTCATACCGCGCTGCACGACCGCGCGGGCGTACGCCTCGGTCTGGAGCAGGCCGTGCACGAACTGCACCTCGTAGGCGCGGATCGCGGAGGCGGCGCCCTCCAGGCCCACATAGGTGGGGAACCAGCTGGGCAGCACGTCCGAGTAGCTGTGCCACCAGCCGGCGACATTGGCCTCCCGGGCGAGGGCGACGAGCGAGTTGCGTTCCGCCTCGTCGGTGATGCCGTACAGCGTCAGCAGGTCCTCGACGTCCCGCGTCTTGAAGCTCACCCGGCCCAACTCCATCCGGCTGATCTTCGACTCGGAAGCACGGATGGAGTACCCCGCCGCCTCGCGGGTGATCCCGCGCGCCTCGCGCAGTCGCCTGAGTTGCGAGCCGAGCAGCATGCGCCGCACCACCGATCCTGGCTCTCCCGCGCTCACGTTCGCCAGCCTCCCCAACGTCTCCAGGGGCCGAAGTCTGCCACTAAAACACTCCGAGCAGTACTCGTCCGATTACAGAGACGGAAAGAAGTCAAAGGATGCGCACAGGAAGGAGCAGGGAGAGCGCAAAGGCGTAGCAAGAGAAGGCGAGAAGATGGCGGAAAAAATGGCCAAGAAGCGGTACGGGAGCGTCCAATTCGGTCACGTGCACGTGCATCTGCCCTTGCATCTGCTCTGCGCATCCGAAACCATGGTCCCGCGCCACCGCTGCATCGCAACGACCGCGAATTCCCGGGAGTGCCTCGCATGGGGACGAATGGATCGACCATGCTCGAGCCGTTACGGCAGGGCCTTCCGCCGCTGGATCCCGCGGCCGTGTCCAGTGCCGCCTCCTGCGCCCTGCCCGCCCGCTACGAAGCGGTGCGCGAGGCCAGACGGTTCACTCGGAGAACCCTCGACCAGTGGGACATGGGCGAGCGCTTCGACGACGTCTGCCTGGTCGTCTCCGAACTGGTCACCAACGCCCTGCGCCATGCGCTGCCGAACGGCAGCGCGCGCGACCCGGAGCAGCACCCGCCCGTGCGGCTGCACCTGATGCGCTGGACCGAGCGGCTGGTGTGCGCGGTGCGCGACCCCAGCCACGACAGCCCCGTGGCGCGCGAGACGGACGACTTCTCGGCGGAGTCGGGCCGCGGCCTGTTCCTGGTCGACTCCTTCAGTGACAGCTGGGGCTGGCACCCCCTGGCGGGCACGCTCAACGGCAAGGTGGTCTGGGCACTGTTCCATCTGCCACCCCTCGCCGAATGACGAACCGCGGCGCTTTCCGGCGCCGCGGTTCTACGCGCGTCACGATATGTCGAACACCGACCGCCGCCGACGTCGGCCCGCAGTGCGTCAGCCGGCTATCAGATGGTCGAACTCGCCGTCCTTGATGCCCAGGAGCATCGCCTCTATCTCGGCCCGTGTGTAGACGAGCGCGGGACCGTCGGGAAAGCGCGAGTTCCGTACGGCCACGTCACCGCCCGGCAGCCGGGCGAACTCCACGCAGGAACCCTGCGAGTTGCTGTGCCGGCTCTTCTGCCAGGCCACCCCGCTCAACTGTGTGGCCGCCATGCCGTTGTACACGTCGTACCCCCCGTCAACGTCGTGGTCCACAGCTCGCTCCCCGGTGGTGCACTGGCTGATGTGGCCATAGGTGCAGTGGTCAACTGACCCGGATCATAGCTCTGTTCATGTGCAGATGCATGGGCAGATGCACGTGCACGCGGGGTGGTCCCGCGATTACAGCTTGGCCGACCCCTTTACCGGAGTCGCTCCAGCGTCTGCCCCGAAGACCGCAGGGCATTCGCGCGTGCACTAGGAACAGACGCGCGGCGGTCCCCTTGTGTTCCATCGTCCACGTGATCGTCCGATGGGCAGGATGACGGATCGGTGTCGGTCCGGCGGACGGACAGCATCCGTTCTCTGGCGTAGGCGCGGCGTTCCGCTTCTACGACACCCGGACCGGAGGGCCTCGACGCAGGCCTGGGCGGGCGGGGGCGGGAAGTCCTGGTCCACGCGGATGACCAGGGGGCCTGTCCGGGTGCGGGACCTGGCATCGGATTCGGTGCGGCGTTCGAATACGTACTTCGTCGGAGCCGCGGTCGAGCAGTTCGCGGACGCCGTTCGGGCGGTCGCACCGCAACCGCCCGTACGGATGGGGCCCGGCCGGTACGTCGGCGTGCGGGGCCGGGGGTGGCCGCCGGCGGCTGTCACGCCGTTCCGGCCGCGGTTTCGGCCACGGACGCTACGGCTCCGCCCGGGACCGGGGCTGAAAAACCACGATCCCGGGCGGACCGGGCCCGGGCCGTTCCGGCCGGGTCTTCGCAGCTCCCGCCGCGGCCCGCCGCCGAGGTCGCGCGCCGTCGGCCGGGCCACCCGGAAGGCGCTCGCCGCCGCCCGTGACTCCGTGCGGCAGGCCCGTGCCGACGCCCCCACTGTCCGTCCGGCCCATCCTGGTAGCTTGCTGCGGTCCTTCCGGTCCGCGGGCCGGCCGGCTACTGCTTGGGAGCTTCCAGTGACTTCGGCGACCTTCTCGCGTCCTTCGCCCGGCGCGGCGCGCAAGGTGTCGCGCCGGTGGGTCCGGCTCGCGGCCGTGGGTACGGGGCTGGCGGGTGTGCTCGCGCTGAGCGCGTGCAGCGGCGGCGGCTCCGAGGACGAGTCCTCGGCGAGCCCCGGCTCGACGGCGACCGCGACCACGCCCGCGGACACCGGGGGCGCCACCGGCGGGGCGACGGCGGCGTCCGCCGGTCTGAAGGGCAGCTGGCTCGCCACGACCGACGGGCATGCGGTGGCGCTGGTGATCACCGGCAACCAGGCCGGGCTCTTCGCCACGGGCGGGACCGTGTGCAGCGGGACCGCGGGCGAGGAGGCCGGGATGGAGATGATCCACCTCAAGTGCACGGACGGCAGCAAGGACCGGGCGACGGGCATGGTCGACTCCGTCGACAGGACGACGCTGAAGGTCACCTGGGAGGGCGATCTCGGCACGGAGACGTACACCAGGTCGGAGGGCGGCCGACTGCCCTCCGGGCTGCCCACGGCGAGCCTCGGGTCCTGACGGGGCGAGGATCACCCCGGGGGCGTGCAACGGGACGGCCGTTCATGCGTGATGATCCATGAGCACCGTCACGATCTCAGGGGACCACATCATGCGCGTCATGCCGATCACCGTCGCCGCTCTCACCGCGGCCCTCCTCCTCTCCGCCTGCGACAGCGGCGGGGACACCACCGACGAGAAGACCACCGCCGGCAAGACCAGCAGCACCGCCTGCAAGATCGACGGGGTCGGCGTGGAGGTCGGGCCCGTCAACGCCGCCCCGGCCGCCGGGGACACCGGCAACGTCTCCGTCACGATCACCAACACCGGCTCCGAATGCACTCTGGACGGCTTCCCGGCCGTCGGCCTCTCCGCCGGCAGCACCTCCGCCACCGTCCCGCAGGACGAGGCCGCGCAGGCGCAGAAGCTGACCCTCGCCAAGGACGCGACCGCCTCCTTCACGATCACCTACGTACGTGGCGAGGCGGGCGGCGCCAAGAGCCTCGCGGTGAAGACCGTGAAGTTCGGCCTGCCCGGCGCCTCCGCGACCCACAGCTTCGAGTGGTCGTACGGCGACGTCGCGCTGAAGGACGGCACGGACGAGCCGGACGCCTCGGTGAGCGCCTTCCAGCAGGCGGGCGACTGACCGGAGGTCAGGGCAGCCGGGGCCGGGATCGCACCTGGGCCCGGTCCGCCGCCTCGGCACCCTCCGTCCAGCCCGCCTCGTCGCTCACCCCGCGCAGGCGGGTCGTGACCGTCTCCGGGAACATGCGGTCCGTAGCGGCCGTGACCGCGACCTCGCGGGAGGCGAGGACGGGGAGCAGGTCGTCGGTCACCTGGGTCTCGGCGGCTGCCGCGAGGCGGCTGCCGATGCGGTGGGCGTACGCGGCGAGGAACGACTGCCGGAAGGCCTTGGTGCGCTTGCGGCCGCCCGCGCGCTGGGCCGCTTCCGCCTTGGTCATGGCCGTCGTGGCCTGCACGAGCAGCGAGGTGTAGAGGAGCTCCACGGCCTCCAGGTCGGCCTCGAAGCCGACGACCGTGGAGAAGCCGAGGGGTTCGTTCCACACGGCCTGGCAGTGGTTCGCGGCCGAGACCGCGTCCAGCAGTACCGCCTTGGCCTGCTCGTACGGCGGCTCGACCCCGATCCGGCAGGCGCCGGGGGCGTCGGGGGCCGGGGCCCGGGCGGCGAGCAGCGCCTCGTCGACGCTGTGCCGGGCCATGAGCTCCTGCGCCTTGGCGCTCAGCGCCTCCGCCTCCTCCGGGAACCCGGTCGCCTCCGCCTTGGCGAGCAGCGCGCGGATCCGCCCGAGCATGCGGGAGTCCGAACCGGAGCCGGAGCCGGTCCCGGGCTGCCGCCGCGCGGGCTCCGCCAGGGGTTCCAGCGTGGGCAGTCGCAGCAGCAGGCGGTACAGCTCCAGGAGGGCGGTGGCGTGCGAGAAACGGTCGGTGCGGGGTGGCGCCTCGGCGGTCAGCTCGTCCAGCTGCGCCGCCCAGCGGGGGCCGCGCGGACCGTCGTCGGGCGCCTGCGCGCGGATCAGCGCCGATACGAGGCTCAGGTGTACGTCGTCCAGGTCGCGCCGCACCAGGCGTACGACGTCGGCGGGCTGCCAGCCGCGCCGCCAGGCCGTCGCCACGAACTCCCGCCCTCGGCGGTCGAGTTCGGCGTCGGACGCCGGGTCGGACGCGAGGAGCGAGGCGCCGGTGTCGAGGGTGGTGTCGGTGGCGTCGTAGAGGGCGGCCTGGAAGGCGCGCTCGACGGTGCTGGTCGTACTGCTCACCCGTTGATCGTGCCACGCGGCCGCGGGGCTCCCGGCCCCGCCCACGTCTCAGCGCCCGGAATTCGGTCGCCGGGGTCCGGGGCGGGGTCGAGCATGGCTGTCATGGTGGACACATCCTTGTACGCGGCGTTCCTCGTCGCCGCCTTCGCGCTCTGCGTCACTCCCGGCCCCGACATGATGTTCATCGTGGCGATGGGCGGGCGGGGCGGCCCCGCGGCCGGGGTGATGGCCGCCTTCGGGGTGGCCTGCGCGATGCTCGTGCACTCGGTGGCCGCGGCGCTCGGCCTGTCGGCGCTGTTCACGGCCCTGCCGACGCTGTACCACGTGCTGCGCTGGGCGGGCGCGGCCTATCTGCTGTACCTGGCCGTGAAGGCGTTCCGGGACCGTTCCGTGCCGGGCGAGGAGGGCGCGCCGGCCGGTCCGGGGATGCGGCGCGCCTTCTGGCAGGGGGCCGTGACCAACCTGCTCAACCCCAAGGTCATCCTTTTCAGCATCGCCTTCCTGCCCCAGTTCGTGAACCCGGGGCTCGGGCATGTGCCCGGGCAGCTCATGGTTCTGGGGCTCACCATCGTGGTGATGGGCTTCGCGGTCGACGGCTCGATCGGCCTGCTCTCCGGGAAGCTCTCCGCGCTGCTGCTCCGCAGCCGACGGGTCGCGCGTGGGCTCAACGTCTTCAGCGGGACGGTCTTCACGGGGTTGGCGCTGCGGTTGGCGGCCTCGCCGAAGTAGACGACGCAAACTGTCAACCGATGGTTGACACCCACGCACTGTCAACCTACGGTTGTCACATGACGACGAACCCGACCATCACGTCATCCGTACGTCTCGACGACCTCATCGCGGCCATCAAGAAGGTCCACGCCCAACCCCTCGACCAGCTCCAGGACGCGGTGATCGCCGCCGATCACCTCGGCGAAGTGGCCGATCACCTGATCGGCCACTTCGTGGACCAGGCCCGCCGCTCCGGCGCCTCCTGGACCGACATCGGCAAGAGCATGGGGGTCACCCGGCAGGCGGCGCAGAAGCGGTTCGTGCCGAAGGAGGGCACGGACCTGGGCGCGAACCAGGACTTCAGCCGCTACACACCCCGCGCCCGCAACACGGTGATGGCCGCCCACAACGAGGCCATCGCCGCCCGCAACGCCGAGGGCCGCCCCGAGCACCTGGTCCTCGGCCTGCTGGCCGAACCGGAGGGCCTGGCCGCCAAGGCGATCACCGCGCAGGGCGTCCCCCTCGACGCCGTACGCCAGGCCGCCACCGCCGCGCTGCCGCCCGCCGCCGAGGAGGCCCCGGAGCTGGTGCCCTACGGCTCCGACGCCAAGAAGGTCCTGGAGCTCACGTTCCGCGAGGCCCTGCGCCTCGGCCACAACTACGTCGGCACCGAGCACATCCTGCTCGCCCTGCTGGAGTTCGAGAACGGCGAGGGGGTGCTGTCGGGCCTGGACATCACCAAGCCGGCGGCGGAGGCGAACATCGCCGCGGCGCTCGCCAAGGTGACGGTGAAGTTCGGCGAGGAGAGCTGAGGCAGCCAGGGCGTCCGACGCGGCTGACGCTCCTTGCCGAAGACCCGTTGTCAGACCCCCCTGCCACACTCGCAGCATGGCCGACCGGTGGGCGCTCACTCCGGCCGAGGACGGTGGCGCGGAGCTCGCCCCCCTCGGTCCGGACGGGCTGCCTGCCGGGCCGGTACGGCGGGAGCCGGATCTCGCCGAGGCCGTGCGCCGCCGACCGGACGTCACGCGCTGGGTGTGGCGCTCCACCGCCGAGGTCTATCCGCGTCTGCTCGCCGCGGGGGTGCGAGTAGAGCGGTGTTACGACATCGAGGACGCCGAGACACTCCTCCTCGGCCACGAGGGTCGTTACGGCGAACCCCGGTCGGCGGCCGCCGCCCTCGCCCGGCTGCGCGGCGGCCCGGTGCCGCCCGATCCGCCCCAGCGGTCCGCCGAACCCGGCGCGCAGTCCCCGCTGTTCGAGCCACGGGGCAGCCGCGGCCTGCCGCTGACGGACCTCGTCGAGGTCTACGCCGAGCAGCTGCGGCGGCACGACCGGTCCGCCCACCCCGACCGGCTGCGGCTGCTGACGGCCACCGAGTCGGCGGGGATGCTGGTGGCCGCCGAGATGAACCGCGCGGGCCTGCCGTGGAGCGCGGACGTGCACCGCGAGGTGCTGCACGAACTGCTCGGCGAGCGGTACACCGGCGGTGGTGAGCCGCGGCGTCTGGCCGAGCTCGCGGACGAGGTGTCGGCCGCGTTCGGCCGCCGGGTGCGGCCCGACCTGCCCGCCGACGTGGTGAAGGCCTTCGCCCAGGCCGGGATCAAGATCAGGTCGACCCGCCGCTGGGAGATCGAGTCCCTCGACCACCCGGCGACGAAGCCCCTGATCGAGTACAAGAAGCTGTACCGGATCTGGGTCGCGCACGGCTGGTCCTGGCTCCAGGACTGGGTGCGGGACGGGCGCTTCCGGCCGGAGTTCATCGCGGGCGGGACGGTCACCGGGCGCTGGGTGACCAACGGCGGGGGCGCGTTGCAGATCCCCAAGGTCATCCGACGTGCCGTCGTCGCCGAGCCCGGCTGGCGGCTCGTCGTCGCGGACGCCGACCAGATGGAGCCGCGGGTGCTCGCCGCGATCTCCCGTGACCCCGGTCTGATGGAGGTGGCCGGCCGGGAGAGCGACCTGTACCAGTCCGTCTCCGACCGCGCCTTCTCCGGCGACCGCGCCCAGGCCAAACTCGCCGTGCTCGGCGCGGTCTACGGCCAGACCTCCGGCGACGGCCTGAAGAACCTCGCCGCCCTCAGACGCCGCTTCCCCAAGGCGGTGGCGTACGTCGACGAGGCGGCGCGGGCCGGGGAGGAGGGGCGGCTGGTGCGGACATGGCTGGGGCGCACCTGTCCGCCTGCGGCCGGGGCGGGCGACGACGGGACGGAGGAGGGGGGCATCCCCCAGGACGATCCGGCCGAGCAGCCCACGGAGCAGGGATGGATGCCTGGTTACGCCTCCAGCAACGCCCGCGCCCGCGGCCGCTTCGCCCGTAACTTCGTCGTCCAGGGCAGCGCGGCCGACTGGGCCCTGCTGCTGCTCGCCGCGCTGCGGCGGACCTGTGCCGGCCTGGCGGCCGAGCTCGTCTTCTTCCAGCACGACGAGGTGATCGTGCACTGCCCGCAGGAGGAGGCCGACACGGTCGTCGCGGCGATCCGGGAGGCGGCGGACCTGGCGGGGCGACTGACGTTCGGCCAGACGCCGGTGCGGTTTCCGTTCACCACGGCGGTGGTGGAGTGCTATGCGGACGCGAAGTGAGGCGGCTGAATGAGCGGTGCTGATGTGCGGTGCTGATGTGCGGTGCTGAACGAGAGGTGCTGAGTCAGCGGGTCGCGGCGAGCAGTTCCCCGAGCTGCGCCACGACCTCCTTCTCGTCCGTTCCGTCCAGCGCCGCGAGGGCCGCACGCCACTCCTCGTACGCCTCCTCGACGCGCCCCTGCTCGTGCAGCAGGAGTCCGTGCTGGTGTCGGGCGAGCCCGCCCGTGTAGCCGTCGGCGCGGGCGTCCGCGCGGCGCAGCAGCTCGGCGCACTCGCGGGTGGCGTGTTCGGCGTGGCCGAGCAGCCGCAGGGTGCGCACCAGGCCGAGCCGGGTCTGGGACTCACCGTGCCAGTCGCCGTGGCCGCCGAGGATGCGCAGGCTCTCCTCGAAGTGCGGCAGGGCGGCGACCGGTTCGCCGAGGGTCAGATGGGCGTAGCCGATGTTGCAGTGCGCGGAGTGCTGCACGATGAAGGCGCCGATCTGGTCCCCGAGGGCGAGGGAGCGCCGGTGCTGCTCGATCGCGGCCCGGGGGTCGGTGTGCTCGTACAGGTTGCCGAGGTGGCTGTGGGTGACGGCCTCGCCGTGCGGGTCGTTCAGCTGCCGCGAGTACTCCAGGCTCTGCAGCAGCGCCTCGCCGGACTCCTCGTAGCGCCCGAGCCCTTCGAGGAGCAGCCCGCGGTTGTTGAGGCAGCGCCGGATCCGGGAGAGCCGCTCCAGCCGGCGCCAGATCGTCAGGGCACGGTCGTTGAGGGCGAGGGCGTCCTTCTGGCGGCCGGTCAAAAAGTGCAGGGCGGCGAGGTCGCCCAGCGCGTAGGCCTCGGCCGCCTCGTCCCCGAGCCGACGTGCCATGGCGAGCGCTGCCCGTCCGAGCACCTCCATCTCGGCGACCCGGCCGCTGCGCTGGACGTAGGGGAAGAAGAGACGGAGGAGGCTGGAGATGTGGGCGGCGTGGGGGTCGTTCCCCAGGGTCCCCGGACTCCCCAGGTTCCCCAGGCCCTCGAGGGCATTTGGGGCACCTGGGGCAATGGAAGCACTGCGGGCAGCGGAGGCGCCGGGAGCGGCACCTCGGTCCCCCGCTTTCCTGGCGTGGCGTTCGTGACGCTCCGCCAGCGTGACGATGTTCTCCAGTTCCAGCTCGCCCCAGGCGAAGGCCTCCTCGGGACTGCCGAAGGGCGGCACGGTCTGTGCCGGGTGCTGGGGCAGCCGGGAGGCGGTCGGGCGGCGGCGGTCGTCCTGGTCGGGGCCGGGCTCGACGATCGCGGTGAGGACACGTTCGGCGACGGCGGCGTACCAGCGGAGGGCGGTGCCGGTGGCGTCGGTGTCGTCGTCGATGCCGTGGCCGGCCTCCGTGTCGGCGAGCTCGCGGGCGAAGTCGCGGACCAGGTCGTGGGGGGTGTAGCGGCCGTACGCCGTCTCCTCCAGGAGGGCCACGTCGACGAGTCGGTCGAGGGCGGCCTCGGCGCGGCGCTCGTCGGTGCCGGTGAGTCGGGCGAGCAGGGGTGCGCCGTACGCCGGCAGGTCGAGGGCGCCGATGCGGCGCAGGGCGAGGGCCGCGTCCCGGTCGGCCTCGCGCTCGGAGGCGGCGAGCGCGTCGTGGGCGACGGCGAGGGAGCGGCGGACACTCAGGTCGTCGTACTCAAGATGGTGCAACCGCCCTTCCGTGGCGGCCAGTTGACCGGCCAGCACGTCCGGCGTGAGGGCGCGGCGCGCGGCGAGGCGGGCGGCGACGACGCGCAGGGCGAGCGGGAGACGGCCGGTGAGTTCGACGAGGGGGTGAGCGGCATCGAGGGCGTCACGGCCGGAGACGGCGCGCAGCAGCGCCGCGCTGTCCTCGTCCGACAGCGGCGCGAGCGGGAAGCGGTGGGCACCGTCGAGGGCGGTCAGCGGGGAACGGCTGGTGACGATCACCGCGCAACCGGAACCGGCCGGCAGCAGCGGCCGTACCTGCGCGGCGTGCGCGGCGTCGTCCAGCACCATCAGCGTGCGCGTCGGCGCGAGCAGGGAGCGCAGCAACGCGGCGGCGGCGTCCGGGTGTTCCGGGATGCGGCGGGGTTCGGCACCGAGGTCGCGCAGCAGGGCGGCGAGGGCCTGGGCGGGGGTGAGGGGGGTCATGCCCGGGGTGGCGCCGTGCAGGTTGAGGTACAGCTGGCCATCGGGGAAACGTTCCCGCAGACCGTGCGCGACGTGCAGCGCGAGGGCGCTCTTGCCGACGCCGGCCATACCGCTGACGACGGCGAGGCGGACGGGACCGCCTTCGCCACCGCCGCCTTTGCCACCGCCACCGCCACCGCCACCGCTGTCGCTGTCGCTGTCGCTGTCGCTGTCGGGAGAGTCGGCGGCCAGGGTCCGGCGCAGGGCGTCCAGGACGTCGGAACGGCCGGTGAAGTACGCGGGCGCGGGCGGGAGTTGGGCGGGGCGAGGTATGTGTTGGGCGACCGCGGACGGGGTGGTGGCCGGAGGAGCGGCAGAGGGGGCGGGGGCCGCCAGGGACGGGGCGGGCTCATCGCCGTCGGCGTCGCGGGCGCCTGACACGGCACGGTCGCCCGGGAGGTCACCGGTCTCCTCCGGCGCACCCGGCACACCCGGCGCACCTGGCACGCCCGACATGCCGCCCCGCGCGCCCGATGTATCCGGCACACCCGGCACGCCCGGCACCCCCCTCAGCACCTCCACATGTGCCTCGCGCACGCCCCGGCCCGGTTCGACGCCGAGTTCGTCGACGAGGCGGGTGCGCAGGTCGCGGTGGACGGCGAGGGCCTCGGCCTGGCGGCCGGTGCGGTGCAGGGCGAGCATCAGCTGGCGGTGGTACGTCTCCCGCAGCGGATACTCGGCGGCCAGCGCGGCCAGCTCCGGTACCAAGGCGCCGAGTCGGGGGCCGCCCAGGGCAAGCTCGGCGTCGTAGCGCCACTCCAGCAGGAGCAGCCGCGCCTCCCGGAGCCGCTGGACGAACGCGTACCCGCCCACCTCGGACGGCAGTCCGCTCAACGGCGTGCCCCGCCACAGCGCGAGCGCGGCCACGCACTCGCGCACGACCCGCTCCCAGTTTCCGGCAGCATGGGCACCGCGCGCCGCGGCGACATGCCGCTCGAACACGTGGACGTCCAACTCGCCCTGCTCGACGCGCAGCAGATACCCGGGCGGCACGGCGCGCAGCCGGTCCGGGTCGTCGAGCAGCCGGCGCAGTCGGGTCACGTGGTTGTGCAGCGAGGCCTGCGCGGAGGCGGGCGGCGCGCCACCCCACAGGGTGTCCTTCAGCGACTCGACCGGGACGACCCGGCCGGCTTCGAGCAGCAGCGCGGCCAGCAGGGTCCGCACCTTGGGACTGCCGACGGTACGTACTCCGGCACGGGCGACGGCCTCGGGAGCGCGAGCCGCGCCGGCCTCACCCTCGTAGGACTCCCCCATGTCGTACAGAACCGGCGGACCCAGCAGTCCGAACCGCAGCGCGCACCGCATCACGCCGCCCACTGCCTTCCCGCGCGCCGTGTCCGACCGCGCCCTCCGGCGGAACCCTGCCGTGACTGGCGGGTTTTCGCCCCTTCACGGCGGTATCCCGCCACCTGGTCTCTGCCGGTCTTCGCCGGAATCCGCTGAGGTTCCGGCTGTTCTCCGGTGCCGCCCGGCAAGTTCTGGCCAGTGGAGCGGCGGCAACGAAGGAGACCGTTGGCCATATGTTAGCGATCCGTTGGCCAGGCCTGATGTGATCATTACATCGGATCTGGCCCCGACGGTGCACGCGTCATGGACGCGAAACTCGGGGGAGTGTCGCCGCCGCGGCCGGATCCGGGGACGTGAGGGGCCTCGGTCGTCGGAGGTGAACGATCGGGGCCCTCGTCCCGTCGCCGGTCCTGTTCTCAGATGACCGGCGGGCGCCCCAGCCGGGTCAGCCGCCACACCGTCCGCCAGCGCATGGGCCGGCGTTCCCCGGCCGGCTCGCGCAGCCCCTCCGCGAAGCCGCCGAACCAGGCGCGCAGTCCACCGAGCGACCGGGTCCGCAGCAGCGTGACGAGTACCCACACCCCCAGGTGGACGGGGATGAGCGGCAGCGGCAGATTGCGCCGGACCAGCCACACCCGGTTGCGGGCCGTCACCCGGTGGTAGATGGCGTGCCGGGCGGGCGAGGTCTTCGGGTGCTGGAGCAGCAGTTCGGGTGCGTAGAGGATGCGCCAGCCCGCGTCGGTGGCCCGCCAGGCCAGATCGGTCTCCTCGTGCGCGAAGAAGAAGGCGGCGGGCCAGTCACCGGTCTCCGCCAGCATCGCCATGCTCAGGGCGTGACCGCCGCCGAGGAACCCGGTCACGTACCCGCCCCGCATCGGGTCGGAGGCCCCGGCCCGCGGCACGTGCCGCCGCTGCGTCTCACCGTGCTCGTCGGCGATACGGAAGCCGACGATGCCCAGACGCGGGTCTGCGGCGTACAGGTCGCGTACGCGACGCAGCACGTCGGCGTCGACGAGCAGTCCGTCGTCGTCGAGCTCCACCACGACGTCGACGTCACCGAACTCGCGGAGCCGGGCGAGGGCGACGTTGCGCCCGCCGGGGCAGCCGAGATTCTCGTCCTCCTCGATGAGGGTGACCTCGCCGGGCAACGACAGACGGTGGGCGAACTCGGGCAGCCGGCAGCCGTTGCCGACGATCACGATGCGGGCGGGGGCGAGGTCCTGCTTGGCCACCGACTCCAGCAGTGCGTCGACTTCGGCGGGCCTGTTCCCCATGGTCACCACCGCGACGGCGATTCTCGGCTCCATCGGCATCCCTCACCCCATCCAACCGACGACGACGTCCGTCGTTCACCAAGATGTTGCCTCAGATGCCGCGGTTCCCCTGACCCTGGTTCACTTCGCGTCCCGTTTGCGGCGATTTTCCTCCCACCGCAGTACAGCGACTTCGTCTCCGTCCACCTCGCCCTGAGCGACCGCACCCGAGGCCTGCTCGGCCCCGCCGAACTCGCCCTGCTCAAGCCGACCGCCTGTCTGGCCGACACCTCCCGCGCGGCGATCGTCGACCAGGACGCGCCGCCGGCGGCGCTGCGTGAGGGCCGTATCGCGGGCGTGGACGTCTTCGACATGGAGCCGGAACCACACGGCGCGGCTCCGGCCGGGGCGCGTGGTGGGCGTCGGTCGGCACGCTGCCTGCCAGGTCGGGCGGCCAGGACGTGGCGCGTGCCCCCGGACGCGAGCGGATCCCCAGTGGTCCCCACCAGCGGATCCCCAATGGTCCCCCTTAGAGGGGACAGGCGGTGATCGCCAAGGCTTCCTAGATTGTCCGCGACGCGGAATACGCTGCGGGCCCTTCGTGGCCGGGCGGCCATCGTTGTCGGGTCGTCGACGCGACGGTGTGCAGGGCGTGCGGATGCGGGGAGTCGGCGCCGCCCCAGGGTGAGGGCCGGTTGGTGCGGTGACGAATGCGGGGCGATTTCGCGGCACGTCCGGACGGGCAGGCCGTCGCTCCATCGCCAACCGGGGGAACCGATGAAGACGAACCACATACGTCCCACCCGGCCGGGGAACGAGAAACCGTACCGGAGAGGGTATCGGCTTCCCCCGGAGCTGCGTGAGGAGATCGCTGCCGCGCATCGCAGCCGGCCTGTGCTCACGGTGAGCTGCGCGGTGGTCGACTCGCTGGTCGCGATCGTCGTGGCCGTGGCCTGTGGGTGGTCGCTGGTCTCGCTGACCGCGTGGGTCGCTCTACCGGTCGCCCTGGTCGGGTGTGTGGTCGTCGCGCGGCAGCTGCGGGCGCTGGAGAACCTGACCCACGAGGCGTCGCACTACAACTGGCTGCGCCATCACCGCAGCTGGAACGATGTCCTCGGGTGGCTGCTCGCCGGGCTGCCGACCAGTGGGCGACTGTCCGACTACCGGGCGAGCCATCTGCGGCACCACGGCCGGTTCGGGACCTCCGAGGACTCCGACCGGCGGCGGTACACCGAGCTCGACCTCGAGGGGATGCGACGGTCGTCGGCGACGGCGTTCGCGGCGTCGGTGCTGGTCAGGATCGTGCGGTACCAGATCGGGTGGCTGCGGGAGATCAGATCGGACCTGACCGTGACCGTCGGCGCGCTGCTGTGGAGCACGGTGCTCGTGGCCGTGCCCGCGGGGCTGGTCGCCGGTCCCGTCACGGCAGCCGTCGCCGAGGGGATCTGGATCGCCTCGGCGTTTGTGGTGCTGCCGGTGCTGAGGCTGATCGCCGAGGCCGACGAGCACATCTACTCCGACTGCGACACCGTCTTCGACGCCACCATCTCCAACGTCGGGCTGGTGCAGCGCCTGCTCATCCACCCGCACGCCGACGGCTATCACACCGTCCACCACCTGTGGCCCGGCATACCCCATCACGCCTTGCGCCGCTCCCACCGGACGCTGATGGCACGGGATCCGGAGTACGCCCGACGGATACGCATCCGCCGGGGCGTACTCGACACCCCCCGGGCCGCCGGGGCTACTCCAGCTCGCTGAGCAGCGCCTCCAGGGCGTCCGCGTCGGCCTTCTCGGCCTGGGCGCGGACGATGAGCTGGGCCAGGCTCTCGACCGTGGGCGACTCGAAGACGTCCCGCAGCGCCAGCTCCAGCTGGAAGGTCTCCCTGATCCGGGAGACCAGCTGGGTCGCGAGCAGGGAGAAGCCGTTCAGCTCGAAGAAGGTGTCGTGAACACCCACTCCCTTGACCTGGAGGAGCTCCTCGAAGATCTCGATCAGCCGGCGTTCCACCGGGGTGCGTGGCGCGACGTACGTGTCCTGCGCGCCGTCCCCGGCGGGGTCGGGCAGGGCGGCCAGGTCGTAGTCGCCGTCAGGGGTGAGCGGGAGCCGGTCGAGCAGCAGCAGTTGCTGCGGCAGCTGGTACTCCGGCAGGTGCAGGGTGAGGTGCTGGCGCAGTTCGGGCAGGCTGACCGTGCCGTCCTGGGCGGCGACGAAGGCGACGAGGATCGCCCGGCCGTCGAGGTCGGGGTACTCGGTCACCAGCGCGTCCCGTACGGCCGGGAGGTCGCGCAGTGCCGCGACCGTCTCCACCACGTCGACGGGTGCGCCTGACGTGCCGGCGAACTCCAGTGTCCCGTCCGGCAGTCGGCGCCCGAGGTCGCCGGTGCGGCGGGCCCCGTGGCGGATCTCACCGACCTCGCCGACCGCCACGGGCTGCCCCGCCGCGTTCAGCAGCTCGGCCCGCGCGCCCTCCACCTCCGTGCCCATGGGCACCCGCAGTACGGCGGTCTCCGGCGACCAGGTGTCCGGTACGTCGCAGACGGCCAGCGGCCGGCCCATCGCGGTCACCCGGTAGAGGCCGACGACCCGGCAGGCGGATGACATTCCGCGTACGAGGGCGACGTCATGGGACGTCAGCCGTCCGTCGTTGTCGAGGAAGACGTACCGCAGCGAGGGCAGCAGCGGATCGTGCGCCGCCAGGTCGCGCAGCTGGGGCGGGGTCAGGTGGAGGACGGTCACGGAGGTGCTCCGCAGCCAGTCGGCCAGGGCCTCGGGGTCACCTGCGGTCGCCTCGTCGGGCACGGCCAGCGTGGCACCGGCGGTCAGCGAGGTACCGAACGCGGACAGCAGCTGACCGGAGCCGCCGGAGAGCACGGCGAACCGGTCCTCCGGGCCCAGGTCGTACCGCCCGGCCGCCCAGTCCTCGGCGGGCGCGGGCAAGGCGGCCGCGTCGCCGGTGGCGTCCCGCAGCAGTGCCCGTACGTCGATCGCCCCCTCGGGGGTGTCGTCGGACGGATCCGGGTCCAGCACCGTGGTGATGAACGGGTGGCCGGCGAGGCCCGGAGAGGCCTCCACGGCGGAGAACGGAACCCCGGCCCGCGCGCAGCCGAGCGCCGTCACGGCGAAGCCGGCCGTGCGCCGCTTGATCACGGCCACATCCCCCTCACCGCGCTCCGCCAGAACCCGGGCGACCCGCTCGGCCGCCCCGTGGAGCTGCGCGTACGTCCACGAGTGGGTGCCGTCGGTCACCGCGATCGCGTCGGGCGCGGGAAGCGCCGGGCGCGGCACCTCGACCGGGGCCGGGACGGCGTCGGCGGCCGCCGAAGGAGCCTGGAGCGGGTAGTCGAGGATGCCCCGCGTCGAGTCGGCCGAAGCGGCGGACAGCAGGGTCCGCAGCTGTTCGAGCAGGGCCCGCATCATCGCGTCGTCGTACCGGTCCCGGTGGAAGACGAGCTCGAAGCGGAAGGCGTCGTCGGACGTGTGAGCGGTCAGCGCGAGGTCGAACTTGCTGGGCAGCGGCGGCGGTTCCACGTTCCGCACGGAGACACCGGCGAGCTGCCAGTCCTGCGAGGTGCTCTCCACCATGTTCAGGATGACCTGGAACAGCGGGGTACGGGTGGGGTCGCGGGGCACCCGCAGCTCGCTCACCAGCACGTCGAACGGCGCGTCCTCGTTGTGCGTGTACCCGTCCAGGGCGACCTTGCGTACCCGGCCGAGCAGTTCGTCGAAGGACGGGGCTCCGGAGAGGTCGACGCGCAGCGGGAGCGTGTTGACGAAGAACCCGATCAGGTCCGTGATCCCGGCGTCGTTCCTGGTGGTGACGGGCGTGCCGATGACGAGGTCCTCCTGGCCGGACCAGCGGCGCAGCACCGTTGCCAGTGAGGCGAGGAGCAGCATGTAGGGGGTGACGCCGTGCGCGCGGCAGAGCTGGTGGAGTGCCGCCGTCTCCTCGGCGGAGAGTTCCGCCCACACCCGGCCGCCGACGGCGCCCTGGGCGGCGGTGCGCCGCCGGGCGACCGGCAGGTCCAGCGCGGGCGGGGCGCCTTCGAGTTGCTGCCGCCAGTAGCCGACCTGTGCTTCGAGGCTCTCCGGGGTGAGCCAGTCGCGCTGCCACACCGCGTAGTCGCGGTACTGGACGGTCAGCGGAGCGAGCCGCGCCACCTCCACGTCGCCGCCCGCCTCGTACAGCATCGACAGTTCCTTGAGGAACAGCCGGATCGACCAGGCGTCCGAGACGATGTGGTGGATCGTGATGCTGAGCAGGTGCTCGTTGTCGGCGAGCTTGACGAGCAGGCAGTGGAAGAGGGGGCCGTTCGCCAGGTCGAAGGTGGTGGTGGCCTGTTCGTCGGCGAGCTTCAGGGCCGCGCTCTCGCGGTCGCCGTCGAAGCCGGTCAGGTCCTCGGTGGTGAGGCGCCAGGTGTCATCGGCGTCGGTGACCGACTGCACGGTGCGGCCGTCCACCACGGGGAAGGTGGTGCGCAGTGTCTCATGACGGGCGATGATCGCCCGGATGCTGCGTTCCAGTGCCGGCACGTCGAGATCGCCGAGCAGTCGCTGCCTTCCGTGCACGTTGTAGGCGACCGACGAGCGGAGCTGGTCCTCCAGCCACAACCGCTGCTGGTCGTAGGAGAGTACGGGTTCGGCGTCCGCCGGGCGCGGCTCGATCACCGGGCGGCTGGGCACCAGCGCGGCGGCGATCCGCTCGACCGTGCCCAGTTCGAAGATCTGCCGGACGGAGACCTCGACGCCGAGCACCTCGCGGAGCCTGCCGACCACCTTCGCGGCCTGGAGCGACTGTCCGCCCAGATCGAAGAAGTTGTCCTGCCGGCCGACCGCTCCGACCTCGAGCACCTCGCTGATCACGTCGGCGATGGACTGCTCGGTGGGGGTACGGGGCGGGGCCGAGGCGGCGGTCGCGTACCAGTCGGGTTCCGGCAGCTCGGTGCGGCTGATCTTCGCGGTCCTGGTGTACGGCAGTGCCGCCATCGGGACGAGCACCCTGGGCACCATGTAGTGCGGCAGAATCGCGTACAACTGGGCACGCAGTTCGGCGGGTTCGGCATGCCCCGTGAAGTAGCCGGCGAGCTGGAGCTCCCCGGCGGGGTCGGTGACGGGGACGACCGCGGCGTCCGTGACGCCCGGCAGGCCACGCAGCCGGGCCTCGACCTCGCCGGTCTCGACCCGGTGTCCCCACAGCTTGACCTGTCCGTCGCGGCGGCCGACGAGCTCCAGGGAGCCGTCGGGGAGCAGCCAGGCCAGGTCGCCGGTGTGGTAGCTGCGGCCCTCGGGGCCGTCGCGGAAGGCGGCCGCGGTCTGCGCCGGGTCCAGGTAGCCCAAAGCCAGGGAGGGGCCGGAGCAGATGATCTCGCCGAAGAGTTCGGCGGGCTGTCCGGCCGCGTCGATGAGATGGACGTCCACGCCCGGCACCGGACGGCCGACCGACACCGAGGCGCGGCGCAGCACCTCGCCGGGCTCGATGACGTGCATCAGCGCGACGCTGCACTCGGTGAGCCCGTACACGTTGACGATCCGGCAGGCGGGGAGCTGCCGCTGGACGAAGGTGACGTCGTCGCGGGTGAGCTTCTCGCCTCCGTAGGCGGCGGTGCGCAGGGTGTCGGGCCATGGGGCGGCGCCGGTGGCGGTGGCGAGTTCCCGGAAGGCCGTCGGAGTGGAGTGGTAGATGGTCACGGCGGAGCGGGACAGGGTCTCGCGGACCGCTTCGGCGCCGTCCCGGCGAAGGTCCATGGGGCAGGCGGTCGCGCCGTGGACGAGCGCGGAGTAGAGGTCCTGGCCCGCGCCGTCCGCGGTGTACGCGCAGACCATGCTGAGCCGGTCGTTCTCCTGGACGCCGAGGACCGAGGCGTAGCCGTACACGTGCCGGGCCACGTTGTGGTGGGTCTGCACGACGGCCTTGGGTTCCCCGGTGGAGCCGGAGGTGAACAGCACGTACGCGACGGCGTCCGGGTCGAGCGCGGGCCATGCGGCCAGCGGCCGCGCGGTGGTGTCGTCGACGTCGAGTACGGGTCGGCCGTCGGCGATCTGCTCGGCCAGTGACCGGTTGGCGCGGTCGGTGACGATGGCGTCGGCGTCGGTGAGTTCGATCAGCTGCGTCAGGCGGCCCGCGGGTGCGCTGGTGTCGAGCGGCATGTAGGCGTGGCCGCCGGCCATGATGCCGAGCAGGGCGACCGGTACCTCGACGCCCTGCCCGCACAGCACTCCGACCCGGCCGTGTGCCACCGCCACCCGCTCGCGCAGGGCGGCGCCGAGCACGCGGGCGCGGTGGTCGAGTTCCCGGTAGCTGAGGGTGTGTTCCGGGGTCCACAGGGCGGCCCGGTCCGGGTGGAGTGCCACCCGCTGCAGGAAGCCTTCGGCCACGGTGCTGCCGGCCGGTGCCACCGAGGGCGTCAGCGGTATGCCGCCGCCGGTGGTCAGGCGCAGTTCGCCCACCGGGCGCCGCGGGTCGGCCGCGACCTGGGTCAGCAGGGTGACGTAGTGGCCGAGCATCGCCTCTGCGGTGTCCGGGTCGAACAGGTCCTGGCTGTAGCTCAGGGTCAGGTCGACGGTGCCGTCGCGCAGGTCCTCGACATACAGCTCCAGGTCGTACTTGGCGGGGAGCCGCTCGGCCGGCACCTGGTCGGCGCCCAGCCCGGGGGCCTCGAAGCCGGCGCCGGGCTGGTTGAGGTAGTTGAACATCACGTCGAACAGCGGGGTACGGCTGGGCCCGCGGGCGGGCAGGTCCAGTTCGGCCAGGATCGACTCGAACGGGGCGTCCTGGTGGTCCAGCGCGTCCAGGACGGTCTGCCGTACCCGCCCGAGCAGCCCGGTGAACGGGTCGTCGTCGCGGACCTCGGCGCGCAGCACCACGGTGTGCAGGAAGAACCCGATCAGCCGCTCCAGCTCACTGCGGTTGCGGCCCGCTACGGGTGAGCCGACCGCGATGTCCTCCTGGTCGCTGTGCCGGTGCAACAGCACCAGGAACACCGCGAGCAGCACCATGTACGGGCTGGCCGAGTGCTGTGCGCCGTGCGCGTGCAGCTGCCGTGCGACGGCGGCGGGCAGCCGGCGGCGGACCAGTGCCCCCGCGTAGCTCGGGCGGGCCGGGCGCACCCGGTCGGTCCTGAGTTCCAGCGGGGCGACCCCGGCCAGCTGCCCCTGCCAGTAGGCGATCTGAGGGGCCAGCGCGCCGCTGTCGAGCGCCTCCTGCTGCCAGGCGGCGTAGTCGGCGTACTGGACGGGCAGGTCGGGCAGTTCGGGGGTGCGGTTCTCGCACAGCGCGGCGTACGTCCGGCCGAGCTCCTCGCCCAGCGTCGCCAGCGACCAGCCGTCGGCGACGATGTGGTGGACGGTGAGCAGCAGCACGTGCTCCTCCTCGCCCAGTTCGGCGAGGTGGACCCGCAGCAGCGGACCCGCGGTCATGTCGAGGCCGTCGGCGGCCTCTTCGGCGAGGGCGGTCAGCTCCGGCTCGGTGGTCGGGCCGACCCGTTCGAGCCCGGTGCGCGGCTCGGCATGGATGACCTGCTCCAGGTGCCCGTCCGTCTCCCGGAAGGTGGTGCGCAGCGACTCGTGCCGCAGGACGACGGTGCGCAGCGCCTCGTCGAGCAGTTCGGGCCGGAGGGGGCCGGTGAGCCGCAGGGCGCCCTGCATCAGCCACGCCCGGTGGGCGGCCGGGTCGATCCGGCAGAGGAACCACAGCTGTCGCTGGGCGGTGGTGGCGGCGGCGAGGGAGGTGCCGTCGGGTCCGGACCGGCGCGGGGCGACGGTCAGGGCGGTCCCCGTGCCGGGCACGGGCAGTGCCGCCGCCAGCTCGGCCAGCACGGACCGCTCGAAGACGAGCCGTACGGGGGCGTCCACACCGGCCCGCTCGCGCAGCCGGTTGAGGACCTGTCCGGCGAGCAGCGAGTGCCCGCCCAGGTCGAAGAAGTCGTCGTCGCGCCCCACGGTCTCGACGCCCAGGAGCTCCCGCCAGATGCCGGCGACCAGCTCCTCGGCGGGCCCCCGCGGCGGTTCGCCGCCCCGGCCGCCCGTGTGTGCCGGGGCGGGCAGGGCACGGCGGTCCACCTTGCCGTTGGGTGTGCGCGGGATCGCGTCGAGCACGACGAAGGCACTCGGCAGCATCGCGTCGGTCAGCGTCTGCCGCAGGTGGGTGCGCAGGTCGCCGTGGTCGACGCGGTCCGGGTCACCGGCGGTCAGGTAACCGACGAGCCGGTCCCCGTGCATGGTGACGACCGCGTCGTTCACGCCGGGGTGGCCGCGCAGCGCCGCCTCGATCTCGCCCAGCTCGATGCGCTGTCCGCGCACCTTGACCTGGAAGTCGCTGCGGCCGAGGTAGGCCAGCGCGCCGTCGGGGCGGTAGCGGACCAGGTCGCCGGTCCGGTACATGCGCCTGCCGGGGGCGTACGGGTCGGCGACGAAGCGGGAAGCGGTCAGTGCGGGACGGTTGAAGTAGCCACGGGCGAGCCCCGCGCCGCTGAGGTACAGCTCGCCGACGGCACCCACCGGCACCGGCCGCAGCTCCGCGTCCAGGACGTACGCGTGCTCGTGCGGCACCGGCAGTCCGATCGGCGGGTGCTGCTCGCCCCGGGGCACCAGCGCGTAGGTGGAGTAGGTGGTGTCCTCGCTGGGGCCGTAGAGGTTGTAGACGGCCTCGATGTGCCCGGTGGCGTACAGCTCGTCGACCAGTGCGCCGGGCAGCGCCTCGCCGCCGAGGCTGATCACCTTGGGGGCGCCGCGCAGGCCGCCGCCCGCGATCAGCTCGCGGGCCGCGGAGGGCACCGTGCAGATCAGGGTCACCTCGGGGGCGTCCGGGGACAGCAGCGCGAGCGGGTCGTCCACCACGACGACCGTGCCACCCGCGCAGAGGGGACCGAAGAACTCGAAGACCGACACGTCGAAGCAGATCGACGTGGACGCGAGCACCCGGGACAGCTGGTGGGGCGTGTACTCGCCGATCCCCCACCGCACCATCTCGACCGTGCTCGCGTGGGTGAGCATGACGGCCTTGGGGCTGCCCGTGGAGCCGGAGGTGTAGAGGACGTACGCGAGGCTGTCCGGCCGTACCCGGTCGTCGTCGAGGGGCGACACGGGCTGCTCGTCGAGCGCGCCGTGGTCGAGCTCGGTGAGGATGACGCGGGCCCCGCTGTCGCGGCGCATGAACTCGATGCGCTCGGCCGGGTACGCCGGGTCGAGCGGCAGATAGGCGGCACCGGTCTTCACGATGCCGAGCATCGCCACGGCCAGGTCGGCGGTGCGCTTCAGCTGGATGCCGACGACGTCCCCCACGCCCGTGCCCCCGGCGCGCAGATGGTGGGCCAACTGGTTGGAACGCTCGTCGAGCTGCCGGTAGGTCAGCTGCTGCCAGGCGTCGGTGACGGCGACCGCGTCCGGCACCCGCGCGACCTGCTCGGCGAACAGGTCGGTCAGGCGTGCCGGCCGGGTGTCGGGCGCGGGTCCGGCACCCCACCGCTGAAGGAACTCCCGGTCCTCGGCGGTGTGCACGTCGAGGAGGGCGGCCACCTGGTCGGGAGCGGCGAGCGCCCCGTCGAGCAGGACCCGCAGCCGCTCGGCCGTGCGGGCGGCGGTGGTCGCGTCGAAGATCTCGGCGTTGTAGTCCCAGGTGCCCCACAGCCGTCCGCCGTCCCGCCACAGGTGCAGCTCCGCGTCGTGCTGGGTGGCCGGGCGCGGCAGGTGTACCGGCTCCAGCGGGGCCCCCGCGAGCCGGGGTCCGCCGGTCTCGCCGTGGAAGACGAAGTGGGTACGGAACAGCGGCGAGCGGTCCATGCTGCGGCCCGGTGCGAGCGCGGCGACGACGTCCTCGAAGGGGGCGTCGCGGTGCGCGAGGGCGGCCAGACCGGTGGCCTTGGCGCGGCGGACCAGCTCACGGAAGGTGGGGCGGCCCGACAGGTCGGCGCGCAGCACGAGCGGATTCGTCAGCAGCCCGACGACCCCGTGCGTCCCGGGACGGGCCCGGCCCGCCTCCGGCACGCCCACGGCGAAGTCCGGCTGACCGGTGTGGAAGCCGAGGAGCAGCTGGTAGGCGGTGAGGAGGACCGTGAAGAGGGTGGTGTTCTCCTCCTTCGCCAGCCGCTCGGCGGCGGCGACCAGTTCGTCGGGCAGCGCGACCGGGACCGATCCGGCCCGGAATCCGGAGTCCGCCGTGCGCGCGCGGTCGGTGGGCAGATCCAGGGCGGGCAGGCCGGCGAGCTGGTTCTTCCAGTACGCGAGGGCTTCGTCGCTGACGGCGGGAGCGGGGATGTCGGACCCGGTGGCGGACAGCTCGCCGCTCTCGTACGCGAGGTCCAGTTCGCCCAGCAGGACCCGCAGCGAACCGCCGTCGCACACCAGGTGGTGGGTGACGAAGAGCAGCAGGTGTTCCTCGTCGGCGAGCCGGTACCCGTGGGCCCGGACCAGCGGTGCCCGGCCCAGGTCGAACGGGGCCGCCGCGGCGGCCGCCGCGAGCCTGCGTGCGGCTTCGGGCCGCTCGTCGGCGGGCAGGTCGCGCAGGTCGGTCCAGTGGGTGACGGGCGACGGGTCGGCGTGCACCTCACGGGTGGGCCCGTCCGGGCCCGCGTGGAAGGTGCTGCGCAGCGCCGGGTGGCGGCGGATCAGGGTGGCGACCGCCGTGCCGAAGCGATCGTGGTCGAGCGGCCCGGTGTGGCGGGCCGCGAAGCTCAGGTTGAAGACCGGGGTGTCCGGGTGGAGTTCCTCGAACACCCAGATGCCGTGCTGTGCGGGGGTGAGGGACACCGGCCCGCTCGCGCGCCGGGCGTTGCGCCAGCGCTCTACCAGGTTCCGTCCCGTGGTCAGGTCCATCACGCCGCCTCGCCCTTGATCACCGATACGACGCGGTCCAGCACCGCGTCCGCCGCTCGCCCTTCGGACAGCCAGCTCGTCACCAGACCGTCCGCCACGTCCTGCGGTGTCGCCGCCGTGAGTACCGTCTCCAGCGGCACGGGCAGGACGAGGGCGTCCTCCAGGACCGCCGCCGCCTCGGCGGCCAGCACCGAGTCGAGGCCCAGGTCCATCAGGCTGTCGGTCGGCAGGCACTCCGGGATGTCCCGGAGCCCGGCGACGATCCCGCAGATCACAGTGGCCAGTTCCGCCGCCGCGACGGACGAGGGACGCCCGCCGGTCAGCTCGCCGAACCGGGCCCGGTCGTCGACGATCGCGTCGTCGTACGCTCCGGCCAGGAAGGCGTCCCGGCACGCGGACCGCTGCACCTTGCCGCTGGACGTGCGGGGCACCGCACGCGGCGGAACGAGCACCACGAGACCCAGCGGCAGCCGGGTCTCGGCCAGCACGGCGGCACGCACCTGGGACGCGAGCTCGGCGTCCGGGGTGCCGCGCACCTCCAGGACCAGTACGGGGTACGGCTCGGGGCCGTCGTCGACCAGGAACGCGGCGGCCGTGCCGCCCCTCCTGCCGAGCAGTTCGAGCGCGGGGGTCTCGATGTCCGACGCGTGGTGGTTGACGCCGCGGAACACGATGACGTCCTTGGCCCGTCCGGTCACCGTCAGCTCGCCGTCCCGCAGCCGGCCGAGATCCCCGGTCCGCAGGTACGTCTCTGCGTCCAGTTCACCGAAGAGGCCGCTGTCGTCGGCGGACCAGTAGCCGGGGGTGACGTGCCGTCCGGCGATCCAGATCTCGCCCTCCTGCCCGTCCTCGCACGCCGTGCCCGCCTCCGGGTCGACGACCACGACACGCTGTCCCGCCACGGGTGTTCCGCAGCTGACCGAGTCGTCCGCCGACGGCCCCGACCAGTGGCCCGCGCTGACGATCAGCGTCGCCTCGGCGAGGCCGTAGCACGGCAGGAACGCCTTGGGGTCGAAGCCGACCGGCGCGAAACGCTCCGCGAACGCGGCCATGGTCCGCTGCTTGACGCTCTCCCCGCCGCTGAACGCGACCCGCCAGCCGGACAGGTCGAGCCCTTCCAGGGCCGCGTCGTTGTGCGCTCGGCGGACACACAGGTCGTACGCGAAGTTCGGACCGCCGCTGACCGAGACGCCGTGCTCGGTTATCTGACGCAACCACGCCAGCGGCGACTTCAGGAAGTCCCCCGGAGGCATGACCCGCACCGGGATACCCGCCGTCAGCGGGGTGAGCAGACCGCCGATGAGGCCCATGTCGTGGTACGGGGGGAGCCAGGTCAGCCCGCGCGACTCCGGGTTCAGCCCGAACGCCTCGGCGATGGCCGCCGTGTTCGCCGCGACGCTCTCGTGCCGTACGAGCACACCGCGCGGCCGGCCGGTGCTGCCCGAGGTGTACTGAATGATCGCCACGTCCTGGTCGGCGGCGCCCGGCGGACGGAACCACGGCGTGTCGTCCGCCTCCGGGCCGGGCACGGTCAGCACCGTCGCGACCGGGATGTCGGGGTACCGCTCGGGGGCCACCACGACCGAGGGGCGCGCGTCCTCGATGATCCCCGCCAGACGCTTGCGGTCCGGGATCGAGGACTGGCCCGGCGGATACGCGGGCACCACCGGGCGGCCGGCGAGGAAGCCGGCGAAGACAGCGACGACGTACTCCAGACCGGCCGGGTACAGCAGCAGTACGGGGCCGTCGCCGCAGCGGGCCAGCTGCTTCGCCAGGGCCGAGGCGCGACCCGCGAGAGCGGCATGACTCAGGGGGGTGACGTGCCCGTCCCGGCCGACGAGTTCGTAGCCCACGGCGTCCGGCTCCCGGGCCGCTCGGGCCCGGAGTGTCTCGACCAGATGGTCCGCGCGGTCGATCATCAGGGCGTCCTCCCGAGCATGCGGTTCCAGCGGCCCGGCCGAAGGGTTCGGGCAGGCCGTGCACAGACCCCGCGCGCTGCGGTCACGCGACTTGCGGCGCCGCCTCGTCCGGGGACCTGAGGTCAAAGAATCAATTCGTCGCACACGCCTGCGTCGGACCGCCGCGGAGGCCCGTGCGGATTCCTGGGTTTCATGGCCGAAGAGGCGTCATATGGGCGGCAGACCACACCATGCCGAGGAAGGTACCCACCGGTCACAGCGGAGGGGCGTCCCATAAAGGGGGGATGCGCCCGGCGGGGCGTGATCCGTGAACATGGGGACGCGCACGGTTCGTTGGGCGCCGTACGCCTCCGACATTCCAGGGGCATTGCGTCCGGAGCGACGTGATTCCATTCCCGGCTCGACAATCATCGTGGATGGGGCAAGTCGCTGATGCGGAAGTTCATAGGGGTCTGGGCGAGCAGCCTGGTGACGATGACCGGGAGCGCGCTCACCGGTTTCGCGCTGGGCGTCTGGGTCTATCTGGAAACCGGCTCGACCACCATGCTCGCCCTGAGCTTCGTGCTCGCGTTCCTCCCCGGCATCCTGGTCTCACCGCTGGCCGGTGCGCTCGTGGACCGCTGGAGCCGGCGAACCATCCTGCTGACGAGCGACGCGGTGGGCATCTGCACCAGCCTGACGCTCGCCCTGCTGTTCTCTTCCGGTCACCTCGAACCGTGGCACATCTACGTCACCACCACGATCCGGTCGGTGCTGCGGGCCCTGCAGGTCCCCGCGCTCAACTCGATCGTCATCCTGCTCGCGCCCAAGGAGCAGGTCGGCCGGGCGAACGGGCTGATGGGCGTCGCGACGGCGGTGAGCCAGACCGTGGCGCCCGTGCTGGGCGGCGCGCTGATGCTCGGCATCGGGCTCGACGGCGTACTGCTGCTGGACTCCGGGTCCTTCCTCGTCAACGTGGTCGTGCTGTTCCTGACCCGGATCCCCGCCCCGCCGTCGTCGGAGGCGGGCACCACGGGCGGGGGAACGCTGCGGGGGGAGATCGGCCAGGGCTGGCGGGTGCTCTCCGCCAAGCGCGGCCTGGTGGCGCTCGCCCTGTTCTACGCGGCGCTCGACCTCAGTGTGGGCTTCGTCGACGTCCTCATCACCCCCCTGGTGATCAGCTTCGCCTCCGTCTCCGCGTTGGGCGTGGTTCTGACGATCGGCGGCATCGGCCTGGTCCTCGGCAGTGTGACCATGGCGTCCTGGGGCGGCCCCCGGCGCCGCATCCACGGTCTCGCCGGTTTCGCCGTCCCGCTCGGACTCTTCCTCTGCCTGGGGTCGCTGCGCCCGAGCGTGACCCTGGTCGCCATCTCCGCGTTCGGCTTCATGTTCTGCTCGATGATCATCGACGGTACGTCGCGGAGCATCCTCCAGCTGGAGGTGGAACCCGACATGCAGGGCCGGGCGTTCGCGATGTTCAACATGGTCACCAACACGATCCTCTGCACGAGCTACTTCCTCGCGGGCCCCGTCGCGGACCACGTCTTCGAACCGCTGCTCGCCGAGAAGGGCGCGCTCGCCGGGAGCGTGGGCGGGGTCCTGGGGGTCGGCCCGGGACGCGGCATGGCGCTGCTCCTGCTGCTGCTCGGGGTGCTGGTCCTGGTCACGGCGATCGCCGGCTACCTCCAGCCGAGTCTGCGCGGCCTGGCGGACAAGGTGTCCAGGCCCGCGCCGGAGCCCGCGACCGCCAAGGGCTCGGCGGAATCCGAGGAATCGGAGAAATCCGACGGCGACCCGCGGTCCCTGGACGACACCGACACCGACGCCGACAGCGACGTGGAACCCGAACCCCGGGCACCGATGACCCAGAGGTGACCGACAGCAACGGAAAAAGGACAACGGGGATGCTCAGGGAAGACCACACCGGCCCGTACGGAACCGGAAACACTCACCGTACGCCTCTGGGCACGACCGGTTGGGAGCTGTGGCGCGACGCCGCGCTGCGCAGCGCCGGTTTCCCCGCCGCGCGGTTCCGCGAGATCTGCGACGACGAACTCGCCGAGGCCGCCGACCTCCTGGACGAGAAGGTGCCCTCCTCCCGGGAGCACTACGCGAAGGTGTTCGCCGCCGCCGCCGACCGGCTGAGCGGGACCGTCCGCCGCACCGCGGCCGACCCCCGCTTCCGCGAGGCGGTGACCTGGCAGAACCCCGACCTCGTCCACAACTGCCTGGACAAGGCGGCCGCCGGGGAGCCCCGTAACGTCCGTGGCCGCTACCACGAGCTCACCATCGTCAACTACCTCCAGCGGTACTGCCTGAAGAACGACACCGTGGGCTTCTTCGGGCCGGTCGGCTGGGCCCGGATCGACGCCGAGGACACCGGTCTGTCGATGACGGCCGGGACCGAGCTGCTGCGCCGCCGCACCACCTACTTCGAGGGCTGGGCCGTCGAGGCCGTCGCCGGGGTGGTCTCCGCTCGCCGCGAGGTGTGGCCGTGGCTGAAGCCGCGCGTCGTCCCCTCGGCGTCGCTCACCGGGTTCACGGTCCGGCTGCCGTTCCGCAAGCCGGTGGTCCTGACGGCCCACGAGGTACGGGTACTGGGGCAGTGCGACGGCCGGCACACCGTGGGGGACATCGCGGGCCATCCACCGGACCTGGAGACCACGGCCGCGCTGCTGCGGCTGCGCGAACTCGAAGTGGTGCGCATCGATCTCGCGGGGCCGCTGGTCGCCCGGCCGGAGCGGGAACTCGCCGAACGCATCGAGGCCATCGGCGATCCCGGGACCCGCGAACGGGCGCTGGAGCCGCTGCGCCAACTGATCGCCGCCCGCGACGAGGTGGCGGCCTCGGCCGGCGACCCGGACCGGCTGCTGGCGGCGACGAGGAACCTGGCGGCGGAGTTCGAACGCATCACGCGGTCCTCCGCCACCCGGCGCGCGGGCGGGACCTACGCGGGACGCACCCTGGTCTACGAGGACACAGTCCGCGACCTCGACGTCCAGGTCGGCCGCAGGCTGACCGACTCGCTCGCCGCCCCGCTGGGGCTGCTGCTCGACAGCGCGCTCTGGCTGGCCAACACCATCGCCGAGCGCTACCGGGCGCGGGCCCGCCAGTTGCTCGACCGGGAGCTGGAGCGGACCGGTGGCCGTGCGATGCCGCTCCTGCGGATGCTGACGGCCATCATGCCGGAGGTCGCCCGGCTCTCCACGGACAACCCCGAGTCCGGTGTCGTCGACGAGGTGGTGACCGAGTTCCGGGAGCGCTGGCGCCGGGTGCTCGACCTGCCACTGGACGCCTTCGCCGGCACCCGTCACCACCATGTCACCGCCGGCTCCATCGCCGCCGGGGTGGCCCGGGAGTTCGCCACCGGGTCGCCGCTGTGGAGCGGGGCCAGGTGGTACTCCCCCGACATCATGCTCGCGGCGGACGGTCCCGAAGCCGTGGCGCGGGGCGACGTGGACTTCGTGCTGGGCGAGATGCACTGCACCATCAACACGCTGGAGAGCCAGCTGTTCGTGTCGCAGCACATGGACCCGGACCGGTTGCGGGACGCCGCGAGGACCAACCGCCCCGACCGCCGCATCGCCGTCATCCCGCGCATGGACGGCGCCCTGACCACTTCCCGTATGGCCCGGGCGGCCGAAATGATGCTGCCGCAGTACACGTACCTGTCCATCGGGGCCGACTCGATACGGCCGCCGCTGGGCGCGACCGTGCTGTCGGTCATGGACCTGATGGTGGAGCGACAGGGCGAGGACGGGCTCGTGGTGCGCCATCGGGCCGACGGGCGGGAGTACGACTTCCTGGACGCGATCGGCGAACCGCTGTCGCTGCTGGCCGCCAACGCGTTCAGCCCGTTCGGCGGCGCCCCGCACCGGCCCCGGGTCACCATCGACCGGCTGGTCGTCGGCCGCGAGGCCTGGACCTTCCCGGCCGGCGGCACCGCCTGGGCGTTCGTCAAGGACGAACAGCGCCGGTACGCGGCGGCGCGCCGCTGGCGAGCGGAACACGGTCTGCCCGAGCGGGGCTTCTACCGGGTGCCGGTCGAACGCAAGCCGATGGCCGTGGACTTCCGCTCGCTGCCCCTGGTGAACCTGCTGGCCAAGTCGGTCCGCAGGACCGCCGAGACGGGGGCTGGAGATTTCACGCTCTCCGAGATGCTGCCGGACATCGAGCGGCTCTGGCTGCGCGACCACGCCGGTGAGCGGTACACCGCCGAGCTGCGGATCATCGCCGTCGACGCGGCGGCCCGGCGCACCCCGGCAGCACCTTGACCCATCCCACTCCCGCGACGAGGTACCCCCATGCAGGCCATGACCACGATACGCAGACGGATACCGGCCCTGTCCGCACTTCTGCTGCTGATCCTGACCGGCATCGCGGCCACGCTGCCGTTGCGGACCCCCGGGCCACGCTCCGCGTCCGCGCCGGCGACCGAGTTCTCGGCCGCCCGGGCGGTCGCCCTGCTCGACGGGATCGCGAAGGCACCGCACCCGACGGGGTCCGCCGCGCAGACGGAGGTACGGGAATATCTCGTCGGTGAGCTGAAGAAACTGGGGGCGGAGCCCGAGGTCATGACCCGGGTCGCCGCCCGTGACCCCGAGGACGGCCCCGGCATCGCCGGGACGGTCTCCGACATCCACGCCAGGATCCCCGGGCGGAACTCCACCGGACGCGTCCTGCTGGTGGCCCACTACGACTCCGTGCCGATCGGCCCGGGCGCCTCCGACGACGGCGCCAACGTCGCCGCGATCCTCGAAGTGGCCCGCGCCCTGAAGGCCGGGCCGCAGCCGCGCAACGACATCGACCTGCTCTTCACGGACGGCGAGGAGCCCGGACTGCTCGGCGCGCAGGCCTTCGTGGACGCGGACAGGACGGCGGACCCCCGGCAGACGGTCGTGGTGAACCTGGAGGCCCGGGGTGTGTCCGGTCCCGCCGTGATGTTCCAGACGGCGGGCACCGGTCTCACCCCTGCCGTGCGTGCCTCCGGCGCGGTGACGACGTCGTTCGCCGACGCGATCTACGCGCTGCTGCCGAACGACACCGACCTGACGGTCTTCGACAAGGCCGGTATGCGGGGCCTCAACTTCGCCTTCATGGGCGGCTCCGCGCACTACCACTCCGCGCACGACGACCTCGCCCATGTCAGCCGCGGGAGCGTGCAGGACATGGGTGACGCCGCGCTCGCCGCCGCCCGTCGGCTCGCCGGGGCGGACCTGGGGGCAGGCGGCTCCGATGCCACCTACTTCTCGCTCTTCGGCACCGTCGTGTCGTACCCGGCCCAGCTCGACCTGCCGCTCGCCTGCCTCGCCCTGCTGGGGGTTTCGCTGCTGCTGTGGCTGGGGCGGCGCCGTGGGCTGTCCCTGGGCGGCGCCGGCCGGGCCGCCGCCACCTTCCCGCTCACCCTGCTCGGCGGGGCCGTCATCGGCCTTGCCGGGTGGTGGGCCCTGACCCTGTTCCGGCCGGACTTCGCCCTGGCCGCGGGCAGCGTCTACCACCTCGGTCGGTACGCGCTGGGCGAGGCGCTGCTGCTCCTGGTCCTGCTCGTGGCCTGGTACCGGTGGGCCCGCCGCACGGTGTCGCCCCTGGACATCGCCGTCGGGGTGCTCGGCTGGTTCGCCCTGCTCGCGCTCGTCTGCGCGGTGCTCCTGCCCGGCGGCGCCTACCTCTTCACCTGGCCCGCGCTGATCGGTCTGGCCGCGGTCGCCGTGACCGTGCGCTGGACGCCCACCGGCTCTCCGTGGCGGGCGGTGGCCGGCGCGGGGGCCGCCGTACCGGCTGTGGCGCTGCTCCTGCCGATCGTGCTCCTGCTGCTGCCCACCCTGGGGCTGTCGCTGACCGTGGCCCCGCTGGTCCTCGCGGCGCTGCTCGGGGCCGTAGTGCTGAGCGTCCTGGAGCCGCTGCCGCCCCGCCGGGCGGTGACCGCCGGGATGCTCGCCGTCTCGGTCGCGGGCGTGGCGACGCTCGGTGTCGGTGCGGCCGTCGACGGCTACACCGCCGACGAGCCCCGGCCGGTCAGCCTCGGCTACACCCTGGAGGCCGACACCGGCAAGGCCTCCTGGGTCAGCCTGGGCGGCACCGACCAGCCCGCCGTCGGCAGCCTGCTGACCGGGGAGCCGACCCGCTACGACGACCGGATCCCCCCGCTGGGCGGCGTCGCCCTCCACAACGGCAAGGCGAAGGCCGCCGCCCTCGACGCCCCGCGCGCCGAGGACATCTCCGCCACCGAGGACAACGGCGTACGGACGGTCCGGGTCCGTATCCAGGCCCCCGCGGACGCCCACAGCCTCGCCGTCTACGCCGACACCGGCTCGCACCAGATCCTCGACGCCACCGTCGGGGGCGCCAGGCTCACCGGCGGCCGGAACGTGCCGCACGCCGAGGGCGACTGGCGCTGGAGCTTCAGTTACGCCGCCCCGCCCGCCGACGGCATCGAGCTGGTGATCCGCGCCCGGGGCAAGGGCCCCCTGCCGATCCGCGTGGTGTCCACCGCCACCGGTCTGCCCTCCGGCGTCGGCGCGCCCACCCTGGCGGCGGAGCAGAGCTGGGCGGGCTGGCCGTCGGTGGCCGGGCAGACCTTCGTCGTACGGACCTTCCGGCTCTGAGGGTCTTCCCGCCGAGGGCCTGACGCGGACGAGCCGAGGGCCTGACGCGGACAACAAGAAGGCCGGCCACGGAGTTCCGTGGCCGGCCTTCTTGTCAGCTGTCTCAGCGCCCGGGGGTCAGCTCCCGGTACGCCTGCGCCATGGTCTGCGCCGCCTTCTCGACGGTCTCGAAGGACCGCGCCAGCGAGACCCGGATGAACCGCAGACCGCTCTCCGGGTCGGCCCAGTGGAACGGCGAGCAGGGCAGAACGTGGACGCCTCGCGCCAGCATCTCCTTGTAGAGCAGCTCCGAGTCGGGTCCGTCCACGGGGAGTTCGATGCGCGCCACGCTGATCTGCGAGTCCGGGTCGGCGAGCTTCAGGCCGACCTGTCCGATCGTCTCCTTGACGACCGCGCGGTTGCGTTCCACGAGCGCCCCGGCCCGCTCGTACCCGCCGTTCACCCAGTCGCCCGCCAGCTCGGTGATCAGCTGGAGGACCACGGGCGAGGCCGCGAGCAGCGACTCGGAGAAGGCGCGCTCGATGGGCAGCGTGGTGCGCTCGCTGTAGGCGAGCAGACCGATCTTGAGCTCGTGGGTCGGCCAGAGCTTGCCGGTGTCCTCGATGGTGATCCAGTCGGCGCCGGCGGCGTCGAGCACCGCGTAGGTGTCGTACTGGGCGTCGCGGACCTGACCCCGGAAGCTGGCGTCGATGATGACGGTCTGGCCGTGCCGCGCGGCGTGCGCCGCGAGCGACTCGAGGTGGCCCTTCGGGGTGATCAGACCGGTCGGGTTGTTCGGGAGCGTCACGACGATCGCGCTCACCGGCTCGCCCGGCCACTCCTGAGCGAGGAGCGCCTCCTCGGACATCGGCACGAGCTTCAGGCCGCGGGTGACGAACAGGTCGGCGATGTTGTCGAACGTCGGGTGCAGCACCGCGACGGTCGCGCCCGCCGGCAGCGCCCGGGCCACGATGTCCGTGGCGAGTGTGGAGGAGTAACAGCTGAGAATCCGGCCGGAACCGACCGGTGCGCTGTGCTGGCCTATCGCACTCAGGAACGCCTTGTGTGCCGCGAGCTCGATCTCCGGAAAAGGCCGGCGCGTAGCCTCGACGAACATTTCCGGAATGCGTGCGACGATGTCCGCCTGCTGCGACGTAAGGACAAGACGAGCGTGTCCGTCGGTGAGGTTGAGGCCACCTTCGACATCCGTCAGTGCGTCAACTTCCATCGTCGTCAGGTTGACAACTTCGGTCATCCTCAGTCCTCCGTAAGTCCCCGGATGCCTAATTGTCGCCATACAGCTGAGCCGATTCGGGCTTCGGCAAAGTGCAATTCGGCTCCGTCGTATCTGCCGCGTCGCCGAAAATATAGGTAGCGATGACGACCCCACGCCTGTCCCCTCTAACGGGGACCCCGGAGAATTACCGTCCGCCCCTAGACTCCCGTCCGGGCGAAGGCGAACCGGTGGTGCACAACACCCCCGGCCGGAGCGGGGAGGAAGATCACGATGCACCACTTGGCGCTCACACCGGAGGACAACGCGGCGCTCACCCCGATGCTCGCCGAGCTCGCCCGGTCGTACGACACGATCGAGAACCCTGAGCTGATCCGGCGGGCTCCGGTGCTCGCCAAGGAGCTTCCGGCCCATCTCCTGTCGTTCCTCGAGGAATTCCGCTTCGCGGAGCCGTCGGCGCTGTGCCTGGTCTCCGGGCTCGACGTGGACGAGGAGCGGCTCGGCCCGACCCCGGCGCACTGGCGCGACAGCCAGTACGACTCCCCCGCCTTCGCCCAGGAGATCTTCTTCCTGCTCTGCGCGAGCGCACTCGGCGATGTCTTCGGCTGGGCGACGCAGCAGGACGGGCGCATCATGCACGACGTCCTGCCGATCAAGGGGCACGAGAACTACGAGATCGGCTCCAACAGCCTCCAGCACCTCTCCTGGCACACCGAGGACGCCTTCCACCCCTGCCGGGGCGACTACGTGGCGCTGATGTGCCTGAAGAACCCGGACGCCGTGGAGACGGTGGTGTCGACCGTGCCGGACATGGACTGGTCGGCCATCGACGTGCAGACGCTGTTCGAGCCGGAGTTCACCGTCATGCCCGACAACTCCCACCAGCCGGACAACGCCGCCGGGTCCACCGGCGACCCGCGTATCGACAAGCTGCGCGAGCGGAGCTTCAACCTCATCCAGGCCTGGAACGAGAACCCCGAGAAGCGCCCGCTGCTCTACGGCGACCAGCGCGACCCGTACATGGCCCTGGACCCGTACCACATGGACCCCGAGGGCTGGACGGATCGCGCGCGGCAGGCGTTCAAGCAGCTCTGCGACGAGATCGAGAAGCAGATGAAGGACGTCGTCCTGCGGCCCGGCGACGTCGTCTTCATCGACAACTTCCGCGCGGTGCACGGCCGTAAGTCGTTCCAGGCCCGGTACGACGGTTCGGACCGCTGGCTCAAGCGGCTGAACATCACCCGCAACCTGCGGGGTTCCCGGGCCTGGCGTCCCGCGGCCGACGACCGCGTCATCTACTGAGCTCAGAGGCCGGCCGCCGCGAGGCGCCCGGCGAAGTCGGCGAGCGCCGCGTGGTCGACGTTGCTGATGCTGACGCGCAGGGTGCGGCGGTCCTCCGGGTGGAACGCCGTACCGGGAATCACCAACGCGTCGTGCTTGACGACGAGTTCGCGGACCACGTCCTCGGTGGAGCGGCCGGTGAACGGGTGGCGCACCCAGCCGAAGAACCCGCCCACGGAGAGCAGTTCGAAGCCCCCGGGCCGGTCCGCCATCGCGGCCGCGAACCGGGTCCGCTTCTCCGCCACCTCGGCCGCCCGCGCCCGGCGCCACTCCCCGGCCCCGGTGAGTCCGGCCCACGCGGCTTCCTGGCCGATGCGCGGGGGGCAGATCGTCACGCAGTCGAGCAGCTTCATGATCTCCCGGTTCAGCGCGGGCGAGGCGACGATCGCGCCGACCCGGTAGCCGGGGATGGCGAGGTCCTTGGAGAAGCTGTGCAGGCTGACGACGTTCTCCGGCCAGTTCGGGTCGGCGAAGAGCGGATGCGCGGGCTCGTCGGTGCCCCGGAACGAGCGGTACGTCTCGTCGAGGACCAGCGCGATCCCGTGCCGCTCGGCGACCCGCGCGAACTCCGCGATCTCCTCCGGCGGGATCGTCACCCCGCTGGGGTTGCCGGGCGTGACCAGCACGATGGCCCGGGTCCGCGGGGTGATCAACGCCTCGGCCGCCGCGGCGGTCGGCACCAGGTCCGGGCCCGGCTCCAGGTAGACCGGCTCGATGCCGTCGAGCCGCAGCCACATGTCGTGGTTGAAGTAGTACGGCAACGGCAGGATGACCTCGTCTCCCGGCTCCGCGAGGGCGGAGGTCACCAGGCAGAACGCCTGATTGCACCCGGCGGTGACGACGACGTTCTCCTCGCTCACCTGTCCCCGGTAGTCCCGGGACAGCTCGTCGGCGAAGGCGGTCCGCAGCCGCGGCAGGCCCGCCAGGTCGACGTAGTCCGCGCCGTGGGCGTCCCGGGCGACGGAGACGACGTGCTCGACGACCGAAGGCGCCGCCGGGTACTGCGGGGCCGCCTGGGCGAGGTCGAGCAGTTCCCGGGTCCCCTCGCGTTCGTCGAGCAACGCGTAGGTCACACCGATCGGTGAGTCGGTCTGCCGCAGGGTTCTCGGGGTCAGTCGCACGCCGGTTCTCTCCTTCGAAGGCTGGTCGGGCAGAGCTTCCCGACTGTCGCACGGGAGCACCATCCCCGCTTCATGGGACAGCGGCGCTCAGGCCCCGCGCACCAGCGGACGCCACGGTTGCGGGAGCGTCTCGCCGTACTCGATGCCGGTGGCTCCCCCGAAAGCGGCGAGATCCTCCAGCTGGCCCACGACCGCCCGCCCGAGTGCCGCCGTCGGCCGGACGTCGGACTCCAGCCAGACGCCCTCGACGACCAGCACCCCGCGCTTGCGCTCGAAGCGGGGCGAGATCCGGCCGACCAGCCGGTCCTCGTGCAGGATCGGCAGCAGGTAGTAGCCGTAACTCCGCTTGGCCTTGGGCACGTACATCTCGTTGCGGAACTCGAAGTCCCACAGCCGCTCGGTCAGCCGCCGGTCGCTGATCAGGTTGTCGAACGGTGAGAGCAGGGCGGTACGCCCGTGCCAGTCGCCCGCGCGGATCGCCTCCAGCTCGTCGAGCGCGTCGGCGTGCACGTACCAGGTCTCGTTCGCGGCGCCGCCGTCGACCCGTACCGGGACGACACGGCCCTGTTCGGTGAGTGTCCGCAACACCTGGGGCAGGCCTGCGTACTTCCCGCGCAGGAAGTACTGCTTGATGTCCAGCGGGCGGGCGACCCCGAGCGCGCGCAGGGTGTGTTCGGTGGCCCGGGAGACCATCTCGTCCGGTGACATGGGCAGCCGGTCGGCGTCCGGGGGGAGACAGGCGTCGGGCAGTCCCCACAGTCGCTGGCCCCCGGCACGGCCGGCGACCATGACCTTGCCCTGGAACCACAGGAACGTGAGCATCCGCTCGACGTTGCGGCCCGCGCTCCAGCCCGAGGACGGCCAGTCCATCGCCGCGCAGTCCTCGAAGGCGTCGGTGGGCAGCGGAGTGCCCTCGCCCAGCCGGTGCAGCACATGCTTCAGCAGCTGGTCGTTGGCCTCCATCCAGACCGCGGTGAACGACCGGTTCGGCGGCGGATAGGCGTCCATCGTCACCCGGTGCAGCGGGTAGTCCTCGGTAAGCACGATGGCCGCCGCGTGCGCCCAGTACTCGAAGAGCCAGCGGTCCTGCCACCAGAGCTCCTCGAACCGCGCACCGGCCTGCGCCCCGAGACGGCTCCAGAGCACGATCTCGTGGCTGGGGGCCACGACGTTCACCGGGTCCAGCTGGAGATAGCGCAGCGACCGCAGGACCGTACGCACGCCGTCCGCCGTCACCGGCGGACGTGGGCCGGCCAGGTGCTGTCGCGAGAGCGCCAGCCGGCGGGCATCCGCCGCACCGATCGTCAGGGCGGGCTGGGGCGACGGCATCGTGGTGCTCCTTGCTGGGTCAGACGGCCGCTTGCGTGACCAGTTCGGGGAAGTACGCGTCGCCGCACGACGTCTCCGGGTGCCTGCCGGGTGCCTGCTCCGCTGTCGGCCGGCCGAGCAGGGCGACCCGGGTCAGCTCGGCCTTGTTGCCCACGCCGAGCTTGGTACGGATGCGCTTGACGTAAGTGTCCACGGTGTGAGGGCTGATACCCAGACGGGTGGCGATCTGGCCGTGTGTCAGCCCCCGGGAGATCTGCCGCAGGACCTGACTCTCCCGGTCGGAGAGGTTGTAGCCGGGTGCCGCCGCCGGCTCCGGGGCCGAGGTGGCCGTGCAGCCGCACGGCGCCACCTCGGCGCCGGCGGCGACGGACCGGACCGCCCGGACGATGCAGTCGGCCGGCTCCCGCCTGCCGATCACGCCCGAGGCGCCCGCCACGAGGTAGGCGTCGGTCCCGGCCGCCGTCTCGTGGTTCACCACCAGGACGGGTGCGTGCGTGGCGAGTTCGGTGATGCGGCGCACGCCCTCCGGGGAGATGGCCTCCGCCTCGACGAGGAGGGCGTCCGCGTGTCCGATCGGGCCCGTGTCGGCCGAGTTTCTCGCCGTTGACGCGGAAATTCCGGCATCTCTCAGAACCTGGACGAGCCCGACAAGATATATCGGTGAATTCGCAAGCACTTCGACCCGGATCACAAAGCCCCCTGCTGTGGATCTGTATCTCCGGTCACCCTGAGCACCAAGTGACGCGATGCCGTTCGACCGACGGCTGCGATTTTGTCGCTGTACCCGTCGAAATCACGCGCCCGTCAAGGTTCGACAAAACCACGGTGGTCTGTTTCCCGGAATCGCCGCGCCCCTGTGACCGATTTTCGAACTCACATGCTAGCAGCGATATTTGAGGCTCCTCGTACCTGTTTCAGGGGACAGTCGAGCGGCCCAAATGTCCTGAGATTTTCCGATCCGAACCCCCTGCCGACGGGACGTCAGCCGCCCAGTTGCCCGATCACCCGGGCCCGGGCAAGGGCGTATGCGGACTCGTCGAATCCGGGGGACTCCCGCTCGGCGAACCAGTGCCCGCACTCGCCGTACTCGAAGGTCCGCAGCTCGACGCCCGCCTTGCGGAAGCCCTCGTCGGTCTCCGCCAGCTCCTCGTCGGTGAAGTACTCGTCGTCCGGCACGATGTGCAGGTCCACCCGGCGGGTGCGCTTCACCGGGCCCTCCGGCGCTTGGCCACCGTAGAAGAGGATCAGCTCGTCCGGGCCCGAGTCCGCGCGTCCGGCCAGGCCAGAGGCGTAGAAGGCGCCCATGGAGAAGCCCATGGCCGCCCATGGGCGCCCCTCCGCGGCGAGCTCGTCGGCGAGCCGCCCGATCAGCGCCAGCACCGCCTCCTCGTCCATGGCCTCGTGCAGCGCCTCCGCCTCCTCCACGGTCGCCGCGGTCCTGCCGCCGTAGAGGTCCGGGAGCACCACCCGGCGGCCCGCGCCCGCCAAGGCGTCCGCCCACTCATGGACGGCCGGCGTGATCCCCCACCACGGGTGGAGCAGGAGCACGGGCAGACCGTCCTCCGGTCCCATGCGGGTCACACCGTCTGCGTCGGTCGTACTGGTCATACCTCTCCCCGAATTGAACATGCCTTGGCCGACACTTTACCGGCGCTCATCGAATCGACCGTCGGCTACTTGCTCTCGAACATACGGCTGAGAGTGCGCGCGAATGCGTCGAGAGCGAGCGTCAATTCCTCCGGAGTGACCGACAGCGCGGGACGCACTCGGACCGCGAAATCGCCGCCCGGGAGCACCAGCACCCCTTCTTCGCGGAGCAGCTCGACAAATTCGTCACGTATCTCCGAGGTCGGCAGATCGATCGCGCACATCAGGCCGCGGCCGCGCGCATTGGACACGTACTGGGGAAAGCGACCGGCCAGTGACACGAAACCGTCCAGCAATTGACCGCCCAGTACGTTCGCCCGGGCTATCAGCCCGTCGCGCTCGATGACCTCGAGCAGCCGACGGGAGCGGACCATGTCGACCAGGCCGCCGCTCCACGTCGAGCTGATCCGGTTGCTCGTGCGGAAGACGTTGTCCGGCACCAGGTCCACCCGGCGGCCGGCCATGATCCCGCCGACCTGGGCCTTCTTCGCGAACGCCACCACGTCCGGCTCGATCCCGAGCTGCTGGTACGCCCACGGCGTGCCGGTCAGGCCCACCCCGGTCTGCACCTCGTCCAGCACGAACAGCGCGTCGTACTCGTGGCACAGCCGCTGCATCGCCTGAAGGAACTCGGCACGGAGGTGGTTGTCGCCGCCCTCGCTCTGGACGGGCTCGGCGATGAAGCAGGCGATGTCGTGCGGGTTGGCCCGGAAGGCCGCCTCGGCCTGCGCGAGGGCCTGCCGCTCGGCCTCCTCGACCTGCTCGATGTGGTCGGCCAGCGGGAACCGGACAGCGGGTGCCTCGATGCGCGGCCAGTCGAAGACCGGGAAGCGCTCGGTCTTCACGGGTTCGGTGTTGGTCAGCGACAGGGTGTAGCCGCTGCGGCCGTGGAAGGCGGCCGTCAGGTGCAGCACCTTCATGCCGAGTGTCGCAGGGCGCCCCGCCGCCTCGTTACGGCGACTCTTCCAGTCGAACGCGCACTTCAGCGCGTTCTCCACGGCCAGTGCCCCGCCCTCGACGAAGAACAGGTGCGGCAGCTCGGGGTCGCCGAGCACCCGGGCGAAGGTCTCGACGAACTCCACCAGGTGCGTGGTGTAGGCGTCGGCGTTCGACGGCTTACCGGCGCCCACCGCCGCCAGCAGACGGCAGAACTCCGGGTCCTCGGTCACATCGGGCGGATTGAACCCCAGCGGGCTGGACGCGTAGAACGTGAAGAGGTCCAGGTAGGAACGCCCGGTGACCTGGTCGACCAGCCAACTCCCCTTGCTGCGCTCCAGGTCGAGCACGAAGGAGTACCCGTCGACCAGCAGGTGTTCGGCCAGGCGGGCGTGCACCTGATCCGCTTCGACGGTGCTCACGTTCGAGAAAGACATACGAGATCCTTGAGCTCGGGTGCGGTCAGAGGAAGCTGATGTTCTGGGCGAGCGCCACCTCGGCCGAGTAGTTGACGACGTTGGTCGTCCGGCGCATGTAGGCGTGCCAGGCGTCGGAACCGCAGGCGCGGCCCCCGCCGGTCTCCTTCTCGCCCCCGAAAGCGCCGCCGATCTCGGCACCCGACGTACCGACATTGACGTTGACCATGCCGCAGTCGGAGCCCACGGCCGACATGAAGACCTCGGCCTCCCGCTGGTCACGGGTGAAGATGCTGGACGACAGGCCCTGCGGCACGTCGTTCTGCAGCGCGATGGCCTCCTCCAGCGTGTCGTAGGTCAGCACGTACAGAATCGGCGCGAAGGTCTCCTCACGTACGACGGGGCTCTGCGCGTCGATCCGTACGACGGCCGGCTGGACGTACGCGGCTCCCGCGGCGTCCGTCTCCACTCGGCCGCCGCCGACGAGGACCTTCCCGCCGTCCTCGGTGACCCGGGCCAGCGCGTCCCGCATGGCGTCGAGGGGCGCGGTGGAGATGAGCGGGCCGACGAGCGTGGTGTCGGCGAACGGGTCGCCGATGGGGAGCCGCTCGTACGCGGCTGTCAGCCGGGGCAGCAGCTCGTCCACGATGTCGCGGTGCACGATCAGACGGCGCAGGGCGGTGCACCGCTGACCGGCGGTTCCGGCGGCGGCGAACACGACGGCCGGGAGCGTCAGATCGAGGTCGGCGGACGGGGTGACGATCGCCGCGTTGTTCCCGCCCAGCTCCAGCAGCACGCGCCCGAAGCGGGCGGCCACCCGGGGGCCGACCGCACGGCCCATCCGGGTCGAGCCGGTGGCGCTGACCAGGGCGACGCGCGGGTCGTCCACCAGCTTCTCGCCGAGCTCACGGCCGCCGATCAGCACCCGGTGGATGTTCACGGGCGCGCCGACCTCCTCGGCGGCCTGCGTGAGCAGCCGGTCGCAGGCCAGGGCGATGAGGGTGGTCAGCTCGGACGGCTTCCACACGACGGTGTCGCCGCAGACCAGCGCGACCGTGGTGTTCCAGGACCAGACGGCGGCGGGGAAGTTGAAGGCGGAGATGATGCCGACGACCCCCAGCGGGTGCCAGGTCTCGGCCATCCGGTGACCGGCCCGCTCGGAGGCGATGACCCGGCCGTACAGCTGGCGGGAGAGACCGACCGCGTAGTCCGCGATGTCGATCATCTCCTGGACCTCACCGAGCGCCTCGGCGCGGATCTTTCCCGCCTCCAGGGTGATCAGATCGGCCAGGTCGCTCCGGTGCTCACGCACCAACTCGCCGAACCGCCGGACGAGTTCGCCACGTCGGGGCGCCGGGGTGCTGCGCCAGGCGAGGAACGCCTCGTGGGCGGCGGCCACCGCCGCCTCGGCGTCCGCGTCGGTCGTGCCCTTCAGGCCGAAGAGGTCCTCGCCCGTGATGGGCGTCCGGGCCTGTAGATCGTCGCCTTCCGGGACCACCACACCGATGCGTGTCAGGCTCGCACGGGCGCGGGAGAGCAGGTCGTCCGTAGCGGGAAGGGCCAGGGAAGTCATGGTGCTCCTGAGAGGGAGAGGGCAGGGACGCGCCACGCGGTTCGGCATTGTGCCAGACCCCTGACGGCACGCCACCGCTGAAAACCGGGCACGACCAGCGCAGTTGGAGTCGGCCGTCACAGGTAGCCCCCGGTTCGAGTGACACGACAGGGCATGGTCGGCGTCGTACGTTCCTGAGCCAGGGCGTAACTGAACGGCCCGTGATCAGCGGGCCTTCTCGTTCCGGCACTGGAGTTGTATAGATGCGCACCGACAGCCCGGTCCAGGAGAACCACGACACGGACGCGGACACCCCGCGTGTCTACGACCCGTTCTCCTACGAACTGCACGAGAACCCCTACCCGGTCTACGCCTGGATGCGGGAGCACGCGCCGGTCTACCGCAACGAGGAACGCGACTTCTGGGCCCTGTCCCGGCACGCCGACGTGCTCTCCGCGCTGCGCAGCCCGAAGCTGTTCTCCAACCGCAACGGCATCTCCCTGGAGACCGAGCTGTGGGGCCCCGAGGCCTACAAGACCAGCTTCTTCCTCGCCATGGACCCGCCGGAACACGGCCAGTTGCGCACCCTGGTGTCGAGCGGATTCACCGCCCGCCACGTCACCGACCTGGAGCCCCGGATCCGCACAATGGCCCGGGACCGGCTGCTGCCCCTGCTGGAACAGGGCGAGTTCGACTTCGCCGGTGACTACGCCGCTGCCCTGCCCAACGACATCGTGTGCGACATGGTCGGCATCCCCGCCGCCGACTGGGACCTGATCCGCGCCGACACCGACCAGCTCAACATGCGCGCCGACGGCGAGGAGGACCGCTCTCCCGCGACCGTCGCCGCCGCCCTGCGCCTGGCCTCGTACTTCGTCGCGCACGTCACCGAACTGCGCCGGCACCCGGGCGACGACCTCACCTCGCATCTGCTCGACGTGCGGGTGAAGGGCGAGCCGCTCAACGACTCCGAGATCGTGGCGTTCCTGTTCCTGCTGATCACCGCGGGCAACGAGTCGACGGGCAAGCTCATCGGCAACGCCTGGTACCACGGCTGGCTGCACCCCGACGTCAAGCGTGCCGGTCTCGATTCCCGGCCCGGTGACTGGACCTCGGAGACCCTGCGCTACGACTCGTCCAGCCAGATGGTCGCCCGGACGGTCACCGAGGACACCGTCCTGCACGACGTGCTGCTCCCGGCCGGCGCCCGGGTCGCCCTGCTGCCGGCCTCCGGCAACCGCGACCGACGGGTCTTCACCGACCCCGACCGCTACGACCTGGACCGCGACACCAGCCAGCTCATCAGCTTCGGCCACGGCCCGCACTACTGCCTGGGCGCGGCGCTCGCCAAGCTGGAGATCAAGATCGCCCTCGAGGAGATCGGCGCCCGGATCTCCGACTACGAGATCGACATGACCTACGCCCGCCGGGTGCACTCCCCCCACCAGCGCGGCTTCGCGGTCCTCCCCTGCTCGGTGACGATGCGCGACACGCCCCGGGATCTTCCCGCATGACCTGGGACCTGCACCCCGCCGGTCACCCGCTCCCGGACGCCGAGCGGCAGGAGATCCTCGCCGCACCCGGCTTCGGGCAGGTCTTCACCGACCACATGGTCACGATGCGCTGGGACGAAGGGCGCGGCTGGCACGACGGGCGCCTCGTACCGTACGGGCCGCTGTCCCTCGATCCGTCCAGCTCGGTGTTCCACTACGGTCAGGAATGCTTCGAGGGCATGAAGGCCTACCGGCAGGAGAACGGCGCGATCGCGCTGTTCCGGCCCGGGACCAACGCGGCCCGGTTCAACCGGTCGGCGGAGCGGCTGGCGATGCCCGGCATCCCGCGGGAGACGTTCCTCCAGGCGCTGGAACTCCTCGTCACCCAGGACAGCGCGTGGGTTCCGGAGCAGGAGGGCACCAGCCTCTACCTGCGGCCCATGATGATCGCCACCCAGCCCGAGCTCGGCTTCACGCTGCCCTCGCGCAGCTATCTCTTCTGCGTCTTCGCCTCGCCCGCGACCGCCTACTTCGGCGCGGGTGCCACCCCGCGACCGCTGACCGTCTGGCTGTCCGAGGACTACACCCGGGCCGCCCCGGGCGGCACCGGTGCCGCGAAGGCGGGCGGCAACTACGCGGCGGCCTTCGCGGCCCAGCGGCAGGCCGTCGCGGAGGGCTGCGACCAGGTGGTGTGGCTGGACGCGGCGGAACACCGCTGGGTGGAGGAGATGGGCGGGATGAACCTGTTCTTCGTCCTCGCCCCCAAGGACGGCGGACGCCCGAGGATCGTCACACCCCCGCTGACCGACACCCTGCTCCCCGGCGTCACCCGCGACTCGCTCCTGCGGCTGGCACCCCTGCTGGACATCGACGGCGATGAAGCCCCCATGTCGACCGACCGGTGGCAGCGACTGTGCGCGTCGGGCGAGCTGACCGAGGCGTTCGCCTGCGGCACGGCGGCGGTGATCGCCCCGGTCGGGAAGGTCAAGGGCGCCGGCGACCGGGAGTGGCTCATCGGGGACGGCCGGCCCGGACCGGTCACCCTGCGGCTGCGGGAGCACCTGCTCGGCATCCAGTACGGGCGGCGCCCCGACCCGTTCTCCTGGGTCCACAAGGTCTGCTGAAGCAAGGGGGCGCCCGCGGGGCGGCCCGGGCGCCGCTTCCTTCAGCGGCGCCTCGGCCACGTCACCGGCGACGATCAGTCAGCCCCCTCCCTGGACACGGACACCGCCTCGATGATCCCGGCCAGGACCTCCGGCTGCTGCTGGACGAAGTAGTGCCCGCCACCGGGTACGGTCGCCAGCCCGACGGACGAGCCGAACCGTTCCCACGCCCGGTGCCTGCGCTCGTGACGCGGCGTCTCCGGATCGTCCGTGCCGATGACGACGGTGATCGGCGCCGCGAGCGGCTCGGTGTCACCGCGGCGCGGCCAGCGCTCGGTGAAGTAGCGCCGCGCGGCTGACGCGTCGTGCCGGAACGCCCGCATCACGAAGGCGAGTTCGTCGTCCTCCACCACACCGCCGAAGCCGCCCAGCGACTGGAGGTAGCGCATCTCGGCCTGATCGGCGGCCGGACCTTCACGCCGGCGGCGTGGCAGGCGGCTGTCGTAGAAGGGGTACGAGGCACCGAGGATCAGCCGCTCGACCGTCCGGCCCGCCGTCTCCAGCCGCCGCACCACCTCGACGGCCAGGGCGACCCCGACGCAGTGCCCGTACACCGACACGGGCCCGTCGACGGTCTTGAGCACCTCGTCGGCGATGTCCTGCGCCGTCTCCTCCAGGGGCCGCAGCTCCGGATCGCCGCCCAGCTCATGGCCCGGCAACGACACGGCGAGCAGAGCGAGGCCGGGGTCGATCGCGCCCGCCAGCGGCCGGTAACTGATCGCGCTGCCGCCGCCGAAGGGCACGCACACCAGGGTGTGCGCGGCCTCGCGGCGCGGCGTCAGCCGCAGCAGGAGCCCGCCGGGAGCCTGTGCCGGGTCGAGCGCGGCGGCGAGCTCACGGACGCTCGGGTGGACGGCGAGCAGCCCCACGGTGGCGCCCTCGATCCGGCGTACCGCCCGGACGGCGGCGAAGGAGTCGCCCCCCAGGTCGAAGAAGCTCACCGTGACGTCCACGTCCGGCAGCTCCAGGATGCTGCGGTACACCTCGGCGATGGCCTCCTCGCGCGGGGTGGCGGGGGAGGCGCTCTGCGCGCCGGACGTCGTGACCGGCGTCGGGTCGGGCAGGGCGCGCCGGTCCAGCTTGCCGTTGTGGGTCAGCGGCAGGGCGGGCAGCACGGTGATCGTGGCGGGCACCATGTAGCGGGGCAGTGCGCCGCGCAGGAAGTCGTGCAGGGCGCCCGGGGCGAGGTCCGGTCCGCCGGTGACGTAGGCGGCCAGTCGCGGTCCCTCCCGGACCACCACCACCGCTTCCCGTACCGCCGGATGGCCGAGGAGCACCTGTTCCGTCTCGCCGAGTTCGATCCGGTAGCCGTGGATCTTCACCTGTTGGTCGAGCCGCCCGAGGAACTCCAGCGAACCGTCGCGCAGCCGCCGCACCTTGTCGCCCGTCCGGTACAGCCGTCCGCCGGGTCCGGCCAGCGGGTGCGCGACGAATCGCTCGGCGGTCAGCGCGGGACGGTTGACGTACCCGCGCGCCAACTGCACGCCGCCCAGGAACAGTTCACCGGGGACACCGACGGGCACGGGCATCAGCCGGTCGTCGAGGACATGCGCCTGTGTGTTGGCGACCGCGTGCCCGATGGGGATCACGCCCGGCGGTCCGGGGCGCGCGCAGTCCCACCAGGTGACGTCGACGGCGGCCTCGGTCGGCCCGTACAGGTTGTGCAGCTCCACCTGCGGCAGTACGGCCCGGAAGCGCTCGGCCAGCGGGTACGGGAGCGCCTCGCCGCTGCACATCACGCGGCGCAGCGCGGGCAGCGTCGCGGCGTCGGGCTCCTCCAGGAAGAGCTGGAGCATCGAGGGGACGAAGTGGGCGACGGTGACCTCGTGTTCGGCGAGGGCACGGGCCAGGTACGCGCTGTCCTGATGGCCGCCCGGCCGCGTCAGCACCGTCGTCGCACCGGTCATCAGCGGCCAGAAGAGCTCCCACACCGACACGTCGAAGCCCAGCGGGGTCTTCTGCATCACCCGGTCGCCGGCGGCGAGCGGAAAGGTCTCCTGCATCCACAGCAGCCGGTTGACGATCGCCCGGTGGGTGACCACGACGCCCTTGGGGCGGCCGGTCGATCCGGAGGTGAAGAGCACGTACGCGGCATCGGCACCAGTGGGCCGCACGGTCCTCGCCCCGGCGGGAGCCGCCATGGCGTCCTGGTACGTCAGGACGTGCCGGGCACCGGTCCGTGCGGCGACATCCGCGACGTCCCGCGCGGCGAACACCAGGTCGGCGCCCGCTTCACCGACCATGAACTCCAGGCGCCCGGCCGGCAGCGAGGGTTCCAGCGGCAGGTACGCGGCGCCCGTGAGCATCGCGCCGAGGACTCCGGTGATCATGTCCAGGGAGCGTTCGGCGCAGACGCCGACGACCTGGCCGGGACCGGCTCCGGCGGCGGTCAGCGCGGCGGCCAGCCGGCCGGCCCGGTCGAGGAGTTCGGCGTAGGTGAGCGGGCCCTCCTCCGCGAGGACCGCGATCGCGTCGGGGGTCTGTTCCGCCTGCCGCTCGATCAGCCCCGTCAGGGTCTCCCCGGCGTCCGCGTACGCCACCTCGCCGGCCGGGGCACTGTCACCGTCGGTGCGCCGGGCGGCCTGCGTGATCACCTCGTCGACGGTGCCGGCCTCGGTGAGTGCCTCCAGGGCGGCGAAGAAGTACTCCGTCATGTCATCGACCGCGCCCGGCTCGAACCGGTCGCGGTGGAAGACCAGCCGCACGATCGAGACGGGCTCGGGCGTGACGATCAGCGTGAGGGGCTCGCTGGTCTTCTCGAAGTCGTTCACCGAACGGATCGCGAACCGCTCGGCCAGCTCGCCGCCGCCGATCGCCAGCGGGTAGTTGTCGAGGACGACGACGCTCTGGAAGAGCGGCCGGCTCCCCGGCACCTGCGCCCACGACCTGATCTGCGCGAGCGGAGCGTACTCGTACCGGCGGGCCGTGGAGTGTCCGGCCTGGATCTCCCGCAGCCATCGCGCGAGATCGCCGCCTTCGGGCACGGTCACCCGGATCGGCAGCGTGTTGATGAACGAGCCGACCATCTCGTCCACACCGCGCAGTTCGGCGGGGCGGCCGGAGCTGGTGCACCCGTAGGTGACCTCGGCGTCCCCGCTGAAGCGCCGCAGCACCAGCGCCCAGGCCGCCTGGAGCACGGTGCTGAACGTGACCCGGTGGCTCGCGGCCACCGCCCGCAGCCGCTCGGCCAGGGCGGACGGCAGGTCCCTGCGGCGCTCGTCGACCTCCCCGGGCCCGTGCTGCGGGTCCAGCCGCAGCAGCGGCCCCAGAAGACCACTGTCCGCGGCGTCCGCCAGGGACTTCGTCCACCAGTCCCGCGCCGCGTCCATGTCCTGGCGTTGCAGCCAGGCGACGTAGTCGCGGTAGGGGGCGGCGGCCGGCGGCGGCGCGGACTTCTCCAGAAGGGCGCGGTAGCGCCGTACGACGTCCTTCATGACGATCGGCACCGACCAGCCGTCCAGCAGCAGCATGTGATGCGTCCAGACGAACCCGTGCCGGTCCTCGCCCAGCCGGATCAGATGCAGCCGTTGCAGCGGCGGGCGTTCCGGGTCGAAGCCCGTCGCCCGGTCCGCGGCGAGCAGCCGGTCGAAGCGGGCCCGCTGCTCCTGGTCGTCCGCGTCGGACCAGTCGTGCCGCCGCAGCGCGCCGGGCAGGTCGCGGTGGACCACTTGGAGGGGCTTGTCCATGCCCTCCCAGTGGAACGAGGTCCGCAGCGCGGGATGCGCGGAGACGACCTGCTGCCAGGCCTGCTCCAGGGCGTCGGCGTCCAGCCGGCCCTCGATCTCGAAGCTGCGCTGGGCGACGTACGTGTCCGCGTCGCCGCCGTACAGGGTGTGCAGCAGCATCCCCTGCTGGAGCGGCGACAGTTCGTATACGTCCTCGACGCCGTGGTCGGTCACTGTGCGTCCCGGTCCGTCTTGATCCGGTTCAGCAGCCCGTCGAGCTGCGACTGGTCCACCCGCGCGAGCGGGAAGTCCGACGGCGTGTGCACGGGGCCGGCGCCGGCGCCGTCGCGGGCCGTCAGGGCGCGCAGCTCGTCCAGGAGGTGCCCGGCCAGCCGGTTCACGGTGTCCCGCGCGTGCCGCTCGCTGTACTCCCAGGTGAAGGTGAGCCTGCCGCCGGTGACCGAGGCGTGCACCTCGATCGCGTACGGGCGCCGTCCGAGCGGGCCGGTCGCCGTACCGGCCGGCTCACCCGTGACGGTGAAGCCGTCCGTGCCGGGTGTCGGCTCGTCGAGCTGCCCGGTGTAGTCGAAGACCAGCCCGGCCGGGGACGGCGGCACCGGGTCGTTGCCCTGGCGCAGCAGCTGCCAGCCGATCCCGCCGGACGGGACGGCCCGCAGCGCCTCCTTGACCGACTTCAGGGTGGTCTCGGGAGCGCTGCCCGGCTCGGTGACGAGGGCCACCGGATGGACCGTGTCGAGCCGGCCGACGGTCCGCGTCAGGTCAATGTCGTCGAAGACGTGGTCGCGGGTGTGCCGCCTGACGTCCACGACGTGCCGGGAATCGCCGCTCCAGTCGCTGAGCGTGCGGCCCAGCGCCGTCAACAGGATGTCGTCGATACGGCAGTTGAGCGCGGCGGGGGCGGCTCGCAGCAGTTCGTCGGTCGCCTCGGCGCCGAGCGACACGGTGACCGCCCTCGCGTCGGCGACCGCGTCGGCGTCCGGGGTGTCCGTGGTGTCGGCGTCCGTGTCGGCGGGCAGGCTGCCGGCCGGTTCCCGGACCAGGTCCGTCCAGTACCGCCGCTGCGACTGCACCGGCTGCGTACCCGCGTACGAGGCGAGGCGGCGGGCCCACGACTGCCAGGAGGTCGTCTTGGCCGGCAGGGTCACCGGGCTGCCCTCGGCAAGCTGGGTGCAGACGGTCCGCAGGTCCTCGACGAGGATGCGGAGCGAGGTGGCGTCCGCGACCAGACGGTGCGCGATCACGGCCAGCCGGTCGGGCCGGTCGGCGCCGAGCCGGAACAGCACGAACCGGACCAGCGGCCCGACGGCGGGCTTGAGTCCCGTCGCGGCCTCGCCGGTGAGCTCCGCGATCCGGCGCTCCGCCTCGTCCGCCCCCAGGCCGGACAGGTCGTGCGCCTCGAAGGGGGTCCTGGTGTCCGGCAGGGCGATCCGGACTCGCGTCTGGACGCCGTTCAGCTGAAACCGCTGGCGGAGACCGTCGTGGTGGACCAGCAGCCGGCCGACCGCCTCGCGCAGCACCTCCGGGTCGTACTTCTCGCGCAGTTCCAGGAGGGCGGAGACGTTCCAGTGGTGGGGTTCGGCGAAGTCCTCGCCGCACAGCCAGCGCTGGACCGGCGCCAACGGGGCGGGCCCGCTGACCGTGCCCTGCTCGGCGTCGACGACCGGCGCGGCGGTCGTCACCTCGGCGAGGAGCGCGACCGTGGGGTGCTCGAACAGGTCGAGCGGGGAGATCCGGATGCCCACGTCCTGGGCCTGCGCCACGACCTGGATGGCCAGGATCGAGTCACCGCCCAGCTCGAAGAAGTTGTCGTGGCTGCCGACCCGCTCGACGCCGATGACACCGGCCACGATGTCGGCGAGCTGCTGCTCCACCGCCGTCCGCGGCGCGACGAACTCCTGTGTCCCGGAGGGCCGGTCGCCGGTGGGCGCCGGCAGCGCCGAGTGGTCGATCTTGCCGTTCGGGGTGAGCGGCAGCGCGTCGAGCTCGATGAACGCGGCCGGCACCATGTACGGCGGAAGTTCGTGTTCGAGGAACTTCCGCAGCTCGTCCGTGGCGGGCGCCGGAGCCGTACGCGGCACGACGTACGCCACGAGTCGCTTGTCGCCGGGCTCGGGCTCGTGCACGACCACCACGGACTCCGCGAGTTCCGGGTGCCTGCTCAGCGTCGACTCGATCTCCGCGGGCTCCACCCGGAACCCGCGGATCTTGATCTGGGTGTCGACCCGGGAGACGAACTCCAGGTTCCCGTCAAGGCGTTGGCGGACCAGGTCGCCCGTACGGTAGAGCCGCTGTCCGGGATGTGCCGGGTCGGGGTCGGCGACGAAGCGGTGCGCGGTCAGACCGGGGCGGCCGTGGTAGCCGCGGGCCAGGCTGGTGCCACCGATGTACAGGTCGCCGATACCGCCCACCGGAACCGGCCGCAGCCGGCTGTCGAGGATGCGCAGGTCCGCCGAGGGCAGCGGGGTCCCGATCGGCAGGTTGGGCCAGTCGCGGCCCTGGTCGACCGGGTCGAGGCGGAAGAACGTCGAACTGACCGTGGTCTCCGTCAGGCCGTACACATGCATCAGCGGCACACCGAGCCGCTGCCACATGCCCAGCCGCTCGGGGAGGACCCGTTCCCCGCCGATGATCACCAGGCGCAGCGATTCCGGCAGCTCCCGGCCCTGGCGCTCCAGCTCGCGCGCCCATTCGTGCCAGTACGCCGTCGGCAGCTCCAGCACGGTCAGCCGCTCGCGCTCGGCCAGCTCCGCGAGATCGGCGCCGCCGCCGAGCAGCCGCTGCGCCGGGATGACCACCGCGCCACCGGCCAGCCAGATCGGGAACAGCTCCTCCACCAGCACGTCGAAGCTGGGCGAGGCGAACTGCAGGAACCGGTCGCCGCTGCCGAGGCCGAACCGCTCCACGACATCACGGGCGAACGTCACCAGCGAGCGGTGCTCGATCATGGCGCCCTTGGGGCGGCCGGTCGAGCCCGAGGTGTACACCATGTACGCCAGCGAGGCCGGATCGGGCAGCTCGGGAAGATTGTGGTCGGGGCCCTCGAAGGGCTCGTCGAGCAGCACCGTCCCGTCCGGCGGCAGAGTCCCGGCCGCGGTGAGCGCGGCGGCCGGCTTCTCCTCGGTGACCAGCACCCGCACGGCCGCGTCGGTCAGCATGAACGCGAGGCGCTCCGGCGGGTAGGACGGGTCGAGGGGCACATAGACCCCGCCCGCCTTCAGCACCGCGAGGATCGCCACGGCCAGCCGGGGCGACCGGTCGAGCAGGATGCCGACGGGGGTCTCCCGGCCGACGCCCTGGGCGCGCAGCCGGTGGGCGAGCCGGTTGGCGTCCCGGTTGAGGTCGGCGTAGCTGGTGGCGACCCCGTCGTGAACGACGGCGCTCGTGTGCGGGGCCTCGGCCGCCCGGCGCTGGAACAGCTCGACGAAGCCGGGACCGTACCCGGTGGGCGCGGTGACGGCCGCGGCGGGCACCGCGGACTCCGGGGCGACGATCAGCCGGACGTCCCCGACCCTGGTGTCGGGAGCGGTGACGATCTGCCGCAGGACATGGCTGAACTGGGTGGCAAGCAGCATCACCGTGTCGGCGTCGAACAGCTCGGTGCTGTACTGCCACTGCAACGACACCGTGTCGCCGCGCGGCATCGCGAACAGGGTGAGGTCGATGGAGACCGGACCGATGTCCATCGGCTCCGGCGCGATGGTCAGCCCCGGCAGCTCCAGAGTGCTGCCCGGCGCGGTCAGTACGTTGATCATGACCTGGACGAGCGGGGTCTGCGACGCCTCACGCCCGATGCCGAGCTCTTCCAGCAGCCGCTCGAAGGGCAGGTCCTGGTGGTCGTAGGCGGCGGCCGTGGTGTCCCGCGCCTGCTGGACCAGCTCCCGCAGGGTCTTCTCCTCGGCCAGCCGCATGCGCAGCGGCAGCAGGTTGGCGAAGCAGCCGATGACCCGCTCGGTCTCCACCCGGTTGCGCCCGGATATCGCCGAGCCGATGACCAGGTCGTCCTGGCCGGCGTACCGGGACAGCAGCACGGAGCACGCGGCGAGCAGCACCATGAACAGCGACACGTTCTCGCGCTCACTGAACTCCTTCAGCGCGGCGCCCAGTTCGGCCGGCAGATCGATGTGGTGCTGAGCGCCGGCGTACGTCGGCCGGGCCGGATAGGGGCGGTCGACCGGCAGCGCCAGATGCGTCGGGGCGCCGGCCAACGCCTCACGCCAGTAGGCGAGTTCGGCGGCGGTGCGCTCCTCCCCGAACTCCTGGGACTGCCAGGCCGCGAAGTCACCGAACTGGATCTCCGGCAGCGGCAGGCCGCTCTCGCCACCGCTCTGGTGGATGCCGTACAGGGTGACGAACTCCCTCACGAGGATCGCCAGCGACCACGCGTCCGACGCGGCGTGGTCGGTGGTGATCAGCGCGACGTGCGTGTCCGGGGCCAGTCGCAGCAGGGAGATGCGCAGGCGCTGCGGCTCCCGCGGGTCGAAGGGGCGCACCATCTCGGCGTCACACCGCAGGCGCACCTCCGCCAGCTGCTCCTCGGCCGGCAGGTCCGACAGGTCGGACAGCGGAGTGGGCACCGGGGTGACCGGCCACACCACCTGCACGGGCGTGCCGTCCCGCAGCTCGACCGTGGAGCGCAGCGCCTCATGGCGCTCGACGATCTCGGTCAGGACGCGGCTGAGCAGCGACAGGTCCAGGTCACCGACGAGCCGCAGCGCACCGCTGATGTTGTTGGCCCCCCGGATCCGCCCCGTGGTCCACTCGCGTTGCTGCGCGAACGACAGCGGGGTGGGCACGCCGTGGTCGCGCGGCTGGATCCGGGAGTCCGGTACGGGCCCGCTCGTGGCCGCCATCTCGGCGAGCCGGTTCTCCAGGAGTTCCCGCTTCTCCGGCGAGAGCGCCGCGATGCGGCGTTGCAGGTCAGTCATCGAACCGTCACCGTTCCCGAGTCCTCACGCAGCACTTGTTCGAGGTACGACAGACCGGCCGTCAGCTCGGCGGTGGTGCCGCCGAAGCCGAGCCGGGCGTACGAGCGGTAGTCGTCGCCGAAGCACTCACCGGGGACGAGCAGGACCCGGTGCCGCTCGGCGAGACGCCGGCAGGAGCGGACCACGTCCGGGTGGCCGGGGAACTCCACGAAGGTGGTCACACCGCCGGCGGGTGGGGTGAGACGGACCAGATCGGGCAGTCGCGCTGCCCAGTCGCGCACCAGCTGGAGGTTGCCGCTCGCGTGCCGGTGCTGGAGTGCCACGATCCTGTCGGCGTTGCGGACCGCCTTCTCGGCGAAGAACTCCAGAACGGGCGAGACGTACAGGGCGATGTAGTCGCGCAGTACGGCCATCTCGTCGAGCAGCTCCGGCGGGGCCAGGCACCAGCCGACCCGCATACCCGCCAGGCCGTAGCTCTTGGAGAGCGTGCCGAAGGAGATGACCTTGTCGTAACGGTCGTGCGGGAGCGGCAGCGGGTCCGTGCCGTACGTCATCTCGCCGAACGCGTTGTCCCACACCAGCCAGGCGCCCGACTCGGCCGCGATGGCGATCAGTTCGTCCTGCTCGGCACGGGTGATCGAGGCGCCGGTGGGGTTGTGCGGGAAGTTCACGACGATCATGCGAGGGCCGTTCGCGGCGAGCTTGCGCAGCGCGTCCATGTCGACGGAGAACCCCTGGTCGGCGCGGAGCGGCCAGCGGGTGATCCGGCAGCCCCGCGACCCGGCGATGTCGTACAGCTGTTGGTACGCCGGGTCGACCACGATCACCTCGTCGCCCGGCTCGAGCAGCGTGTGCATGACGATGTAGATCGCCTCGCTGGAGCCATGGGTGACCATCACCGGGTCGACGTCGCCGCCGGTCCAGCGGTCGGCCAGCGCGGCGCGCAGCCCGGGGCCGCCGAAGGCCTCGCTGTCGTGCAGGACCATCGAATCCAGCTCGGACATCTCGAAGCCGCAGACGCCGCGCAGCTCCGCCATCGACAGATCGCGTACGCCACTGCTGCCGATGTCGTGATCGACTTTGTGATAGTAGTCGCGCATCCAGGCTTCGAGCTTGGCAATGGCGATGCCCATACGTGAATCCATCCCGTCCGCGGCGACTGTGGTGGGAACGCTGAAGCCGAATTTCGACAGCTCCGCGCGAGAGCTCTGCGCGAGCGAATTACCCACGCATTCAAGCGATGTCACACAAAGAGGTGACAGCAGCCTGGTGACCATGGGGTATCAGCATGCTGCCAGGCTCCCTCACCCTCGGTCAGGAGGGCCAGCGCCCGCATGTCGTCCTTTCATGTGACACCACGACCCGAGTCGCCACGGGTACTTTCACCCCGAGAACAGCGGTTTTACTTCTCGCGGCAGTTCAGCACGACGCACTGCATTCCATTTGCCAGGCCAAGGAGTCGGCGCCATGAACCCGTTCGACGATCCCGACGGAACATTTTCGGTGCTTGTCAATGACGAGGACCAGTACTCGTTGTGGCCCGTCAGGCTCACCGTTCCGGCCGGCTGGCACGTCGTACACGGCGACGACACCCGTCAGGCGTGTCTGGAATACATCGACGCGAACTGGACCGATCTCCGCCCGCGCAGCGCACGGCAGGACACCGCCGCGCCCGCCGTGTCGCGCTGACCGCGCGACGGCGGCACCAGGGGCAGGTAATCAGTGACGGTCAGCGATCAGACACCCCGCTGTGTCCACGTACTGGTGGCGGAGCAGGCCGCGCGAACACCGGACGTGACGGCGGTCAGCTACGGCAGCCACACCTTGACGTACCGTCAACTGGACTCGGCCGCAGACAGGTTGGCCCATCGGCTGCGGTCCGCCGGGGTCGGTGGCGGAAGCGTCGTCGCCGTGGTGATGGACCGGTCGGCCGACCTCGTCGTCGTCCTCCTCGGCATCCTCAAGGCGGGTGGCGCCTACCTCTACCTCGACCCGGCCGAGCCGGACGGGCAACGCGTGCGCATCCTGGGCGACTCGGCGGCGCGCTTCGCCGTGGTCGACGACACCACCCGCCACAAGGTGCCCGGTGTCGCGCACGTGGTGTGCCTGGACGACGACCACGAGCCGCCGACGGCACCCCTGGCCGTGGAGACCAACCCGGACACCCCCGCCTACGTCTGCTACACCTCGGGCTCCACCGGCAGCCCCAAGGGCGTCGTCGTCCCGCACCGGGGCATCCACCGCCTCGTCCATGACCCGTGGTGGATCGACTGCCGCGAGGACGACGTCTTCCTCCAGCTGACCCGGGTCGGCTTCGACCTGTCCACGTTCGAGATCTGGATGCCACTGGTACGGGGCTGCCGCCTCGCCGTCGCCCCGCCCGGCCACGCCGACCTGGCCGAGATCATGAAGACGGTCCGCTCCGAGGCCGTCACCGTGCTGTGGCTGACGTCGGGCCTGTTCCACAAGCTCGTCGCCCACCACCTGGACGGCTTCGGCACCCTGCGGCACGTCCTGGCGGGCGGGGACGTCGTCTTCCCCGACCACGTGCGGCAGCTCCTGGACGCGCACCCGCACCTGACGTTCACCAATGGTTACGGGCCCACGGAGAACACCACCTTCACCACCTGCTGGACGTCCCGCACCAGCAGCCCCGCCTCCCGCGTCCCGATCGGGAAGCCGCTCGACGGCACCACCGTCGCGATCCTCGACGACGGCATGCGTCCGGTCACCCCGGGCGAGTTCGGCGAACTGTGGACCGGCGGCGAGGGCCTCGCCACCGGCTATCTGCACCAGCCCGCGGCCACCGCGGAGAAGTTCGTCGCCGACCCGTACGGGACCGAGCCCGGCAGCCGCATGTACCGGACCGGGGACATCGCCCGCCAACTGCCGGACGGTTCGCTGGACTTCCTCGGCCGGGCCGACCGGCAGGTGAAGATCCGCGGCTTCCGGGTGGAGCCCGGCACCGTGGAGATGGAGCTGCTGAGGCAGCCCGGCGTGGAACAGGCCGCCGCGCTCGCCCACGCGGACGACGACGGCGACGCCCGGCTGATCGCCTATGTCGCGGTCGGCACGATGGACAAGTCCCGCTGGCCCGCCTTCGGAGCGGCCCTGCGCGAGAAGCTCGCGGAGACCCTGCCCGGCCACCTCGTCCCCTGGACGATCACGGTCCTGCCCGACATCCCGCTGAACGGCAACGGCAAGGTGGACCGCTCCACACTGCCCGCCGCGAAGGTCCCCCGCAACGTGTGGAACGACTACGTCGAACCCGCCGACGACCTGGAGCGCCGCCTCGCGGCACTGTGGAGCGACGCGCTCGACATCGAGGCGGTCGGCGCCGAGGACAACTTCTTCGAGCTGGGCGGACACTCCCTGATGGCGACGGATCTCCTCGCGGTGCTGCGCGAGGAGTTCGGCGTCGACATCCCGGCCCGGACGCTCTACACCCGCCCGACCGTCGCCGGTCTCGCCGAGGCCCTGCGCGAGACCGCACCTCTCTAGTTCCCGAGCCCCAGGAGCACCCCCGATGGCACACCGCCCGACCGGCCGCAACAAGTGGCTGCCCCGCCCGCCGTCGGCCGCGGCGGCCGGCCGGGTCTTCTGCATCCCCTACTCGGGGAGCGGCGCGAGCATGTACCGCCAGTGGCCGCGCGAACAGGACGGCGTGGAGTTCCTGCCCGTGGAACTCCCCGGCCGCGAGACCCGCTTCGCGGAACCCGTCCCCCAGACGTACCAGGAGCTGGCCGCGGCCATGATCCCGGCCCTGGAGCCGTACCTGGACGTCCCGTTCGCCTTCTTCGGCCACTGCAGCTCCGCCCTCGCCGCCTACGAGGTGTCCGCCGAGCTGATCCGCACCGGCCTGCCCGCCCCGGCCCGGCTCTACGTCTCCTCGCAGGTCGCCCCCCAGGACGGCCCGGCCGGCCGCTTCCTCACCATGGACGACGCCGGATTCGCCGCCGAGCTGGAGCAGCTGGTCACCGAACAGGGCGGCACCCCGAACCCCGATCTGATCGAGCTCTACGTCGAGGTCCTGCGCGCGGACGTGGACACGTACCGCCGCTATGTGATGCCCGACCCGTACCCCCTGTCCTGCCCGATCACCGTCGTCGGCTGGACCGAGGACGACATCATCCCGTACGACACGATGGGCGGGTGGCCCAAGTGCGGGGAGACGACCTCCGTGCTGCTCGAAGGACGCCACCACCGCCTGATGGAAGCGCCCCAGGAGCTGCTCCGCCTGCTCACCACCGGTCTCGGAGCGCGCTGACGATGGACATCGACCCCCGCTGGTTCAAACGGTTCGGCCGCACCGGCCCCGCCGAGATGCGTCTGCTGTGCTTCCACTACGCCGGTGGCAACGCGTCCGTGTTCCGGCAGTGGCCACGCCTGCTGCCCTGGTTCATCGAACCGGTCGCCGTCCAGCTCCCCGGCCGCACGGACCGCTTCCGGGAGACGCCGTACGACCGGATGGACCCGCTGATCGACGACTTGATCGAGGTGGTCAAACCCCTCCTCGACAAGCCGTTCGCCCTCTACGGCGTCAGCATGGGCTCCCGCGTGGCATGGGCCCTCGCCCATGCCCTGCGGGAGCGCGGAATGCCCATGCCGCGTCAGCTGTTCGTGGCGAGCAGCAGCCCGCCCTCCCTCGCCGACGGCCGGCGGGACTGGGACGGCCGGGACGAGAGCCTGATCGAGTTCCTGCGGACCATGGGCGGCACCCCCGACGAGGTCCTGGAACACCCCGAACTCGTGGCGGGCCTGCTCCCCACCCTGGCCGCCGACCTCTCCGTGGTCAGCACCCACACGTTCCGCCCCCGGACCCCGCTGGACATCCCGATCCACGCGTTCGCCGGCACCCACGACCCCGAGGCCACACCCGAGCAGATGACCGGCTGGCGCACCGAGACCACCGCCCGCTTCGACATCGACCCGGTCCCCGGCGGCCATATCTTCGACGACGCCGGCCACCGCCAGGTGATCCGCGCGATCGTCGACACCTGGGGCTGACGGGAGACCGTCCACAGGGAGGTCACGGTGAGACCGTGACCTCCACTCGGTGGTTCCAAGGGTGAAGGACGCCCCGGAGGTCCCGGGGCGTCCTTCGTGGTGGTCGTGACCAAGGGCTGCTCAGCGCACGTCCACGTAGTCGTGATAGCTCTCGGCGTCCACGTAGGAGCCGGACGCGAGGTAGACCGCGACCCAGGTGCCGTCCTGTTTCGCGGTGAAGTGGGCGGTGAAGTGGCCGTGCGAGTCGGCCTTGACGGAGCCCAGTCCCGTCCAGGACTTCTTGCCCTTGGCCTGGAAGAGGATGTAGATGCGCTGCTTTCCGAACGCCACCCACTTCGTGCCGCTCAGCCGCTGCAAGGTGCCGGTGGTGGTCACGGTGTGACCCTTGCGCACCGGCTCAGGACCGGCGTTGAAGCCGGTGATCCGGGTGGCAGTGCGGTTGAAGTGTACGGAGTTGGAGTAGCCGGACTGGTAGTCCGACGACCCCGCCGAGTACAGCCGCCAGTAGCCCTTCGGCACCGACACGTACGCGTCGAGGTCGAAGGTGCCGTCGGACTTCGTGGTGAACCAGCCGAGCGACTTCCAGCCGGTCTTGCCGTCGGCCGACTGCTGGAGGTACAGCTTCCGGTTCGGCGGCACCTTGCCGTTGCTGCCGTTCATGCTGCCCTGGATGTGCAGGTCGGAGTACTCGTCAATCCAGCTCGAGCAGAAGCAGATGTTCGTCCGGTTGATGACATCGACCTTGAACTGCGTGTGCGAGGGCGTCAGATACGGGTCGGCCAGGTAGCTGTCGCGGCTGGTCTCGACCGTGTACGTGCCGTCGTCGTACGGGATGTACGGGTCGGTGAGCGTGAAGCGCCCGCCGACACCGCTGGTCGCCGTGGCGTAGTAACCCATGTCGAGTGCGACGCCCTTGGCCGGGCGCCAGGTGCCGTCGTACAGGTACTCCACCACACCGGACGAGGACGCCTTGGCGCCGAACTTGATCTGCACGCTGGAGTGGTCCAGCCGAATCCGGCTCGGGCTGACCACGACCGGCAGGCTCTTGGTGTCGACGAGCACATAGGTGTTCGTGCCGTCGGGGTTGGCGATCCAGAAGGAGAGGGAGACCGGCACGGACGTGGCATTCTCGCCGTTCAACCTTGGTGCCACGTCGATCGCGTAGCTGCCGTCGGCGGCGGTGACGGCGCTGTAGGCGTGCTCGGCCACCACGCTCAGCGGTTTGCCGGCCAACGGCGAGGTGTCGCCGGTGATCGGGTCGAAGAGCGAGATGCGGCCGCTGAGCGTGACATGCGTGTGCTCCACGTCCAGCACGGCGGGGCTGATGCTGCGGTCGGCGAAGACCGGCTTCGGCTCGACGTCCACAGTGGTGGCGTGCGCCGACGAGGCACTGTCGCCGTCGCTGTCCTGGGCGCTGACCGTCACGTCGTAGCGGCCGTACGAGGGCAGTTGCGACATGCGCGGCGAGCGCCAGACGCCGTCCTGCGGTGTGCCGGAGACGAGCGTGAAGCCGGTGACTGCGACGGTCGCCGGGTCCGCGTCGCGCAGCTCGGTCAGGTCGGCGGACACCTCGGTGACCGCCGAATCGGAGGAGACGGCGACTGTCAGGAAGCCGGCGTCGGAAGGGTCGGAGCCGACGTTGCCGAACACCGGGGAGCCGGTGCCGTCGGCAGGCGCGCTGCTGCTCGGGGCGGGCGTCGGGTCGCCGGAGGGTGGGTCGGACGGGGTCTGATCGGCGGGGTTCGGGGTGTCCGACGGTTCGCCGATGGGCGGGTCGGACGGGGTCGGGGTGTCCGAAGGAGTGCCGGACGGGGCGCTGGTGGGTGTGTCCGTCGGCGTCGGATCGGCCGTCGGGTTCGTGCTCGCGGTGGCCGCCGGGTCCTGCCCGGGCGTGCCGCCGTCGGCCGCGTACGCCAGCGCCGGCGCGGCGAGGAGCGCGGCGCCCAGTGCGGCGGACACGGCCGCCGACACCAAAGAGCGTGTTCTCACTGCTGGATTCCCCCCACGGGAATGGCGCGGCCACACTGCCCCGGGTGTCCGGAGGCCGGCCGCGCTCTTTTTGTACGGTTGCTGTGAACATCACGCAACGCATCCGACTCTAACGGCTGCCCCGACAGGGGAGCGAGCGGGTTTGTGGACCTGGCAGGAAACCTCAACCTTCACTGTTCACCGGGCTGTTGGGAATGCCATCCGGAGTGATCCGGCGGCGTCAGGGCGCCCCGATGACGACCGCTCGCGTCCAGTCAGGCGGTGCGTCCGATATGTGGTCGGGATCGTCCTCGATCCGGAACCCGTCCCTGCCCTGACAGTGCACCGGGTCACCCCGCCACCTCGCCGGTGATGACGGCGAGCTCGCCGAGCAGATCGGCGACACTCTCTCCGGCCTCGGCCGGATGTGGCCGACCTCCCGCCACACCTTGTGCCGCACGAGGCGGTCACCGATCTCCTCGTCGCGATCGACGCGACTGGCCCGACTCCACGTCCACCAATTGAGAGTAAAGGTTCCATTTCAAATCAGTTTCAGAATTGAACTTAGGGATCAAACCAGGGCGCTCGATGCACATTTAGTGAACCGGCCGAAAAGGGAATCCACGCGAGACAATCGTAGCCGGAAAGACGTTGAGATCACGCCATCAGTTGGCCCCTGCATGAATCACCGCGCTGCCAATCACATCCGGTCGACCAGCCCCCTGCCTGCAACAGAGTATCACCCGGGATTTTAAACATTGCTGCCCTGCTCGGTCCTTTTGAGCCAAACAGGCGGGGCGCCGATGACATCCGTCACTCGATCAACAAGGATTTACGAAGTCGCAAGCTGAGCTCGATCACGGGTGGTCAGCCAATGAACGTAAACGGTTCAGCTCGCGGCGTTCGATCACCCGAGGCCGGCTCTTATGCGGCTCGCTTTCCGCCGTTGCTGCCTGTCCCCCGATGCACGGGGGAAGAGGAGGACAAATGTCACAGCAAGTAGTCGAGTACTCCGCCGAGCAGATCTCGGACGCCAACAAGGCGGCCCTCACGATGGAGGCGCTCATCGGGCGCCTCAGCCACGACGAGGACTTCGCGACGCACCTGGCCAACAACCCCCGCGAGGCCCTCGAAGCGTCGGACATGATGATGGAGAAGGAGGCCGTCCAGGTCCTCATGGCGATCGACCCGGAGCGTTTCGACAAGCTCTGTGAGGCGCTGTTCGACCTCGTCGACTCCGACTTCCTGCACATGATGTCGGCGCCCTCCTGCGCCTGATTCGAACCACGGCGCGCAGGGGTCGACACATCGCACAGCGGTGTCCACGCCATTCCTTGCGCGCCGGGTGAACAATCCACGGACGGAGGGGGCAGGTTGCCTTGCCCGGGGCCTGCCCCCGCTGTTCGTGTGTTCGTCGTAGTGCAGCGCCTTCCAGAGAGGACCGAGATGGCCCGCGTCGCATTGGTCAATCTGGCCAGTCTCCCCATGCCTGGCAACGAACCGATCTTTCCGATCGGTCTGCGGTGCGTTCAAGACGCTCTCGACCTGTCAGGCCATCAGACTCGTCTGATTGATTTCGTCCAGGATCCCGGAGCCGTGGATGACCTGGCCTGGGCCACTGAGTCCTGGGACGTCATCGGATTCACCATTCGCAACATCGACCCGATCGACATCTCCTGCGACGGCCATGTCGAGCATTACATGCACTTCCTCGGCAGAGTGCGTGCAGCTCTCGATGACGCCGGCGGTCCTCGCCCCCTCCTGGTCGGCGGAGGTCCGGGATACACCCTGTTCGCCGATCAACTACGGGCCCTGCTCGGATTCGACGTAGGTGTCATCGGTCCCGGCGAACAGGCCATGCTCGACATCCTTGCCGCACCCGAGGATTACCGCGGGCTGGGCAAGAACATCACGGGCCGCCGATACGAGGGCTTCTTGACGGAGGTACTCCGGCACCCTAAGTCGCTCATGGAGGTCTACACCCGGTTCGAGGGCGCGATGATCGGAGTGGAAACGCGCCGGAAGACCTGTTACCAGGGGTGCGTCTATTGCCCGTACGCGTATCTCAACGGCGATAACAGTGGCGACCTGAAGCCGCTGGACCTCATCGCGTCGGAACTCCGGGCGATCCATGCCGCCGGCATTCGACGGGTCTTCTTCACCGACGGAATCTTCAACAGTGAACTCCGCTATGCCAAAGAAGTCGTCGAGCTCATCACGGAGCTGGCTCTGCCCGGCCTGACCTGGTCGGCATATTTCACTCCAAAACCGTTCGATGATGAATTCGCCGCATTGCTCGCCGGGAGCGGAGTCGAATTCGTCGTAATTTCTCCCGACAGCCTCGACAATCGAGTCATGAAGCTCCTCGGGAAGACGTTCGACACTCGGCATGTGGACCGCTGTCTCGAACGGTGCAGGAAACACGGGATACCTGCGCGCGTGAACGTCGTCTTCGGTGGTCCCGGAGAGGACGAGGAGAGCGTGCGGAACAGCATCCAGTACATCAATTCCATGTTGGAGGACGGTGAACTGGTCATGCATGTCGGCTACCGTGTCCTGCCCCAGACCGGCATGGCCAGGCAGCTCGGAATACCCGACGAAGATCTGCTTGCCCCGACGTTCTACCCGTTCCACTCCGACACGTTCTCGTGGATCATCCGGGATCTTGAGAATCGTTTCATGCCTCCTAGCGTTCTCTTCAATTTCATGGCGGCGCGGAGCTCCAGCAAGCGCATGGCCAAGGTGCCGCTCCCGGCGGACTCGCGAGAGCCTGCGCCCACGGAATTCCCTTACCTGGCACTGAGTCGAGAGCTTCCGCTCGCATGACTGCCCCCGACGGCACGCAGCGGCTCACAAAGACCGGCCAGGTGCGCCGGCTGACACCGGAGGACGTCGACGGCGTCCTCCGGTTCGTCGAGCTCGAAGAGCTGGACGAACCGACCCTGACCCGGGAACTCGCGGGTGGAGGCGACTATCTCTGGATGGGGCTCGACTTGCCGAACGGTGGTCTGGGCGCTGTTCACCGCAGTATGAAGTGGGGGAACTACCTTCTCCTCAAGGGCGTGTTCGTCAACGAGCCGCTGCGCGGGAGCGGTGCCGCGCTGGAGCTGGCGTTCGCGCTGCGTGACGCCGCTCGTCATGGCGGGTATGCCGGACTGGCTGCTTGGGTCGAGCCGCACAAGCCCGAGGCCGCGCTGGCCCGCATGCTGCGGCTGCGTTCAACTGGTCCTCTGGTACATCGATTCGAGGTACGGGTACCGGACGATGCTCCGAACGCCGCAGCTTCCGCCCACAGCTGTGGTCCGATCACAGTGGACCTGCCGGAGTCGGCGGCGTCGACTCCGCTGGTGGCCGATCTACTGACCGATGACTCGCCCACGACCGTGCATTGGGTTCACGACCGTCACCGCCTGGTACTGAGCGGCTTTCCACCGCGCTCGATCTCAGACCTCGGCCTCGTGCTCTCGGCAGTGGCTCCTGTGGCCCGGTCCAAGGGGGCGCGCTACCTGGAGTTCCCGGTTCCCGCTGCGGATTTGTCGGCCGCGTTCTTCCTGGCCTCGGTGAAGGCCCGCCGCCTCAGCCGGACGCCCGTCCGACTCGGGCGTGTGGACTTCGGGGCCGCTCACCAGGGCACAGTTCGCGATGGAAGGAGGCAGGTCCGCGCATGATGCCGAGTGAAGCACGGTCCCTGTCCCTGCACCCCGACTCGGAGAAGGCACACGCCGAACTCAGTCGCCACGGCATCGACGCGGCCCAGCTGCGGAAGCTGCTGGGCCACTCCGATGGATGCGAGTGGCGTGAGTGGTCGGGCACGGTGGAGCTGTCGGACGAGCACGGCCGACGCACCGACATGGCGGTGCACGTACCGCCGTACCACCCCGGTCGGCGGCTCGGGGCTCTGATCGTCCTGCACGGGGCGGGCGGCAGTGGGGAGCAGGTGCTGCCCTACTTCACCGCTCTCGGGGACAGGTTGTCGATGGCCGTCCTTGCCCCGACCGCGCAGCAGCCGGCGCAGGCGTCACACAACCTTGACCTGGCCGGCATCTTCGGCAGTCGATTCAGCATGCCTCGCTGGGACCTGGCTGGCCAGGACTTCCCGCTCGCCGCCCTCCGTTGGGCCCGGACCACGCTCGACGCTGACCCGAATCGCTGTGTTCTCACCGGCGTTTCCATGGGCGGATTGGCCACCTGGAATCTGGGCATGCGGTTCTGGCCCTCCTTCGCCGCTGCCGTCCCGTTCAATGGAGCCCTCTCCATCTGGGAGTCGTTCGGGCCGGACGCACGGACAAGGGCCCTGCTGCCCAACACTCTTCCGCTTCCCCTCTTCGTCGTACACGGCGGCAAGGACACACGTATTCCGGCGGAGTTCGACCGTGAGTCCGTCCACACCCTGCGGGGCCTCGGACATCGAGACGTGCAGTATGTCGAGGTCCCGGATGGCGCGCATGGCCTGGACACACTTGGACTTACGGAGGACAGCCCGCTGTTCCGGAGGATCGAGCAGTGGCTGGGCCGGGCGAGACGTGGGAATCAGCCTCTTGAAATCCACCACCGGGCCGATGAGGACGCCCATGGCCGGGCCCACTGGGTGGCCCTCGGCGGCATCGTGTCGCAACGAAGCGGCGAGATCCACGCCCGGTGGACCGTTCCGGACCGGATCGAGATAGAGGCGAGCGGCGCTCAGCGAGTCACGCTCCATCTGTGCGGCGACCGGATCTCTCCCGGTCACACGATCACGGTGACCATCAACGGCACGGTGTCGGCGATTCCCTTCGAACCCGACCTGGCGACCGTCCACCGCACCTTTCAAGAAACCGCAGACTCAGGACTCGTCGCCGAACAGGTGGTCCACCTCGACGTGCCGCAACTCTCCGTCAACGAGCCGACCGAACTGAACAATCAAATGAGGTATCACGATGCTGACTCGATCTGAAATACGGTCGTACCTCACTGCCACGGGGCCGGCTCAGGAAGAGCTCTTCGCCGAGGCCCGCCGGCTCAGAGAGGAGTACTTCGGGCCGACCGTGATCTTGCGCGGCGTCATCGAGATCACCAACGTGTGCCGGGTGAACTGCGACTACTGTCCGATGCGTCGAGACAACACGCCGGAGAACGACCGCTACTTCATGAGCAGCGACGACATCGTGGAGCGTGCCCGCGACATCCGGGAAGCCGGAATCGACATCGTCCTCCTCCAAGGCGGCGAGACGCCTCGCAATCTCGCTACCATGGAGGACGCCATCCCGCGCATCCGCGAGTTGTTCGACGGCCGTGTCGAGATCCTCCTGAATCTCGGCAACTTGCGTCGGAGCCAGTACGAGCGCCTGCGCGACCTGGGGGCCACGAGCTACATCCTCAAGCACGAGACCAGCGACCCTGACCTGCACAAGGCGATCCGCCACGAGTCACTGGACGAGCGCCTTCGTTGCTTCAGGGATCTGCTGGACCTCGGCTACCGGGTAGGTACTGGCCTGATCTCCAGTTTGCCGGGGCAGTCCTTGGAGAGCATCGTCGACGACATCGAGTTGGCTCAGTCGCTCGGGGCGCACATGTGCAGTGTGGCTCCCTTCGTACCGGCACCGAATACGCCCCTGCAGCTGGAGCCCGCCGGATCCAACGAGCTCGCGCTCAACACGATCGCCGTCCTGCGGCTTCACCGGCCTCAGATGCTGATCCCGTCCGTGAGCGCCCTGGAGAAGACTTCTGCCGGTGGGCAGTCCCGGGGGCTGGAGGCCGGCGCCAACGTCATGACGGTGAACTTCACCGGCGACAGCGACCAGCACCGCTACCTGATCTACGGCAAGGACCGCTACGTGGTGAGAAAACGACACGTCGAGGATTTGACCAGGGCCTCGGGCTTGCGCCTGCGTGGTTCGGTGTTCCTGGATCCCGACGCGAGCAGCGATGTCCCCGTGGGGGCGGGCGGCCGAAAGCGAGTGTCGTGAGCACCTACTCCGTGGCATCCACAAACTTCGGACGCTTCTGGTTCGGGCAGACGCTCTCGCAGTTCGGGACCCGGATCGGCACCCTCGGTCTGTCCGTGACTGCCGTCGAACTCCTCGACGCCAACACACGGCAGGTCGGAGTACTCGGAGCGGCTTCCACCGTCTGTTATCTCCTCATCGGCCTTCCCGCGGGCGCATGGGTGGACCGGCTGCTCAAGCGCAAGACGATGATGTGGGCGGCTCTCACACGTTGCATCACCATCCTCGCGGTCCCGCTGCTTTGGCTGACAGGTGACCTGCGGATAGAGGTGCTCTACGTCGTCGCTGTCCTCGTGGGCGTGGTGAGCGTCTTCTTCGACGTCGCCTACCAGTCGTACGTGCCGGTCCTGGTACCCGAGGAGGACATCGGCGCCGCCAACGCACGCCTTGAGGCAACAGCCCAGGTGTCGACCCTCGGTGGCCCGGCTCTGGCCGGCCTGCTCATGCGGGTCGTCAGCGCGCCCGTCGTCATGCTCGTGGACGCTTTCACCTATCTCGTCAGCTTCCTCTCCCTCAGCGTGACCAAGGACGCTGAGCAGAAGCCCGCTCCGGCCGCCGGGGCCAAGTCCCACCTGCTGGCTGACATCGGGGAGGGCCTGCGGTTCGTCCGGGACCAGCCCGTCATCCGGCGGCTGGCGGTCTCCATGGGGGTGTCCAACTTCTTCGCCACCGTGGTGTCCACCCTGGTGCCTGTCCTCGTCATGCGCACCATCGGTTTCGACTCGTTCATGCTGGGACTCGTCATGACCTGTGGTGCCGCAGGAGGCGTACTGGGGGCACTGCTCGCCCCCAAGGCCCGGCAACGCTTCAGCGCAGGCGCGGTGATGTCCTGCGGCCTGCTCACGGCAGCGTTCTTCACCGTCGCCAACCCCGTGGCGGCCGTCGTTGCCCCGCACAGCAAGGTTCTTGCGGGAGCGGTCTTGTTGCTCGGCGAGTTCGGCATGACGGTTGGCGCACTGCTCTTCAACGTGACCCAGGTCAGCCTCCGGCAGACGCTCTGCCCCAGGAACCTCCTGGGCCGAATGAACGCCTCGATCCGCTTCGTCGTCTGGGGCAGCATGCCGCTGGCGGCGCTGGTGGCGGGCTGGCTCGGCTCGGCGATCGGCGTCACCGAGACGCTGTGGGTCGGCGTGATCGGCAGCGTGGCGACGGTCCTGCCCATCCTCACCATCGACCGAGTGATGGCCTCCCGCCTTGGTCCGACGGAAGCGCAGGAGCCGGAGGCGGTACGGTGATTCCGCAGGGGCGTCAAGATCTGGTGACACGCATTTTGGCGCACGGAGTCCATGTCGACGGCGAGCGCATCAACGCCGCTGGATCCTCTTTCCACTTGCTCTGCGACCGCTTGGAACAGGCCGGCGTGCAGCCCGGCAACATCGTGGTGCTCAGGGGCTTGCAAGGCCGCGATCTGGTGATGGCCGCCATGGCGACCTGGCAGCTGGACGCGGTGCCCCTGCCCGTACCGTTCCAGAAGCACTGTCAAGACAACGAGGCCGTCCAGACCTGTCTCGATGCCTGCCAGGTCACAGAGACCCTGTCCGTGCTCCCGGCCAGCCCTGGGAACAGGGCCATCCGGCTGGACACCTCAGCGGTGCTCCACCTGAGTTCGGGCAGCACCGGCACTCCCAAAGTTGCCCGCCGCGGTGTGGCCAGCGTGCTGCAGGACGCGGAAGGCTACCGAATGGGTCTGGGACTGGTCCCCGGCGACCGCGTAGCGATCCCGGTGCCGCTCGTGCATTCCTTCGGCTGGGGCGTCACTATGAGCGCGCTCCTCAGCGGATGCGACGTCGACGTGGCGCCCTTCGTCCGGGCGAGCACTCTGGCGCGTAAGGCCGACTCCGGAACCGTGTCGGTTCTGGCCGTCACCCCACCTGTGGCCCGGTTGTTGGTCGAGACCCGGCGTCAGGGCGAGTCCAGCCCGCGTGCCGCGATGGCAGGTGCAGGCCCGGTGCCAGACGATCTCGACGAGGCGTTCAGGAAGCGGTTCGGAGTACCGCTGCTACGCGGGTACGGCTCCACCGAAACTGGGGGCACCTTCTTCGGAGACCGGGGAATGGGCCGACCGGTACCGGGGGTCGACATCGTCGCGCCGTCACCGGGCGAGCGTGGAGAACTGATCCTGCGATTGTCCGCACCGGTGGAGGGCTATTTCGGTGACGAATACGCGCCCCTGCGACAATGGCATACCGGCGATATCGTCCGGCACGGCGCCGATGGCTGCGTGCACTTCGAGGAGCGAGCTCGCGGACCGCTCCGGCTGAACGGCAGATTCATCCGTGCCGACGTAACCGAGCAAATCCTGCGCTCCGTGCCAGGAGTGACGGATGTGTTCCTGCTGATCATGCCCCGCAGCGACAGCCCCGAGACCGAAGACTTCTACGCCGTGGTCGAGGGCGACGCCTCCGAAGACAACCTGCTCGCATCCCTGGCCCGGTCCCCGGCCGACGTGCCTGTTCCGCGGGTGGTCGTCTGTGAGCAGTTCCCACTGACCCCGTTGGGCAAGCGAGATCGGGGCGCATTGATCGAGACGATACGGAAAGCGGGCAGATGACAGACCCGGCACAGCTCCGAGCTTGTGAACTGCTGGTCGCACGGCTGGTCGTGGGGGCCATGGCCGATCGGGGGATCGCTGCCCCAAAGGCGGAGGAACTGGTCGAAGACGCCGAGCTGCGAACTCGTGATCTCTCGCTGCTCGGCCTGAGCTCCCTCGACTGGATCGCCCTCGCGACCCGACTGGAGGACACGATAGGCGCGGAGATCCCTGACCAGGTGCTGCTCGCTCCTGAGCAGCGGTGTGTAGCGGGCTGGGGAGAAGCAGTCCTGGCGGCCCGGACAACTCGGTCCGGGGCTTCGAATCGGACCCATTGATCCCGGAGGTGGGGAACGTGCACGAAACACAGCACGGACGTCGCTACATCGTCATCGACGACTTCCTGAGCGCGCCGGACTTCGCCGCCGCCCAGGACCTCATGGAACGCACGGCGTTCACCCTGCGGGAGAGCGTCATCTCGGCCGAGGACGGGCCGGCATTCCGCTCCCGAGGCACCCGCTTCGGTCCGGATCTCGGCACACCGGGCGCCCTCGAACAACCAAAGGTGTACGAGGAATTGGCCCGGGCTGTTCGTGCGTACGCCCGCTTCTACGGTGAGGCAGGCACCGAATGGGACAGGATCACGTTCGCCTTCTGGAAGTACCCGGTGGGCAGCCGACTCGGCTGGCACAACGATGCCGGACTGGGCCGACAGGGCGAGTTCATTCTCTTTCTCCACGATCGGTGGCGCCCCTCTTGGGGTGGTGAGCTGAAACTGATCGATGAGGATCCCCAGCCGGTGACGGAGGACGAGGCCGCCGAGAGCGACCTGGTGCTGCGGATGGAGGCACGCATCGAGCGCAGCACGACCAGCCCCGTTGCGATCGTGCCGAAGCCGAACCGGCTGGTGATGGTGAAGTCGGACACCGTCCACACCATCGGTCGGGTGGACCACACCGCAGGTGACACGCTGCGCCGCACGCTCACTGGTTTCGTGTCGAAGAGCCCGGCGCGTGAGCGGACGCGAGCAAGTGCGCTGGAGAGCCTCAGCGCGATGCTCACCACCAACTGACCTTGGCCACTGGCCTTCTGACCACATCCGCGATCAACGACGCCTGGAGGTACACATGCAACCGTGGCTTGCCGAGAGCCCGGCCTATCTGGAGCGATGGATCGACGAGCAGGGAGTCGACCGTGCGTCGCTGGAGCGGGTGCTCAACGGCTTGGACATCGTTCTCCAGGGCAGGGTGAGCGAGCACATGAGCGGTGGCCAGGAACCGAACCTCTTCATCCCGGGCCTGTCCGAGGCCGCCTGGTGGGACAACAAGCTCTTCCCGTGGCTGTCGCATGTAGAAGCAGCCACGGAGGACATCACAGCGGAGTTCGAGAGCCTGGGCGGCCTGGTCGGCAAACGGATTGTCGCCAATCCGACCGAACTCGCCGACGAAGGCCGGTGGTCGGCGCACTATCTCTACCACTCAGCCAAGTCCTACCCCAGGAACCTCGATGCCTGCCCGAAAACCGTGAAGGTGCTCGAACCGATATCCGGCGCGTTGGGCTGCGGCATGACGTACTTCTCGGTCCTGGACCCTGGCACGCACATCGCGGCGCACACAGGCTTCACCAACGCTCATCTTCGATGCCACCTGGGCCTGGTGACCCCGAAGGGCGCCCGGATCCGAGTCGGTGATGAGACGAGGGAGTGGGCGAGCGGCAAGGCATTCGTCTTCGACGACTCCTTCGAACACGAGGTGTGGAACGACAGTGACGAAGGTCGAGCGGTGCTGCTGTTCGACATCTGGCACCCCGAACTCACCGAGATCGAGGTCCGGGCCATCACTTACCTGATGGAAGTATCGCGAAAGCTGATCTACCGGACTTTCTTGGCAAAAGAATTCGTGGCCTGATGCCGGGTCCGAGAGGACGTAGGCGTCTCCGTCCGACCACAGAGAACCAGGGCTGGTGAGCGCCCGGTGCCTGGGCACTCGACGATCCTGCCAATCCGCGAGCAGCTCGCACCACGTGGCCTCGGCGCGCATGACTTCGTTGCGCATATCAGCCGGCGCAAGGTCGGTTTCCGTGCGGAGCCGCACGAGGTCGCTGGGTGTCAGGCGCAGAGTGCGGACGGTGAGACGGTTTTGCCCCAGCGCATTTCGTCGTAGCCCCAGCGGTGAGACAGCGCGTCGACCAGTACCAAGCCGCGTCCCGTCTCATTGCCGCCGTCGACCAGATCCATCTTCGGCAGGGCGTGGGATGTGTCAGTGACACCGATCCGTACGAGTTCGTTCGTGACGCGCCGGACGGATACCCGGATGCGCCGGCACGGGGTGTGGCGGACCGCGTTGCCCACCAGCTCAGAGACGATCAGAGTGCCCGCATCGTCCAACTCGGCTAAGCCCCGGGTGCTCAGTGCGGCCGAGACGAGGCGCCGGGCACGCGCTTGGTCGCTTGGCAGTGCGGACAATTGACCTGGGCGTTGGACCCGTAGCGCACCGTCAGGCCCTGGCTTCTCTGCACTTCACCCGCACGGGCGGCGAGGAGATTTCGGGTGGCGAGGCGGGCGAGCTGCTAGGGGGCTTCCGGGCGGAGTCCGTATTCGGCCAGCCATCCGAGCATCTCGTGGCGGGATGCCTGGACGAGGTGTCCTCCCGTGAAGCGAGTGTCGTCGGTGACCTCTGCGACGCACCAGGCCGGGGGAACGAAGGACTGTGCCTCGTCATCTGTAGTGAACTCGGCTTCTGCGAGTACCAGGCCCTGCAAGTGGCCGTCGAAGACGTCGACACCCAAGGGGGGAACGCTGAAGCGGGTCTTCGCCAGCAGGGCGGCCGGCAGTGAGGCGATCACGTCGTACTCGGCTGGCGACAAGTACGTATTCGTGATCAAGCCCTGGACAGCGCCAGGCTGAGAGATGGGGACTTTCTGGGTGAGCTTGAGCTCACAACGGCCGCCCGAGAAGTCGGCCCGACGCAGTCGCAAGCGGGTTCCTGTCAGATACCGGTCGTTGATGACGCGGCTGACGGTCACCGCCGACGGTGCCGGCGGCTCGGCCAGCAGGAACCGCCTCTCCCGCTCGACTCGTGCGTACTTGCCTGGGTGAACCGCCTGGCCTTCAACCCCGCCTCTTTTGTCCATCATGAGGACAGCCTCTCAGCCGCGAGGGCGCGGAAACTCAAGGTCGACAGTGGTTCGTCGTCGTGAGCGGATGGCGTCGGCTTGCTGGTCCGGAGGAACATCAAGGTCAGGTCGATGCCCTCGATCTCCCCGAGCCACTGTTCCTCCTCCGCGCGCAGTAGCCGACCTGGTTCGGGGCGCATTGAAGGATGAGCGCGGCCGCGGTGCGGTCTGTGGTGGGGTCGATGCGTGCTGGCTGCTCATCCATGTATCCGAATGCACGTCCGTCGTCGCCTGGCGGGATGAAGGGCATGGGTGTCTTCCTCCCGGCAGGGTCAGGGGGCGTCCTCGATACCGGCCGGCGTGACGGAGCGGCTGATCTGCGGGATCAGCCCGTACAGGAGGCTCGGGCGGATCTCCGGCTGGCCGACGTAGCCGCACTCGTGCGGGCAGGGAACCCACTTCCAGGGTTGGGCGTACGGGGCCCCTGGGATTCGCGGGAGCGGTCGGGGTCGTCGGGGGCGCAACGGCGTTCGGCGCGGCCTCTGTGGCCGCAGCCGGTGCACAGGCCGAAGGCGTCGCGGTAGGCGCCGGCGCCTCCTCTTGTTCCAGCGGCATTGATGATCTTGGGCCGGATTTTCCGGGAGGAGTTTCTTGCAGGTCAGCGATCCAGCGCACCTTCGGTGCGCGCCGGGGCGTGGAATATGCCGTGGCGCGCGTTGGGGTGCGTCTGTCCGTTCCGACCTGGGCTGATGCCGGTTCGGGATGCCGGAGTGTCCGACCCGGCCGAAACCGATGCCTCTGTGATGCTGGTCAGCTCGCCCGCGCCGCGCCGAAGGACGCATGGGTAGCGCAACTTGCCCAGGTTCGCTGGCCTGAACGGGGCGTATCCGTACCCGGTTAGCCGCCTTGACTTTTGGGGTCGTGGAGGCCGCGTGCATCGTGAGGTGTTTCCACCCCTCATCTCCACCGAACAGGAGCACTTCGTGATCAAGAAGATTCTGGCCAGCGCGGCTTTCGCCGCCGCCGCCACGCTGGCCGTCGCCGCGCCCGCTTCGGCGGATACCGACATCGTCGGCGAGGCGGGCGGCCTCCTGAACACCTACGGCGCCCCGCTCGTCAACGCCGACCTCCGCTGCGCGGTGCCGCTGCCGGAAGGCGAGGGCATCGGCGGGCACGCTCTCGGCGGCCCCAAAGCGGCGTGCAACCTCGCGCCCGTCGACCAGTACCAGGCCCCGCAGAAGCTCCTCTGACAGTGATCACGTGACTGATCGTTCTGCAGATGGGCCTGACTCGCCCCGTGGCTGACGTCCTGGACTGTCGTGTTTGGGATTTGTCGGCTCGTTGACGGGGCCACCACCCACGGCGGCCAGACCCTGCCCACACCCATGCTGAGCTGCTGCAATTTACGCGCCAGAGGGCACGCATAGGGGCGGGCACCGAGATGCCCGCCCCTCTCGGATGTGGTTTCAACTGGCCTGCTGCAGTACCACCGGAGGGCCGGACGGCTGCTCCTGTGATTCCCCGTCGACCGCCACGGCCAAGGCGCGCAACGCCTCCACAGCCTCACTGGCACTCAAGGAGCGCCGGCCCGACTGCTCAGCCTCGATCACATGGTTCAGCGGGTCGCGTGGCGAGGACAAGGGCCTGTCGACCACGCCCCTGCAGCGGGCGATTCTGCGCGAACTGTGCTTAGGCCGCACACAGGCTCAGGCCGCGAAAAACCTCGGCGTTGGCCCCGCATGGATCAACGAACAGCTCAGCCAGCTCCGCAAGAAGGTCGGCGTGGGAACCCTGAACGAGCTGATCTACTGGTGGGCGAAGTCACCCAACCTCGACGTGCCGGACTAAGACGCCCTGCGGACCACTTCGGTGCGCCACTCCAGCGTGACCCGGTCATCCACATCCCGCACTCCGCGCGCCCGCGCGGGGTGCACATGCACCTTCTCCACCAGCAGAACGGCCAAGCTCCGCTTGGAGCTGTGCGGCGCGTGCTCCCACCAACGGGCCAGGTCTTCGACCCCGCCGATCGGCACATCCACGACCTGCTCCAGGAACCGCAGCCGGGCCCGCTCCTTCTTCAGGCTGTCCCCGATGCGCCGGTCAGCAGCACCGAAAGCAGCCCGTGACAGCTGGCGCCCCTCGTACGGCTCGGCCAACTCGGCCCGGGATTTCTCCAGTTCGGTGATCCGGGCGCGTACCTCATCGGCCTCAGCAGCCAGGCCCGCACGGGCCTCCTCCAGCGCGGCCCGCGCGCTGCAAGCGATGCTCGGGCACGCCTCCATGCGGATGACGACCGACACCTACCAGACGGTCCTGCCCGACGCCGCTGCCCGAGCAGGCGAAGAAGCAGGCCGTGAAGCGGGCGAAGAGGCAGCGCAGGCGGGTGGCCTGACGGGCCCTAAGTGGGTGCGTCCGGAAATCCTTCGGGGGTTGATCAAGCCGCCAGTTAGACGGAGAATTCTTGCTGGTGATCGGCAGTGTGCCGGTCGAACCTGGCCAGCAGATCATCCAGGTCGGAGGTGGTGAACTTCCACTGGAACGGCCGTGCTGTGGCGTTGTAGCGGCCTTCGAAGGCTCGGAGCCGAGAAGCCCTGGACTGCGCCTGCGGCCTCTACCTCACCGCCCCCGGCATCTGAGCCCGGATCCAGCATCGTTGATCTCGACTACGACGAGCTTGTCACCCGCGACAAGGCCAACCTCGACATCACGTGGCTGCGCGCCCAGTCCCTCGAGGACCTCGACAACCTGCCCGCGCCCGAGGTCACCGCCCGCGAGATCGTCGAGGACCTCACAGCAGCACTCGAGGAATTCCCCGCCGTCACGGCGGCCCTCGAGAGCGCCGGCACTCAACAAGAGGAGCACACCCGTGACAGACGCGATGTCCTTTCTGCTCGAACGCCTGCATGCGGCCGGCCTGACCGATGTCGTCGCGGCCGAGCCGGCCACTGGAGGTTTCGCCGCGACCGCCGGGCTCGCGCGCTGCGGTGACGGCACGTCGGTGTTCGTCAAGGCGTTCGGCGAGCCGCCGTCGGACGACGCCTTCGCCGCGGAGGCCGAAGGGCTCACCGTGCTGCGCGAGGCGGGCGGCGTCGCCACGCCTGAGATCATCCTCGCGGGCCGCGACTTGCTCGTGCTGTCCGTGCTGCGGCCCCGGCCGGGCACCGAGGCCTTCTGGGAGCAGCTCGCGCATGCGCTCGCCGACCTGCACACCAGCACGCGGCACCCCCGATTCGGGTGGCACCGGGACAACTGGCTGGGCCGTCGTCGCCAGGTCAACACCTGGGACGACGACGGGTTCGAGTTCTTCGCCCAGCATCGTCTGCTGCGCTGGCTCGGCGAGCGTCGCGTCCAGGAGGCGCTCGACGCGGCGGACCGGGCGGCGCTGGAGCGGCTGTGCGACCGGCTGCCCGAGCTGCTGCCGGTCAGGCCCGCGTGCCTGACGCATGGCGACCTGTGGGCGCTGAACGTCATGGCGACCCCCGACGGGCGGCCCGCGCTGATCGACCCGGCCGTGTCGTACACGTGGGCCGAGGTCGACCTGGCCCACCTGTGGACGACGGCGCCGCCGCCCGAGGCGCACGTGTTCTTCGAGCTGTACGCCGAGCTGACCGGGCTCGACCGCGACTGGCGCGAACGCATGCCGATTCTCCAGCTACGCCAGCACCTGGCCGTGATCGCCCAGTTCGACCCCGACTGGGGCGCCGCCGATCTCGTGCGCGCCACGCTCGCCCCGTTCCGGCAGCGGCCCTGAGCTCAGCCGAGTAGACGCCAGACACAACACCGGCTCGGAGCCGACCACTAAGGCCCCACTCGGGCCCGCGCGGGCCCCATCTTGGCCCCATCTGGCCCTCGTACACGCCTCAGAGGGCAGTGGGCTAGACCACGAGCCGATCAAGGAAATGAGAAAGGGCCCGGTCAGAGGTCTGACCTGGCCCTTCTACGTGGAGCCGCCTTCGGGATTCGAACCCGAGACCTACGCATTACGAGTGCGTTGCTCTGGCCATCTGAGCTAAGGCGGCGCGCTGTCCGCACCATGGTGCGATCAGCAACGTCGGTAAGTCTACACAGTTTCGAGGGGTGCTTCGTACCAGCCCCGGAGTGGGGCGTCCGGGGCCGGTGACCTGGGCTACGAGCAGCGTTTTCCGTTGGCCGGAGGGGTGCCGTGGAGGAGGTAGGTGTCGATGGCGGAGTCGATGCAGGCGCTGCCGCGGCCGTAGGCGGTGTGTCCGTCGCCCACGTAGGTGAGGAGGCGGCCCGAGGAGAGCTGGTGGGCCAGGGACTGGGCCCAGCGGTACGGGGTCGCCGGGTCGCGGGTCGTGCCGACCACGACGATCGGGGCCGCGCCCTTCGCCTGGATGCGGTGCGGCTCACCCGTGGCCTTCACCGGCCAGTACGCGCAGTTCAGGGAGGACCAGGCGAGGCCCTCACCGAAGACCGGGGAGGCCTTATCGAAGGCGGGGAGATCGCTCCGTACCTGGTCGGGGGAGGAGAACGCCGCCGGGAGGTCCAGGCAGTTCACGGCCGCGTTGGCGAACATCAGGTTCGTGTACCGGCCGTCGGCGTCCCGCTCGTAGTAGGTGTCGGAGAGGACGAGCAGGCCGGCGCCGTCGTTCTCCTTCATCGCCGAGTTCAGTGCCTCGCGCAGCTGCTGCCAGGCCCCCTCGTCGTACATCGCGGCGATCACGCCGATGGTGGCGAGGGACTCGGTGAGCTTGTGGCCGTCCGCGTCGCCGGTGGGGATGGGGTGGGCGTCGAGCTTCCGGAAGAACGCCTGGAGGCCGACGCCGACCTCCTCGGGCGTCTTGTCCTTGCCGTCGAACGGGCAGTCGCTCTGCCGCACGCAGTCCTTCGCGAACGACTGGAACGCCGTCTCGAAGCCCGCCGTCTGGTCGAGGTTGATCTGGCGGGCGGACAGCGACGGGTCGAGCGCGCCGTCCAGGACGAGCCGGCCCACCCGCCCGGGGAACAGGCCTGCGTACGTCGCCCCGAGGAGCGTCCCGTACGACGCTCCCACGTAGTTCAGCTTCTGGTCGCCCAGCACCGCCCGCAGGAGGTCCATGTCCCGGGCCGCCTCGACGGTGGAGACATGGCGGAGCAGCTTCGGGGAGTCTCGGCCGCAGCCCTCCGCGAACTTCTTGTACGCGGCGACGAGTCCGTCGACCTCCTTCTGGTCGTCGGGCGTGACGTCCGTCTTCGTGAACGCGTCCATCTGCCGCCCGTCGAGGCATTCGATGGGCTCGCTGCGGGCCACGCCCCGCGGGTCGACCGCGACCATGTCGTATCGGGCGCGGATCTCGGCGGGGTAGCCGATGCCGGCGTACTGCTGGAGGTAGCCGATCGCCGAACCGCCCGGCCCGCCCGGGTTCACCAGCAGCGACCCCAGGGGCTTGCCCGGCCCTGTGGCCTTCTTGCGTGCCACGGCCAGCCGGATGTCACCGGCGGTGGGCTTGGCGTAGTCGAGCGGCGCCTTCATCGTGGCGCACTCGAAGCCGGGGACACCGCAGCTACGCCAGGCCAGCTTCTGCCCGTAGTACGGCGAGAGCGCGGCGGGCGTGGCACGGGGCAGCGCGGCCAGCGCCACCTCCGCCGATGAACTGCCGGAACTCGTCGCACCCCCGGAGGAGCACGCGGAGACGAGCAGGCCCGCGGCGACGAGCAAGATGCCGGCGGTACGGATCGTGTAGGTGCCGGTGGCTCCGGAGCGGTGCTGAGGATTTCGGCTGGTCGGACGGAGGGCGCGCCTGATGTACATCACGAGATCCTAACCCTGTGCGACGACCCGGATGCGTTCCGTACGGAACGTGCCTCGTATGAGTTACGCCGTCAACCTGCGGTGATGGGCCCGGCGGCGACCACTCGTCGCTGCGCCCAGCCCCGATCCCAGGCCGGTTTCAGCCCGATCTCAGTGCCATCGTCATCGCCTCCACGGCCAGCAGCGGGGCCACGTTCCGGTCGAGGGCGTCGCGGCAGGCGGCGATCGCCTCGATACGGCGGAGGGTGGACTCGGGGCTGGTGCCGCGGGCGAGGCGCTCCAGGGTGTCCTCGGCGTCCGCGTTGGCGAGGGCGATCCGGGAGCCGAGCTGGAGGGCGAGTACGTCGCGGTAGAAGCCGGTGAGGTCGGTGAGGGCGAGATCGAGGCTGTCGCGCTGCGTCCGCGTCCGGCGCCGCTTCTGCATCTCCTCCAGGTCCTTCATGACGCCCGCCGTGCCGCGCGGCATCCGGCCGCCCTGGGACGCGCCCATGGCTGCCTTCAGCTCGTCGGTCTCCTTGCCGTCCATCTCCTCGGCGAGCTGCTTGGCGTCCTCGGCGGCCGCGTCGACGAGCTCTTGGGCGGCCTTGAGGCAGCCGCCGATGTCCTCCACCCGCAGCGGCAGCTTCAGCACGGCGGCCCGGCGCTCGCGCGCGGCCGGATCGGAGGCGAGGCGCCTGGCCCGGTCGACGTGCCCCTGGGTGGCGCGGGCGGCGGCAGCGGCGACGCCGGGCTCGATGCCCTCACGGCGTACGAGCATGTCGGCGACGGCGTCGACGGACGGTGTCCGCAGGTTCAGGTGGCGGCAGCGGGAGCGGATGGTCGGCAGGACGTCTTCCAGCGAGGGTGCGCAGAGCAGCCAGACCGTGCGGGGGGCCGGCTCCTCCACGGCCTTGAGGACGGCGTTGGCGGACTTCTCGTTCAACCGCTCGGCGTCCTCGACGAGGATGACCTGCCAGCGGCCGTTGGCCGGTGACGTGTACGACTTGCGGACCGTGTCCCGCATGTCCTTCACGAGGATCTCCGCGCCCACGGCGGCGACCGTGCTGACGTCGGCGTGGGTGCCGATGAGCGCCGTATGACAGCCGTCGCAGAACCCGCAGCCGGGGACTCCGCCGAGCGCCCGGTCGGGGCTCACGCACTGCAACGCGGCGGCGAAGGCACGCGCCGTCTGCGTCCGCCCCGCCCCGGGCGGTCCGGTGAACAGCCAGGCGTGCGTCATCTTCGACGTCTCGGGCAGCGGCGCGTCGGCAGCGACCGCCGTGACCAGGGCGTCGGCGTCCCGGGCAGCGGCGGCCAGCTGCTCGCTGACCTTCTCCTGCCCGACGAGGTCGTCCCACACGGTCATGGGTCACGCCGCCCTTTCGTCACGTTCGCGTCGCGGGATCCGTTTCGCGTTGCACGATCCATTGTGCGGGGAGCCACTGACAACGCAGCCACCGACCGCGCGAGCACGGCCCCCGAGGCGGCGCCGGGCCACCAGAGGGCCCAGGCACCCCAGGGCCCAGGCACCCCGGGACTGAGGCCACCAGAACTCCCGGGGGCCCAAGCGTCCCGAGCAACCCAAGCGACCAGATTCAAACTCAGCCTCAGACTCAGACGACCGAGCTCAACGCCCCCGGCCCCGCCTGCGCCCCGGCTCGTCGCCGTACCCCTCGTCCTCGTCCCCGCGCGGCCCGAGCAGCTCGTCCGCCAGCGTCGGCAGGTCGTCCAGCGGCGTCTCCTCGGCCCAGTCGGACCGGGCCCGCCGCCGCGGCACGCCATCCTCGTCGACCTGCGGCAGCTCCCGCGTACGGTCGTCGGACCGGTCCGCCTGCGATGCTCCCGACGGCCCGGACGGCTCGTCCCGGAAGTATCCGGACGGCACCCGGTCCGCAGGGGCCTCCCCGGGCACGGGAGGCAGCACGGCCGTCTCGTCGGCGGCTCCGGGAGCGACCGCCGGCAGCACCGCGGTCTCGTCGGCCGCGCCCGGCGGCACGGGCGGCGCCGGCGGCTGCGGCAGCTCGGCCGTCACCTCCGAGTCGGAACCTACGGAAGTCTGATCGGCTTCCCCTGTTCCGGGCCCCTGCTCGACCCGCGGCAGCACCGCCGTCTCGTCCACCGGCCCGCCCGACGCGTTCGTCGGCGTCACCACCGGCGTCGGCACGGTCGCCGCGTCCGGCGCCACGCCGGACGCGGCCGACGGTGCCGTGGGCTGCGGCCCCGCCTGCGCGACGGCCGCGGCCTGCTCGGCCGCCCGGCGCGCCTCCTCGGCCCGCAGCAGGGCTTCCTCGGCCTTGCGCTGCTTCTCCAGGCGCCGGGCCTCGGCCTCGGCGTGCAGCCTGGCCTCCTCCTCGGCCTGCTTGCGGCGCCGTTCCTCCTCGGCCCTGCGCCGTGCTTCCTCCTCGGCCCGGACCTTCTCCTCGGCGAGCAGCCGTGCCCGCTCCTCCTCGGCACGCCGGCGCGCTTCCTCGGCCCGCTGCCGGGCCTCCTCCGCCTGACGTTCGGCCTCGCGCCGCTGCGCCTCCTCCAGCTCGCGCCGCTTGCGCTCCTCCTCCTCGGCGCGCAGCCGCTCCAGCTGCTCCTGGCGCTCGCGCTCCAGGCGTTCCTCCTCGGCCTTGCGCGCGGCCTCCTCCTCGGCCTTGCGGCGGGCCTCCTCCGCGGCCGCCTTGCGGGCCTCCTCCGCGGCCTTCACCTCGGCCTCGGACAGCGGCAGCATCTGGTCGAGCCGGTGCCGGACGACCGTCGTCACCGCCTCGGGCGCCTGCGCGGCGTCGACGACCAGGTACCGCCCGGGGTCGGCGGCGGCCAGCGTCAGGAAACCGGACCGCACGCGCGCGTGGAACTCCGCGGGCTCCGACTCCAGCCGGTCCGGCGCCTCCGTGAACCGCTCGCGGGCGGCCTCCGGCGACACGTCCAGCAGCACCGTCAGGTGCGGCACCAGCCCGTTCGTCGCCCAGCGCGAGATCCGCGCGATCTCGGTCGGCGACAGGTCCCGGCCCGCCCCCTGGTACGCCACCGACGAGTCGATGTACCGGTCGGAGATCACCACCGCGCCGCGCTCCAGCGCGGGCCGTACGACGGTGTCGACGTGCTCGGCGCGGTCCGCCGCGTACAGCAGCGCCTCCGCGCGGTGCGACAGCCCGGCCGACGACACGTCCAGCAGGATCGACCGCAGCCGCTTGCCCACGGGCGTGGCTCCGGGCTCGCGCGTGAGGACGACCTCGTGCCCCTTGGCCCTGATCCACTCGGCGAGCGCCTCCGCCTGCGTGGACTTGCCCGCGCCGTCGCCGCCCTCCAGGACGATGAAGAAGCCACCGTCCGCGGGCGCCTGCACCGGGTCGTCGCCGCCGAGCAGCGCGTCCCGCAGGTCGTGCCGCAGCGGTACGCCGGCACGGTCGTCGACCTTCGCGAGCACCAGCGCGGCCACCGGCAGCAGCAGCGCGCCGACCAGCATCAGGGTGAAGGCGGCCCCGCCGTGCGCGAACACGAACTTGCCGTTTTCCAGCCGGTGCGGCCCGATGAGCGCCGCCACCAGCGGGGCGATCAGCGCACCCAGCGCCACGAGGACCCGTACGACCGCGTGCAGGTGCTCGGTCGTACGCGCCCGCCGGTGGTCCTCGGTCTCCTGGTCGAGCAGCGTGTGCCCGGTGTTGGCGGCCACGCCCGCGCCGACGCCGGCCAGCGCGACGATCAGCAGCACGCTGGTGACGTCCGGGACGAGCCCGGCGGCCAGCAGCGCCACGCCGGTGAAGGCGATCGCCAGCGACAGCAGCCGGCGCCGCGAGAGCGTCGGCAGGACGGCCGGGGCGGTGCGGATACCGACCACGACACCGCCGGTCAGCGCCAGCACCAGCAGCCCGTACAGCACGGGGCCGCCGCCCAGGTCCTTGGCGTGCAGCACCGACACGGCGACACCGGCGGCGATCGCACCGGCGATGGCGGCGCAGGCGAGCACCAGCAACGGGATTGCGCCCGTACGACCGGTGTCGACGCCCGTGGCCGTCTTGGGTCGGCGCAGGCCCTCCAGCGGCGACCGCGCGCGCGGGGTGCGCACGTCGGGCAGTTCCAGGAAGGTCAGCACCGACAGGGACGCGGCGAAGAGTCCCGCCGCGAGATACGAACCGAGGGCCGCCTGGTGCTGGGCGAACCAGTCGATCCCGGCGCCCAGCAGGTTGTTGACCAGTGCCGCGGCGGCCAGCGCGGCGGCCGCGAGGGGGATCGCCACGAAGCTCGTACGCAGCGACAGGCGGCGCAGGGCGTCCATGTGGTCCGGCAGCGGTCGTACCGTCGCGCCCTCCGGGGGCGGGGCGGGCAGCAGGGCGGGCGCCGCGCTCTCGCGGCACACCGTCCAGAAGCGCTCGGCGACCCCCGTCACGAACACGGTGACGAGGAGGACCGCGAGTGCGTCGTCGGGCGTCCAGTCGATCCACAGCGGCGCGATGATCAGCAGTGCGGCCCGCAGACCGTCGGCCCCGACCATCGTCCAGCGTCGGTCGAGCGGGCCCTCCTGCGAGGTCAGCGAGGTGAGCGGGCCGAGGAGGACGGCGCCGAAGAGCAGGGTCGCCAGGACGCGCACCCCGAAGACGGCCGCCACCGCGAAGGCCACGCCCCGGTACCCGCCGCCGAAGGAGCCCTCGGCGATCGCCGCCTGAAGGGCCAGGACGACCAGCACCAGGAGCGCGAGGATGTCCCCCACGCCTCCGACGAGTTGGGCGCTCCACAGCCGCTTGAGCTGCGGCTGGCGCAGCAGGGCGCGGACGGCGCGCTCGCGGGAGTCCGCCACCAGGGCGTCGTCCGGGGCCGGGTGGTTGGCCGTTGGCTGCTCGGCTCGCGTCATGCATTCAGCCTATCGGGACCCACCGACAGCCCGAGGCGCACGCCTGGACGTGCGCACGCCCCGACACCAAAGTGATGCCGGGGCGTGCGTTTCGCGAACCTGTGGTGAAGGAACCTGGCCCTCGAAGGGCCGCGGCCCGATCCGTCGTCGGAGAGCCGTGGCCGATCCTCGGGCCTGTGCGGCCTCTTCCTCAGTCCTCCGCGGACGCCTTCGAAGCCGTCGCCTTCTTCGCGGCGGTCGTCTTGGCGGCGGTCTTCTTCGCAGCCGTCGTCTTCTTGGCGGCCGTGGTCTTCTTGGCGGCCGTCTTCGTCGCAGCGGCCTTCTTGGCCGGGGCCTTCTTCGCGGGCGCCTTCTTCGCCGTCTTCTTGGCGGGCCCCTTGGCCCGCTTCTCGGCGAGCAGCTCGAAGCCGCGTTCCGGGGTGATCTCCTCGACGCTGTCGCCGGAGCGCAGGGTCGCGTTGGTCTCCCCGTCGGTGACGTACGGGCCGAAGCGACCGTCCTTGACGACGACGGGCTTCTCGCTGACCGGGTCCACGCCCAGCTCCTTCAGCGGCGGCTTGGCGGCCGCGCGGCCACGCTGCTTGGGCTGGGCGTAGATCGCCTGCGCCTCCTCCAGCGTGATCGTGAAGAGCTGGTCCTCGGACTGCAGCGAGCGCGAGTCCGTGCCCTTCTTCAGGTACGGGCCGTAGCGGCCGTTCTGCGCGGTGATCTCCACGCCGTCCGCGTCCGTGCCGACGACGCGCGGGAGCGACATCAGCTTGAGCGCGTCCTGCAGGGTCACCGTGTCCAGCGACATCGACTTGAAGAGGGAGGCCGTGCGCGGCTTGACCGCGTTCTTGCCGGTCTTCGGGGTGCCCTCGGGGAGCACCTCGGTGACGTACGGGCCGTAGCGGCCGTCCCTGGCGATGATCGGGTGACCCGTCTCCGGGTCGGTGCCCAGCTCGAAGTCGCCGCTCGGCTTGGCGAGCAGTTCCTCCGCGAGTTCGACGGACAGCTCGTCCGGGGCGAGGTCCTCCGGCACGTCGGCGCGCTGGTGGTTCTCGGAGTCCTTCTCGCCGCGCTCGACGTACGGACCGTAGCGCCCGACCCGCAGCACGATGTCGTTGCCCACGGGGAACGACGACACCTCGCGCGCGTCGATCGCGCCCAGGTCGGTCACCAGCTCCTTGAGGCCACCGAGGTGGTCCCCGTCGCCGTTGCCGGCGTCGGCGGCACCGCCCGCGCCGCCCGCGGCGAAGCCGCTGTCGGGCACGGTTTCACCGAAGTAGAAGCGCTTCAGCCACGGCACGGCCTGCGCCTCGCCGCGGGCGATGCGGTCGAGGTCGTCCTCCATCTTGGCGGTGAAGTCGTAGTCGACGAGCCGCCCGAAGTGCTTCTCCAGGAGGTTGACCACGGCGAAGGACAGGAAGGACGGCACGAGTGCCGTGCCCTTCTTGAAGACGTAGCCGCGGTCGAGGATGGTCCCGATGATCGACGCGTACGTGGACGGGCGGCCGATCTCGCGCTCTTCGAGCTCCTTGACCAGGCTGGCCTCGGTGTAGCGGGCCGGGGGCTTGGTGGCGTGCCCGTCGACCGTGATCTCCTCGGCCGTGAGCGCGTCGCCCTCGCCGACCTGCGGCAGGCGGCGCTCGCGGTCGTCGAGCTCGGCGTTCGGGTCGTCGGCGCCCTCGACGTATGCCTTCAGGAAGCCGTGGAAGGTGATCGTCTTGCCGGACGCGCTGAACTCGACGTCCCGGCCGTCGGCGGCGGCGCCGGCGATCTTCACGGTGACGGAGTTGCCCACCGCGTCCTTCATCTGAGAGGCGACGGTCCGCTTCCAGATCAGCTCGTAGAGCTTGAACTGGTCCCCGGTGAGACCGGTCTCGGCGGGAGTACGGAAACGATCACCCGAGGGGCGGATCGCCTCGTGGGCCTCCTGCGCGTTCTTGACCTTCCCGGCGTACGTACGCGGCTGGGCCGGCAGATAGTCGGCGCCGTACAGCTGCGTGACCTGGGCGCGGGCGGCGGTGACCGCGGTGTCGCTCAGCGTCGTGGAGTCCGTACGCATGTACGTGATGTAGCCGTTCTCGTACAGCTTCTGCGCGACCTGCATGGTGGCCTTCGCGCCGAAGCCGAGCTTGCGGCTGGCCTCCTGCTGCAGCGTCGTCGTACGGAACGGGGCGTACGGCGAGCGACGGTACGGCTTGGACTCGACGGAGCGGACGGCGAACCGCGTGTTCTCCAGGGCGGCGGCCAGGGCGCGGGCGTTCGCCTCGTCGAGGTGGAGGATGTTCGCGCTCTTGAGTTGTCCCAGGGAGTCGAAGTCGCGGCCCTGTGCGACCCGCCTGCCGTCGACGGTCTGGAGGCGGGCGACCAGCGACGACGGGTCCGACGCGTCCCCCGCGCGGCCGGTCGCGAAGGTGCCCGTCAGGTCCCAGTACTCGGCGGAACGAAACGCGATGCGCTCGCGTTCCCGCTCCACCACGAGTCGGGTGGCGACGGACTGGACGCGGCCTGCCGACAGGCGCGGCATGACCTTCTTCCACAGGACCGGCGAGACCTCGTAGCCGTAGAGGCGGTCGAGGATGCGGCGGGTCTCCTGGGCGTCGACCATGCGCTGGTTGAGGTCGCGCGGGTTGGCGACGGCCTCGCGGATCGCGTCCTTGGTGATCTCGTGGAAGACCATCCGCTTGACCGGGACCTTGGGCTTCAGGACCTCCAAGAGGTGCCATGCGATGGCCTCGCCCTCGCGGTCCTCATCGGTGGCGAGGAAGAGCTCGTCGGAGTCCTTCAGCAGGTCCTTGAGCTTCTTGACCTGGGCCTTCTTGTCGGCGTTGACGACATAGATCGGCTCGAAGTCGTGTTCGACGTCCACGCCGAGGCGGCGGACCTCGCCGGTGTACTTCTCCGGCACCTCCGCGGCGCCGTTGGGGAGGTCGCGGATGTGCCCGACGCTCGCTTCGACGACGTAGCCGGGGCCGAGATAGCCCTTGATCGTCTTCGCCTTGGCAGGCGACTCGACGATGACGAGTCGGCGGCCGCCCTGTGCGGTCTCGCTGGTCGGGGACAACTTCGCTCTTCTCTCCGGTCGACGCTGGGCCTCCCCAGGCCTTCGTCCCGGGGTCGGGTCATGGTGACGCTGCGGAGTGTGACGGTACATCCCGCCCCCGTGTCAAACGGGAAAAGCCCGCAACGGCCACTCGAACGGTAACCCGACTCCCGCCCTTCCTGCCGCCCGGAGTGTCCACCAGTCCTTTCGGGCCAAACCGGAGCGTGACTTCTTAATTACGGATGCGGGGGTACTGGGCGGCTGTCAGACCCGGGTGAGGCACCATGCGGCGAGGACCAGCGCGACCACTCCCGCGGCGCCGGCGAGGGTCGCCGATGCGACCGGGTTCACATCGTGGGCAACGGGTTCGCGACGCCTGACGCGGGTCGCGGTCCACACCAGCAACCCGGCTCCGAACAGGGCGAACACCGCTCCGGTGAAGATCGCCGGTCCGCTCTCCATGGCTAGCCGCGCCCCTTTTCTGCCGACCGCGAGGGGCCGGCGCCAGGAGACTGGCACGCGCGGGCGGCGTACAGGCAAACCCGAGGTGAACGCGGGGCCGCCGGAGCTGTGGATCTCCCGGCCGGCCTCAGACCGAACCGGGCACGGGTATTTTTCCGGTCGTCTTGGCGTTGTCGGTCCGGCCCACCGTGCACACGACCTTGTTGAATCCGGCGTTCCAGTCGTCCTCGTCCGCCACCCAGCCGAAGACCTTGCGCGCCGTCCCCGGCGCCCAGGTCGACTCGAACTTGTTGCCGCAGAGCTTGGTCGCGTTGTCGACGCCCTTCTTGTAGCTCATTTCGGTGGGAGCCTGAACGCTACCGATCACCTGATCCGTGTGCGGCTTGACGCAGTCGGTGAGCGACGCCTTGTATCCGTCGTCCAGTTCCTCGTAGATCCAGCAGTCGCCCACACTCATCTGACCGATCCACAAATCCGTACCCGCGTCGCGGAAACTGCCCACCTCGCCGCCTATCGCCGCATGGCGGCCGAGTACGAGACATGCCGTACCGCTCTCGGCCGCGGTGAAGCCCTCCTTCGTCGGTACTACGGCGTAGCCGCCCGCGTCCGGCAGCGCGGCGACGACCGTCCGGCTCTGGCTCTCGCAGCGCTTGGCGCCCTGCGCGCGGGCGTCGGCGTAGTCGGTGGCCGTGTCCACCGCGACGACCTGCCCGTCGGGCCAGTCGTCGGCGCAGTCCACCACACCGAGGTTCGGCACCGACTCGAACGGCGTCCCCGACCACACCGCCTTGACGCAGTCCCCGGCCTGCAGCGGCTCGGTGAGCCCCACCACGTCCCCGTAGGGATACACGGGCCCGGTCGGCGACGGTGACTCCTGCGACGCGCTCGCCGAGGGCGACTTCTTCGTGGCCACGCTGTTCTTGCCGCCGCCTCCGTCGTCACCGGTCAGCGAAACGGCCGCCCAGGCGGCGCCGGCCACGACGAGGACGACGGCCACCACGAGCGCGACGATCGCCGCGCGCCTCCTTCCCCCGGGGGACGGCGGGCCCCCGCTCACGGCACCGGCGACGGGCGGCCCGCCGGGGGTTCCGTAGCCGCCGGCCGCGTAGGGCGAAGGACCGGTGCTTCCCGCGTACGTAGGTGTGCTGTTGCCCGAGTAGGGCGGCGGGGTACTACCGCCACCGCCTGCACCTCCGTAGGGCTGCGGGGTGCCTCCGCCACCGCCTCCGTAAGGCGTCGGGGTGCCGCCTCCCGCGTACGGCCCGCCCCCGTACGGGGAACCGCCCGCGGAGCCGCTGCCCTGCGCGTACGGGTTGCCGGAGTCGGCGGCGTGCTGCGGGGCAGGCGGCGGCCAGGCGTCGTACGGCGCCGGAGCGGGCGTCCCGCCGGGCGTGGCCGGACCGCCACCGCCGGGACCGCCGCCTCCCGGGGTGCCCGGACCGCCCGCCACGGGAATCGCGGGGCCGCCCGGCGGGGTATGCGGTGTGGGAGGCGTGGCCGGCGTCGGAGGGGTGCCCGGACTCTGCGGGATGCCCGGGGTCTGCGGAGTACCCGGCGCCGGGCCGAATCCCGGCGGCGGCGGACCGAAGCCCGCCTGCGCGGGTCCCGCTCCCCAGCCGGACGCCGCCCCGGCTCCCGGGCCCGCGACGGCTCCCGCGCCCTGCACCACCCGCTCCAGCCCTCGTGCCACCGCCTCCGGCGCCGACCGCCGCACCGAATCCTTGACCAGCAACCCGTGGAGCACCGGTGCCAGTTCACCGGCCCGCGCCGGTGGTGTCGGCTCTTCGCCGAGCAGGGCCGTCAGGGTCGCGTACTCGCCGTGGCGGTCGAAGGGGCCGCGGCCCTCGACGGCGGCGTACAGGGTGGCGCCCAGCGAGAACAGGTCGGCGGCCGGGGTGGGCGGCTCGCCGCGCGCCCGCTCCGGGGCGAGGTAGCCGGGCGTGCCGAGGATGCCGGCGGTGGAGGTCAGCCGGGGCTCACGGGACTCGGGCTGGAGTGCGATGCCGTAGTCGGTGAGCAGCACGCGCGCGTAGGCGTCGCCCGAAGCGTCCGGCGCCAGAAGGATGTTGGCCGGTTTCACATCCCGGTGGAGGATGCCGATGCGGTGCCCGGCGGTGAGCGCGTCGAGGACGGCGAGTCCGACACGGGCCACCTGTACGGGCGGCAGCGGTCCCGACCTTCGGACCACCGCCTGAAGGTCGACCGCGTCCGGCACGTACTCCATGACGATCCAGGGCAGGCCGTCGTGCACCACCACGTCGTGCACCGTCGCCACGTGCGGATGGCCGCGCAGCCGCGCCGCGTGCCGGGCCTCGCTGCGGGCCCGGGCGATGCGCTGCGCGGGCTCGGCCGCGTCCATCGGCACGTCCGGAAACGCGATCTCCTTCATCGCGACGTCGCAGGCCAACTCCTCGTCGTACGCCCGCCAGACGCGGCCCATGCCGCCCGCGCCCAGCGTCCGCAGCAGCCGGTACCGGCCGTTGATGATCCTGCCTTCGCCCTGATCCGGCGTCTCCCCCGCCATCACGCCTCCCCCGGGACAGCGCGCCTCCCCCGAGAACGCGTGGACCTGTCCCTCGAAGGTAGCTTCGCACCTGCCACTGACAGGAGACCTTTTCCGGATCAATCCCGCCAGACCGGACACAGGGGCCTCAGGAGCGCGGGCCCGCCCCAGGTGTGACGCCCGTACGGGCCTCGTACCGTGTCACTGCGCCGGCTCGAGGAACCCCTGCTCCACCAGCAGCCGGATCTGCGCGGGCGTGCGGTCGCGCAACGACACCGGGTCTTCGCCGACCAGTTGGGCAATGGCGTCGAGGATACGACCGGCGCTCAGCGAACCGTCGCACACGCCCGCGAAGCCCGCGCCGACCGTGTCCACCTTGGTGGCCCGACGCATGCCGCGGTGCTGGCGCAGCACGACATGCTCCGGGTCCTCGGCGCCGGGCAGTCCGACCTGCTCCTGGACGATCTCGGCAGCGAGCCTGAAGTGGCCCGCGAGCAGGGCCGCGTCGTCGTGCTCCCGCAGGTAGTCGAGGCGGGCGAAGTGCTCCCGGACCGTGTCGCCGAGCGGCTGTTCGACCGGGTGCGGCCACTCCTCCACAGTGATCGAGGGCTCGCCGGCCGCCGTCCTGCGCAGCGTGATCCAGCCGAAGCCGACGGCCCTCACCTTGCGCGCCTCGAACTCGTCCAGCCACGCGTCGTACCGTGCCTGGTACTCGACCGGGTCACCCCGGTGGTCGCCCGCGTCCCTGAGCCACAGCTCGGCGTACTGCGTGACGTCCTGCACCTCGCGCTGCACGATCCAGGCATCGCACCCGCGGGGCACCCACGACCTGAGCCTGTCCTGCCAGTCCTCCCCTTCCATGTGCTGCCAATTGGCGAGGAACTGCGCGAACCCGCCCTCGTTCAGCCGCTCCCCCGCCTGCTGAACGAGCGTGCGGCACAGATCGTCCCCGCCCATCCCGCCGTCGCGGTACGTCAGCCGGGCGCCCGGTGAGATCACGAACGGCGGGTTCGACACGATCAGGTCGTACGTCTCGTCGTCCCGCACCGGCTCGAAGAGTGAGCCCTCGCGAAGGTCGGCGGCCGGCGCGCCGGACAGCGCGAGGGTGAGGGCGGTGATGTGCAGTGCGCGCGGGTTGAGGTCGGTCGCCGTCACGCGTGTGGCGTGCTGGGCGGCGTGCAACGCCTGGATCCCGGAACCGGTGCCGAGGTCGAGGGCGGAGGAGACGGGCGTACGGACGGTGATGCCTGCGAGGGTCGTGGAGGCACCGCCGACGCCGAGGACGACACGCTCGTCCTGGCTGCCGATACCGCCGGCGCCGCCGACGGCGCACCCCAGGTCGGACACGATGAACCAGTCCTCGCCACCGGGCCCGCCGTACGGCCGTACGTCCACGGTCGCGGCGACGTCGTCCCCGGCGTCTTCGCCGGCGCGCACCAGCCAGCCGCTCTCCAGGCACGCGTCGACGGGCAGAACGCCCGCCACGCGCGTGTGCGGCACGGGCTGCTGCAGCAGGAACAGCCGGACGAGCGTCTCCAGCGGCGTGTCCCCGCGGGTCGCCCGGAGCGCGGGGACGGTCTCGCTGCGCGCCAGCGCCGCGTACGCGGGGGCGCCGAGCAGTTCGAGCAGCCCGTCGGCGGTGAAGGAGGCGCCGAGCAGGGCGTCGCGCAGCCGGGCGGTGGCGTCGGGGCGGTCGGCGGAGGGCAGGGGGCTGAGGGTGGAATTGCTCACGCCCCCATTGTGTCCGCTCGGACCGACATCGCGATCGCGCCCACTCGCCCCGCACCGCGCGTACACGGCCGAAGCCCTTGTACGCGCGGGCGGAAAACCCCGCTGGCACAGCCGGAAGCCCCCGCTACGCGCGCGTAGCGGGGGCTTCCGGGGTCGTGCGGGGCGGACGGCGGGCCGGGTCAGCTCGCCGTGGCCGGCGCCGAGGAGGCCGCGGACTTGCAGCTCGCCTGCTCGCCCATCGCCTTGCCGACGTCGCCCTCCTCGAGGGTCTTGAGGGCGCCGTTCCCGGTCTTGCTCAGCTTGTCGAGCTCGGTGGCGACGTCCTTCAGACCGTCCGCGAACTTGGCCTGGTCCTTCGTGTCGAGCGCGTCCACCTGCTTCTTCAGCGAGGCGTACGACGACGCGAGGTCGTTGAGCTCCTTGACCGCGTCCTGCTGCTTCTGCTCGGCGTTCTTGGCGTCCCCGGTGTCCGGCGCACCCGCCTTGTCGACGGCCGCCCCGATCGCCTTGTAGGCGTCCGACATGTCCTGGAAGGCCTGGGAGTCGGTCTTCTGGACGTCCTCCGGCGCACTGCTGTCCGAGGTCTGCTTCTGGATGGCGGTGTTGGCGGCCTCGATCTTCTTGGCCTGCGGCTGTACGGAGTCGCAGACCTCCTTGGCCCAGGCGGTCAGCTTCTCGCTGCTGCCGTCGTCACTGCTGCATCCCGACAGCGCCATTGCCAGTACCGCACCGCCGGACAGCGCGGCCGCGAGCTTCTTGTTCACCGGATTGGTCCCTTCCATGGCTCTCGGCCCCGGAACATACACGCCACGTGGCCGAGAAACACGCGACGAATGCCCCTTAAGGGAGTCATTGAAGCCATTTGCACCAAGTGAGAGAAGGCTCACGAGGAGGGGCGCGAACGCGCACAGGGCGGGCGGCGACGCGTCGATGCGCGCCACCGCCCGCCCTGTGAGCTGGGCCTCGTCGGGACCGCCTACGAAACCACCGCAGGATCAGCCGACTTGGACACCCGTTCGGCGTTGTCTTCGTCACCCACGGCGATGCCTCGCCGCTTGGAGACGTACACCGCGACCACGATCACCAGGAGCGAGACGACCGCGATCAGGATCCGTACGCCGAGATTCTTGTCGTCGCCGTAGGAGAACTTGATGACAGCGGGCGCGATCAGCAGCGCCACCAGGTTCATGACCTTCAGCAGCGGGTTGATCGCGGGACCGGCGGTGTCCTTGAAGGGGTCGCCGACCGTGTCGCCGATCACCGTGGCCGAGTGGGCCTCGCTGCCCTTGCCGCCATGGTGGCCGTCCTCGACCAGCTTCTTGGCGTTGTCCCAGGCGCCACCGGAGTTGGCGAGGAACACCGCCATCAGCGTGCCCGCCCCGATCGCACCCGCGAGATACGCCCCGAGCGGGCCGATGCCGAGCGTGAAGCCGATGAAGATCGGCGCCATGACCGCCAGCAGACCGGGCGTGGCGAGCTCGCGCAAGGCGTCCTTGGTGCAGATGTCGACGACCTTGCCGTACTCCGGGGTCTCCGTGTAGTCCATGATCCCGGGCTTCTCGCGGAACTGTCGCCGGACCTCGAACACCACGGACCCCGCCGACCGCGACACCGCGTTGATCGCCAGCCCCGAGAAGAGGAAGACGACCGCCGCGCCCGCGATGAGGCCGACGAGGTTGTTGGGCTGCGAGATGTCCATCATCAGACTCATCGGCGCGCCCTGCCCGGTGAGCTTCTCGCCCACGTCCTGCGCGCCCGTGGTGATCGCGTCGCGGTACGACCCGAAGAGCGCCGACGCCGCCAGGACGGCGGTGGCGATGGCGATGCCCTTGGTGATGGCCTTGGTGGTGTTGCCCACCGCGTCCAGGTTGGTGAGCACCTGCGCGCCCGCGCCCTGGACGTCACCGGACATCTCGGCGATGCCCTGAGCGTTGTCGGAGACGGGCCCGAAGGTGTCCATCGCGACGATCACACCGACCGTGGTGAGCAGTCCGGTGCCGGCCAGCGCCACCGCGAACAGCGCCAGCATGATCGACGTGCCGCCGAGCAGGAATGCCCCGTACACGCCGAGGCCGATCAGCAGGGCGGTGTAGACGGCCGACTCCAGGCCGACGGAGATGCCGGCCAGGACGACGGTGGCCGGGCCGGTCAGCGAGGTCTTGCCGATGTCCCTGACCGGGCGCCGGGTGGTCTCGGTGAAGTAGCCGGTCAGCTGCTGGATGACGGCGGCGAGCAGGATGCCGATCGCCACCGCGACGAGGGCGAGGATCCGAGGATCGCCGCCTTTGCCCTTGATCGCCGCGTCGGTGACACCGTCGAGGCCGGCGTACGACGACGGCAGATAGACGAAGACCGCGAGCGCGACCAGCGCGAGCGAGATCACCGCGGAGACGAAGAAGCCCCGGTTGATCGCGGACATGCCGCTGCGGTCGCTGCGGCGCGGGGCCACGGCGAAGATGCCGATCATGGCGGTGAGGACACCGATCGCCGGCACGAGCAGCGGGAAGGCGAGGCCGGAGTCGCCGAAGGCCGCCTTGCCGAGGATCAGCGCGGCGACCAGGGTCACGGCGTACGACTCGAAGAGGTCGGCCGCCATGCCCGCGCAGTCGCCGACGTTGTCGCCCACGTTGTCGGCGATGGTCGCGGCATTGCGCGGGTCGTCCTCCGGAATGCCCTTCTCGACCTTGCCGACCAGGTCGGCGCCGACGTCGGCGGCCTTGGTGAAGATGCCGCCGCCGACACGCATGAACATGGCGATCAGGGCGGCCCCGAGGCCGAAGCCCTCGAGCACCTTCGGCGCGTCGGCCGCGTACACCAGCACCACGCAGGAGGCGCCCAGCAGACCGAGCCCCACCGTGAACATGCCGACGACGCCGCCCGTACGGAAAGCGATCTTCATGGCTTTGTGCGAGACGGTGGTGAGATCCTTTTCCGGCTCGCCCTCCGCCGGGGTCGCTTCCCGAGCCGCGGCGGCGACGCGCACATTGCTGCGTACCGCGAGCCACATGCCGATATAACCGGTGGCCGCCGAGAACCCGGCGCCGATCAGGAAGAAGATCGATCGGCCGGCGCGCTGATTCCAGTCGTCCGCGGGCAACAGCATGAGCAGGAAGAACACGACCACGGCGAATACGCCGAGCGTGCGCAACTGCCGGGCCAGATAGGCGTTGGCGCCTTCCTGGACCGCCGCCGCGATCTTCTTCATGCTGTCGGTGCCCTCGCCCGCGGCGAGCACCTGGCGCAACAGGATGCCCGCGACCACGAGCGCCGCCAGCGCCACGACGCCGATGACCGTCACGAGGATGCGGTTGTCGTCGGTCAGTACTGCGGCTGCGAAGGTTGTGGGGTGATCGAACTGCTGAGGGGTAGAAAGCCCCGCCATTCGTCCTCCTTGACGCTTGGGCTGAGCTCAAGATGTGGACGGATTCTAGGTACCGGAACCTGATCAAAACAGTGCGCGGTAAATGGAATTGGCCTTCACTTGCTCTTCAGCAAATGATCGAGGTCATGCCATCGAACCCGAACGAGGTAACGCCCCAAAACCATTGACGCCCACATTGGCACTTGATCAAATTATCCCGCGATTGATCGTGAATTCCTTCACGAATTCCCGCATACGGGTGAGGCAAACACGAAGGGCCCTGCTGAGCAGGGCCCTGGAGTGGGAGATGCGGTGATACGACGAGGAGGCGTCAGGCCGGCACGGCGGCGGGCGGGGTGGTCGGCCAGGTCATGCGGATGCGGCCGCCGTCCTCCCCGGCGGTGACCTCCACGTCGTCGACGAGCCCGCTGATGACCGCGAGGCCCATCTCGTCCTCCTCGGCCTCGATGTCCGGATCCTCGGCCGCGGCACCGGCCGAGCCGTCCCGGGGCGCGTGCGGCGCCTCGTCGCCGACCTCGATGGAGAACTGCTTCTCCTCCTCGATCAGCATCACCTGCACCGGTGCCGTGATGCCGCTGCTCTGGTGCAGTCCGACGGCACGGGAACATGCCTCGCCGACGGCGAGTCTGACCTCGTCGAGGACGGCCTCGTCCACTCCGGCCCTGCGCGCCACCGCTGCCGCCACCAGTCGGGCGGTCCTGACGTGCTCGGGCAGCGCGCTGAAGCGGAGTTCAACGGTGGCCATGCATCCCCCTCGGAACTACGGGCGTGCGGTCGGGGGGCCGGGCTGACGAAAGCCCGGTCCCCCCTGTGTTCAACTCTGCCGTCCGGGCAGCTGCCCGGGCCGGCGATCAGTCGGTGGCCGCCACCGCTTCGTCGACCGAGGTGTGGATCGGGAACACCTTGGTGAGACCGGTGATGCGGAAGATCTTCAGAATGCGCTCCTGGTTGCAGACCAGGCGCAGCGAGCCCTCATGGGCACGCACTCGCTTCAGGCCGCCGACCAGCACGCCGAGCCCGGTGGAGTCGAGGAAGTCCACGCCCTCCATATCGACGACGAGGTGGAAATTCCCGTCGTTCACCAGCTCGACCAGCTGCTCGCGCAGCTTGGGCGCGGTATATACGTCGATTTCGCCACCGACCTCGACGACCGTACGATCGCCGACGGTACGGGTCGACAGGGACAGGTCCACGGATCCTCCAGCACCTTGCTATCGAGCGGTCGCCCCATGGGACACCTCGGCGGAGCCCCCAGGACGGTTCGCCAGCCGCGATGGCATTCAATCACTTACCGGCAGGCGTGCACGACGCCTTGGCTCCATTGTCCGTCACTCCAGTGACACACTCGGTGCCGATGGCCAAGAATCACCGATCCGATCGAACCCCGACGGACCCCGAATCCCGTCCCGCACCGGGCGCGGTCCTGGACCGGCTCGCCTCGGGGCCGAGCCGGGCTTCGCGCATCACTCATACGGAGCACTTGCCCCCGCGCGCGGGTCGCCATGCCGTCTGGCCTGACCGGATTCGCTCGGAGGTCATCGCGGCAGTGCAGGCGTGCGGCATCGAGCACCCCTGGGCCCACCAGGCACGGGCAGCCGAGCACGCCCTGGACGGTGATTCCGTGGTCGTCGCCACCGGCACGGCGTCCGGCAAGTCCCTGGCCTACCTGGTACCGGTTCTGTCCACCCTCCTGGACGGCACCGAGGCCCCGAACGGCCGCGGTGCCACCGCCCTCTACCTGGCCCCCACGAAGGCCCTGGCGGCCGACCAGTGCCGCTCGGTGAAGGAACTTTCACAACCTCTGGGCAACGCCGTACGCCCGGCCGTGTACGACGGCGACACTCCGTTCGAGGAACGCGAGTGGGTCCGCCAGTACGCCAACTACGTCCTCACCAACCCGGACATGCTCCACCGCGGCATATTGCCGTCACATCCCCGCTGGTCCTCCTTCCTGAGGTCGCTCAAGTACGTCGTCATCGACGAGTGCCACACCTACCGCGGCGTCTTCGGCTCCCACGTCGCCCAGGTCCTGCGCCGTCTGCGCCGGGTGTGCGCGCGCTACGGGGCCTCCCCGGTCTTCCTGCTGGCCTCCGCCACCGCCGCCGAGCCGTCCGTGGCCGCCCGCCGCCTGACCGGCCTGCCGGTGGTCGAGGTCGCCGACGACGCCTCCCCACGTGGGGAAGTGGTGTTCGCCCTCTGGGAGCCCCCGCTCACGGAGATGCAGGGCGAGAAGGGCGCCCCGGTCCGCCGTACCGCCACCGCCGAGACCGCCGACCTGCTCACGGACCTCGCCGTCCAGGGCGTGCGCTCGGTCGCCTTCGTGCGCTCCCGGCGCGGCGCCGAGCTCATCGCCGTCATCGCCCAGGAACGCCTCGCCGAGGTCGACCGGTCCCTGGCCCGGCGGGTCGCGGCGTACCGCGGCGGCTACCTTCCCGAGGAGCGCCGCGCCCTGGAACGCGCCCTGCACTCCGGCGAACTCCTCGGTCTCGCCGCCACGACCGCGCTCGAGCTCGGCGTGGACGTGTCGGGCCTGGACGCCGTACTGATCGCCGGCTACCCGGGCACGCGCGCGTCCCTGTGGCAGCAGGCGGGCCGGGCCGGACGCTCCGGTCAGGGGGCTCTCGCCGTCCTGGTGGCCCGTGACGACCCGCTGGACACGTTCCTCGTCCATCATCCGGAGGCCCTGTTCGACCAACCGGTGGAATCGACGGTCCTCGACCCCGACAACCCGTACGTCCTCGCCCCGCACCTGTGCGCGGCCGCGGCGGAACTGCCGTTGGTCGAGGAGGACCTCGACCTCTTCGGTCCGGCGGCCGCGGAGCTGCTGCCGCAGCTGGAGGCCGCGAAGCTGCTGCGCCGCCGGACGAAGGCCTGGCACTGGACGCGCCGGGAGCGGGCCGCCGACCTGGCCGACATCCGCGGTGAGGGCGGCCGGCCGGTGCAGATCGTCGAGGCCGGGACGGGACGGCTGCTGGGCACGGTCGACGAGGCCGCCTCCCACACGACCGTCCATGAGGGCGCGGTCCACCTCCACCAGGGCCGTACGTATCTCGTCCGCTCCCTCGACCTGGAGGATTCGGTCGCCCTCGTCGAGGAGGCGAGCCCACCGTATTCGACGGTCGCCCGCGACACGACGTCGATCTCCGTCCTGGAGACGGACGTCGAGATCCCCTGGGGCGACGGCCGCCTCTGCTACGGCTCCGTCGAGGTCACCAACCAAGTGGTCTCCTTCCTGCGCAGACGTGTCATCACCGGTGAAGTGCTGGGCGAGACGAAACTCGACCTCCCGCCTCGTACGCTCCGTACGCGCGCCGTGTGGTGGACGGTCACCGAGGACCAGCTGGACGAGGCCCGGATCAACCCGGAGATCCTCGGTGGCGCACTGCACGCCGCCGAGCACGCGTCGATCGGCATGCTGCCCCTCTTCGCGACCTGCGACCGCTGGGACATCGGCGGCGTATCCGTGCCGCTGCACCCCGACACCCTCCTGCCGACGGTCTTCGTCTACGACGGCCACCCCGGCGGCGCGGGCTTCGCCGAGCGCGCCTTCCACACCGCCCGCGCCTGGCTCACCGCCACCCGCCAGGCCATCGCCTCCTGCGAGTGCGACGCCGGCTGCCCGTCCTGCATCCAGTCCCCCAAGTGCGGCAACGGGAACGATCCCCTGCACAAGAGAGGCGCCGTGCGCCTGCTCACGGTCCTGCTGCGGGGGGCTCCGGAGGAGAAGCCGCAGGCGGAGCAGCAGGCCCAGGGGGAGCCGGCGGGACCGGTCCCGCCGGGCCCGCCCGCGCCCTGACCTCCGCCGCGAACGGCCCCCGCCCCGACGCCGCCGACACGTCCGAGGTGTCGGCGACGATCGCGCACCGCACCAGCCGCGCCCCCTGGGCCCGCGCCACCCGGTCCGCGCGGGCGCAGGCCGCCGCGGCGCCCTCCGCCCAGTGGTCGGCTGCCGCGAGCGCCGCGAGGTCCGCGCCGCCGGCCGCGCGGTGCCGGGCCACGACAGCCTGCCCCAGCGCCAGCACGACCCCGAACACCACGCACAGCACGGCGACGGCACCGACGCTCCAGACGGTGGCGGAACCGCGGTCCGATCTCAGCCCGTCACCCCGCGCCCGGACGGGCAAACGCCTTGCCACGGACAGACCCCTGGTCACGACCCCACCCCCACCAGCTCCTCCACCGACGCCACGGCTTCTTCCCGTACCTCGAAGGGCAGTCCGTTCAGCGCCGGGGGCCTGGCCACGACCACCACACGCACCTGGTCGCCCTGCCGGCCGACCGTGACCTTCGCGCCGGCCGGTGCCGCCGCGCGGGTGACCTCGAGGACCGAGCCGGCCGGGTCCTGGCGGGCCGCGGCCCGGGCTCCCGTCCGCGCCGCGTCCACGCACTGGATCTGTGCGGCCACCACGAGCAGCCCCCACACCAGCGCCATCGCGAACAGCACCAGCACGGGCAGCACCACCGCCGACTCGGCCGTCACGAACCCCCGGTCCGCACCTCGCTCACATCCGCGCACTGAGTGCTCGCTTCACGATGGCCTGCAGCTCCGCACTGACCTGACCGCTCGTCACCACCTTGTAGAGGAGCACTGCGAAGGCCACTGCCGCGACGATCCCCATCGCGTACTCCGAGGTGACCATCCCCGCGTCCCTGCGCGCCGCACGCGCCCTGCACACCAGGGCACGCAACCGCGCCCGTACCGCCTTGTACATCTCAACCCCCGTAGGTTCGCTCTGTTGCTCTCTCTGATCCACCGTCGCCGGTCGCGCGTCGGATCTCTCACAGCCGGCCGTACGCCGTCCACGGCCACCGCCCCGTCAGCCACCACCCCCTCCCACCACCTCGCCCGCCAGCCCGATCACCACAGGCATGACGCCGACCGCGATGAACGCGGGCAGGAAGCACAGCCCGACCGGCGCGGTGACCATCACTGCCGCCCGTCTGGCCCGTGCCGTCGCGTTGCGCGCCCGGTCGGCGCGGGCGTCCGCGGCGAGCCGGGTGACGGGGCCGGCCGCGGGGAGTCCGGAGACGTCGGCCCGTGCCAGCAACCGCGCCAGGGGTTCGGCGCCCGGGATCGAGGCCAGCCGCCACCAGGCCTCGCCCGGTTCACCGCCGAGCCGCACTTCGGCCGCGCCGCGCGCCAGCGCTTCCCCGACGGGGCCACCGAGCGCCTCGCCCGCCGCCTGGGCCGCGATCACCGGGCCGGCTCCCGCCTCGATGCACGCACCCAACAGTTCTGCCGCGAGCGGGAGTTGCCGGGCGGCCTCCCCCGCGTCGACCTCGGCCGCGGCGCCGGCGGACGCCTGCCGAAGGCGCCATCGCCGCAGCGCGACCGCCGCGATCAGCCCGACCACGACACCTGCGACACCGCCGACCACCATCCACCCGGCCATCACCACTCCCACGAGGGCCGACCACCGCCGCACCGCTCCACTCACCACCGGGCGGCAACCCGCCGACGCCTCTTCCCGGGCCAACAGTTCGGCCAGCCGACGCCGTGCCCGGCGCTCCCGCCGCACCGCCACCACCCAGCGCGCCGGCCATCCGAGGGCGATCACCACCCCCAAGGCCGCCCCCAGCCTGTGGACAACCTCCGTACTCACGTCGTCTCCGCTCCTCGTACGATCCGCAGCGCCCACCACATCCCCGCGCCCTCCAGCAGGCCGCCGATCAGGAGACAGCCCAGGCCCGCTCCGGTGTGCAGCAGTACGTGCAGCGGGTCGGCGCCCAGAGCGGCGCCGAGGAGGAGACCCAGGGCAGGCAGTCCGGCGAGCATCACGGCGGTGGAGCGGGCGCCCGCCAACTGGGCGCGGAGGTCCGCACGTTGGTCCCGTTCGGCGCGCAGCGCCCCTTCGAGCCGGTCGAGTCCGGCCGCGAGACCCGCGCCCCGGTCCACGGCAACCCGCCAGCACGCCGCGAGGCCCAGCAGGCCCTCAGCCCCAGATTGCCGAGCCGCCGCCGAGAGCACCCCGGGGACATCCCCGCCGAACCTCGCCGCCGCCAGCACCGCCGCCTGCGCGTCCCCGAGCCCTCCGGAGTCACGTGCGGCACGTAGCAGTGCCTCCCCCGGCTGACGCCCGGCGCGCACCTCGCCGGCGAGCGTCCCGCACAGCGCGATGACCGCGTCTCCCCGGCGCTCCCGCTCCCGCCGCGCCCGACCGGCCAGCAGCACCCGGCGCAGCACCGGCACTCCCGCCGCCCCCACGACGACCGGCAGCACCGAAGCACCCAGCACCGCCAGCACCAGCCCGGCGACCAACGCCCACCACTCGGCCCGCCATCGCTCGTTGATCCGCCGCAGTCCACCGGCCAGGTGCCGCCACTCCGGCGGCCCGGTGCCCACCACCCCGCCGCCGGCGAGCAGCGACTGCGCCCTCCGCACCCCGGAGTGCCATCCGCCCATCGCCCATGCGGCCGCCCCGACGCACATCACGGCCACGCCCATCGCCAGCTCGCCCGCCGAGATGTCACCCATTCCGCTCACCGCTCCCGCTCGTCCTCGTCATCCAGCACTTCTCCACGCCCCGGACCGCCCTGGCCCCCTGGCCGCCCGCACTTCCTCGCCACCCGGACCGCCCCCGCCGCCCGGCACTTCCTCGCCGCCCAGACCGTTCTCCTCGCCCGGGCTGTTCTCGTCGTCCCGGCCGTGCAGGAGCCCGCGCAACCGCTCCCATCCCCGCTCGCGGGCGAACGCCTCCGCGCCCCACCGCAGCGCCGGCACCGTCCTCACCAGCCCTGATGCGTCCCGCTCCAGCACGTGCACCTCGGCGATCCGCCGCCGCCCCGCTCGGTCGCGCGCCAGGTGCACGACCACCGACAGCGCGGCCGCGACCTGGCTGTGCAGCGCGGCCCGGTCGAGCCCGGCCGCCGTGCCGAGCGCTTCCAGCCGAGCCGGCACGTCGGCGGCCGCGTTGGCGTGGACAGTCCCGCACCCGCCCTCGTGACCGGTGTTCAACGCGGCCAGCAGATGAACCACTTCGGGGCCTCGCACCTCGCCGACGACCAGCCGGTCCGGGCGCATGCGCAGCGCCTGCCGCACCAGGTCCTCGAGGGTGACGAGGCCGGCGCCCTCCTGGTTGGCGGGTCTCGTCTCCAGGCGTACGACGTGCGGATGGTCCGGCCGCAGTTCCGCCGAGTCCTCCGCGAGCACGATCCGCTCGCCGGGCCCGACGAGCCCGAGCAACGCGCTCAGGAGGGTCGTCTTGCCGCTGCCGGTTCCGCCGCTGATCACGAAGGACAGCCGGGCCCGCAGCAGCGCACGCAGCACGCGGTCCCCGCCCGGCGGCACCGTGCCCGCCGCCACCAACTCGTCGAGCGTGAACGCGCGCGGGCGTACCACTCGCAGCGAGAGACAGGTGCAGCCGACGGCGACCGGGGGCAGTACCGCGTGCAGCCGGGTGCCGTCCGGCAGCCGGGCGTCGGCCCAGGGCCGCGCATCGTCCAGCCGGCGTCCGGCCACCGCAGCCAGCCGCTGGGCGAGGCGTCGTACGGCCGCCGCGTCCGGGAAGGCGACGGCGGTCAGCTCAAGCCCGCCGCCCCGGTCCACCCAGACCCGGTCCGGAGCCGACACCAGTACGTCGGTCACCGTGGGGTCGGCGAGCAGCGGTTCCAGGGGCCCGCTGCCGACCAGCTCGGAGCGCAGCTGCTCGGCCGCGCCGAGTACTTCGGCGTCCCCGAGCACCCGTCCCTGTTCGCGCAGGGCCTGTGCCACGCGCGCGGGTGTCGGTTCGGCGCCGCTCTCGGCCAGCCACTGCCGTACGCCGTCGAGGAGCGCCGGGCCGGTCGCCCGCTCGAGTCGGGGAAGCGTGCTCATGGGGCACCCGCCTCGCTCAGGGCTCGCTCCCAGAACTCCTTGCAGAACCGGGCGAGCGGTCCCCGCGCGGCGGCGCCCGGCGGTGCCTTGCCCCCGTTCGGGCGCAGCAGCCCTGATTCCGCGGGTACCTCGCCGGCCAGGGGCAGTCCGAGCAGCCGTGCCACCTCACGGTCGTCGAGTCCGGGCGTGTACGGCCCCCGTACCGCAACCCGCAGATCGCGCAGGACCATGCCGACGGCGGAGGCCACTCGGCCCGCCGCGGCGACGGCGCGCAGTTCGGCCGGGACCACGAGAAGGCCGAGGTCGAGCTGGGCGAGGACCTCGGCGACCCCGTCGTCGATGCGGCGCGGCAGGTCCACGACGACCGTGCCGCCCCGGCGTCGGGCCGCCGCGAGTACCGCCCGTACGGCCTGGGGCGCGATGGCGACGCAATCGCCGCGGTCCCAGCTCAGCACCCGCAGCGAGTGCAGGCGCGGCAGGGACTCCTCCAGAGCGCCGCCGCCGACCCGCCCGCGAGAGGCGGCGAAGGCAGGCCAGCGCAGTCCCTCAGCCGTCTCGCCGCCGAGAAGTACGTCGAGTCCGCCGCCCAGCGGATCGGCGTCCACGAGCAGAGTGCGCAGCCCCTCGCGGGCGGAGGTGACGGCGAGTGCGCACGCGAGCGTGGACGCTCCGGCGCCGCCGCGGCCACCGATCACGCCGACGGTGAGCGCGGGCCGACCGACGCCCTCGGCGACATCGGCGATGCGGTCGACCAGCCACTGCTCTCCGTCGGGCAACATCAGGACGTGGTCGGCGCCGATCTCGACGGCCCGCCGCCACACCCCGGAGTCGTCCTGGTCACGGCCGACGAGTACCACTCCGCGCCTGCGGGCGGCCCCGCTCACCCGCCGAGCGGCGTCGTCGCCGACCAGGACGAGCGGCGCGGCCTCCCAGCTGCCTCTCGGCTCCGGTACCCCGTGGTGGACCTCGGGCGTGGCGCCGGCCGCCGCGCACAGGCGCAGCAGGTCGTCGAGGAGTTCTGCGTCCTCCGTGACGATCAACGGTTTGCCCTGCCGCCCTCCGGCGGTCGGCGGCGGGTCGTGTGTGACGGTTCCGGCCACGGTTTCCATCCCCCTTCGCTGCGTGTCGCGCAGCCTCTGCGGCCTCGCGATTCCCAAACGTGTGAAGATCCGGCATCCGGCCGCCATATGAGCGGCCGCCAGAAACCGGCCATACGCGTCCGGCAATCGGAACCGGCCAGGAACTCGCCGCCGGCCGGACGCGTAGGAATCACGGTGCAGCGATCCCGGAAATCGTGTGGATCTTGGTCGAAAACTGTGGACAACTCAGCTGTTGTGAATATCGCCGTCACCCAAACCGGTGACCCCCGTGCTGCTCCCTGTGCGACTTCCACAGAGCAGCCTCTCAACTACAGACAGTGACCGATCATGAGCATGCGAAGAAGGCGGCCTCAGCCGCCTGGACACGGCACCACGGCCGTTCATGAGAGGGGAAAACCCGTCCGGACATGCGACGACCCCCGCCGGGGGGGAGAGCGGGGGTCGTCTCCACGGCCGACTCGGGGGGGGAGGAGTCGGACCGGGTTAGCACGGTCGCGAACGATCCGTGACTTCCATGGTGTACCCGAGAGCCCTCTCAAGCAAACCCACGCGCCAACCTTACGCCGAATGGGCTGCGCCTATGCTCGGGGCCGTGGAAAACCACTCCTTGCCCCGCACAGCAGCCTTCTTTGACCTGGACAAGACGGTCATTGCGAAGTCGAGCACGCTCACCTTCAGCAAGTCCTTCTACCAAGGCGGGCTGATCAACCGCAGGGCCGCCTTGCGGACCGCATACGCCCAGTTCGTGTTCCTGCTGGGCGGCATGGACCACGCCCAGATGGAGCGCACTCGCGCGTATCTGTCCGCGCTGTGCCGCGGCTGGAACGTCCAACAAGTGAAGGAAATCGTCGCCGAGACCCTTCACGACCTGATCGATCCGATCATCTACGACGAGGCCGCCTCCCTCATCGAGGAGCATCACACCGCCGGACGTGACGTGGTGATCGTGTCCACGTCCGGCGCCGAAGTGGTCGAGCCGATCGGCGAGCTGCTCGGCGCGGACCGCGTGGTGGCCACCCGGATGGTCGTCGGCGACGACGGTTGTTTCACCGGAGAGGTGGAGTACTACGCCTACGGCCCGACGAAGGCCGAGGCGATCAAGGAGCTGGCGGCGTCCGAGGGGTACGACCTCGCCCGCTGCTACGCGTACAGCGACTCGGTGACCGACCTGCCGATGCTCAGCGCTGTCGGCCATCCGCACGCCGTCAATCCGGACCGCGCGCTGCGCCGTGAGGCGGTCACGCACGGATGGCCGATTCTCGACTTCCACCGACCGGTGCGGCTCAAGCAGCGAATTCCGGGGCTCTCCGTACCGCCCCGTCCCGTTCTCGTCGCGGCCGCGGCAATAGGGGCCGCGGCCGCCACGGCGGGACTTGTCTGGTACGCGAGTCGGCGCCGGGAGCCGATCGTCTGACCTGCACGTTCGCTGCCACCCGACCTTCCCTGACACTTTGGTGACCGTTTCGCATGTTTTTGGACTAAAAGTAAAGAAGTGCGGCCAGGGCTTCCGCTTTCTCCGGGTGTGCAGTACAAAGGAATCAGGCCCGCGAGACCAAGGACATCCGAGAGGATCACCTTTTAAACGCATTTGGCCCCACGGACCCAGCATGAACATCAGGCACCCACGCGACGTCGACCCGTCGATTACGGGCCAGCCACACCAGGTGACGGGCAATGTTCCCGGCCTGATGGGCACATATCGAGGACGCTTGGTAACCCGGTGAACATGCCAGCGGCGGTACGAGAAATCGTACCGCCGCAACCCTGCCAGGCCCCTTCGGGGGCTTTTTTCGTGCCCCACGCGCGCGTGCGTTACGCCGCCCCGCGCTGCAGCGCCTCGCACACCGCCGTCGACTCACGGGCCCCGAGTTCGACCGCCTTGCCGCAGTGAGTGATCCAGGCCGCCATGCCCTCCGCAGTGCCCGAGACATAGCCGTCCAGAGCCGCGAGGTAGGCCGCCCGGCCCAGCTCGGCGTGGCCGACCTCGGCCGGGCAGACGGACTTGGGGTCGAGGCCGCTGCCGATCAGGACGATGCGCTCGGCGGTACGCGCGACCAGGCCGTTGTGGGAGGTGAAGGGGCGCAGCGCGAGGAGCTCGCCGTGGACCACGGCGGCCGTCACCAGGGCAGGGGCGGAACTGCCCGCGATGATCAATTCGGACAGGCCTTCCAGACGGCCCGAGACGTCCGCCGCGCTCGGCAGCGGCAGCTCGATCAGCGGCTCGTCGACGCTCTCGCCCACCTGGCGCGGCCGCCCGACCTCGTCGTTCTGGCTCGCGGCGGCGACCAGATGCAGCCGGGCCAGCACCCTGAGGGGCGACTGTCGCCAGATGGACAGCAGCTGGCCCGCCTCGGCGGTCAGCCGGAGCGCCGCGCCCATCGCGCGCGCCTCGTCGTCGCCGCTGAAGTCGGTGCGTCGGCGTACTTCTTCGAGGCCCCAGTCCGCGCCGGACAGCGCCGCGGAACCACGGGCGCCGCGCAGCGCCGCCTCGGAGGTGATCTCGTTGCTGCGCCGCCGCATGACCCGGTGCCCGTAGACCCGGTCCACGGCCTTGCGCACGGACTCCACGGACTCGGCCACACCGGGCAGTGAGCCCAGGGCCGCAAGCGGATCGGCGGTCGCGCCTGTCGTACTCATGAGTACGACACTACGCACCCCGAGCGCACACCCCACGAAGGAGTGGTCTTCTTCACTCCCGTCCGCCACATACAGCTACCACTGAACTACGCTTGGTGAACATGAAAATTGCTTTCGTCGGGAAGGGCGGCAGCGGCAAGACCACCCTGTCCTCCCTGTTCGTCCGCCACCTGGCAGCAGTCGGCGCGCCGGTCGTCGCCGTCGACGCCGACATCAACCAGCACCTGGGCGCCGCGCTCGGCCTCGACGAGGCGGAGGCGGCGAGGCTCCCCGCGATGGGCGAACAGCTCCCGCTGATCAAGAGCTACCTGCGCGGCTCCAACCCGCGCATCGCCTCCGCCGAGACGATGATCAAGACGACCCCGCCCGGCGAGGGCTCTCGACTGCTGCGGGTGCGCGAGCCCAATCCGGTCTACGACGCCTGTGCGCGGCCGGTGGAACTCGACGGCGGCGCCGTCCGTTTGATGGTCACCGGCCCCTTCACGGACGCCGACCTGGGGGTCGCCTGCTACCACTCCAAGACGGGAGCGGTGGAGCTGTGCCTGAACCACCTGGTGGACGGCCGTGACGAGTACGTCGTGGTCGATATGACAGCGGGCTCGGACTCCTTCGCCTCCGGCATGTTCACCCGCTTCGACATCACGTTCCTCGTCGCCGAGCCGACCCGGAAGGGGGTCTCCGTCTATCGCCAGTACAAGGAGTACGCCCGCGACTTCGGTGTCGTCCTGAAGGTCGTCGGCAACAAGGTGCAGGGCCAGGACGACGTCGACTTCCTCCGCGACGAAGTCGGGGAGGACCTGCTCGTGACGGTGGGGCACTCGGACTGGGTGCGCGCCATGGAGAAGGGCCGCCCGCCCCGGTTCGAGCTCCTGGAGGACACCAACCGCCGCGCCCTGCGCCTGCTGCACACGGCCGTCGACGCGACGTACGAACTGCGCGACTGGGAGCGCTACACGCGGCAGATGGTGCACTTCCACCTGAAGAACGCCCAGGCGTGGGGCAATGAGCGCACCGGGGCCGACCTGGCGGCGCAGGTCGACCCCGGGTTCGTGCTCGGCGAAGGGGTCACCGCTCCCGTATAGCGGGAACCAGGACTACTGCTTGACCGCCGGCGCCCCGGGCACGCCCTTGGGGGCCGGTGCCGGGCGGGCCGACAGGAAGGAGGCCCAGCCCTGCTTCGGGGCCTCGCCGACCTCGAGGGTGCGCAACCTGGCCAGGGTCTGGGGGTCCTGGGCATCCAGCCAGTCGGCGAGCTGCCGGAAGGAGACGCAGCGCACCTCGGGCTTGTTGCAGACCTTCGCGATGACATCGTCGAGGGCCCGCATATAGGTGCCGCCGTTCCAGGACTCGAAGTGGTTGCCGATGATCAGGGGCGCGCGGTTGCCGTCGTAGGCACGCTCGAAGCCCTTGAGCAGGCCGTCCCGCATCTGGTCGCCCCAGTACGCGTACTTGTCCGGGTCACCCTGGGTCTGGGTGCCCGACTGGTTGACCATGAAGTTGTAGTCCATGGTGAGCTGCTCGTAGGCATGGCCGGGGAAGGGCACGAGCTGCATGGACAGGTCCCACAGGCCTTCCTTCTTCTTCGGCCAGACCTGGTTGTTGACGCCGCTGGTGTCGTAGCGGAAGCCCAGGTCGCGGGCGGCCCTCATGAAGTTCTTCTGACCCTCCAGGCAGGGAGTGCGGGCCCCGACGAGCTCCTTGTCGTAGTCGAAGGGCAGCGGTGCCGCCGTCTTCATGCCGGAGTTGGTCTTCCAACTCTCGACGAACTGCTTGGCCTGGGCGATCTCGTCCTTCCACTCGTCGACGGACCACTCGCCGACACCACCGTCGGGCCCGCAGAAGTGGCCGTTGAAGTGGGTGCCGATCTCGTTGCCCTCCAGCCACGCCAGGCGCAGCTGCTTCACGGTGTCGGCGATGCCCTGCTCGTCGTTGAAGCCGATGTCGGAGCGGCCCGGCGAGTGCTCCGGAGGCTTGTAGAGGTCGCGCTTCTCCTCCGGCAGCATGTACACGCCGCTCAGGAAGTACGTCATCGTCGCGTGGTTCTCCTTGGCGACCTTACGGAAGTGGGAGAACAGTTTCTGGCTGTCCTCGCCCGCCCCGTCCCAGGAGAACACCACGAACTGCGGAGGCTTCTGGCCGGGCTTGAGCCGCTCCGGCCTCGGCAGATGCGGCTGCGCCCCGGTGTACGCGGTGGAGCCGTCGCCGATCAGACGTACCACGCTCCCCGGCGCCGGGGCACCCTTGGCCTTCTGCGGGCCGGGCGCCCCTTCCTTCGCACCGTTGGAACCGGTTTCCGTCGCGCAACCGGCGAGCGATGCGGCTACGACCGCGGCGACCACAGCGCCCGCGGCGATCCTCTGGGTGGCGACCATGTTCCGCCCACCTACTTCCTTCTCTCAGGCCAACGCTGATGAGGGCGTCTTCCGGGTTGTGCCGGGACGAGCCGACAGCGCCGCCAAGGTCGCACGGGACCGAGAAGGAATTAGTACGACAAGCCGATGAAATGCTCACATCACCCATTGGGGTGACTTATTACCCCATTCGCCCGTAAAGTCCACGCAAACCCTTTACTCTGCATTACTGTCTGTTTACCGAACGTTGATTCATCCCGCCGCTGCACGCCGTGACCCACGGCCGCGACCAGTTCCCCGCCACCGACGGGGACCATCCGTTCCGCGACCGCGCTGCCCCGGAGGAGACGGGAAACATGTCAGCCAGCGTCCCCACCCACCCCAAAGCCACCGGCCTCGCCCTGGCGATGGCGCCCCCCACCGCCGACACGACCCGGACGGAGCGCCACCACCGAACCCACCGCCCCCGACCGGTCCCGCCCCATCGTTTCCCTGGCTCGGGTGCCGACCTGTCCGCCTCGATCGCGGTCTTCCTGATCGCCCTGCCGCTGTCGCTCGGCATCGCCCTCGCCACCGGCGCACCGCTCCAGGCCGGCCTCGTCGCCGCCGCCGTGGGCGGCCTCGTCGTCGGCCGGCTCGGCGGCAGCCCGCTCCAGGTCAGCGGCCCGGCCGCCGGACTCACGGTCGTCACCGCCGACCTCATCCACCGCTACGGATGGCGTACGACATGCGCCATCACCGTCCTTGCCGGACTCGCCCAACTGGGCCTGGGCTGCCTGCGCGTGGCCCGCACCGCGCTCGCCGTCAGCCCCGCCGTCGTGCACGGGATGCTCGCCGGCATCGGCATCACCATCGCCGTCGCGCAGCTGCACATCGTCCTCGGCGGCAGTCCGCAGAGCTCCGTCCTCGCCAACCTCCGCGCGCTGCCCGCCCAGATGGCCGCCCTGCATCCCGCCGCCGTGTCCATGAGCGCGCTGACGCTCACCCTGCTGCTGCTCTGGCCGCGGGTCCCGGGGCGGGTCGGCCGACTGCTGCGCAGGATCCCGGCGGCGCTCGTCGCCGTCGCCGGGTCCACCGCGACCGCGGCGGTCACCGGTTTGACCCTGCCCCGGGTCGACCTGCCGTCCTGGCACAGCCACGCTCTGGCCGGTCTGCCCGAGGGACCGGTGCTCGGTCTGGTCACCGCCGTGCTCACCACCACGCTGGTGTGCAGCGTGCAGTCGCTGCTCGGCGCGGTCGCCGTGGACAAGCTGGTGGCCGGGACCCCCGGGCTGAGCGCCCGCGTCGGCCGCTCCGACCTGGACCGCGAACTGCTCGGCCAGGGCGCCGCCAACGTCGTCTCCGGCACGCTCGGCGGACTGCCTGTCGCGGGTGTGGCCGTGCGCAGTTCGGCGAATGTGCAAGCCGGTGCGGTGAGCCGGAACTCCACGATGTTGCACGGCGTTCTCGTAGTGGTCGCCGCGTTGCTGATGGTCCCGGTCCTGGAGTTCATCCCGCTCGCCTCGCTCGCCGCCCTGGTGATGGCCGTCGGCATCCAGATGGTGTCCCTGCACCACATCCGCACGGTGACCCGCCACCGAGAAGTGCTGGTGTACGCCGTCACCACACTCGGCGTGGTGATCTTCGGCGTCCTGGCGGGCGTGACGCTGGGCATCGCCGTGGCCGTCGCCGTCGCCCTGCACCGCCTCACCCGCACCCGCATCACCCGTGCCGAGAGGGAAGGAGTCCATCACGTACACGTACGAGGACAGCTGACGTTCCTGGCGGTGCCGCGGCTCAGTCGCGCCCTGCATCTCGTACCCCAAGGCGCCCATGCCGTCGTGGAGTTGGACGGTTCGTTCATGGATCACGCGGCGTACGAGTCCCTGCAGGACTGGCAGAAGACGCACACCGCGCAGGGCGGCTCCGCCGAGTTGACCGGCCGCCGTGCCGGGGTCCGGATCGCCGAGCCCTTCGGTCCGGCGGGCCGCCACACCGAAGCTGGGACCGACGGCCCCGAGGGCTCCGCCGTCTGCCGCTGCCGGCCCTGGACGCCCTGGCGCAACCACCAGTGCGAGCGCCCGCAGTCCGCGCCGACCCCCGGCGGACACGCGGGCGGAGCACTCGACGGAGACGCGGGCGGAGCCCCTGGCGGAAGTCCGGGGGGAGGTCCCGGCGGAAGCCCGGGCGGAAGCCCGGGCAGAGCCCCCGATGGAGGTCCAGGCAGAGCCCCCGGCGGAGGTCCGGGCGGAGGTCCCGATGGAGTTCCAGGCGGTGGCCCGGCAGACTCCGCCCTGTCCGAGCCCAGTGAGCACCAACTGGTGCGTGGCATCAGCGCGTTCCAGCGCAACACCGCGCCGCTGATTCGGGGTGAGCTGGCCCGACTGGCCCGCGAAGGTCAGCGCCCGGCCCAGCTCTTCCTCACCTGTGCCGACTCCCGCCTCGTCACCTCGATGATCACCTCCAGTGGTCCGGGCGACCTGTTCGTGGTGCGCAACGTGGGCAACCTCGTGCCGCTGCCCGGCGAGGAAGGCGGGGACGACTCGGTGGGGGCCGCGATCGAGTACGCGGTGGACGTGCTGAAGGTGCGCTCCATCACGGTGTGCGGGCACTCCGGGTGCGGGGCCATGCAGGCGCTGCTCAACTCCGAGCCCGGCGGCCCCCGGACGCCGCTGAAGCGCTGGCTGCGGCACGGTTCGCCGAGCCTGGAGCGCATGGCCGACGACACCCGGTCCCGGGCCCGGCTGTCCGGGCGCCGGCCCGCCGACGCGGTCGAGCAGCTCTGCCTGACCAATGTCGTCCAGCAGCTCGAACACCTGCGCGCACACGAGTCGGTGGCCCGGGCCCTGCGGGAGCGGGCACCGCTGGAGCTGCACGGGATGTACTTCCACGTGGGCGAGGCGCAGGCCTATCTGCTCACGGAGGCCGGCGGGAGCGCGGTGTTCGACCACGTGGGAGCGGCGGACGTGTCCGCGTGACCCCGGACCCGGACCTGAACCCCGGACCCGAACCCGAACCCCGAGCCCCGGACCCCGGACCCGAACCCGAACCCCGAACCCCGAACCCCCGGCCCCGAACCCGAACCCGAACCCGAACCCCGAACCCCGGACCCGGCCCCCTGGCCCTGGCCCCGGCACCCGGCACCCGGCACCCGGCACCCGGCACCCGGCACCCGGCACCCGGACCGAACGTCGGCGACACGCCGGCCGACCCCTGCCACCCAGGTTGACACTGCGGCGCCACCGCGCACCCCGGATGCGATTCCTCCTGGGCGTGAACGCCCTGGGCTTCCTCGCGCGAATCACGCTGAACTCCACCGTGCCGGCGTCCGTGAGTACGGATGACCTCGGCTGACCTCGGCTGACCTCGGCTGACCTCGGCTGACCTCGGCCACAGATCCCGCCCCATAGGTCTAAACCAATTTTGGGGACGGCCCTTGTCATCGGACCCCCGCGTCTGATGAGCTGTGGCCTGGGACACAACGGACACCCTTGGAAAGGGAGATGTCGTGAGCAACGAAAGCCTGGCCAACCTCTTGAAGGAGGAGCGACGCTTCGCGCCGCCCGCTGACCTGGCCGCGAACGCCAACGTCACGGCAGAGGCGTACGAACAGGCCAAGGCTGACAGGCTCGGCTTCTGGGCCGAGCAGGCCCGTCGACTGACCTGGGCCAAGGAGCCGACCGAGACGCTGGACTGGTCGAACCCGCCGTTCGCCAAGTGGTTCAAGGACGGCGAGCTCAACGTCGCGTACAACTGCGTGGACCGGCATGTCGAGGCGGGGAACGGCGACCGCGTCGCCATCCACTTCGAAGGGGAGCCCGGCGACAGCCGTGCCATCACCTATGCCGAGCTCAAGGACGAGGTGTCGAAGGCCGCCAACGCGCTGCTGGAGCTCGGTGTTCAGGCGGGCGACCGGGTCGCCGTCTACATGCCGATGATCCCCGAGACGGCGATCGCGATGCTGGCCTGCGCCCGCATCGGCGCCGCGCACTCGGTCGTCTTCGGCGGCTTCTCGGCGGACGCCCTCGCCACCCGCATCCAGGACGCCGACGCCAAGGTCGTCATCACCTCCGACGGCGGCTGGCGGCGCGGCAAGCCGTCCGCGCTCAAGCCGGCCGTGGACGACGCCATCGCGCGCGTGGACAACGTCGAGCATGTGCTCGTGGTCCGCCGTACCGGCCAGGAGGTCGCCTGGAACGACGAGCGGGACGTGTGGTGGCACGAGATCGTCGAGCGGCAGTCCGCCGAGCACACCCCGGAGGCGTTCGAGGCCGAGCAGCCGCTGTTCATCCTCTACACGTCCGGTACGACGGGTAAGCCGAAGGGCATCCTGCACACCTCCGGCGGCTACCTCACGCAGACCGCGTACACGCACCACGCCGTCTTCGACCTCAAGCCGGAGACCGACGTCTACTGGTGCACGGCCGACGTCGGCTGGGTCACGGGGCACTCGTACATCGTCTACGGACCGCTCGCGAACGGCGCGACCCAGGTCATGTACGAGGGCACGCCCGACACCCCGCACCAGGGCCGCTTCTGGGAGATCGTGCAGAAGTACGGGGTGACGATCCTGTACACGGCGCCGACGGCGATCCGTACGTTCATGAAGTGGGGCGACGACATCCCCGCGAAGTTCGATCTCAGCAGCCTGCGGGTCCTCGGCTCGGTCGGTGAGCCCATCAACCCCGAGGCCTGGATCTGGTACCGCAAGCACATCGGGGCGGACAGGACACCCATCGTCGACACCTGGTGGCAGACCGAGACCGGCGCGATGATGATCTCCCCGCTGCCGGGCGTGACCGAGGCCAAGCCGGGGTCCGCGCAGCGCCCGCTGCCGGGTATCTCGGCGACCGTCGTCGACGACGAGGCCAAGGAAGTGCCGAACGGCGGCGGTGGCTACCTCGTCCTCACCGAGCCGTGGCCGTCGATGCTGCGCACGATCTGGGGTGACGACCAGCGGTTCCTCGACACGTACTGGTCGCGTTTCGAGGGCAAGTACTTCGCTGGCGACGGCGCGAAGAAGGACGACGACGGCGACATCTGGCTCCTCGGGCGCGTCGACGACGTCATGCTGGTGTCCGGGCACAACATCTCGACGACCGAGGTCGAGTCGGCGCTCGTCTCGCACCCGGCGGTCGCCGAGGCGGCCGTGGTCGGCGCGGCGGACGAGACGACGGGGCAGGCGATCGTCGCCTTCGTGATCCTGCGCGGGACGGCGAACACCGAGGACGAGAGCCTGGTCGCCGATCTGCGCAACCACGTCGGCGCCACCCTCGGCCCGATCGCCAAGCCGAAGCGCATCCTGCCGGTGGCGGAGCTGCCGAAGACGCGCTCCGGCAAGATCATGCGCCGGCTGCTGCGGGACGTCGCGGAGAACCGCCAGCTCGGCGACGTCACCACGCTCACGGACTCCACCGTCATGGACCTGATCCAGACGAAGCTTCCGGCGGCGCCCAGCGAGGACTGAGTAAGGCCCTGGGGGCGCCCGGCAGCACACCGGGCGCCCCTTTGCGTCCCTCTCACCCCCTTCACTGAACTCCATCACCTTCCGCCCCCTTTGCCTGTACCGCGGCATTTGCCGGTGTAATGGTCGGGTAAACTGGGCACTTCAGGGTGTGCCGGGAAGTCTGGTCGGCAACGCCGTCTGCGACCCCGCGTGACGGCTGTCGGCAAGCCGTACCGACCCGGAGGTCCCCGCCGTGGCCGCGCCCAGCACCAGTAACCGCACCCGCAAGGTCCTCGGACGTCTGTCCCTGCCCGAGCGGACGTTCGTCGCGGACGCGCTGCGTACCGAGACGGTCGGCGGCGTGCTGCTGCTCGTCGCCGCGATCGCCGCGCTGGTCTGGGCGAACATACCGGCGCTGCACGACAGTTACGAGAGCGTCAGCCACTTCCACTTCGGCCCCGAGGCCCTCGGCCTGCACCTGTCCGTCGCCCACTGGGCCGCCGACGGACTCCTGGCGGTCTTCTTCTTCGTCGCCGGCATCGAACTCAAGCGCGAACTCGTCGCCGGTGATCTGCGCGACCCCAAGGCCGCCGCCCTGCCGGTGGCCGCCGCGCTGTGCGGCATGGCGGTGCCCGCCCTCGTCTACGCCCTCACCAACCTCACCGGCGGGGGCTCGCCGGCCGGCTGGGCGGTCCCCACCGCGACCGACATCGCGTTCGCGCTGGCCGTGCTGGCGGTCATCGGTACGTCGCTGCCGAGCGCCCTGCGCGCCTTCCTGCTCACCCTCGCCGTCGTCGACGACCTGTTCGCGATCCTGATCATCGCGGTCTTCTTCACCGAGCAGATCGACTTCGCCGCACTCGGCGGTGCCGTCGTCGGCCTCGCCGTCTTCTGGCTGCTGCTGCGCAAGGGTGTGCGCGGCTGGTACGTGTACGTCCCGCTGGCTCTCGTGATCTGGGCACTGATGTACAACAGCGGCGTGCACGCCACCATCGCGGGCGTCGCCATGGGCCTGATGCTGCGCTGCACCACCCGCGAGGACGAGAGGCACTCCCCCGGCGAGCACATCGAACACCTCGTACGGCCCCTGTCGGCGGGGCTGGCTGTTCCACTGTTCGCGCTGTTCAGCGCCGGTGTCGCGGTCTCCGGGAGCGCGCTCGGGGACGTCTTCACCAAGCCGGAGACCCTGGGGGTCGTGCTGGGCCTCGTCGTCGGCAAGACGATCGGCATCTTCGGCGGCACCTGGCTCACGGCCCGCTTCACCCGGGCCTCCCTCAGCGAGGACCTGGCCTGGCCCGACGTGTTCGCCGTCGCCACGCTCGCCGGCATCGGCTTCACCGTCTCGCTGCTCATCGGCGAGCTCGCCTTCGACGGCGACGCCGTCCTCACGGACGAGGTCAAGGCCGCGGTCCTCACCGGCTCGGTCATCGCGGCGACGCTGGCGACCGTGCTGCTGAAGCTGCGCAACGCCAGGTACCGCAGGCTGTGCGAGGACGAGGAGCGCGACGACGATCTCGACGGCATCCCGGACATCTACGAGGAGGACGAGCCGGAGTACCACCTGCGGATGGCAGAGATCCACGAGCGCAAGGCCGCCGAGCACCGCCGGATCGCCCAGGAGAAGGTCGTGGCGCGGCACGGGCTTGCCGAAGTACCGGGCGGGGCAGGCGAGGAGGACGACCGTCCGGCATGATCTGACGGGACGGTACAAAAGAGCGGGACCGTACGCAGCCGGACAGACGCCGGACAGACGTCGCAGAACGACGCGCAGACGTCGCACGACGCCACCGACGTCGTACGGGCGACGGAACCGCACGCAGAAACAGGGAGACCGCGATGAGCGCACCCGACGGCAGCCCGGTCGGCGCCGAACGCAGCATCGGCCAGCTGTTCGCCTCAGCGACGACCGAAATGTCGGCGCTGGTGCACGACGAGATCGCGCTGGCGAAGGCGCAGCTCAAGCAGGACGTCAAGAAGGGTGCGACGAGCGGCGGGGCGTTCTCGGTGGCCGCCATGGTCCTGCTGTTCTCCCTGCCGATGCTGAACTTCGCCCTCGCGTACGGCATCCGCACCTGGAGCGGCTGGAACCTCGCGGTCTGCTTCCTGCTGTCCTTCGCGGCGAACGTGCTCGTCGCCGGTGTCCTCGCGCTGATCGGCGTCGTCTTCGCGAAGAAGACGCAGAAGAGCAAGGGCCCGCAGAAGGTCGCGGCCTCGATGAAGGAGACGGCGGGCGTCCTGCAGAACGCCAAGCCGCATCCGCGCCCGGCGACCCCCGCCCTGGAGGACCGGGCACCCGCGGCCATCGAGGCTGTGGCACGCTCGTCCTCATGACGGACCCTGCCACTCCTTCGGCGCAGCCCACCTCGGTCGTACGGTCGGACATCCCCGGCGGGCACGAGGTGACGCACCGGGACGTCGCCGCCAACGGCGCCCGCTTCCACATCGCGGAGCTGGGCGACGGCCCCCTGGTGATGCTGGTGCACGGCTTCCCGCAGTTCTGGTGGGCCTGGCGGCACCAGCTGGTCGCGCTGGCCGACGCGGGCTTCCGGGCCGTCGCCATGGACCTGCGCGGCGTGGGTGGCAGCGACCGCACCCCGCGCGGCTACGACCCCGCCAACCTCGCCCTCGACATCACCGGCGTGATCCGCTCGCTCGGCGAGCCGGACGCCGCGCTGGTCGGTCACGGCCTGGGCGGCTATCTGGCGTGGACGGCGGCGGTGATGCGCCCGAAGCTCGTACGACGCCTCGCGGTCGCCTCGATGCCGCACCCCCGGCGCTGGCGCTCGGCGATGATCTCCGATGTCAAGCAGACGGCGGCGAGTTCCTACATCTGGGGGTTCCAGCGGCCCTGGATCCCCGAGCGGCAGCTCACCGCCGACGACGGCGCGCTGGTCGGACGGCTGATCCGGGACTGGTCCGGGCCGCGTCTGCCGGACGACGAGGCGGTGGAGACGTACCGCCGCGCCATCTGCATCCCCTCGACGGCGCACTGCTCCATCGAGCCGTACCGGTGGATGGTGCGCTCCCTGGCCCGGCCTGACGGCATCCAGTTCAACCGCCGTATGAAGCGGCCGGTACGCGTACCGACCCTCCACCTCCACGGCTCGCTCGACCCGGTGATGCGCACGCGCAGCGCGGCCGGCTCCGGTGAGTACGTCGAAGCGCCGTACCGCTGGCGGCTGTTCGACGGGCTCGGGCACTTTCCGCACGAGGAGGACCCCGCGGCGTTCTCCACGGAGCTCGTCAACTGGCTGAAGGATCCCGAACCCGATCGGTGACCGCACCGATGCGCCCGGTATCCGAACTTGAACAACTGTCCTACGAACAGCCAATTGCCCGGCGCATAGGCCAATTGAGGGCCTCGGAGGCGGTTATCGACCTTGGGGCAGGGGCACACGTCGGGGTATGGGCTGGACGCACGACTACAGTGACGTAGCACGCAACCGCCGCTCGGCCGGTGGTCTGAGCTCCCACCAGAGGGGCGCCCCGCAGCTCGCGGAGGCGGACCCCAGGGTGGGAATCCCGCGCATCCTGCGCCGCCGGGCCCGCTGGGTCTCGGTACGTCTGCGCCACCCGCGCGGCTGAGCCCGCGCGGGCCCCACCGGCCTACAGCGCGCAGCTGTCGCTCCCCACCTGCTGGTTCGCACTCCGCCCCTCGGCGATGTCCTGCTGGATCTCGTCGGCGGTGAGTGCGTACCCGGTGTCGGCGTCGTCGAGCGACTTCGCGAACACCACGCCGTACACCTTGCCGTCGGGCGTGAGCAGCGGGCCGCCGGAGTTGCCCTGGCGGACGGTGGCGTAGAGCGAGTAGACGTCGCGGCGGACGGTGCCGCGGTGGTAGATGTCCGGGCCGTTGGCCGAGATGCGCCCGCGCACCCGCGCGGCGCGGACATCGTACGACCCGTTCTCCGGGAAGCCCGCGACGATCGCGCTGTCGCCGCTCGCCGCGTCCTCGGACGAGAACTGCAGGGCGGGTACGTCGAGGTCCGGTACGTCGAGTACGGCGATGTCGCGCCGCCAGTCGTAGAGGACGACCGTGGCGTCGTACCGCCTGCCCTCGCCGCCGATCTGGACGGTGGGCTCGTCGACGCCCCCCACGACGTGCGCGTTGGTCATGACGCGGCGGTCCCCGAAGACGAAGCCGGAGCCTTCCAGGACCTTGCCGCAGCCCTCGGCGGTGCCGGTGACCTTGACGATGGAGCGCTGGGCGCGGGTGGCGACCGCGCTGCTCGCGAGGGCCGGGTCCGGGGGCTGGACGTCGGTGATCGGCTCGTTCGAGAACGGGCTGAAGACCTGCGGGAAGCCGTTCTGCGCGAGGACCGAGGAGAAGTCGGCGAACCAGGTGTCGGCCTGGGTGGGCAGCGTCTCGGACACGCCGAGGAGCACCTTGGAGCTGCGGACCTCCTTGCCGAGCGTGGGCAGGGTGGTACCGGCCAGCGCCGAACCGATCAGCCAGGCGACCAGCAGCATGGCGACGACGTTGACGAGGGCACCGCCGGTCGCGTCCAGCGCGCGGGCCGGGGACCAGGTGATGTACCGGCGCAGCTTGTTGCCGAGGTGGGTGGTCAGGGCCTGCCCGACGGAGGCGCAGACGATGACGACGACCACCGCGACGACGGCGGCCGTGGTGCTGACCGCCGAGTTGTCGGTCAGCCAGTCCCAGATGACGGGCAATACGTAGACGGCGACGAGACCGCCGCCCAGGAAGCCGATCACCGACAGGATGCCGACGACGAACCCCTGGCGATAGCCGACGATCGCGAACCACACGGCCGCGACCAGCAGCAGGATGTCCAGCACGTTCACCGCTTCAGGCCTCGCCTCAACACTTTCCGGTCACTCCAGACGGCTGGGGGTCCGGGGGTTGTCCCCCGATGGACACAGCACGGACGACACCCTGTCATGACCGCCAGTCGAGTGGCACCGTCTTCTCGCGGTCCCAGGGGCGCTCCCAGCCCGCGTAGTGCAGCAGGCGGTCGATCACTCCGGCCGTGAAACCCCACACCAGAGCCGATTCGACCAGGAATGCCGGACCCCGGTGACCACGGGGGTGAACCGCGGTGGCGCGGTTGCCGGGGTCCGTGAGATCCGCCACGGGGACGGTGAAGACCCGAGCGGTCTCGTTCGGGTCGACGACGCCGACCGGGCTCGGCTCTCTCCACCAGCCCATCACCGGTGTGACGACGAATCCGCTGACCGGGATGTACAGCTTGGGCAGCACGCCGAAGAGCTGGACGCCGCCCGGATCGAGGCCGGTCTCCTCCTCGGCCTCGCGCAGGGCGGCGCGCAGCGGCCCGTCGGCCTTCGGGTCACCGTCCTCCGGATCGAGGGCACCACCCGGGAAGGAGGGCTGTCCGGCGTGGGAGCGCAGCGAGCTGGCGCGCTCCATGAGCAGCAGCTCGGGTCCGCGCTCCCCCTCGCCGAAGAGGATGAGGACGGCGGACTGCCGCCCCGCGCCGTTCTCCGGTGGCAGGAAGCGGCTCAGCTGGAGCGGCTCGACCGTCTCGACGGCGTGCACCACCGGGTCGAGCCACGTGGGCAGCCCCCTCTTGCTGAGCACCACCGGCCCACCCTGGGTCTCACTCGCCCGCGTCATCGCCACCCCCGTCGTCCTGCCTGCTGCTCCAACGCCTTACGTGGCCGAGATCGTTCCGGGCGGGCCGGGCGGACCCGACGGGCCGGGCGGGCCGGCCAGGCCGTCGGCTCCTCGTCGTCCGGTCGGCCCGGTGGGTTCGATCGACCCGGTCGGTTCGACCGGCTTCGTCGATCCGCCGACTCCCCGTCATCCGGCCCCCAGCGGCGGTGCCGGCCTGCCGCCCGCGTCCAGGTAGGCCTGCGGGGGCTTCAGACGCTGGCCCGGGAAGCCGCCCTTCTCGTACTTGAGCAGCTTCTTCGCCTTCTCCGGGTCTGTCTCGCCCTCGCCGTACGCCGGGCAGAGCGGGGCGATGGGGCAGGCGCCGCAGGCGGGCTTGCGGGCGTGGCAGATGCGGCGGCCGTGGAAGATCACGTGGTGCGAGAGCATCGTCCACTCGCTCTTGGGGAAGAGCCCTCCGACGGCCGCCTCGATCTTGTCCGGCTCGGTCTCGTCGGTCCACTGCCAGCGCTTCACCAGCCGCTGGAAGTGCGTGTCCACGGTGATGCCGGGCCGCCCGAAGGCGTTGCCGAGCACGACGAAAGCGGTCTTACGGCCGACGCCGGGCAGCTTGACGAGGTCCTCGAGCCGGCCCGGGACCTCGCCGCCGAACTGCTCGACCAGGGCCTTGGAGAGCCCTATCACCGACTTGGTCTTGGCCCGGAAGAAGCCCGTGGGGCGGAGGATCTCCTCGACCTCCTCGGGGTTGGCGACGGCCAGATCCTCGGGGGTGGGGTACTTGGCGAAGAGGGCGGGCGTGGTCTGGTTGACCCTGAGGTCCGTGGTCTGGGCGGACAGGACCGTGGCGACCAGAAGCTCGAACGGGTTCTCGAAGTCCAGCTCGGGGTGGGCGTAGGGGTAGGCCTCGGCGAGCTCCCGGTTGATACGGCGGGCGCGGCGGACGAGGGCGGTGCGGGACTCGACCTTCGGGGCCTTGGCGACCGCTTTCTTCACCGGGGCCCCTTCTGTCGCCTTGGTCGCCTTTGACGCCTTCACTGGCTTTACCACCTTTGCCGCCTTTGACGTCTTTGCTGCTTTCTCGCCACCGCCGGACCCTTGTTCGCCCACGGCGGAATCGCGACGTGCAACCACACGTCCAGCCCCCTTGGCCTGTGCTCTCACGGCGATTTGGACACCCGGCCAGCCTAAAGCCCGCCACCGACATCCGCCCCGGACCTCGAAGATCGGCGCCCAATTGGCCCCCTGCCGCTTACCTCGGGACACGTGTGCGGCATCCTTGTGACAGATCACACTGTTTGGATCGTCCGGCAAAATGGGGAGCACGATCCCCTGGTACACCGGGGAGCGAGATCCCCTGAGCAGGTCGACAAGGAGAGAACTCGTGGACGACGTTCTGCGGCGCAACCCGCTCTTCGCGGCACTCGACGACGAGCAGGCCGCGGAGCTTCGCGCCTCCATGAGTGAGGTGACCCTGGCACGCGGCGACTCCCTCTTCCACGAGGGCGACCCGGGCGACCGGCTCTACGTGGTCACCGAGGGCAAGGTCAAGCTGCATCGCACATCCCCCGACGGCCGCGAGAACATGCTGGCGGTGGTGGGCCCCAGCGAGCTCATCGGCGAACTGTCGCTCTTCGACCCGGGCCCGCGCACGGCGACGGCCACCGCGCTGACCGAGGTCAAGCTGCTCGGCCTCGGCCACGGTGACCTGCAGCCCTGGCTGAACGCGCGCCCCGAGGTGGCCACCGCGCTGCTGCGCGCCGTCGCCCGCCGACTGCGCAAGACCAACGACGCCATGTCCGACCTGGTCTTCTCGGACGTCCCGGGTCGCGTGGCCCGAGCGCTGCTGGACCTCTCCCGCCGCTTCGGCGTGCAGTCCGAGGAGGGCATCCACGTCGTCCACGACCTGACGCAGGAGGAGCTGGCCCAGCTCGTCGGCGCCTCTCGCGAGACGGTCAACAAGGCACTGGCCGACTTCGCCCAGCGCGGGTGGCTCCGCCTGGAGGCACGCGCCGTGATCCTGCTGGACGTGGAGCGACTGGCGAAGCGATCGCGCTGACCTCGCCGGAGAGGTTCGGCACCGGCCGTGTCGGTGTTTGCTGCCGCTGACCTCGTCGGCGGTCTGGCACCGACCTCGTGGCCGGCTCTCCGCTGACCTTGTCGGTCTGGCAGCGAACCTCGACGGTGGTTCCCCGCTGACCTCGCCGGCCGGCTGTCACTGCCCGCGCTGAAAATGAGCCGCGCTGCCCCGTCCCGCCGGGGCACAGTGAACGCATGACCGAAACCGTTCGCCGCCCAGGGCTGGACGCCCAGGGATACATCACCCGCGAAGGCTCCCTCGCGCGCGTGCCGTCCGACTACCGGCCCGTCGTCGCCGCGGCACGGGACCGGCTGCTGGACGTGTTCGGGGCGCGGCTGCACAGCGCGTACCTCTACGGGTCGATTCCACGCGGCACCGCGCGCGTGGGGCGCAGTGATCTGGACCTGCTCCTCGTCCTGCGCGAGGAACCGACCGAGGCGGACCGGACGGACGCGCGGGCACTCGACGAGGCGCTCGACAAGGAGTTCTGGCAGATCGACGGGGGCGGCACTCTCCTGGTCGGCCGGGAGCGGGCGCTGAGCGAGCCGGAGCGGTACGACCTCGGCTGGTTCGTCGCCTGTCTGTGCACGCCACTCATCGGTGAGGACCTCGCCGAGCACCTGCCGCGTTACCGTCCCGACTCGCTGCTCGCCCGTGAGACGAACGGGGACCTGGCCCTCTTCCTGCCCCGCTGGCGGGAGCGGATCGCCGACGCCGAGGACACCGAGGCGGCTCGGCGGCCCCTCGTCCGCTTCATGTCCCGCCACCTCGTCCGCACCGGTTTCACCCTCGTCATGCCCCGCTGGAACGGCTGGACGAGCGACCTGCACGAGATGGCCGAGGCGTTCGGCGGCCATTACCCCGAGCGCGCCGAGCAGTTGCGGGCCGCGGCCGTGCTCGGGTACGAGCCGACCGGGGACGCGGACGTGCTGCGGTCGTACGTCGACGACCTAGGCCCGTGGCTCGCCGAGGAGTACGCGCGCGTGCACGGCATCAAGGCCCCCAGGCCCGACTGAAGCGACGGGCAAGCGGCGACCGGCGACCGAGTCGGCTAGATGAGCCCGTGCTCCTCCAGGTACTCCAGCTGCGCCCGCACCGACAGCTCCGCCGCCGGCCACAGGGAACGGTCGACGTCCGCGTACACATGGGACACCACCTCGGTCGGGGCGCGGTAGCCGTTCTCGACGGCCGTCTCGACCTGGGCGAGCCGGTGGGCGCGGTGGGCGAGGTAGAACTCGACGGCGCCCTGGGCGTCCTCCAGGACGGGCCCATGGCCCGGCAGCACCGTGTGGACGCCGTCGTCGACCGTGAGCGACCTGAGCCGCCGCAGTGAGTCCAGGTAGTCGCCCAGGCGTCCGTCGGGGTGCGCCACGACCGTCGTACCGCGGCCCAGGATCGTGTCGCCGGTCAGGACGGCCTGGTCGGCCGGGAGGTGGAAGCAGAGGGAGTCCGCGGTGTGGCCGGGGGTCGGTACGACCCTCAGCTCCAGTCCGCCGACCTCGAGCACGTCTCCGGCCGCCAGCCCCTCCTCGCCCAGCCGCAGCGCCGGGTCCAGGGCCCGCACCTTCGTCCCCGTCAGCTCGGCGAAACGGGCGGCGCCCTCGGCGTGGTCCGGGTGGCCGTGCGTCAGCAGGGTCAGCGCGACGCGCTTGCCGGCCTTCTCGGCCATGTCGACGACGGTGCGCAGGTGGCCGTCGTCCAGCGGGCCCGGGTCGACCACGACGGCCAGCTCGGAGTCGGGTTCGCCGAGGATCCAGGTGTTCGTGCCGTCCAGGGTCATCGCGGAGGCGTTGGGCGCCAGGACGTTGACGGCCCGCGGGGTGGCGGGGCCGGAGAGGACCCCGCCCCGCGGCTGTCCGGGAAGGGCTGCTGCGTCCGTCATTCGGGGGCTCCACCGGTCGGGATGTGCTTGGTGAACTCGTCGTGGCCGGGCCAGAAGAGCACGATGTCGCCGTTCTCCAGGCGCGCGCGGGCCAGCACGGGGGTCAGGTCGCGGCCGGGCGCGGCGGCCAGGGCCGCGGCGGCGGTGGGGTGCGGGAGCAGCTGGCGCAGGGTCGCCACGGTGGGCGGCATCATCAGCAGCTCACCCTTGTCGTACGAGGCCGCCGCGTCCTCCGGCCGGATCCACACCGTGCGGTCGGCCTCCGTGGAGGCGTTGCGCGTGCGCTGGCCTTCGGGGAGGGCGGCCACGAAGAACCAGGTGTCGTAGCGGCGGGACTCGAACTCCGGGGTGATCCAGCGGGTCCAGGCGCCGAGGAGGTCGGAGCGCAGGACCAGGCCACGACGGTCGAGGAACTCCGCGAAGGACACGTCGCGGGCGACGAGGGCCGCGCGGTCGGTCTCCCAGTCCGCGCCTGTGGTGTCGCCGACCACCGTGTCGGGGGTCGGCCCGGCCAGCAGGACGCCGGCCTCCTCGTACGTCTCCCGTACGGCCGCGCAGACGATCGCCTGGGCGGCCTTCTCGTCGACGCCGAGCCGGTCGGCCCACCACGCGCGCGTGGGGCCCGCCCAGCGGACGAGGTGGTCGTCGTCGCGGGCGTCGACGCCGCCGCCCGGGTACGCGTACGCGCCTCCGGCGAAGGCCATGGAGGCGCGTCTGCGCAGCATGTGCACGGCGGGGCCGTCGTCGGTGTCCTTCAGGAGCATGACGGTGGCCGCGCGCCTGGGGGTCACCGGCGTGAGCGTGCCCTCCGTGAGCGCACGGATGCGTTCCGGCCAGTCCTCGGGAAACCACTGCCCATTCGCCATGGGCGGAGGCTATCCCGTAGCGCGCGGATGTTCGAGGGCCACGATCACGGGCTCCCGGGGGAGAGCCCTGGGAGACCCTGCGGAGCCGCCGCTGGGGCGCGGTTACGCCTGCGTCAGCTCGACCTGGATCTCGACCTCCACCGGCGCGTCCAGCGGCAGCACCGCCACGCCGACCGCGCTGCGCGCGTGCACGCCCTTGTCGCCGAGCACCTCGGCGAGCAGCTCGCTGGCGCCGTTGACGACACCCGGCTGGCCGGTGAAGTCGGATGCCGAGGCCACGAAGCCCACGACCTTCACCACGCGCGCGATGCGGTCCAGGTCGCCGGTGACGGACTTCACGGCGGCCAGCGCGTTCAGCGCGCAGGTGCGGGCCAGGCCCTTGGCCTCCTCCGGGGTGACCTCCGCGCCCACCTTGCCGGTGACCGGAAGATTGCCCTCCACCATCGGGAGCTGGCCGGCGGTGTACACGTACACGCCCGACCGCACGGCCGGCTGGTACGCGGCGAGCGGCGGCACGACCTCCGGCAGGGTCAGGCCCAGCTCGGCGAGCCTCGCCTCGACCGCGCTCACGCCTGCTTCTCCCGCTTCAGGTAGGCCACGAGCTGCTCGGGGTTGTTCGGCCCGGGCACGACCTGGACGAGCTCCCAGCCGTCCTCGCCCCAGGTGTCCAGAATCTGCTTCGTGGCATGGACGAGCAGCGGCACGGTTGCGTATTCCCACTTGGTCATGTGGCCGACTGTATCCGCTGTGGTCCGTGGGGCACGTGGCGACCACGACCGTCGTCGCACACCGGCCGAGTGCCCGACTGTCACGCCCGTCGAGCGCAGGTCGAAGGTCCGACTGTCACGCCGGGCACGCACAGGGCGAGTGGCCGTATCGGCGCCCCCGTCACGCACAGGCGGAGTGGCTGTGTCGGCGCCCCCGTCACGCACGGGTCGAGTGCCCGGCTCTCGCTCCGTTGTCCACAAGCCATGTGGCCGAGTCTCGACCCTCTTGTCCACAGCCTGCCGGTTGGCTCGGGCGCGGACTGGTTACGCTCGAAGACGTGAGCAGGCTCCAGGTCGTCAGCGGCAAGGGCGGGACCGGAAAGACGACGGTCGCCGCAGCCCTCGCGTTGGCCCTCGCGACCGAGGGGAAGCGGACGCTTCTCGTCGAGGTCGAGGGTCGGCAGGGCATCGCGCAGCTCTTCGAAACGGAAGCGCTGCCTTATGAGGAGCGGAAGATCGCCGTCGCTCCCGGGGGCGGGGAGGTGTTCGCCCTCGCCATCGACCCCGAACTGGCCCTTCTGGACTACCTCCAGATGTTCTACAAGCTGGGGAGCGCGGGGCGTGCCTTGAAGAAGCTCGGCGCGATCGACTTCGCCACCACCATCGCGCCCGGCCTCAGGGACGTACTCCTGACCGGGAAGGCGTGCGAGGCGGTCCGCCGGAAGGACAAGAGCGGGCGGTTCATGTACGACTACGTCGTCATGGACGCGCCACCGACGGGACGCATCACGCGGTTCCTCAACGTGAACGACGAGGTCGCGGGCCTGGCGAAGATCGGCCCGATACACAATCAGGCGCAGGCCGTGATGCGGGTGCTGAAGTCGGCGGAGACGGCCGTGCACCTGGTGACGCTGCTGGAGGAGATGCCCGTCCAGGAGACCGCCGACGGCATCGCGGAACTCCGCGCCGCCGGGCTGCCGGTGGGGCGGATCATGGTCAACATGGTGCGGCCCGCAGTGTTGGACGCGTCCGACCTGGAACTCGTACGGACCGTGCCGCGCACCGCCCTGGCGCGATCGCTGTCCAGTGCCGGGCTCGGCGGGGCGCGGCGCGGCGGGAACGCCGAGCGGCTGGTGGATCCGCTGCTGGCGCAGGCCGAGGAGTACGCCGAGCGGTACGCGCTGGAGCACGAGCAGCGCGCCGTCCTGGGCGAGCTGGAACTGCCGCTGCACGAACTGCCGCTGCTCACCGAGGGCATGGACCTGGCGGGACTGTACGAACTGGCCACCGAGTTGCGGAAGCAGGGAATGTCATGAGTCCGGACCCGGCGCCTGCGCAGGACAGCGCGCGTCGTCTCTCCCCCGCGCGCGTGCTCGACGTCGATCCGCTGCTCGACGATCCCGGGACGCGGATCGTCGTCTGCTGCGGCTCGGGCGGGGTCGGGAAGACCACCACCGCGGCGGCGCTGGGCCTGCGTGCGGCCGAGCGGGGCCGCAAGGTCGTCGTCCTCACCATCGACCCGGCCCGCCGGCTCGCCCAGTCGATGGGCATCGACTCCCTGGACAACACCCCTCGTCGGGTCAAGGGAGTCGACGGCGGCGGCGAGCTGCACGCCATGATGCTCGACATGAAGCGCACCTTCGACGAGATCGTCGAGGCGCACGCGGACCGGGAGCGGGCCGCCACGATCCTGAACAACCCCTTCTACCAATCGCTCTCGGCGGGCTTCGCGGGCACGCAGGAGTACATGGCGATGGAGAAGCTCGGGCAGCTGCGGGCCCGGGACGAGTGGGACCTGATCGTCGTCGACACGCCGCCGTCCCGCTCGGCGCTCGACTTCCTCGACGCGCCGAAGCGGCTCGGGTCCTTCCTGGACGGGCGGCTGATCCGGCTGCTGACCGCGCCGGCGAAGCTGGGCGGACGCGCGGGGATGAAGTTCCTGAACGTCGGGATGTCGATGATGACCGGCACGCTCGGCAAGCTGCTGGGCGGTCAGCTCCTCAAGGACGTCCAGACGTTCGTGGCCGCGATGGACACGACCTTCGGCGGTTTCCGCACGCGCGCGGACGCGACGTACAAGCTGCTGCAGGCGCCCGGGACGGCGTTCCTGGTGGTCGCGGCCCCGGAGCGGGACGCGCTGCGCGAAGCCGCGTACTTCGTGGAGCGGCTGGCCGCCGAGGACATGCCGCTCGCCGGTCTGGTGCTCAACCGGGTCCACGGCAGCGGAGCCGCCCGGCTGTCGGCCGAGCGGGCACTCGCCGCTGCGGAGAACCTCGATCTCGCCGGCGACCCCGCCGATCCCGCCGATTCCACCGACCCCACCGACCCCGCCGCGGAAAATCTTGAAGAGCCCCGCATTGTGGATCAGGACGGCGGGAAAGCTGGACTTCGTAACTCTCCCGACACGTACGGAAGTTCAGAGTCTTCCGCATCCCAGCCCGGCTCCCCGGGCGCCGATCAGTCCACCGGCACCGATCAAAGCGTCGAACAGCTCACCGCGGGTCTGCTGCGCCTGCACGCCGAACGTATGCAATTGCTCTCCCGCGAGCAGCGCACGCGTGACCGCTTCACCGCGCTCCACCCTGAGGTGGCGGTGGCCGAAGTGGGCGCGCTGCCCGGCGACGTGCACGACCTCGCGGGGCTGCGGGACATCGGGAACCGGCTCGCGGCCAACCGGCCGGAGCTGCCCGAGGCTGCCGACAGCTGAGCCGAGGGGTCCCCTCAGCTCACCGCCGCGTAGTTCTCGTACACCTCGTCGTCGTCGAGCGGCACGATGCCCGTACCGCGCTCGTACTCCGAACGAGCCGTCTCCAGCAGCCTGCGCCAGGAGGTCACGGTGGGCCGCCTGCGCAGCAGTGCGCGGCGCTCCCGCTCCGTCATGCCTCCCCACACGCCGAACTCGACGCGATTGTCGAGCGCGTCGGCCAGGCACTCGGTGCGTACCGGGCATCCGGTGCACACTGCCTTGGCCCTGTTCTGCGCTGCTCCCTGAACGAACAGTTCATCCGGATCGGTAGTGCGGCAGGCGGCCTGCGCACTCCAGTCGGTTACCCAGCCCATACCGGCGCCGTCCTCTCCCGAATCGAGGCTCCCCCACGGCGGCAGCGGCATATTCACCGCCGCCAGTTGAGGACGTTACGGAAGGTGGGGACAGCGCAACACCCCCTTCGGGCCCAATCTTGAATGGCCCGAACGGACTATGGGTAAGCGGCAGATCACCCGGGGGAGTGAGCTGGCGACATGCGTGACTTTCCCGGCAAAACCGGACAGTTCTGTCGAGTCACAACGGGCGCCAGGTGACACAGAAGGCGGATTCGGACACGCCCCCACCAAAAAAGTTGGGGAACCTCCGGAACGATTCAGGGTCGCCGGACGTATTGATACGTAGCCCTACTGCTGTGACAGTTGAGAGCAGCTTAGGCCAAGGCATATACGCGTGTCCGGCGAATGAGAACGTAGGCTGCCCTCATGCCAAAGAAGCGCTCGGGCGGTGGCCTGTCGGCAACGCAGCAGGCCGCCAAGTTCCTCGGTGTCAGTGTGCTCGCGGGAGCCGTCCTGGCCGGTATCGCAGTGCCCGCCTTCGGCGTGCTGGGCCTGGCCGCCAAGGGATCGGTGGAGAGCTTCGACGAGCTCCCCGCCAATCTGAAGACGCCGCCGCTGAGCCAGCGCACCACGATCCTCGACGCGGACGGCGGCCAGATCGCCACGGTCTACTCCCGTGACCGCACGGTCGTCGAGCTCAAGAGCATCTCGCCGTACATGCAGAAGGCGATCGTCGCGATCGAGGACTCGCGCTTCTATCAGCACGGCGCGGTCGACCTGAAGGGCATCCTGCGCGCGCTGAACAAGAACGTGCAGAGCAGCGGTGTCTCCCAGGGCGCCTCCACGCTCACGCAGCAGTACGTGAAGAACGTCTTCGTCGAGGAGGCCGGCGACGACCCGACGAAGGTCGCGCAGGCCACCCAGCAGACCCTCGGCCGCAAGATCAAGGAGCTGAAGTACGCGATCCAGGTGGAGGAGGAGCTCGGCAAGAAGAAGATCCTCGAGAACTACCTGAACATCACGTTCTTCGGTGAGCAGGCCTACGGAGTCGAGGCGGCCGCCCAGCGCTACTTCTCCAAGCACGCCAAGGACCTGACCCTCCCGGAGTCGGCGATGCTCGCGGGCATCGTGCAGTCCCCGAGCCGCTACGACCCGGTGAACGACGAGGCGGAGTCCACCAAGCGCCGCAACGTCGTGCTCCAGCGCATGGCCGAGGTCGGCGACATCTCCCAGGCCGAGGCCGACAAGGCCAAGGAAGCGCCGCTGGACCTGAAGGTCAGCCAGCCCAAGAACGGCTGCATCACGGCCGTCCGTGGTGCCAGCTTCTTCTGCAAGTACGTGGAGAAGGTCTTCCTCAACGACCCGGTCTTCGGCAAGACCCAGGAGGCGCGGGCGAAGCTCTGGAACCAGGGCGGTCTGACGATCCGCACCACGCTCCAGCCGCAGGCCCAGGAGTCGGTCCAGGCCTCGCTCAAGGAGCACGTCAAGAAGTCGGACAAGGTCGCCGCGGCGTCCACCCTGGTGGAGCCCGGCACCGGCAAGATCGTCGCGATGGGCCAGTCGAAGCCGTACGGCTACGGCAAGAACGAGACCGAGTACAACTTCTCGGTCAACGCCTCGATGGGCGGCTCGAACTTCGGCTTCCCGACCGGTTCGACGTTCAAGCCGTTCGTGGCCGCGGCCGCGCTGGAGGGCGGCAAGCCCGTGACGCAGGAGTACTCGTCGCCGTACGACATGGCGTACCCGAGCCCGGTCCAGACGTGCGCCAGCAATCCGTGGACCAACCGGACCGGCGAGAAGGTCGAGAACGAGAGCGAGTCGGAGTCCGGCCCGTACCAGTTGAAGGAGGCGATGGAGAAGTCGGTCAACACCTACTTCGTCCAGATGATCTCCGACATCGGCCTCTGCCCCGTGGTGAAGATGACCGACGCGCTGCACGTGACGCAGGGCAACGGCACCAAGCTCCCCGAGAGCCCCTCCATCGCCCTCGGCGCGGTGGGTCTGTCCCCGCTGACGATGGCGAGCGCGTACGCCGCCTTCGCCTCCCGGGGCATGTACTGCACGCCGGTCGCCATCGAGTCGATCACCCAGAAGGTCGGCAACGAGCAGAAGTCGCTCGAGGTGCCGAAGTCGACGTGCTCGCGCGCGATGAGCGAGAAGACGGCCGACACGGTGAACACGCTGCTGCGTGGCGTGGTCGACTCCGGTACGGGCCAGAAGGCCGGCCTCACCGACCGCGAGAGCGCCGGTAAGACGGGTACGACGGACGAGCGCAAGAACGCCTGGTTCGTCGGCTACACGCCGAACCTGTCGGGTGCCGTCTGGGTCGGCAGCGCCTCCCAGAAGGTCAAGATGAAGAACATCACGATCGGCGGCGTCTACCACCCGCTCGTCTACGGCGGCGAGGTCCCGGGCCCGATCTGGAAGGACGCCATGACCGGCGCCCTCGCGGGCAAGTCCGCCGATACCTTCAACCTCGTCGACATCCCGGACGCCGACAAGGACAAGGACAAGGGCGACGGAAACGGCCATGGCAACGGCGACACCATCGGCGGGCTCATCGCCGGCCTGACGAACGGCGGCGCGGACGGCGGCGGTGTCCCGACCCCCTCGGTCTCGCTCCCGGACGGGTTCATCCAGGGGCTGACCAACGGCGGGAGCAACGGGAACGGGAACGGCGGGCGGGACTGAGCCCCTGGCCTCTGGCCCGGCACAACGTCGGCCCCTTCCTTTCCGTCGTGCGACGGAGAGGAAGGGGCCGTTCGTCTGTGCGGCAGCCGGAGTCGGCTTGTTCAGCCGGCCAGGAGCTTCTTGACCACGGCGGCGACTCGGCCGCCCTCTGCCAGGCCGGCCACCTTCGGGTTCACGATCTTCATGACGGCACCCATGGCCCGCGGCCCCTCGGCGCCGGCGGCCTTGGCCTCCTGGACGGCCTGGGCGACGATCTGGTTCAGGTCCTCGTCGGACAGCTGCTTGGGCAGGTACGTGGCGAGCAGCTCGCCCTCCGCCTTCTCCCGCTCGGCCGACTCGGCGCGACCCCCCTGCGCGAAGGCGTCCGCGGCCTCGCGGCGCTTCTTCGCCTCCTTGGTGATCACCTTCAGCACCTCGTCGTCGGAGAGCTCACGCTTCTCCTTGCCCGCGACCTCCTCCTTGGTGATCGCGGTGAGCGTCAGCCGGAGCGTCGAGGAGCGCAGCTCGTCCCGCTCCCGGATCGCGGCGTTGAGGTCTTCCTGCAACTTCGACTTGAGCGTGGTCATGGGTTTGATTGTCGCAGGTGTGCGAGCCGGAACGCCCGCTGATTTAAAGGGGCGTCCGTGAGCGGCGGCCGGGTACGGCGCGCCGACGCGGTCTGACACGATGGTCGTATGCGCGCGCGATACGGAGTACCCCTGGGCATCACGGCGGTCGCGACCGCCGGACTCGTCTACTCTGCGGGCTTCGAGGCCCGCTCCTTCCGCCTTCGACGGGTGACGATCCCCGTCCTCCCCGCCGGTATGCGCCCGCTGCGCGTGCTCCAGGTCTCCGACATCCACATGGTGAGCGGGCAGCGCAAGAAGCAGCGCTGGCTGCGCTCGCTGGCGGGTCTACGCCCGGACTTCGTGATCAACACGGGCGACAACCTCTCCGACCCGGAGGGCGTCCCGGAGGTGCTGGACGCTCTGGGTCCGCTGATGGAGTTCCCGGGCGCGTATGTCTTCGGCTCCAACGACTACTACGGCCCCAAGCTGCGCAACCCCGCCCGCTACCTGCTGGAGAAGACCAGCGGCCGCCACGGCCTGAACGGCAACGCGCCCGCCGTAGGAGCGATCCACAACCCGTGGGAGGACCTGCGCGACGGATTCGACGGGGCGGGCTGGCTCAACCTGACGAACACGCGCGGCACCCTGAAGGTCGAGGGCGTCACGATCGAGCTGACGGGGCTGGACGACCCGCACATCAAGCGGGACCGCTACACACTGGTGGCCGGCGGTCCGGCCCCCTCCGCCGACTTCTCGATGGGCGTGGTGCACGCCCCGTACCTGCGGGTGCTGGACTCCTACACGGCGGACGGCTATCCCTTGGTCCTGGCCGGTCACACCCACGGCGGCCAGCTCTGCATCCCCTTCTACGGCGCGCTCGTCACCAACTGCGACCTGGACACGGACCGGGTGAAGGGCCTGTCCACGCACACGGCGGAGGGCCGTACGGCCTACCTGCACGTCTCGGCGGGCTGCGGCACGAACCGCTACACGCCGGTGCGGTTCGCGTGCCCGCCGGAGGCGACACTGCTGACGCTGGTGGGCCGGGAGTAGACGCGCCGGCCGTCACGGCTGCGGTTGCGGGTGGGGGCTGCAGGAAGCCGCGGGTGGGGGCCGGCTGGGGGCGGGCATCCACAGGTGGAGGGCGGAGGCATCCATGGATCGGGGGAAGTAACCCACATGCCACACCCGCATCGCCCCATATGCCGGTTTTACGTAACGTGAGGGCATGATCGCCCCGATACCCAGGGACCTCCCAGACCTTCCCGCGGTCCCGGGCATGGCCCCGCCACTGACCTCCCACGTCCCCGCCACGGCGGTGGTGAACCCCGTACGCCGCCCCCTGACCGCCGTCTACCGCCTGGTGATCGCCGCGACGGCGGCCGCGGGCGTGACGATCGACCTGCTGATCGGCAGCCCGGTCCGGGTCCTGAGTCACTTCGAGATCCAGAGCAACATCCTGCTGGCCCTGGTCCTGATCCTCTCGGCCCGCAGGGCCGCGACCGCCCGGCGCCCCCTGCCCTCCGTCCTGACCGGCGCCACCCTCCTCTACGTCACCATCACGGCCCTGGTCCACCACCTGCTCCTGACCGGCACGGCACCCCCGTTCTCCCTGACGAGCGCGCCCGACACCCACAGGCTCTGGCAGGCACTGGCCGGCCACATCCTGCACACGGTCACCCCGGCCGCGGCCCTCCTGGACTGGCTGCTCCTCACCGCCCCCGGCTGCCTGCGCCTGCGCCAGGCCAGCACCTGGCTCCTCTACCCCCTGGCCTACCTGGCCTTCTCCCTGGCCCGCGGCGAACTGATCCTCCCCGGCACCCCGGGCCGCTACCTCTACCCGTTCCTCGACGTGGACCACCACGGCTACAAGGGCGCCCTCGCCAACGCCCTCCTCCTGGGCCTCTCCTTCTACGCCCTGGCCATCCTCCTCGTAGTCCTCGACCACGTCCGCCCCAACCCGATGCGCCACCGCGGCAAAACCGGATTTCGTCTCCGGCCACCAGTGGGCTAAAGTAAACGACGTCGCCGCGACAAGCAGCGACATCGGGGTGTAGCGCAGCTTGGCAGCGCGCTTCGTTCGGGACGAAGAGGTCGTGGGTTCAAATCCCGCCACCCCGACAGCCGAAACACCAGGTGAGGCACCTACGGATTTCCGTAGGTGCCTCACCTGTTTCTGCGTGCGTGTCTATCTGCGTGACTATCGGTTCGGGCCGCGCTGGAAGATGCCGTCCATGACCACAGCACCGGTCTGGATCACGGGACGGATCTGCTTCCGGTAGACCTCCTCGGTGACCGCCGTCCCGGAGTGCCCGACGAGCCGGGAGATCTCCTCCAGCGGGACGCCCCGGTCGGAGAGCAGCGACACGAAGCTGTGCCGGAGCTCCCGGGGCGTCCACTCGGCGGGGTCGACCCCTTCGACGTCCCTGAGCGCCTGGCGGAAGGCACGGCGGACGTTGGCCGCGTCGAGCGGCCTGCCGACGGCCGAGGAGAAGACGAGCCCGTGCTCCTCCCACTCCTCGTCAGCGGCGAGCCGGTCCCAGCCCTGATCTTCGAACTGCTGCCAGAGGGCGTCCACGCAGCGCGCCGCCAGGGCGAGCGTGCGCCGGGACTTCCTGGTCTTGGTGTCCCCACTGCGCCGCACCGACCGCCACACCGTGGGTTCAAACCCGCCACCCCGACAGAGAAATACCAAATCAGGCCCGGTGCTGAGATCAGCACCGGGCCTGATTTGTTGTCCGGGGCGTTCCGGGAGAAACTGCGCAGGGCTAACTGACCAAGCGTCAAGCTAGAGCTGCTGGTTACGTGGGCGAGCCGCGGGCTCGCCCCCTCACCGCTGTCAGGCGGACGGGTTGACGACCACCTTGGCCGAGTTGTTCTTGCTGTTCGGGTCGAAGGTGGAGGACGTGTCGGAGTGGGGGTGGACGACGACGCGGCCCGTCGCGTCGGGGACGACCTGGTCGATGCGCAGCTGGAACGGGAAGCTGACCTTCATGTCCTGCTTGGCCCACATCGGCAGGGTGCAGGCGTAGTGGCCGATGGCCGGGTCGTCGCCGGACGTCCAGGCGTTGTGGCAGGTGTCGGGCACGGACGTGGCGGTGGTGCCCTCCGGGAGGTAGTAGTCGATCACGGCGACCGGGTCGCCGGAGCCGACGTTGCCTACCCAGGCCGGGCCGCGGTTGACGAAGCGGAAGGCGGCGGTGACGGTGTCGCCGGCCGCGCCGCTCACCTCGGTGCCGCGCACGGCGAAGTCGGCGGTGTTGTCGGCGGTGATGCGCCAGGAGCGGCCGTTGTCCGAGCCGTCGAGGTCGGTGGCGTCGCGGCCGGGCTGGACCTCGTAGTCGAACCGTTCGTACAGGGCGTGGTCGGTGACGGTGAGGCGTAGCGGCTCCGGGAGGTCGACGCTGGCGCCGGGCGCGACGTCGGTGTCGAAGGAGCAGGTCACGTACGTCATGGGTGTGTACTCGCCGCCGTCGTCCGGCCCGGTGTAGGTGCACTGCGGGTAGCGGGTGACGACGTCGAGGCCGTACGTCGCCCACATCTTCACGCTGAAGCCGTGGGCGGTCTCGTTGCCGGTGTTGGTGACGGTGAACGGCACGGTGAGGCTGGTGCCGGGCGCGACGTCGGTGGTGTCATGCGGGGCGCTGATGCCGAGGTCGGGGCCGGAGCCGACGGTGACGACGGTCTCCGCGGAGTCCTGCGGGGCGACGAGCGTGCCGTCGGGTCCGCCGGTGGCTTCGGCGGAGTACTCGATCGCACCCTGCGCTCCCACGACGGCGCCAGCCGCGGCCTGCACCTTCAGCTGCACCTGCGCGCTGTAGCGGGTCGCCACGTCTCCGGTGTCGCACACGGCGACGGTGCCGGCATCGTTCGGCGTGCAGTTGTCGGGCCAGGACACGTCCGCGACGCCGGCGAGGCCGGAGACGTCGACGGTCAGCCGCCCGTCGGTCACGGTGAAGTTGTCGTTGTCGTGGTAAAGGCCGAGCGCCAGCGACCGGAACTGCGCCGCACCGCCGTCCGGAGCGACGGTGACCGACTGCTCGTACGGCGCCTGGATCCACAGCTGATCGCTCTGCGGCTGGTCGTCGGCGAAGGCGACCCCACTCCCGAGACCGGCTGCGACCAACGCCCCCACGGCTCCGGCACAGGCTCCGCGACGCAGCGCACGCCCGACGGAGACAGAACTCATGACATCCCCCAGATGGGACAGAAGAGACCCCGGCACAGTGATCAGCACCAGGCGCGAATTGGACGACCTGCCGAGACTGAAGGTTGTAGGGAGGGGCGCACGTGGTGCGTGGTTCTTACCGTCTTCTTGATCAGTCGGGTAGCTCTGGATCTCGCCACGGCACTGATCGGTGACCTGGGCGGGCGGGCGGCCGTGATCGGAGGGCTCGACAGCACCCGGCAGCTGGAAGAGGCCGCGGGATTCGTCATGAGGGTCGTCGCGTCCGGCCACAATCCGAGGCTCGCCGTGCCCGATGTCGACCCGGCGCTGATCAGCGCAGCACCCACGACGACCCACTGAGCCGGCAGACCCCTGGAGAGGGCCGTGACCCGCGCCCCGGCCCTCTCTCCACGCCGTCCGGAAAGCCCACCCCATGTCTCACCGCAATGCTCCGCTCTCGGCCGAGGGCCGCCGACGCCTGGTCGAGCGATGCCAGACCCGACCAATCGCCCACCTCGCCGCCGAGATGGGAATCTCCCGGGCGTGCGCGTCGAAGTGGGTCGACCGCTACCGGCGCCACGGCGAGCTCGGTCTCCTCGACCGCTCTTGACGAGACGATGACATCAGTTCGGTCGGTAGTAAGCGTCGATGGGGACGCATGCCTCCTCGAACAGGGCCGGCCCGTCCTGGGCCACCGTGGGCCATTCGCCCGACTGCGGGTTGAGTTCGACGAGTTGTTCGGTGGAGAGCGCGTAGACGACCCGGCCAATACCTGAGCGGACGATGCCGCCGGCGCACATGGTGCAGGGCTGGCAGCTGGTGTACATGGTGGTGCGGGCGGCCGCATCCGGGGCGAGTTCTCGGGCAGCCCAGCGGGCGAGCTTCAGTTCCGGGTGGGCGGTGATGTCGTTGTCACGCCGAACCGTGTTGTGGGCCTCGGCGAGAATCGCGCCGTCCGGACCGGCCAGCAGGGAACCGTACGGTGCGTCGCCCAAGGTGACCGCGTGCGCCGCGATGGCGATCGCGCGCCGCAGGAGGGTCTCGTCGGCGATGGTGTTCATGATGGGGTCCTCCAGTGTGTGGCCACGGCGGTGAGCGCCTGCCAGGCCGCGTGGGGCCGACAGGTCTCCTGCGGATTTCCGTGGTAGGGGTCGAACACGACGGTGTCCGCGCCGAGCAGACGGAGCTGGTCGAGGTCGTCGAGGATCTGCTCGATGGTGCCGACACCGGCGGGCCGTTCGGGGTCGTCGACCGGTGCGCCGGTCATCCGCAGGGCGATGCGGGGCGCGAATCCCGGCAGCGAGTGGTTCGTCAGGACCGATCGCATGCGGGAGAGTGGCAGCCGCAGCGGGTGCCAGGCGTCGCCGAACCTGATCGTGCGTCGGATCGCGGCCTCGCTGTGGCCGCCGACCCAGACAGGTGCCGGGGCGGCGCCGTCCCCGATGCCCGTGTGCCAGGCGTTCCGCAGGGCTCCCAGGTACTCGTCGGTCAGTCGGCCGCGCGCGGTGAACGGTACGCCGAGCGCGTCGAACTCCTGACGTGCCCAGCCGACTCCCACCCCGAGGACGAACCGGCCGCCACTGAGTTGGCTGAGGTTGGCGGCCATCCGAGCCACCAGCAGGGGATGTCGGTAGGGCAGGACGAGCACCGTCGTGCCCAGTCGCAGCCTCGTGGTGAGGCCGGCCAGCCAGGACAGCGTGGTGAACGGCTCGTAGAACGGCTCGGGGTACCGCTCGGCCACGTCCGGGGTGACGGCCACGTGGTCCGACACCATGAGGAGGTCGAAGCCGAGCCCCTCCGTGATCCGCGCCCATTCACGCAGGATGCCGGGATCGGTGCCGGGCCCGAAGTTCGGTACGTTGACGCCCAGTTGCATGATCCGAGGGTATCCAGGGGATCACGGCATTCGGAACCTAATCTTCCCGGTGAAGGAGGTCTTCTTCCGTGGTTCTGCCGGTAAGGTCACGACATGGCCGTGAATCTTGACGACATCGACTGGGCGATCATCGGGCAGCTGCAACGGGAGGCTCGTATCCCCCTCAGCGAGTTGGGGCGGCGCGTGAATCTCAGCTCTTCGGCGACCACGGAACGGGTACGGAATCTGGAGTCGCTGGGCGTCATCACCGGCTACCACGCCGTGGTCGACCTGGCCAAGGTCGGCTATCCCGTGCTCGCCGTCGTCCGGCTGAAGTACCCCGGCAACCACCACCAGCCGTTGCGCCGGCTGCTCACCGAGCGGCGGGAGATCCTGGAGTGCCTGCGCACCACCGGCGACGACTGCTACACCCTGAAGGTGGCCGCGACCTCCATGGAGCACCTGGAGATGCTCGTGGACGAACTGGCCGGCTTCGGCAGCACGACCACGAGCGTCGTCTACAGCCAAACGCTGCCCCATCGTGCACCCGGCCGGCCCTGCTCGACGGCATGACCGCGATTCAGCGTCGCCCTGCCGAGCCGGCGTCATCAATGCCGATCAGCTCCCCCTTGTTTTGGTGTCCCCACTGCGCCGCACCGACCGCCACACCGCGATGTGCGGAGGCTGCGGCGGGTCCATCTCGGGTCGCCCCTTCAGCAAGACGTGGTCCCAGGTGAGGGCCCGCAGCTCTTCCGTGCGGGCTCCCTTGGCAGCGCCTGGCCCCAGAGAAGGGGTACGTCGTGGCTGGAGCGGTCGGCTCGCCCGACAGCGGTATCACTGGGCCGTTGTCATCTGGGCTGCGTGCTGGTCTGGGCGGGGCAGGCGGTTGAGCTGGTCGTTGCCGGGCGTGCGGGTACCGGGGTCAGGGGTGTGCAGACGGGTGTGGCGGCTCCGATGAGTTCGACCAGGCCGGTGCCACCGGTGGGTGGGACGAGTTTGGACCAGTTGTTGGCCAGCCAGGCGTTGCCGGACTGGTCGATCTGGATGGCGGTGAGGTGCTGGATGGAGTTGCTGCGGTAGCCGTGGGGCGGCGTCAGCAGGGAGCCGGTGGAGGAGCCGGGCGGGCAGGCGCTGGTGTTCACGCCGCACAGGACGGAGACGGAGGGGGCGCCGAAGCCGGCGATCCATATGCGGTCGGATCCGTCGATGGCCAGGGACCAGGGTGCGATCGCGGTCGGCAGTTTGTACTCGCCTGTGATCTTTCCGCTCGGCCCGATTCTGGTGACCGAGTTGCTGACGAAGCTGGGCACCCAGACGTTGTTCTTGGAGTCGACGGCGAGTGCGAGGGGCCAGTCGAGTGAGTTGTCCTTGATGGGGGAGAACGAGGTCGGCTTGAAGTCGGGGCCGATCACGGTGACGCTCCCGCCGACGTGGCCCTTGGGTACGCGTGTGTCCAGGAGTTTCGCCCCGTTGAGGCGGGCGTTGCTGACCCAGGCCCGGCCGTAGCCGTCGATCTGGATGGAGAACGGGTGGTCGAGGCCGCCGCCCTTGATGGTGATCGCCTTTGAGGGGTCACCGTGTGGGTAGACGATCACGCTTCCCTGGCCACGGTTGCCTTTCAGGCCGTAGAAGTTGGCGATCCAGATGTTGCCCTTCTGGTCGACGGCGGTGCCCTGGGGGTGGTTCAGGTCGCCGTTCTTGAATCCTGTGCCGGGCGACAACAGCTTTCCGGTCGACGAGTACTTCGACATGGCATCGCCGCCGTAGCTGGGCACCCATACGGAGCCATCGTGGTCGATGGCGATGCCCCAGGCGCCTGCCTTCATGCCGCCGCCGCTGATGGGGCTGTTCAGGGTGGGGTTGCCCACCGGGTCCTGCACGGTGACGTAGGGGCTGGGGTTTCGCGTTCCGGGCAGCCAGTTGTTGGAGGCCCAGACGTTGCCCTTGGCGTCGATGGCCATCCGGCCGGGGGCGTAGACGTCGGGGGCGGTGTAGTGCAGGGCCAGGACCCACGCCTCCGGGGCCGCGGTCAGCGCGGGGGTGTAGGTATGTGCCCGGCCTGCCAGGGCGTACAGCTGGCCGGTGGCCAGTCTCGGGTTGTGGGTGAGGTTGAGCACGGCTTGTGCCGTGTCGGCGGGAGCGGTCCCGTGCTGCGGTGTTGCCAGGCGCAGCATGTCCTGGCATCGCCCGGTGTCCGCTCCCGGCGCACAGAGGGAGACGAGGTTGGCCAGGGTGCCGAGGGTGGCCAGAGTGTCGTTCTTGGTGCCGTTGTTCTGGTCGGTGACGACCTTGCCGGGCCTTCCTGAGGCCGGGTCGGCGAGGTTGTAGGACGTGGCTGCGGCGTTCTCCAGGCCGGGGCTAGGCCCCGTGATGCCGCGCTGGTCGGTGAACTGGGCCAGTGCGTAGGTGGCGGCGACGGTGGTGAATTCGTTGACCGTGACAGCGGATTCGAAGCGCTGCGGCACACCACCGCCGGGGCCGACTCCCACGACGGAGCGCAGACGCAACGACCGGTCGCCAGCGGGTACGGCTTCGACGTACAGCACCGAGCCCGTGCGGTGGCTGGGCCGGATCTGGAAGGTTCCGTTGGCGTCGGTGGTGGCATGTCCCAGTTCCCGAGTGCCTTGCCGGTCTCCGGCGAAGAGCGTGACGTCGGCGTGGGACAGCGGCTTTCCAGCGCTGGTGGCTGTGCCGTGCAACGGGGCCGGCGTGCCGGGAGGCGTGGTTGCGTGAAGCCCCGTCAGGGCCAGTGCCATGGTGGCCGATGCGGCCAAAGCGGTGCCTGGAAGGAGTCGGCGGGGCTTGGCTTTCCCAACGCTGCGACGAACGCGGAGTGCTGATCTGCGGGGGTGAATGGTCGGGGGAAGCAAGGTCGGGGCCTTTCGTCATGTCGGCTCGGGTCAGAATGTGCGCTCACAGGCGGGGTCCAACCCATCAACCGGATGTCGCGACTTGACGGAGAGACCGCGCACGACAGCGGCCCTCGTTGCGGTCGTGATCACAGTGGCCCCGGTTCGGCGCGATCGGTTCTATCCGTTGCTGCTGTTCGGGTCGCGCAGCGTGAACCATCCGATCTTGCGGCTGGACAGCCAGATCAGGCCCAAGTACAGGTGTGGGTCGACCTGGCGGAGCTCATCGCGCACGCCCCCGAACACCAGCGACGTGTGGGAATAGTCGATGACGATGCACTCCTGGTCGTCCAGACGGCTGGGTCCCGGCCCCACCATGGCAACGATGGACAGCATGTCCAGCGGGAACAGTCGATTGCTGAGGTAGCCGTCGGGGCTGAAGACTTTGCCCCGCCACCAGAACAGATGCACCAGGCGGGCGAGCAACCGTGCCCCCGAAGGCCCCGCCCCCGGCAAGATCGCTAGACCCTCCATCGGGCCTTTGGGGATCTCGCCCGCAGGACTCTTACGAAAGAGCTCCTCAAGCTACTTGTCGTCGGTCTTGAGGAGCTCAGTGTCGGTTGGCATCACGATCTTCCTTCTCGCCGTCAGTCCCGCTCTGCTCCACGTCTCCGGAGACAGCCCGAATCGAGAGACGGGGTGCCGTTTTGCACAGGCCTGTGGAATTCGGGTCGCTGCCCGGAAACGCCTGTGGCCCCGGACTGATCGAGTGGAGGCTCCCAGGCATCGAGGCGATCTGGCGCTCAGTACGGGGAGCCGTGCAAGGGAAGCGGCGGGCTGCTTCCGAGGGCGACTGGTCCGGCACTGCGACCATCTTTGGCTTTCAATCCGCCACTTTCTCCATCTTGAACCCCATCTAGGCGGCCACAACCGCTGCCGAACTGCTGCCGTGGCGCACTGGTGCGCGGCGCGTGCCCTGCATCGTGGTCTGCCTGCCCAGCGCCGGCCGCGCGCCTCTTCCTCCCGAACCACTGGCTGAAGGTCCACCGAGAACCGATGGCTGTTCGGAAGGCTCCTGATGGCTGTTGGTAGTCGGCCACTGCGGCTGCAACCGCTCGCTGACACGATGGACGGTCGCGCGCGACCGCCCACGTTGGTGCAGATGTGGCTGTTGGTGCCAGGAATCGGCGCTGGCAGGTCTCGCTCTTGGCTGGGAACAGCGGGAACCAATCGGCGACCGAACGGTCGTCAGTACCGCTCTTGTGCAGGTCAGTCCAACAACTGCCCCTGGATCACCTGAACTTCCCAAGCTGAGGGCGCGGGCAAAGTCGTTCTGCTGACGCCTGTCTCTAGCACAGGTCGCCCCAACGGCGCCGTGAAACCATCAGCGCAGTGCGGTCTCGCCTGTGTGGACGGCATGCATGGCGCGCTCGACGGTCTCCTGGTTTTCGCCTACCGGAGCCACGTAGCCGATGACGTCGCGTGCGGCGTCCTCGCCGAGGGTTCGGGTGATCACCCAGGTGGCCAGATACTGGGACGCCAGGCAGCCGCCCGCCGTAGCGATGTTCCCGTCAGCGTGGAACGGCGCGTCCAGCACGGTGACGTCGAAGGCTTCGACGAAGGGCCGGCTCTTGAGGTCCGTGCAGGCGGGCATGCCATCCAGCAACCCGAGCCGGGCGAGCACCAGCGCGCCGGAGCACTGCGCACCGATCAGCTGTCGGGACGGGTCGAGAGGCAGCCTGGAGATCAGCCGGTCGTCGGCGACCACGTCTCGCGTCTTCACTCCGCTACCGATCAGCACGACGTCGGCTTCGGTCACGAACTCCATCGGGCGCTGCCCGGTCACCTGGACACCGTTCATCGACGTGACCGTCGGCGTCGGCGTCGTGATGAAGGCCTCCAAGCCGTCCTTTCGGCACCGGTTGATCAGCGCGGAGGCGATGAAGCTGTCGAGCTCGTTGAATCCGTCGAAGGTGACCACGGCTACCTGCATGGATGGCATCTCCTCGAAGCACGGCACTGGAGACGCAGTGTCTCAGGGACGCTGTACCGAGGTCTCGGGCCAGTCGGCGATCGGTGGCTCATCACCCCGGTACGGCCACGGCCCTCGCCGGGTCGTGTCCACGGAGGGGTGTACCGGCTGAAAGTGTTACAGATCTGGGAGATGTGTGACACTTTCGGCTTCACCTGTCCTCGGCGGCGGCCGGGCCGTGCACTGACCGAGCTGCTCACCGCACGACTGCCCGACAGTTTCCTGCCGGTCCCAGAACCATCTCCGCGCGGCCGGTTGAGGGCGGGTAGTCCTTGGGTACGTCGAAGAGGCCGCCCTCCCGTAGGAGGGGGCCTCTTCGAATCGCCTGGCATCGCGGCGTTCGACACCGGTCCCTCCCCTCGCGGGGACCGGTGTCGAACGGTGCGAGCGGCGTCGATCCGGGCCGTGCCGGCGGGTCGGCGCGGATCGAGGCTGATGGGGGTGTGATGAGGTGTCCGGGCAACGCCCTGTTACTGCGCTGCTACGGCCTGATCCTGCCAGTTGGGGCGCCCGCCGAGGAGGTTCCGGCGTCCGGACGAGGGCTTCGTCGCAGGTCAGCCGTATAAAGTGAGTTTTCCGGTCCGGATGTTCAAGTGCGAGGGAAGTAAGGGGTGGGGGCCTTGAGTTCCGACTCAGGGGCACGCACGGCCTTCGCGGAGCGTCTCGCGCTGCTGTACAAGGAGGCCGGCAATCCTCCCCTCAAGAGCGTGTCCGAGGCGGTCCTGCGGCTTCAGCGGGTCGACGAACGAGGGCGGCCCGTGCGGGTGTCCGTCCAGCGGATCAGCGACTGGCGACGGGCCAGGAACGTGCCGGCCCAGTTCGCCGCCCTCGGCGCGGTGCTGCACATCCTGATCCCCGAGGCACGGCGCTCGCGGCCCGCGCCGGTGTCCCCGGGCCTGTACGACCTGGGCCAGTGGCAGCGGCTGTGGGAGCGCGCGGTGGCCGACCCCGTCGGCGACACCCCTGCGCCATCCGCCGCGGAGGAGAAGGGGCACCCGCCGGCCGAAGCCGTGCCCGTCCCCGGCGGGGTGTGCCCGTACCGGGGGCTGGCTCCCTACCGCCGGCAGGACACCCGGTGGTTCTTCGGCCGGGAGCGGAGCACGGACGCACTCGTCGCTCAGCTCCGCGCGGCGGAGGGGACGGGTGGCCTGGTCATGCTCGTGGGCGCCTCGGGGGCCGGGAAGTCCTCCTTGCTGAACGCCGGCCTCGTACCCACCTTGCAGGACGGCGGACTGGGTGACGAGGGCAGCCGGGCGAGGGAGGTGCTTCAGCTGGTGCCGGGCGCGGATCCCTTCGCGGAGCTGACCCGCCGGATACCCGAGCTCGAACCCGTCGTCTCCACGGCGAAGGAAGCGGCTGCAAAGGAGTCCGGTACTCCGTCCGACACTCCGTCCCGTACTCCGCAGTTCGCGGACGCCGTGCGGGAGACCCTCACGGCATGGGCGCAGCGCGAGACGGCCTCCGCGCCCCCTCCCGTCGTCATCGTGGATCAGTTCGAGGAGGCCTTCACCCTCTGCTCCGACGAGGCGTACCGGCGCACTTTCATCCAGTTCCTCCACGCCGCGTGCACGCCCCCCGACCCGGAAGGCACGGCCCCCGTGCTCGTGGTGCTCGGCATACGCGCCGACTTCTACGAGCAGTGCCTCGGGTATCCCGAACTGGCCGACGCGCTGCAACACCGGCACATGGTGCTCGGGCCGCTGACCACCACGGAGCTGCGCGAAGCGGTGACCGGGCCGGCCAAGGCCGTGGGGCTGGAACTCGAACCGGGGCTGGCGGAGCTGATCGTCCGGGAAGTGAGCGCCGACGGACCCCGCGGGGCGCACGACGCGGGGGTGCTGCCGCTGCTCTCCCACGCCCTGCTCGCCACCTGGCAGCGACGGAAGGCGGGACGGCTGACGCTGGCCGGCTATCGCGCGGCGGGCGGAATCCAGGGCGCGGTGGCGGCGACCGCCGAGCGGGCCTGGTCCGGCCTGGACCCGGCAGCACGCGCGGCCGCGCGGCTGCTCCTCCTCAGGCTGGTCCGGCTGGGCGAGGACACACAGGCCACCCGTAGGCGGGGGACGCGGCGCCAGTTGGCGGAGGAGTCGACGGACCCCGACAAGACGGAGGAGTCGCTCGAAGCGCTGGTTCGCGCCCGGCTGGTGACGCTCGACTCGGACACCGTGGAGATCACCCACGAAGCGCTGCTGACCGCCTGGCCACGGCTGCGCACCTGGATCGACGAGGACCGCAGCGACCATCTGCTGCGCCAGCGGCTGGAGGAGGACGGCCGGGCCTGGGAGGGCTCCGGTCGCGACTCCTCGCTGCTCTACCGGGGCTCGCGACTGGAACAGGCTCACAGCTGGGCGAGGTCGGCGGGGAACACCTTCCTGACCCGTAGCGCGGTGGACTTCCTCGCCGCGTCGGCCAGGCTGCGCAAGCGCACTGTGTGGATCAGCCGGGCCGCGGTGTCGACGCTCGTCGTCCTGGCGATCCTCGCCGCCGGCGCGGCGGTGATCGCCTGGCAGCAGCGTAACGACGCCGTGTTCGAGCAGGTGGTCGCGGAGGCCGACCGCGTGCAGTACACGGACCCGTCGCTGTCCGCCCAGCTCGACCTGGTCGCCCACCGCCTGCGCCCGGACGACGCGGGCGCGAGCAACCGCCTCATCTCCATCGTGAACGCCCCGCTGGCCACCCCGCTCCTCGGCCACACCGGCGCCGTCTACCTCACCTCGTTCAGCCCCGACGGAAAGGTTCTGGCCACCGCCAGCTACGACCGCACGGTCCGCCTGTGGAACGTGGCCGATCCCTCCCACCCCGTGCCCCTGGGCAAGCCGCTCACCGGCCACACCAGTTGGGTGAGCAGCGCGGTCTTCAGCCCGGACGGCCACACCCTCGCCAGCGCCGGCGACGACGGCACGGTCCGCCTGTGGAACGTGACGGACCCGAGCCGCCCACGCCCCCTGCGCGCCCCCCTGACCGGGCACGGCGGCACGGTCTACCTGCTCGCCTTCAGCCCGGACGGCCGCACTCTGGCCACCGCCGACGAGGACCACACCGTCCGCCTGTGGGACATGACGGACCCGAGCAGACCGACGGCCCTCGACACCCTGACCGGCCACACCGGCGCCGTACGCTCCCTCGCGTTCAGCCCCGACGGCCGGACGCTGGCGACCGGCGGCGACGACAGCGTGATCAGGCTCTGGAACACGGCCGATCCGCGCCACCCGAAGGCCGTCCGACCGGTGCTCACCGGCCACGACGGCACGGTGCACTCCGTCGCCTTCAGCCCCGACGGCCGCACCCTCGCCAGCGGCGCCACGGACGACACCGTCCGCCTGTGGGACGTGAGCGACCCGGACCGCGCGGCACCGCTCGGCGGGCCACTGACCGGCCACACCGGTCCCATCTGGTCGGTGGCCTTCAGTCCGGACGGCTCCATGCTCGCCGCCGCCAGCGCGGACAGCACGGCGAGCCTGTGGAACGTCAGCGATCCGGCGTACCCGTCCCAGGTCGGCGAGCCCCTCGCGGGCAGCAGCGGCGAGATGTACGCCCTGGGGTTCAGTCCCGACGGCGCCACCCTCGCCACCGGCAGCGGCGACAACAAGGTCCGGCTGTGGTCGATCCCGACTTCGGACATGATCGGCCGGAGCGGAGCGTTCCGCCCGGACGGCAGGGTTCTGGCCACGGCGGCGCGCGACGGGCGGATCCGGCTGTGGAACGTCGAGGCCACCGACCGTCCCCGGTCACTGAGCGAGCCGTTCATGCCGGGGGACGGTGGCGACCGCTCGCTCGCGTTCTCCCCCGACGGCCGCACCCTCGCCGTGCTGACGGCGAGCCGGGCGGTGTACCTGTGGAACGTCACCGACCCGTCCCACCCGGTCTCCTCGGGGCCCCCGATCACCCTGCGCACCCGTTTCATGGGCGCCGAAGCGCTGGCCTACAGCTCCGACGGGCGCACCCTGGCCACCGCCTACGACGACCGCACCATCCAGCTGTGGAACGTCAGCGACCCCTCCCATGCCGTGCCCCTCGGCGCCCCGCTCACCGGCCACAAGGGCTACATCAACTCCCTCGTGTTCAGTCCGGACGGCAACACGCTGGCCAGCGGCAGCGCGGACGGCACCATCCGGCTGTGGGACGCGACGGACCCGCGTCGTACGACACCGCTCGGCGAGCCCCTCACGGGCCACCTGGGTCCCGTCAACTCCCTCGCCTTCAGCCCGGACGGCCACACCCTGGCCAGCGGCAGCGACGACGACACGGTCCGGCTCTGGAACATCACCGACCCCAGCAGGGCGACCCGGCTGCGGTCCCCCCTCACCGGCCACACCGAAGCGGTCGTTTCGCTGACGTTCAGCGAGGACGGCCGGACCCTGGCGAGCGGCGGCGACGACAACACCGTCCGACTCTGGAACATCACCGACCCGTCCGGTGCCGCTCCCATCGGCCAGTCGATGAGCCCCAACGCCAAGACGGGCAATTTCCTGTCGTTCAGTCCCAACAGCCACATGCTCGGGGTGTCGAGCGGCGCCGACACCCTCCGGCTGTGGAAACTGGATGCCGACGACGCCATTCGGCGTATCTGCGCCACCACTCGGGGTGTTCTGACGCCGGAGAAATGGCACGAGTACCTGCCCCGCCTCTCGTACGAGCCTCCGTGCGGTCAGTGACGTAGTCGTGATCCCGATCACACCGCCTCGTCGCGGCTGAGCAGTCGTCTCCCGCCGGAGAGGCAGCCTTGTTAGTCTTGGCCATAGCCCGATCGCTGGTGCATCCCCCGTCGCCAGCGGTCGGGCGCTTGTGTGCCGTCGACCACGGCACCCACCTGCCGCAACTCGCCCCCCAACCGCCCTCCGCTCGCCCCGCACTCGCCCCCGGTCGTCAAGGCCTCTTCAGGAGTCGTAGGCTCAGGGTGGAGTCGTTGGGGTCGGTGAGCACCAGTGCCAAAGGCGTACGAAGTGATCGCGGACGACATTCCCCGCAGATCGGCGGTCCGCGCGAACACACGGCACCAGTGGGAGAAGGACCGGGCCCGTAAGCCGGAGGCCACACGCGCAAAGACCGGAGCCACGGAGCACGACACCGGCCTCGAACCGCGGGATCTCGTCTTCTTCACGAAGTACCGCGTGATCAGGGCGGCGAAGGATCTCGCGGCCGCCTTCGGCGTCCCCGTGGGCACCGAGCTCCTCGAACGGACCTACCGGACGCGGTACGCGGCCGAGACATCGCCGTTCAAGCTCGTGACCTCCTACCTCGTCCGCGACATGATCGCCGCCAACCCCGACCTCCTGAACGAGTCGAAGGAGCCCTGGCCGGGCGGCACCCAGAACCAGCTGCACACGGTGGGCATCGAGCTGGACCGCATCGAGGAGCGCTTCACCGCCCGTCCGCCGACACCCGAAGAGGCGGACGAGCTCGAACTGCCGCCCGGGACGTCGGTGATCCTGCTCCGGAAGACGTCGTACGACATCAATGACCGCGTTGTGGACATCTCCGACATCACGCTGCCCGGCGACCGCACGGAGTTGCTCTTCACCACTTCCCTGGAAAGGTGGTGAATGCTGCCGTGAGCCGGCGCATCATCATCGTCACTGCCGTTCACTCGCCCTCGGCGCGGTTCCTGCCGGAGGCGTACAAGTCCCTCCGCGAGCAGCAGCTGCCGGAGGGCTGGGAGTGGCACTGGCTGATCCAGGAGGACGGCAGGACCGACGAGGTCCGCCCCTACGTGCCCGACGACGAGCGGGTGACCTTCGGGCAGGGCCGCCCCGGTGGCCCCGGCGTCGCCCGCACGATCGCCCTGGCCCACACCGGCGGCGAGTACGTGAAGGTCCTGGACGCCGACGACCAGCTCACCCCGGGTGCCCTGGCCCGCGATCTGGCGGTCCTCGAAGCCGACCCCACCATCGGCTGGACGACCTCCCGCGTCCTGGACCTCATGCCCGACGGCTCGACGGCCGGTTTTCCCGGCGACCCGGACGACGGGCCCGTCGAGCGCGGAGCCGTGCTCGACTTCTGGAAGGCGAACGGTTTCCGTGCCCAGGTCCATCCGGCGACGCTCTTCGTGCGGCGGGATCTGCTGGTCGCCCTCGGCGGCTGGATGGCGCTGCCGGCATCCGAGGACACCGGCCTCCTGCTCGCGCTGAACTCCGTGAGCCGAGGCTGGTTCTCCGCGACGGCAGGGCTCCTGTACCGCAAGTGGGAGGGGCAGGCGACCGGCCAGGCAGCCCACGTGGACCCGTCCGAGCGCGATGCGCGGATGGCCGTCGTGGAGGAAAGGGCCAGGGCGTTGGCCTCCTTCCAGTGGCGTCATCCGGCCACCTGACTCACCCGGTGACGCTGATGGCCTGCGACGGACACCGCTCGGCCGCCCGCGAACACCAGAGACGGGTCAGGGATCGCCCGTCAGGGATCGCCCGTCAGGGATCGCTGAGCAGCCTGGACGAAGTCCGGTGCGGTGTCGCGCCCCGTAAAGGGGCGCGGGGCTGTGTGGATGTACGGCTCCGCCGCGTCGGCGCGGCCGGCCCCCACCGGCCCGCGGGTTCGTCATCGCGCTTCCAGCGGAGCGCTCAGTCGAAGGGCAGTTCCAGCATCCGGATGGCGTTCCCCCGCAGCAGCTTGTACGTCACCTCGTCGGAGAGACCGGCCACGTGCTCCGCCGCCACCTCCTTCGTGTGCGGCCACGTCGAGTCGACGTGCGGGTAGTCCGTCTCGAAGGTCGCGTTGTCCACACCCACGGTCTCGATCGCTTCGATGCCGTGCCTGTCCCGGAAGAAGCAGCAGAAGATCTGCCGGTAGTAGTACGTCGAGGGCGGCTCCGGGATCAGATCCTTGACCCCGCCCCACGCCCGATGCTCCTCCCACACGTCGTCGGCGCGCTCCAGGGCGTACGGGATCCACCCCATCTGCCCCTCGCTGTACGCGAGTTTCAGCCGGGGGAACTTCACCAGGACCCCGGAGAAAAGGAAGTCCATCATCGACGCCATGGCGTTGTTGAAGCTCAGCGAGGCCTGGACGGCGGGGGGCGCGTCCGGGGACGCCGCCGGCATCTGCGACGACGAACCGATGTGCATGTTGACGACGGTCCCGGTGTCCGCGCACGCCGCGAAGAAGGGGTCCCAGTAGCCGGAGTGGATCGACGGCAGCCCCAGGTACGTCGGGATCTCGCTGAAGGTCACCGCCCGCACGCCGCGGGCCGCGTTACGCCGGATCTCCGCGACGGCGAGGCCGACGTCCCACAGCGGGATCAGACACAGCGGGATCAGCCGCCCGCCGCTGTCGCCGCACCACTCCTCGACCATCCAGTCGTTGTAGGCGCGGACGCACGCGAGCCCGACCTCCTTGTCGTCGGCCTCCGCGAAGGTCTGCCCGCAGAACCGCGGGAAGGTCGGAAAGCAGAGCGAGGCCTCGACGTGGTTGAGGTCCATGTCGGCCAACCGGGCCTTCGGGTCCCAGCAGCCCCGCCTCATCTGCTCCCGGGTGATGCCGTCAAGGGTCATCTCGTCGCGGGAGAAGCCCACGGCCGCGATGATGCGCTTGTACGGGAAGATCTCGCCCTCGTACTCCCACCAGTCGGTCAGCTGGCCGTCCGGATCGGTGGTGAACCGGTACTTCCCGCCGACGTAGGCAAGGTCGCCGATGCCGGCGGTGAAGGGCTTCGGTCCCTTGTCCCGGTACCTGGTCGGAAGCCACGTCTCGAAGAGGTGCGCCGGCTCGATCACGTGATCGTCCACGCTGATGACCTTGGGCAGGTCCCTGGTGTCGCCGTCCTTGCCGACCATGACCCAACTCCTCACTGCCCCATCCGCAGATCTGACGGATCGTCAGTTTTCAAGTTAGGCGGTGCTCACCTCGATCGCAAGGGGCAGGCGGGACCGGCCCGGGCCCCGAGCCGACCGAAGCCGGCTCGGGGCGCAGTCGCTGATGGTCTGACAGATCAGCGCGGACGGTGGGTCCTACTTGGTGACGGTGACGACCGCCTCAGTGGTCGCCGCAGTGTGCTGCACGTCGCCCGCGAAACGGACGGTGTACGTGGCCTGGCCGGCCGTGCGGGGGCGGTCCGTGAAGGAGAAGTCGCCCATGGAGACGGGGAAGCTGCCGAGGGACGTGCCGTTCGGCGACTCCGCGTCAGTGCGCGTCACCTCGACCGTCGTCCCGGCGGCGAAGGGCTCGTCCGCGGTCAGCCGCCCGGTGACGGTCAGCGTCTTGCCCTTCGCAGTGGTCGACGGCGCCTGGACCGTGAGGGTGCTCTCCACCTTGCCGGCGTCCGGCAGGACATGAAGCGTCGGCGCCCCGCCGGTGGAGAAGGCGGAGACGGCGAAGAGCCGGTTGTCGTCCGGCGCCCACGCGAGACCGTCGGGTTGCAGGTCGTTCACCGAGAGGTCGTGCAGCGGGATGAACGATCCGGGCCGGTAGGTCCGCACGAAGTAGTCGGACGCGCCCGTCGCGACCGTGCCGTCGGAGGCGACGGCCACCGCGTTGGGGAACGTCCAGCTGGAGTAACTGCCGTTGGCCGACAGGTCGGACATCCGGACGACCTGGTGGTCCGAGGGGTTGTTGGCCGCGAGGACGATGTTCTGGCCGTCGGCCGTCACCGCGAAATCGTTGAGGTAGGAGATCGAGGGACTGCTGGTGAACAGACGCTCGGTCCGCTTCTCCAGGCCGGTCGAGGTCGCGTCGTACACCGCCAGAGTGGCCGGGCTGACGCCTTCCTGGCCCGCCACCAGGACGTCCGGATCGGCCGGCGAAGAGGCGAGCGACGGCGCGTAGTACCAGTAGATCCCGCTCGGGACGAGCGTAGCGGTGGGATCCGCGACGGAGATGTCGAGCGAGCCGATGCCCCCGCTGCTGCCCACCGTGTAGCCGAACCAGAGTTTCCCGCCGGCCGTCGCCAGACTCTGGGGCGAAGTGTCCGCCCCGGTCGCGTAGCGGTTGGTCTCGGTCAGCGTGCCGGTGTCGATCTCGGATATCGCGCCGACGGACGACAACGCGACGTACACCTTGCCGGAGTCCGCCGAGAGAGCGAGCCCCATGGCTCCGTCCTCGGCGGTGATCTGCTTGACGACCGCGCCGGCGTAGTCGGTGACGACGACGCTGCCGCCGGTCGGGTCGCTGATGAACACCCGGTCGTGCACGCCGTCGACGACGATGTCCCGGAACGAGGCACTGGGCAGCGCCACGCTGGTGTCGTCGGCGGCGGCCTGCGACGCCCCCGCCCCGAGCAGGGACAACGAGCCGAGCATCGCGGCGACCGCCGCGACGGCCGAGTGTTTGTGGATACGCAAGTGAATGAGCCTCCTTGATGAGCCCAGAAGTCGCTTTTCCTACTTGATGTAGACGAGGCCGTCGGTGGTGATGGTGGGACGGCCGCTGGTGCCCACCACGACGATCTTGACCGTGTGCTTGGCGCTGCTCGACCAGGTCTTGGTCCAGATCGCCTGCCGGTACAGGGTCGTGGCGGACTTCAGGTCGACGGTCGCGACCTTGGTGCCGTCGACGTACACGTATGCCTGGCCGGAGCTGGTGGCGCGGGAGACCACCCAGGCGGCGGAGCGACCGGTGAACGTCCAGGTGAGGGCGGCGCCCTTGGAACCGCTGGAGTAGGACTTGCCGCCGAGGTAGCTGGTGGAGGAGCGGGTGGTCCAGCTGCCGGACTTGGTGGCGGAGCTCTCCTGCAGGATCACGGGGGTGTAGGCGAGCGAGGACGTGCGGGAGTTACCTGCGTAGTCGTAGGCCCCCATCGACCAGGTGGTGGCCGTGCCCGGCTTGGCGGTGCGGCTGGAGCTGGTGACGGTCGGGCCGAACGTGGCCGTGGTCGGGGCCAGCAGCTTGACGGAGCTCAGGGCCTTGTCGTCGATGGCCTTCCAGCCGAGCGTGACCGGGACCGCGGTGGTGCTGACGGTGCCGGTGCGCAGGGAGAGCTTCGGGGTGGTGGTGAAGGTCGGTGCGGTCGTCTCCGCCACGACGTTCAGCGCGGTGCTGGTCGCGGTCTTCTTGGACTGGTGCACGGCCCGCACGGCGACGGTGTGGCTGCCCAGGGCCAGCGTGGCGGTGGCGGAAGTGGCCGTACCGGAGGTGGTGGCGACGGTCTTGCCGTCGACCAGCAACTGGAAACCGGAGATGAGCGAGGCCGGTGTGGTGGCCGTCCAGTGGACGGTGATGGCGCCCTTTGTGTAGTACGTCGAGCCCGAAAGGCCCGCGCCGCCGACCGAGGTGACCTTCAGCCCCTGCACCGGGCCGGACGCCCAGGTGCGGATGGTCGGCAACTGGGCGTAGAGGGAGCTGCCGGGGCACTGGGTGTTGTAGCCGTCGCGGTGACCGGAGATCCGGTTGAAGGTGTAGTACTTGCCCGCGGTGAAGCTCGTGCCGGAGTAGTTCGTCTGGGTTGCGCCCGCCTTGAGCTGCACGGTGGTGGCGGGGTCGGCGTTGTACTGGCCGAGCTTCCAGGAAGCCACGCGGGCGACCGAGGCCAGGGCCGCGTTGCTGGCGTTGGTGGAGACGTAGTTACCGATCACCGCTATGCCCGCGGCCTCACGGTTCCAGCCGTAGGTGTGCGCGCCGAGCACCGGCAGGTCGACGCCGCCCTTGCGGCCCTCGAAGATCGTGCCGCACTTGTCGACCAGGAAGTTGTAGCCGAGGTCGTTCCAGCCGTTGCCGTTGGGGGTGGGGGCGGTGTGGTACGCGTAGATGGCCCGCACGATCGACGCCGACTGGGAGCAGTCGTAGTCGACCCCATCCGTGTGATGGACGAACACGGCCTTCACATCGGCGTTGTACTCCGACGGGTCGGGGCTGAGCGACTCGTCGGCGCCCCAGCCGGCGCGCGAGACGATCGGTGGCTTGGCCACGGTGGACGGCGGTGCGGTGGGCACGGTGGCCGACGGGCTCGGGGACGTGCTCGTGCTCGCGCTCGCGCTCGTCGAGGGTGACGCGGATGCCGAGTCGGTGGCAGGGGCCGCCGGCGTGGTGTCGGCCGGGGACGCGGACGCGCTGGTCTGCTCGTCCGTCGGTGTGCCGGTGGTGCCGTCGCTCGGCGAGGCGGAGTCGGTGGCCGTGACGGTGTCGGTGGCCGCGGCGCTGGGAGTGTCCTCGGCGACGAACGCGGCGGGTTCGGTGCCGGCGGCCTTGGCCTCGGCATCGGTCACCACGCCCGGGTCCACGAGGTTGACCTTGAGTCCCTTGGGCAGCCCGGCGGAGGTGCCGTTCTTGCCGACGACCTGCACCTGGACGCCGTCGGAGGGGCCGACCCAGAACGGCTCGGACGCGCCCCGCGCGCCGGGGCCGGGCTTCTCCAGCGGGTCGACGTCGACCTCGAGTTCCCGCCAGTCGCTCCACTTGCCGGTCTCAAGGCTACGGGTGCGAACCTGCGCCTTGCCGTCGAGCCGCTTGGCGGCACCGTCCCAGGAGACGCCGAGCATCGAGAACTGCTTGGTGTCCGTGCCGGGCAGCTCCTGCTTGCCGCCCGCGGTGCCCTTCAGCGCGAGGCCGTAGACCTTCACCGGCCGCTTGGCCCGGCCTGCCGCGCCGGGATCATCGGAAGGGCTGGCCACGGCGTAGGTCACCACGCCCCCGCCTCCCAGGACCACGGCACCGAGCGTCAACCACGCCCGTCGCTTCATGCTCAGCGGTCTGTACGCATGCGACGTACGACGACTCACGACGAATCCACCCCACAGAAGGCCGGAAAGGCCACAAAGGAAAGTCACTCAAGGCACACCTGTCACTAAGGTGACCCGCCTCCACAGCGTGCCTGGCCCGATAAACGTCACAGGCAAGCACGTTGTCGTGACATAGATCACTTCGGCAGCGGCGCACAAGCATCGGTCAGCCGCCTTGCCGACCGCGGCCATCGGGGCCTGCGGGTCTCTGTGACATTTCTGTGAGGCCTGACGCTGATGACCAAGTAGGGGAGGGGCAGGGCCCGCGGTATCGCATCGGGGGTCTGCCGCCGTGTGCTCGACGAACGGTGCGGACGAGGACGGGTTTTGGGCCAGGGAGGTGAGCGCCGCGGCACGCAGGCGCGGGACGCGGAGCTGGGTGCCGCCGTCGCTCGGGCCCAGGACGGTGACGAGGCCGCCTTCGCGGTCGTGTACCGGATCGTGCAGCCTGGACTGCTCGGTTACCTGCGCGGGCTGGTCGACCAGGATGCCGAGGATGTGGCGTCCGAGACCTGGCTGGAGATCGCCCGGGACCTGAGGCGGTTCAAGGGCGACGGCGCCGGCTTTCGCGGCTGGAGTGCGACCATCGCCCGCCACCGGGCCCTGGACCATGTGCGCCGCCGCCGAAGCCGCCCCGTGATCGCCCCGGTCGATCTGCATTGCCTGGAGCTGCCCGGGCCGGACAGCGCCCACGACCAGGCGCTGGAAGCCCTCTCGACGGAACACGCGCTGGAACTGATTCGTGGCCTGCCTCGCGATCAGGCCGAGGCAGTGCTGCTGCGCGTCGTCGTCGGCCTGAGCGGTCCGGCCGCCGCCCGCGTCCTCGGTAAGCGTCCCGGCGCGGTACGCACCGCCGCCCACCGCGGACTCAAACGTCTGGCCCGCCAACTCGGCACCCCCGATGCCTCGGCTGTGACAGGAAACGGCGCTCATACGCTGAGGCAGTCGAAGTGAGCGGCGAGGGCGCCGGACACGTAAGACCAACGAACAAAGATCACGCAGGGACGGACACGGGCATGGGCGACCGACACAGCGCCGGCGGAGCATCGACCCGTCGGCGCGCCGGCGCGGGCGGCCGCGCGTCCCGTGCGGACAGCGCGGTCGGGACGACGCGGCTGGCATCGGCGCTCGGCCACGCGTTGTGCGCGGACGCCCTTGGCGCGTCGGGCGAGGAGGGGGCTGTGGCGGCCTTCCGCGCCGCCCGGGACGCCGGCATGCACAAGGAGGCGCGGACCCGGAATCGGGACGACTGGCGGGTGCGACGCAGTCCGGTCCCGCGCCGGTTGAAAGCCACCGTTGCCCTGTTCGTCGCCAGTCTCAGTCTGGGCGGTGTCGCGATCGCGGCGATCGGCTCGCCCGGCTCCGACGGGGCCCCGCAGGACAGGAGCGACGGACGACGGCATCCGTCACCGACCGCTCCCCGACCCTCCACGGCGATGCCGGAAGCCGCCGCGTCGCGCGGTCCTGCCACCTCTGTCCTTCCGGACCGCCCGCCCACGGCCAAGGACATCCAGGCCCACTGTCGCGCGTACGCATCGGTGGAGGGCCGCGGCAGAGCGGTGAACTCGACGGCCTGGCAGCGACTCGTCACAGCCGCCGGCGGATCGGACAACGTCGCTGCCTACTGCGCCGACCGGTTGGCGCAGACACCGACGCCGACGCCGAAGCAGACGCCGAAGGGGACGCCGACGCCGAAGCAGACGGGCGCAGCCAAGGCAAGCGAAAAGCCGAACATCAAATCCAATGGCACGGAGCCCAGGCGCTAGCACTTCAGTGGCGAGCCGTCAGGTGTTCCACGACTCGTCGTACGGGTCGTGCGGCACCGGGACCGGCTTCGCGGCGGTGACCTCGATGAACGGGATCGGGCCGTTGTTGACGGGGTCCTTCGCCTGCCTGGAGGTGTAGCTGCCGGTGATCTGGAGCCAGGTGTCCGGCTGGAGGACCGGGGGGATGTGGCCGGTCAGGCCGATCTTGACCGGCTGGGCGTCGGCGGCACAGCAGTTGAGAGCCATGCGGACCAGGTACGGGGTGCCGTCGTGGTCGAGGGCCACGAAGCCGGTGAGCTGGATGCGGCGGTCGGTGAGGGTACGGCCGTGGTCGTAGACCGCCCGGCCCGCGTAGTCGACCACGCTGAGGCGGAGGGGGTCCGCGGTGGGGAGGGGCGGATAGGCGAGGGGCTGTTGCAGGGCCGTGCCGGTGCGGGTCGCGCTGTAGGAGCCGAGCGCGGGCGGGGCGACCAGGATGAGGACCAGGAGGGGGAGGATCAGAAGCCAGGAGACTCGGGGTTCGCGGTGGACGCGCGCATGTTCCTCCTGTCGGGCCGGCTCTGGCTCACCTTGTCGAACTGCCTTTGCCTCCCGCCGCTCGTACCGGACCGTCGCCACCGCCGCCGCGATCAGCACCGCGCCCGAGGCCAGCAGCAGCGGTTGCAGACCCGCCTTGACGTAGCGCAGGTAGAGGTCGGTCGCGCCGGCGTGCAGCAGGGCCGCACCGAGGAGGAACAGAACCGCCGCCTGGGCGAGGCGGTTCACAGGAGCACCGTCCCCGTCAGGACCGACACGGTGACGGCGAGGGCGAACGTGGCGGGAGCGAAGCGCAGGGCGAAGCCACGGCCGAAGGTGCCCGCCTGCATGGCGAACAGCTTCAGGTCGATCATCGGGCCGACGACCAGGAAGGCGAGCCGGGCCGTGAGCGAGAACTGGGAGAGCGACGCGGCGACGAACGCGTCCGCCTCCGAGCAGATCGACAGCAGTACGGCGAGGACCGACAGGGCGAGGACCGCCAGCACCGGGTTGTCGGCCGCCGTACGCAGCCAGCTCGCGGGCGCGACGGCCTTCAGGGTCGCCGCCGCCATCGCGCCCAGCACCAGGAAGCCGCCCGCGTGCATCACGTCGTGCCGGACCGAACCCCAGAACGCCGCGCCCTTGCTTTCACCGTCGTGCGGCGCGTGCGTCGGCAGGCGCAGCCAGTCCGCGCGGCCGAGGCGTTGCCACAGCCACCCCATGACGCACGCCACCAGCAGGCTCGCGACGAAGCGGGCCAGGACCATCTCCGGGTCGCGGGGGAAGGCCACGGCGGTCGCCGTCAGCACGATCGGGTTGATCGCCGGGGCGGAGAGGAGGAAGGCCAGCGCCGCGGCCGGGGTGACGCCCCGGCGGACCAGCGCGCCGGCCACCGGCACCGACGCGCACTCGCAGCCGGGCAGCACCGCACCCGCCATCCCCGCGACCGGGACCGCCAGGGCGGGGCGGCTCGGCAGGGCGCGGGCGAAGAAGGAGGGGGGCACGAAGACGGCGATGGCCGCCGACAGCAGGACACCGAGGACCAGGAAGGGCAGGGCCTGCACGACCACCGCCACGAACACCGTCGTCCAGCTCTGCATCACCGGCGCGGACAGCGCGCGGCGCAGGGGCCCCTGGAGCAGCACCAGGAGAAGCAGAAGCATCGTCAGGGCGAGGGGGGAGTCGAAGCGGCGGCCGACCTGGCCCCGCTCGGGGTCCCGCTCCTGGTCCCCCTCGGGTGGTTCGGGGTCGGCGCGGTGGTCGGCTCCGGGCGGGGCCGAGTTGGTGATCGCCACGGGCCGGGCACCTCCGCTTTCCGTGTTCTTCCTCCCCTTCAGTACGGGGCTGTGGGGAGCGGTGTTCAGCCGCCTGGGCGGCCTCCTGGAACCGCCTGTCCCGGTGAGGCAGTCTTCTCCCTCGTGGGGAACGTTCCGAATCAAGGCCTGCCGACGGACGTCGGCGCACACATGGTGGTGTGCGGCGACGACGGGCTCGCGCACCGGCTCGCCGCCGAGTTGCGCGGCGTGTACGGCGAGCAGGTGACGCTCGTCGTCCCGCCCTCGGAGCGTACGATCCGGCCGCCGGTCGTCGGGCGGGCCCGCGCGGTGTCGGCGGCGCTGCTCGACCGGGTGGTGAGCGCGGCCGTCAACCGGGCGGCGGGCAACGGCGGCGCCGGCAGCAGCGGCGGTGGCGGTGGCGGCAATGCCGCCGGTGGTGGTGAACCCGCCGGGCGCGAGCGGACCTTGGAGGCCGTCGAGCCCTCCGAGGCCGTGCTCGCCGAGGCGGGCGTGGAGCGGGCGGCCGCGCTGGCGCTCGTGTACGACGACGACGAGACCAACATCCGTGCCGCCCTCACCGCCCGCCGGCTCAACCCCCGGCTGAACCTCGTCCTACGCCTCTACAACAGGCGGTTGGGCCAGCACATCGAGGAACTCCTCGATCAGGCCGCCGCGTTGGCGACCGCCGCCGATGACGGTACGGCGGCGGGGAGCGACGCCTCCACCACCGTGCTGTCCGATGCCGACACCGCGGCGCCCGCGCTGGCCGCGTCCGCCGTCGCCGGCACCACCAAGGTCGTACAGACGGACGGGCTGCTGCTGCGCGCGGTGGACCGGCCGCCGCCGGGGCCCGGACAGGTGGCCGATCCGGGGCTGGCCACGCTCGCGCTGCTGTCCACGACGAGCAACGACCCGGCCGGCGCCGACGGTTCCGAGAGCAGCGGGGAACACGGGCCGCAGCTGCTGCCGGACGCGGCGGCCGTACGGGCCGCCACCGGGCGCGGGACCGTCGTACTGGAGCAGGTGTCGTACGCCGGACCGTCCGCGTCGGCTTCGGCAGGGCGCGGGATGGGGGTCGTACCGCCGTTCGCCTCACTGTTCTCGCGGCGATTGCGGTTGTCGGTGGCGGGGATCGTGGGGTGTGTGCTCGCGCTGGCCGTGGCGCTGTGGGTGGCGACCGGGATCCATCCGCTGGGCGCGCTGTATCTGACGCTGCTGGATCTCTTCGCCATCAACGACCCGGCGATCGGGGCGTCCACCGAGCGGCAGGTGCTTCAACTCCTGTCCGGACTGGTCGGGTTGCTGCTGTTGCCGGTACTGCTGGCGGCGGTGCTGGAGGCGCTGGGGACGTTCCGCAGCGCGTCGGCGCTGCGGAAGCCGCCGCGCGGCATGGGCGGGCATGTGGTGCTCCTCGGGCTCGGCAAGATCGGTACGCGGGTGCTGACGCGGCTGCGGGAACTCAACATCCCGGTGGTGTGCGTGGAGGCCGGGCCGGAGGCGCGGGGGCTGGCCACGGCGCGGCGGTTGCGGGTGCCGGTGGTGCTGGGGGACGTGACGCAGGAGGGCGTCCTGGAGGCCGCCAAGATCCATCGGGCGCATGCGTTGCTCGCGGTGACGAGTTCGGACACGACGAACCTCGAGGCCGTGCTGTACGCGCGGGCCGTGCGGCCGGATCTGCGGGTGGTGCTGCGGTTGTACGACGACGACTTCGCGACCGCCGTGTACCGGACCCTGCGGGCCGCGCATCCACAGGCGCTCACCCGGAGCCGGAGTGTCACCCATCTGGCGGCGCCCGCGTTCGCCGGGGCGATGCTGGGACGGCAGATCCTGGGGGCGATTCCGGTGGAGCGGCGGGTGCTGCTGTTCGCGGCGGTGGATGTGGGTGGGCATCCGCAGCTGGAGGGCAGGACGGTGGCGGAGGCGTTTCGGGCGGGGGCGTGGCGGGTGTTGGCGTTGGATGCGACGGGGTCGCGTTCGACGGGGTCGGGGGCAGGTTCGGCGAGTTCGGGGGCGTCGTCCGGGTCGGCGTCGGGGTCGGGGTCGGCTGAGGCTCGGCCGGGCGAGTCGGAGCTGGTGTGGGGTCTGCCCGACACGTATGTGCTGCGGGCCGAGGACCGGGTGGTGCTGGCGGCCACGCGGCGGGGGCTGGCGGAGTTGCTCGGGAGGCGGGGGCGAGGGCGGGGCGAGGGGTAGGGGACAGTCCCCTTTGCCGCCCTTGCCCTCCCCCACCATCCCCAGGTGCTCCGCCCCTTCGACCCCGCGTCACGGGAGGGAAGGTCAGCTCCCGAGATGTTTCTCCGCGAACTCCAGCTCCAGCCGTACCTGCTTGATCCGCTCGTCCACGACCAGCGAACCGTGGCCCGCGTCGTAGCGGTACACCTCGTGGACCGCGCCGCGGGTTTCGAGGCGCTCGACGTAGTTCTCGATCTGCCGGATGGGGCAGCGGGGGTCGTTGACGCCGGCCGAGATGTAGACCGGGGCCTTGACCTGGTCGACGTACGTGAGGGGGGAGGACGCCTCGAAGCGGTCCGGGACCTCCTCCGGGGTGCCGCCCAGCAGGGTGCGGTCCATCGCCTTCAGGGCCTCCATCTCGTCGTGGTAGGCCGTGACGTAGTCGGCTACGGGGACCACGGCGATGCCCAGGGTCCAGGCGTCGGGCTGGACGCCGAGGCCCAGGAGGGTGAGGTAGCCGCCCCAGGAGCCGCCGGTGAGGATCAGGCGGGAGGGGTCGGCGAGGCCGGAGGCGACCGCCCATTCACGGACCGCGGCGATGTCCTCCAGTTCGATCAGGCCGACGCGGTGCTTCAGGGCGTCGGTCCAGGCCCGGCCGTAGCCCGTCGAGCCGCGGTAGTTGACCCGGACCACCGCGTAGCCGTGGTCCACCCAGGCTGCCGGGGCCGCCGCGAAGGAGTCGCTGTCGTGCCAGGTCGGGCCGCCGTGGATGTCGAAGACCGTGGGGAGCGGGCCGGTGGCGCCCGCCGGCTTCTGGATCAGGGCGTGGATGCGGCCGCCCGGGCCCTCCACCCACACGTCCTCCACGGGGACCGAGCCCGGCGACTTCAGGCCCGGCGGGTCCAGGACCACCCCGCCCGTCGTCGAGCGGACGGCGGACGGCTCGGCGGACGACGACCACAGGTACTCCACGCTGCCGTCCGGGCGGGCCGTCGCCCCGGACACGGTGCCGGGCGCAGTGGGGATCCTCACCAGTTCGCTCGTCGTGAGGTCGTAGCGCAGCAGTTCGCTGCGGGCCTCGAAGCCGTGCGCGATCAGCAGCCCGCTGCCGTCCGGGTACCACTCCGCGCTCACGTCGCCCGGCAGGTCCAGCACCAGGTCCGTCTGCTCGCCTGTCGCGACGTCCCACACCAGGGGCTCCCAGCGGCCGCGTCGCTGGTGGCCGATGAGGAGGCGGGTGTCGCCGTCCACGGGGGCGAAGCCGAGCACCTCAAGTCCCAGCTCCCGCGTGCCGCCCTCCGTGTCGTCCAGTTCGGTGACCGCCGTGCCGTCGGGGCGCAGCACACGCAGCGCCGAGTGCATCGCGTCACCGTGCTCGGTGTGCTCGATCGCGATCAGGGAGCCGTCGTGCGAGAGGTCGCCGACGCCCGCCGACTCGCGGTGACGGTAGATCTCCGCCGGGGGCTCCCCCACGCGCGCGAGGTGGATCGTCGTACCGTCGTCGTCCGTGGAGCGGCCCACGACCGCTGTACGGCCGTCTCTGCCGAGGGCCAGGCCCGCCGGGTACGACGGGTCCAGGCCGGGCGTGGCGAGCTCGTCCTCGCCGCCCCCGAACGGCTGGCGGCGCCACACGCCGAACTCGTCGCCGTCCTTGTCGTCGAACCACCAGATCCACGTGCCGTCCGGGGAGAGCACGCCGTCCGTCGTGCCGTTCGGCCGGTTCGTGACCTGGCGCTGCTCGTGTGTCGAACGGTCCCAGGCGTACAGCTCGTACGTCCCCGTGGCGTTCGACACGAACAGGGAGCGGTGCGGTGCGTCCTCCGCCCAGTCGGGCAGCGACACCCTTGGCGCCCGGAAGCGCTTCTCCCAGTCCGGCATCTCCTCGCGCTGTACCTGCTGATCCGGCGAGACGGACCCGTGGCTCTCAGTCATGACCCCATACTGCCCGCACCGCCCGACAATCCGCCGAAGAGGTCCCCAGCCTGTGGATAACTTCGAGGGGTCCCTTTCCGATCCGCTTCCGATTTCCTTGCTTTTCGTCCCCCCTCCCCCGCCGCCCGGTCCTCCGCGTCCGCCCCGTACCTTTGAGGCGTGTACCGGTTCCTGCTGACGCCCCGCTGGTGGGGGATCAACGTATTCGTGCTGCTGGCCATCCCCTTCTGCGTCTTCATGGGGTCCTGGCAGCTGAGCCGGTTCGAGTCGCGGGTGGCCGACCACCGCGACGCGACCGAGCAGGCCGAGTCCGACCGGACGCAGGCGGCCCGGCCGCTGGCCGAGCTGCTGCCCGTGGACAAGGAGACGTCCGGCGACCAGGTCACCGCGACCGGCCGGTACGGCAAGCAGCTGCTCGTCCCCGACCGCGAGCTGGACGACAGGAACGGCTACTACGTCCTGACCCTGCTGCGCACCGAGGACGGCAAGGCCCTGCCCGTCGTACGCGGCTGGCTGCCCGGTGACGCCGACCCGGCCGAGGCTCCCGCGCCGCCGGCCGGCGAGGTCACCGTCACCGGCTCGCTCCAGGCGTCCGAGACCCCCGGCGACAACGGCGTCAGCGCGCAGGGCGGGCTGCCGGCCGGGCAGACCGCGGCGATCAGCTCGGCGTCGCTGGTGAACCTCGTGCCGTACGACGTCTACGACGCGTGGGTCACGCTGAACCGGGGCGACTCGGGGATGAAGGCCGTACCCGCGACCGCCGCGGCGGACACGGGGCTGGACCTGAAGGCGTTCCAGAACCTCGGCTACACCGGTGAGTGGTTCGTGTTCGCCGGGTTCGTGGTCTTCATGTGGTTCCGGCTGCTCCGGCGCGAGGTGGAGTTCGCGCGGGACGCGGAGCTCGGGCTGGTACCCGAGGAGGAGCAGCACGCGACGGTCTGACCGGCGCCCGCCTGAATGCCCCTCGGGACCTCTCGGGGACCCCTCAGGACCCCTCGGGACCCCTCAGGACCCCTTTTTCAGGACTCCCCGGGATCCCGTAGAGCCCTCAAGGACCCCTCAGGACTCCGCAAGACGACTCCCTACGACCCCGCCAGCAGACCCGTCCGGTAAACCGTCCCCGCGCACGCGTTCGACACTGTCACCGAAACCGTCGGCGAGCCCGCCTCCGGGGTGTGCGAGACGACCACGCTGCCGTCGGCCGTGCCGTCCTCGGTGATCAGCTGGGTGGACGTGCCGGTGCCGGTGTCGGTCCCGGTGCCGGTGGTCGTGCCCGAGGCGGAGCTCGCGCCCGTGCTCGGGCTCGGGTCGGCACTGGGCCCGCCCGTGTCGGTGCCGCCGCTGGTGCCGGCGGTGGGGCAGGTCTCGGAGGGCACCCAGGCGAACTTCACCTCGTAGGCGGAGCCGGGTGCGATGGTCAGCCGGGGGACGTAGAGGGAGGGGGCGGGCAGGGCGGCGGCCGCGTCGCCCGCGGCATGCTCCACGACCGTGATCTTGGTGGCGTCCGCGGCGCCCTGGGCGAGAGGGGTGACACTGCCGGGCCCGCTGACGGTACAACCGGTGGTGGAGACGTTGGTGACGCGGAAGGTGCCGTAGACGATGCCGGCCGAGTCGGGGACCTCGGCGGTCGCGGTGGCGGAGCCGAGCTGGTCGGCCTTGCAGGTGGGCGCGGTCGCCGCACTGGTGGCCGAGGGGTCGGAGCCGCCGGACGCGCCGGTGGCGGTGCCCGTCTCCTCGCCCTTCCCGGTGTCCTTCGGATCGGCCTGGCCCGTGCCGGAGGTCTTGTCGCCGGAGCCTGCGGAGGTACTCGCCCCACCGTCCGGGTCCTTGCCCGACGTGGCGCCGCCCTGCACCTGGGAGCTGTTGGCCGCGATCGACGGATCGGCGTCGGAGCCGGCGGAGTTGGACACGTGCCACAGGGCGGGGATGGCGGTGCCGACGAAGAGGGCCGCGGCCGCCATGCCGACGGCGGCCTGCCGCTTGCGCGCGCGGCGGGCGGGCACTGCCCGTCGCAGGTGGTCCAGTGTGCCGTCGCGCGGCTCCATCTCCTGGACCGCCTGGCGCAGCAGACTGCGTAGTGCCAGCTCGTCCGAGTCGAGCCCGGAGGGGCTCTTTTCGTCAGGGCTGTGGTTCACGGTTCCGTTCCCAGCGTGCGATTGCTTCGGCTCTTGCTTGTGCGGTGGCGCCATCGGTTCGTGCCACGCGAACGGCTCGTGCCGCTCGTGGGAGTCCCTGCCCTCGGCTTCGTCCCTCACGCCGACGCCTCCATGGCGATGCGCAGGGCCGCGATACCGCGGGAGCCGTACGCCTTCACCGAACCCAGCGACACCCCGAGCGTCTCGGCGACCTGGGCCTCGGTCATGTCGGCGAAGTAGCGCAGCACCAGGACCTCGCGCTGGCGGCGCTGCAGGCCCTTCATCGCCTTGATCAGGGAGTCGCGTTCCAGCTGGTCGTACGCCCCCTCCTCGGCGCTCGCCATGTCCGGCATCGGCTTGGAGAGCAGCTTCAGGCCGAGGATGCGGCGGCGCAGCGCGGAACGGGAGAGGTTGACGACCGTCTGGCGGAGGTAGGCGAGGGTCTTCTCCGGGTCGCGGACCCGTTTGCGGGCGGAGTGGACACGGATGAAGGCCTCCTGGACGACGTCCTCACAGGAGGCGGTGTCGTCGAGGAGGAGCGCCGCGAGACCCAGCAGCGAGCGGTAGTGGGCGCGGTAGGTCTCGGTGAGGTGGTCGACGGTGGTGCCGGCCGCCGCCGCGTCGTCGGCGCCGTCACGCTGGGTCGGTATGCGGGTGGGCCGCGCTGCGGGCATGGGCGCGATCACCGGCATGCCACCGGGCATGCGGGGCCGTCGGGGCGGTCGCAGCGCAGTGCCGCGCGTCGCCGTTGAGAATTCGAGTACCTCTGCCACGCCAGTTGGACACGTTCCCCCCAGTGAGGGTTGTACGTGCCGGGCGTCACTTTTGCGTCAGACGTGATGGCCGACGCGACCGGCGACGTTCTCGCGTCAGGCAGCACAACTGACGTTGCCTCAAATGCCCTCATGCGCCCCGCTCTTCCCCTATGTCCCATACGGTGGGCGTCCCCACGCCCACACCACGGCGTCCCCACGCCTGGCTCGCACGCGCCCCCATGCTCCGGAAGGGCGACCGCAAAGACGCTCCCCGCCCTCGGCACGGTTGCGGAGGGCGGGGAGAAAATCTTCGGTTGTACAGGCCCATGATTCAAGTGGTCCGGACCATCGGTCCGCTCCCACCTGGATCACATTCGCCTCATACCCGACCGACATCGGACACACATCCGAGTCACATCTGACCCACAGATACTACGAACCCTCACGCCTTCCGCCAGGCATTTTCCGTCCGCCCCAGGGCCTCAGGAGAACTCGGCCGCCACCAACTCCGCGATCTGCGCGGTGTTGAGCGCGGCACCCTTGCGGAGATTGTCCCCGCACACGAACAACTCCAGCGCGGTGGGGTCGTCCAGCGACCGCCGCACCCGCCCGACCCAGGTCGGATCGGTGCCCACCACATCGGCGGGCGTCGGGAACTCACCGGCGGCCGGGTCGTCGCACAGGACGACCCCGGGCGCCGTCGCGAGGATCTCGCGGGCCCGGTCGACGGTGACCTCGCCCTCGAAGCGGGCGTGGACGGTGAGGGAGTGCGTGGTGACGACCGGCACCCGTACACATGTCACCGCGACGGGCAGCTCCGGCAGTCCGAGGATCTTGCGGGACTCGTCCCGCACCTTCATCTCCTCCGACGACCAACCGTCCTCACGCAGCGATCCGGCCCACGGTACGACGTTCAGCGCCACCGGCTCGGGGAACGGCCCGGTGTTGTCCCCGACGGCCCGCCGTACGTCACCGGGGTTGGTCCCCAGTTCCGTACCGGCGACCAGGGACAGTTGCTGCCGCAGGGTCTCGATGCCCGCCCGGCCGGCCCCGCTGACCGCCTGGTACGACGAGACGACCAGCGCGCGCAGCCCGAACTCGGCGTGCAGCGCGCCCAGCGCCACGATCATGGACAGGGTGGTGCAGTTGGGGTTGGCGACGATCCCGCGCGGACGCACCCGCGCCGTGTGCGCATTGACCTCGGGCACGACGAGGGGGACGTCCGGGTCCATCCGGAAGGCGGCCGAGTTGTCCACGACCACCACACCCTTGGCGGCGGCGACCGGCGCCCACCGCGCGGCGACCTCGTCGGGTACGTCGAACATGGCGACGTCGATCCCGTCGAAGGCCTCCTCCGTCAGGGCCACGACCTCGACCTCCTCCCCGCGCACGGCCAGCTTGCGGCCGGCCGAGCGGGGGGAGGCGATCAGGCGGATCTCGCCCCAGATGTCCGCGTGCTGGGACAGGATCTGGAGCATGACGGTGCCGACGGCACCGGTCGCTCCCACGACCGCCAGCGCCGGCCGTCCGGGGCGTCCGGTTCGGGCCATCAGCGGCCCGTGCCTCCGTAGACGACGGCCTCGTCGCTGTCGGAGTCCAGTCCGAAGGCGGTGTGCACGGCGCGGACGGCCTCGTTGACGTCGTCGGCGCGCGTGACGACCGAGATGCGGATCTCGGAGGTCGAGATCAGTTCGATGTTCACGCCCGCGTCGGACAGCGCCTCGAAGAAGGACGCCGTGACCCCGGGGTTGGTCTTCATGCCGGCGCCGACCAGGGAGATCTTGCCGATCTGGTCGTCGTAGCGCAGCGAGTCGAAGCCGATGCCCGCCCGGTTGCGCTCCAGCGCGTCGATGGCCTTGCGGCCCTCGGTCTTCGGCAGCGTGAAGGAGATGTCCGTCAGGCCGGTGGCGGCGGCGGACACGTTCTGCACGACCATGTCGATGTTGACCTGGGCATCGGCGATGGTGCGGAAGATCGCGGCGGCCTCGCCCGGCTTGTCCGGCACGCCGACGACCGTGATCTTGGCCTCGGAGGTGTCGTGCGCGACACCGGAGATGATGGCCTGCTCCACCTTCTTGTCCCCTTGCTTCGGCTCGTTGCTGACCCAGGTGCCCTGCAGTCCGGAGAAGGACGAGCGCACGTGGATCGGGATGTTGTAGCGGCGGGCGTACTCCACGCAGCGGTGGAGCAGCACCTTGGAGCCGGACGCGGCGAGCTCCAGCATGTCCTCGAAGGAGATCCAGTCGATCTTCTTCGCCTTCTTCACCACGCGCGGGTCGGCGGTGAACACGCCGTCGACGTCGGTGTAGATCTCGCAGACCTCGGCGTCGAGCGCGGCGGCGAGGGCCACGGCCGTGGTGTCGGACCCACCACGCCCCAGCGTGGTGATGTCCTTCTTGTCCTGGCTGACGCCCTGGAACCCGGCGACGATGGCGATGTTGCCCTCGTCCAGCGCGGTGCGGATCCGGCCCGGCGTCACGTCGATGATCCGGGCTTTGTTGTGGACCGAGTCGGTGATGACGCCTGCCTGGCTACCGGTGAACGACTGGGCTCCGTGTCCCAGGTTTTTGATCGCCATGGCCAGCAGCGCCATGGAGATTCGCTCTCCGGCGGTCAGCAGCATGTCGAACTCACGGCCGGCAGGCATCGGGGATACCTGCTCGGCGAGATCGATCAGCTCGTCCGTCGTGTCGCCCATCGCGGAAACGACGACGACCACCTGGTGGCCGTTCTTCTTCGCTTCCACGATTCGCTTGGCGACGCGCTTGATGCCCTCGGCATCGGCTACGGAGGAGCCTCCGTACTTCTGCACGACAAGGCCCACGTGCGCTCCTCGCTCAGTTCGTCTTCTTTCCCGCGCATACAACGGTGTACTGCGGGTCGTCTCAGTCTATCGAGCGCCCGAATTTCACCTCTGCGGTACCGCATGGTGAGATGTCCGGCCGCCCGTTCCAGAACACTCCCTGCCCACTGACACCAATGACACACAAGTGATCGCTGTGAATTAAGTTTCAGGCGCTGACGTGCGGTCCGTGCTGACGCCGACGCCCACGGTGCCGACGGCGCCAACGGCAGTGGCGGTGTCCCTGGCCGCCCCGATTCTCAGGCGGCCGCCCCCTTGCCCCGGTCCCGCACGACAGTCCCGTTTCCGCACGGCCGTCACGAGGGAGGACGCTCCCGAACCCCTGGTGTAGCTGACTGCACCAGGGCAGCATGCCGTGGTGACGAACGATCTTCTGCTGGCCGGGATCGTGCTGCTCGGATCCTGCGTGCAGTGGCTCACCGGCATGGGCTTCGCCCTCGTGGCCGTCCCCGGCCTCGTCCTCCTGCTCGGCCCGGCCGACGGAGTCGTCCTCGCCAACTGCGCCGCCGGGGCCATCAGCGTCGTAGGTCTCGCGGGCGGCTGGCGCCGGGTGCGGGCGCGCGCGATGGTGCCGCTGTGCGTGGCGGCGGCGTGCACGGTACCGGCGGGCACCTGGCTGACCCGCCGGCTCCCCGAGCCTGCCCTGCTCTTGTTCATGGGCGCCCTGGTCACGGTCGCCGTGGTCCTGGTCCTCCGAGGTGCCCGGCTCCCCACCCTGCGCGGCACGAAGGGGGCGGTCGCCGCCGGCGCGGTGGGCGGCTTCATGAACTCCGCGGCGGGCGTGGGCGGACCGCCGGTGTCCCTGTACGCGGTCAACGCGGGCTGGACGGTACGGGAGTTCGTACCGAACGCGCAGTTCTACGGCGTCGTCGTCAACGCGTTCTCGGTGGCGGCGAACGGAGTGCCGCAGCTGAGTGCGCCGAGGTGGACCTTGGTCGTGGCGGCGATGGTGGCGGGCGGACTGATCGGCAGGGGGCTCGCTCGACGGATACCGGAGAAACGGGCCCGCCTGCTCGTGCTGCTGCTCGCTCTGACGGGCGGGGTGACGACGTTGGGGAAGGGCATGTGGGGGCTCTGACAGTGCCGCGAGCCGGAGGGCCGGGGCGAGGGCCGGGGCGCTACTTCTTGGCCGTCCCCAGCCCCAGCGACCCGCCGATCTCCTCCGCCATCACCCGGCCGGCCTCGATCTCCAGGGCGTCGTCGCCCATGTCCTGGTCCGTGTCCAGGCCGTCCAGCTCCTCCAGGGGCTGGTTCAGGCGGATGTGGGCGAGGACGGAGTGCAGGGCCCTGAGGCTGGCCGAGGCCGTGGTGCCCCAGTTGGAGAAGTAGGAGAACTGCCACCACCAGAGGGCTTCCGTGGTACGGCCGGCGCGGTAGTGCGCCATGCCGTGACGCAGGTCGGCGATGACGTCCGCCAGGTCGTCGGAGATACGGGCCGGGACGGGCGCCTTGCGGGGCTCGTACGGGTCGAAGACCTCCGAGTACACGTCGATCGGCTCCAGGAGGCGGGCCAGGTTCTCGCGGAGATCGTCCACGTCCGGTTCCGGGCCCGGGTCGGGCTCGTAACGCTCGTCGGGGACGATGTCCTCGTGCGCGCCGAGCCGGCCGCCGGCCAGGAGGAGCTGGGACACCTCCAGGAGGAGGAAGGGCACGGCCGAGTCCGGCTCGTCGCCCTTCGCGACCTCCGTGACGGCCACCAGGAAGCTCTCGACCTGGTCCGCGATCTGGACCGCGAAGTCGTCCGGGTTCCGCTCGGTCGCGTGCAGCGTGGCGTCAGACATCTAGGAGTCGTCTCCCCTCGAAGGCGCGGCCGAGCGTGACCTCGTCCGCGTATTCCAGGTCGCCACCCACCGGGAGGCCGCTGGCCAGGCGGGTGACCTTCAGGCCCATGGGCTTGATCATGCGGGCGAGGTACGTCGCCGTCGCCTCGCCTTCGAGATTCGGGTCCGTGGCCAGGATCAGTTCGGTGACCGTCCCGTCGGCCAGGCGGGCCAGGAGTTCCCGTATACGAAGGTCGTCGGGGCCGACCCCCTCGATCGGGCTGATCGCGCCACCGAGGACGTGGTAGCGGCCGCGGAACTCCCGGGTGCGTTCGATGGCGACGACGTCCTTGGGCTCTTCCACGACACAGATGACCGTCGGGTCACGGCGGGTGTCGCGGCAGATGTTGCACAGCTCCTCCTGCGCGACGTTGCCGCAGGTCGCGCAGAAGCGGACCTTCGCCTTCACCTCGAGGAGGGCGTGCGCGAGGCGGCGCACGTCCGTCGGTTCCGCCTGGAGGATGTGGAAGGCGATCCGCTGCGCGCTCTTGGGACCGACGCCGGGAAGCCGCCCCAGCTCGTCGATGAGGTCCTGGACCACGCCTTCGTACAACGGACTGCCCTTCCTGGGTCTTCAGGGTCTTTTCAGTACGTACCGTAGTTGGCCGCCGCCCGTTCGAGGAAGGCGGTACGGGCCTCACTCGGCACGAACGTCAGAACGGCAGGCCGGGGATGCCGCTGCCGCCGCCCAGCCCCTGAGCCAGCGGGCCGAGCTTCTGCTGCTGGAGGGTCTGCGCGTTCTCGTTGGCCGCGTGGACGGCCGCGACGATGAGGTCGGCGAGGGTGTCCGTGTCCTCCGGGTCCACCGCCTTCGGGTCGATCTTCAGGGCGCGGAGCTCGCCGGAGCCCGTCACGGTCGCCTTCACCAGGCCGCCGCCCGCCTGGCCGTCGACCTCCGTCTGCGCCAGTTCCTCCTGCGCCCGCGCCAGGTCCTGCTGCATCTTCTGGGCCTGCTGGAGCAGCTGCTGCATGTTGGGCTGGCCACCACCGGGAATCACGATCAGCTCCTGGTTTCGTACGGCTGTCGGAGCGGGGATTTCCCCGCCTGGCACGAGCCTACGTGGTCCAGGCAGGCATCGCTCCAGCACTCTTTCGAGTGAGTTGATTGTCCGCCCTATACCTGATCAAGACCCCCGTCCGGGCGGAAAAGCAATGAAACCTTCCTCTTCGCCACCCATTGGGAGGTAGGAAGGTGCGGCGCACCAGCATCAGATGTCACGGTGTCGCGGTGCGCGGTGTCACGCAACGTGATCGGTCGGGATCAGTAGGGAGTGCCGGGTGGGTCAGCCGGAGATGCAGCCCGAGGGTCCGCCTCAGGACGGGCGGGGCGAGGGGGCGGCCGGGCTGCGGCCGGGCGATCTGGCCGGGCGGGCGTTCCCGCTCGGGGACTGGGGCGAGCCGGCGGAGCGGCTGGACGAGCTGTACCGATGGGTGGAACGCGGGGCCCTGGAGACGGCGGCCTGGTACCTGTCCGACCGGATGTGGAAGCGGCGGACCGCGCGGGTGCTGCGTACGGGCGCGGCGGTCGGGGCGGTCGCGGGGGCCGCGCTGCCCTTCCTGGACCTCACCGGCGTCGTCGACGGGCTGGCGCCCTGGGGATATCTGGCGCTGCTGCTCGCGGGGGCGTGTGTGGGCGTCGACCGGTTCTTCGGGGTGACGTCGGGGTGGATAAGGGACGTGGCGACCTCGCAGGCCATCCAGCGGCGGCTTCAGATGTTCCAGTTCGACTGGGCGTCGGAGAGCGTGCGAGAGGTGCTGGGTCCGGCGGAGGGCACGGCGAGCGAAGCCGCCGACCGGTGTCTCGGGGTGCTGCGGAGGTTCTCGGAGGATGTGATCGAGCTGGTGCGCACGGAGACCGCCGACTGGATGGTGGAGTTCCGTACCGGGTCGACGCCGCTGGGCATCCAGTCGGCGATGTCCTCCGTGCCCCGGCAGGACGCCGGGGGCGGGCAGGGCCGCTTCCCCCTGCCGCCGGGGCCGGCCCGGCCGAACATGCCGCGACAGCGCCCGCCCGAACCCCGCTGACCCGGGGCACCGGCCTGGGCGCAGAGCTTCATCCCCTCCGGTGTCCAGCACGGAATGTGCCCGTGGGTGCGGATCACGTCCTGGCCGTTGCCCCGTGCCAGGTATGTCAGGAAGCCCGACGCCAGGGAGTCGGCCGGGGGCCGGCCGTAGGTGTAGGCGTACTCGATCTCCCGGTAGGGGTTCGGTTCCCAGCGTCTCCATGGCCCGCGCGATCCCGAAGTCGATGACCCGGGGACCGTCGATGGTCACCAGCACGTTGGACGGCTTGAGGTCGCGGTGGATGATCCCGGCGGCGTGGATGTCCTGGAGAGCGTGGGCGAGCCCGGCGGCGAGGATCCGTACCGACCGCTCGGGCAGGGCTCCGTGATCCTGCCCGACGACCTGCTGAAGGCTGGGCCCGGCGACATACCCGGCGGCGACCCACGGCACCGCGGCCTCGGTGTCCGCGTCCAGTACCGGCGCCGTCCAGTGCCCGCCGACCCGCCGCGCGGCCCGCACCTCCTGCCGGAACCGCGCCCGGAACTCCTCCTGCGCGGCCAGCTCCCGGCGCACCAGCTTCACCGCGACCGTGCGCCCCCGGTCGGACCGCGCGAGGTACACCTGCCCCATCCCGCCGGCCCCGAGCCGCGCCAGCAGCCGGTACGCGCCGATCCGCGGCAGATCCCCCGGTCCCAACTTCTCCATGGCTGCGCCGAAAAGCGAGGTCGGGCACGACCGGGAGCCTGGACAACCTGTCGCGGAAACCTCCCGTCCACAGACAGGACGCCGATACCGCTTCCGCATCGCGGACATTTACGCTCACCCGCATGACCCCTCAGACCGACCCCCAGGCCGGCGCCGCCGTGAAGGCCGCGGACCGCGCGCACGTCTTCCACTCCTGGTCCGCCCAGGAGCTCATCGACCCGCTCGCCGTCGCCGGTGCGGAGGGGTCGTACTTCTGGGACTACGACGGCAACCGCTACCTCGACCTCACCAGCGGGCTCGTCTTCACGAACATCGGCTACCAGCACCCGAAGGTCGTCGCCGCGATCCAGGAGCAGGCCGCGACCCTGTCCACGTTCGCGCCCGCCTTCGCCGTCGAGGCACGGTCGGAGGCGGCCCGGCTGATCGCCGAGCGCACCCCCGGCGACCTCGACAAGATCTTCTTCACCAACGGTGGCGCCGACGCCGTGGAGCACGCGGTGCGGATGGCGCGGCTGCACACCGGCCGCCCGAAGGTGCTCTCGGCGTACCGCTCCTACCACGGCGGTACCCAGCAGGCGATCAACATCACCGGTGACCCGCGCCGCTGGGCGTCCGACGGTGCCGCGGCCGGGGTCGTGCACTTCTGGGCGCCGTTCCTGTACCGCTCCCGCTTCTACGCCGAGACCGAAGAGCAGGAGTGCGCTCGGGCGCTGGAGCACCTGGAGACGACGATCGCCTTCGAGGGGCCGTCGACGGTCGCCGCGATCATCCTGGAGACCATTCCGGGCACGGCCGGGATCATGGTCCCGCCGCCGGGCTATCTGGCCGGGGTGCGGGAGATCTGCGACAAGTACGGGATCGTCTTCATCCTGGACGAGGTCATGGCCGGGTTCGGGCGCACCGGTGAGTGGTTCGCGGCCGACCTGTTCGACGTGGTGCCGGACCTGATGACCTTCGCCAAGGGCGTGAACTCCGGATATGTGCCGCTCGGCGGGGTCGCGATCTCCGGCGCGATCGCGGAGACGTTCGGGAAGCGGCCGTACCCGGGCGGTCTGACGTACTCGGGGCACCCGCTGGCCTGCGCGGCCGCCGTCGCGACGATCAACGTGATGGCCGAGGAGGGCATGGTCGAGAACGCGGCGAAGCTGGGCGCGTCCGTCGTCGAGCCCGGGCTGCGGGAGCTGGCGGAGCGGCACCCGAGCGTCGGCGAGGTGCGCGGCGTCGGCATGTTCTGGGCCGTCGAGCTGGTCAAAAACCAGCAGACGCGGGAGCCGCTGGTGCCGTACAACGCGGCCGGTGCGGCGAACGCGCCGATGGCCGCGTTCGGCGCCGCCGCGAAGAAGCACGGCGTGTGGCCCTTCATCAACATGAACCGGACGCACTTCGTGCCGCCGTGCAACGCCGGCGAGGCCGAGTTGAAGGAGGGGCTGGCCGCCCTGGACGCCGCGCTCTCCGTGGCCGACGAGCACACGGAGTAAGCGCCTCACCCGGGCGGCCCGGGAACCCGAACGCGTAAGGTGGCGTGCTCGTGGATGTACACGAGCGACGCGGACGAGCACGCCCCTTACACGTGACGAGGGAGACACCCTGACCATGCCCGGCCCCAGCGGCAGCGGCGCCGTGAACCGCAGCACCCTGCGGCAGCAGATCGCGGACGCGCTTCGTGACGAAGTACTTGCCGGGCGGCTTCAACCGGGGCAGGAGTTCACGGTGAAGGAGATCGCCGAGCAGTACGGGGTGTCCGCGACCCCGGTGCGCGAGGCACTCGTCGATCTTTCCGCGCAGGGCCTCCTGGAGGCCGACCAGCACCGCGGTTTCCGCGTGCACGAGTACTCGGTCGAGGACTTCCGGGGCATCATCGAGGCCCGCTCACTGGTCGTCGAGGGCATGTTCCATGCGCTCGAATCCGGCCACAACGGCTACCAGAACCTCGACGTCCCGCGGGTCGCCGCCGCCGTGGCGGGCGTCCGCCGGCGCGGCGAGGAGGCACAGCGCGCCGCCGACGCCGGGGACCTGATGGTCCTGATCGGCTACGACCTGCGGTTCTGGCGCGAGCTCAGCGCCCTGTTCGGCAACCCCTACCTCGTCGACTTCCTGCACCGGCTGCGCGTGCAGTCCTGGGTGTGCGCGGTGCAGCACCTGCGCCACCTGGCCGACCTGCGCGGCCACCTGTGGTCCGGCCACACCCGGCTGGTCGACGCCCTCGCCCACCGCGACACCGCCGCCGCCCGATCGATCGTCGCGGAGTACAACGCGCACTCCCTGGCCCTCATCGAGCGACTGGCGGACGGATGAGCGGCCCGGGCACCCGACGGATGAGCGGCGCCGCCGGGAGCACTGTCGACCTGTCCGTCGTCGTCCCCGCCTACAACGAGGAGCAGCGGCTCGGCCCGACGCTCGACGCGATCACCCGCTACCTGGGCGAACCCGAGGGCCGTTGGGGCGAGTGGGAGGTCGTGGTCGCCGACGACGGCTCCACCGACGCCACCCGCGAGATCGTCGCCGCCCGCCGCGACCCCCGGATCCAGTTGGTCACCAGCCCCCGCAACCGGGGCAAGGGCCACGCCCTGCGGCTCGGCGTAGCCGCCGCACGCGGCCGGCGCGTGCTGCTCACGGACGCCGATCTGGCGGCGCCGATCGAGGAGCTGGAGAAGCTCGACAAGGCGCTGAGCGAAGGGAACGCGGCAGCCGTCGGCTCCCGCTCGGTCCCGGGTGCGACGATCGGCGACCACCAGCACCGCCTGCGCCAACTGCTCGGCCGCGCGGGCAACTTACTCATACGCAGGGTCGCGGTCCCCGGGATACGCGACACCCAGTGCGGTTTCAAGCTGTTCGACGGCGACAGGGCGCGAGCCGCCTTCGCCGGCTCCCGGCTCAACGGCTGGGGCATCGACGTCGAGGTCCTCCAGCACTTCCGCCGGGCCGACTGGCCGGTCGCCGAGGTCCCGGTGACCTGGTCCCACCAGTCCGGCTCGAAGCTGCGGCCCCTGGACTACGCCCGGGTCCTCGGCGAACTCGGCCGCCTCAAGGCCCGCGCCCTGCGCCCGGCCGACGCCTTCGTGGCCGTCCTCTTCCTCCTCATGGCGGTGGCCCTGTACTCGGGCCGCTTCTTCGACCCCGCCCACCGCTACCTCCCGGACTCCCTCCAGGACCAGAACCAGTGGGAGTGGTTCTTGGCGGTGGCCGCCGACAGCGTCGCCCATCTGCACAACCCGCTCTTCACCGACCTCCAGGGCTTCCCCGACGGCGTGAACCTCATGGCCAACACGGTCATGCTGGGCCTGTCCGTCCCCTTCGCCCCCATCACGCTGCTCTTCGGCCCCGCGGTCGCGCTCAGCCTCTGTATGACCCTGGGCCTGGCCGCCACCGCGGCCGCCTGGTACTGGCTGATCGTGAAACGGGTCGTACGGCAGCGGGCGGCGGCCTTCCTCGGCGCCTCGCTGGCCGCGTTCGCCCCGCCGATGGTCAGCCACGCCAACGCCCACCCCAACTTCGTGATCCTGTTCATGATCCCGCTGATCATCGACCGCGCCCTGCGGCTGTGCGCGGGCACGCGGGTCGTACGGGACGCGGTGATCCTCGGCCTGATGGCGGCCTACCAGGTCTTCCTCGGCGAGGAGCCCCTCCTGCTCGCGTCGATCGGGATGCTGCTGTTCGCCGTGGCCTACGGGGTCCTGCGGCGGGACGTGACGAAGGCGGCCTGGCGCCCGCTGCTGCGGGGCCTGCTGATCGCCGCCGCGGTCTGCCTGCCGATCATCTGCTACCCGCTGGCCTGGCAGTTCGCCGGCCCGCAGAGCTACCGGAGCGTCCTGCACGGCGACAACGCGGGCAACAGCCCCCTCGCCCTGCTCTCCTTCGCCGAACGCTCACTGATCGCGGGCGACGCGGAGCGCGCGAACGCCCTCTCCCTCAACCCGACCGAGCAGAACGCCTTCTACGGCTGGCCGCTGGCCCTCCTCGCGTTCGCGATCGTCGTACGGCTGTGGGAGCGGGCCGTGGTCAAGGCGCTGGCGTTCACGGCACTGGCGGCGGCCCTGCTGTCGCTGGGCCCGAAGATCCGCTTCCCGCTGACCGACACGGTCCTCCCCGGCCCCTGGGCCCTCCTCTCCGACAAACCGCTGTTCGAGTCCGTCATCGAGGGCCGGGTCGCGATGATCTGCGCCCCCGCGCTGGGCATGCTCCTCGCGCTCGCGGTCGACCGGCTGGCCGCGATCCGCCGCGTGGGCACGGTCTACGCCGGACTGCTGGCCGTCTCCCTCGCCCTGCTCCCCCTCATACCCGCCCCCCTGAAGTCGACGGCCCGCCCGGACGTCCCCGCCTTCATCACGGACGGCATGTGGAAGTCGTACGTCCGCGACGGCGAGAGCCTGGTACCGGTGCCGCTGCCCGACCCCGGCAACGCGGAGGCGCTGCACTGGCAGACAGCCGCGCACCTGGGCTTCAAACTCCCCGGCGGCTACTTCAACGGCCCCTACGGCGACGACCGCATCGGCATCTACGGCGCCTCCCCGCGCTACACCTCCAATCTGCTGCGGGACATCCGCTACTCGGGCAAGGTCCCGACGATCGGCAAGAACTGGCAGGCGCAGGCCGCACGGGACTTCGCCTTCTGGAAGGCGGGCGTGATCGTCCTCGCCCCGCAGCCCAACGACGCCCTGCTGCGCCAGGCCTTGGAGAAGCTGGTGGGCCGGCCCGGTAGGTGGACCGGCGGGGTGTGGGTATGGGACCTGCACGAGGGGAGCTGAACCCGTGCCGCACCGACTACTCTTCCCTTCCCTGACCGCCGTGCTACACGCTGAGCGAGGAGCTCTCTTTGGCCTGTGACCTGTGGCTGGTACCGCTCGTCGACGTCTTGTGCCACACGCCCGACAACCCGTTCGCCGAGGAACTCGCGCAGTACAACAAGGTGCTCGCCGAAGCCGGGCTGCCGCCGGTGCCGGTGTACCAGTACATGCCGGGTCTGTCCGGCGAGGTCGCCCCCGTGGCCGGCTTCGACTACGACGCCCTGCACTTCCTGCGCCGCGCCTATCTCCTCCAGGTGTGCGGGCTGCCGGTCACGCCGGTGGACGATCTGGGCGGCGACTACGAGCAGCTTCTGGAGATGTTCGAGTCGACGGCCCAGCAGTCGCACCTGGTCTGGCACTACGACCACGCGGGCGCGTATGTGCCCGTGGACTTCCCGCAGCCCCTGTCCAACGACGAACTGCTCGCGGGCGGCGGCCCGCTGGGCTCCTCGCAGTCGCTGCTGCGGGAGCTGGAGTACGTCGCCCCGACGATAGGTATCGACCCGGCGAACCCTCCGGCGGCACCCAGCCCGCCGTCCGCTCCCACGGAGCTGGAGGAACCCGCCGTACCGGCACCGCACGACCCCAGCCCTTTCGCGCGCGAGCGGCACGTCTGGCTCGGGCTGCACGCGGCGGCGACGCGGAGTCTGGCGCAGGGATCGATGATCGTGTTCAGCTGACGGTCAGCGCCCGAACCGGGAGAGCCCTGCGGGGACACCCACCCGCAGGTGCCCCCGCTCAGAACTTGCCCGCGTCCATCGACCACAGACTGACGCTGTCCTTGCACCCCTGCCTGGGCCTTCCGCTCAACTGCCCCGACTGCACGCCTGATTGAGGGAGCCCCCGGGCGGCAACTCAGAACACCGGCGGCAATGCAAAAAAGGGGCGCCCTCGGGGCGCCCCTCTTGCTGTTGCCGCACGGCCTGTTGCCGCACGACCTCAGATGAACGAGTTGATCTCGATCGTCTCGTCCCGGCCCGGGCCCACGCCGATCGCGGAGATCGGGGCGCCGGACATCTCCTCCAGGGCCTTCACGTACGCCTGGGCGTTCTTCGGGAGGTCGGAGAAGGACTTCGCCTTGGTGATGTCCTCGGACCAGCCGGGGAGGTTCTCGTAGACCGGCTTCGCGTGGTGGAAGTCGCTCTGCGAGTACGGGAGTTCCTCGACGCGCTTGCCGTCGATCTCGTACGCGACGCAGACCGGGATCTCTTCCCAGCCGGTGAGGACGTCGAGCTTGGTGAGGAAGAAGTCGGTCAGGCCGTTCACGCGGGTCGCGTAGCGGGCGATGACCGCGTCGAACCAGCCGCAGCGGCGGTCACGGCCGGTGGTGACACCCCGCTCGCCGCCGATACGGCGCAGCGCGGCGCCGTCCTCGTCGAACAGTTCCGTCGGGAAGGGGCCGGCGCCGACGCGAGTCGTGTAGGCCTTGAGGATGCCGATGACCCGGCTGATCTTCGTCGGGCCCACGCCCGCGCCCGTGCAGGCACCGCCCGCGGTCGGGTTCGACGACGTGACGAAGGGGTACGTGCCGTGGTCGATGTCCAGCAGCGTGCCCTGGCCGCCCTCGAAGAGGACCACCTTGTCGTCCTCGAGCGCCTGGTTGAGGACGAGGACCGTGTCGGCGACGTACGGCTGGAGCTTGTCCGCGTAGCCCAGCAGCTCCTCGACCACCTGGTCGACGGCGATGGCGCGGCGGTTGTACAGCTTGGTGAGGATCTGGTTCTTGACGTCGAGGGCCGCCTCGACCTTCTGGGTCAGGATCGACTCGTCGTACAGGTCCTGCACCCGGATGCCGACGCGGTTGATCTTGTCCGCGTAGGTCGGTCCGATGCCACGCCCCGTCGTGCCGATCTTCCGCTTCCCGAGGAAGCGTTCCGTCACCTTGTCGACGGTGACGTTGTACGGCGTGATGACGTGAGCGTTTCCGCTGATCAGCAGCTTGGACGTGTCGACGCCGCGCTCGTTCAGACCGCTCAGCTCGGAGAGCAGGACCGACGGGTCGACCACGACACCGTTGCCGATGACCGGGATGCACCCCGGGGACAGGATTCCGGAAGGGAGGAGGTGAAGGGCATACTTCTGGTCGCCCACGACTACCGTGTGGCCGGCGTTGTTGCCGCCCTGGTAGCGCACCACATAATCGACGGAGCCGCCCAGCAGGTCCGTCGCCTTTCCCTTGCCTTCGTCACCCCACTGAGCACCGAGCAGCACAAGTGCGGGCACGCGCGTACACCCCTTCCGGGCGGGGCATGTCCAAGGTCAGGGGCGTACGCGGCACGGCCTTGTGCCTTGTACACCGGCGACCATCGTCGGCCACCGACGGCCGTCGTCGGCCGCGAACCCGTCGGACCCGGATGCCCCGGAATAGACGAAGCCCCTGGCGCAATAGCGCAAGGGGCTCTTGCACCAAGATGCTACCCGAGGAAGCGAGGCATGACCGAGGTGGCGACTTCCGACCAGTTGCTGGTGGTCATCGACCCGGTCGCCCGGCAGACGGACGGCGAGGCCGTACGAATCGCGAAAGACGTGCTCAGCGGGGGTGCGGCGACGAAGGTGTGCCTGCCGGACGGGCCCGAGGAATTCGCCCGGGCACTGGCGCGACGGGGGTCGCGTCGGCCGGTGGTCATCGGCGACGACCGGACTCTCGTGCGGGCGGTGTCCCTTTTGCACCGGCAGCGGGAGCTGGCCGGATGCGTGCTGTCGGTGGTGCCGGTGGGCAGTGCGCTGTCGGTGGCCCGTTCGCTGGGGGTGCCGACGGGGACCGTGGCGGCGGCGCGGGCCGTGCTCGACGGGGCCGAGCGCCGGCTGGACCTGCTGGTCGACGACAGTGACGGGGTGGTGCTGGGGGCGTTGCGGATACCACCGGTTCCGGTGTTCCGGACGCCGGAGGAACCGGAACCCTCGGCCGACCCGGCACACCCCTGGCTGCGGACGTGCCAGTCACTCGTGCGCACGCTGGTGCCGTCCCGGCCGTCCAGGGCCCCGTCCGCCGTCGACGTGCCCCGGCCCGGGCCGTCCCGGCTGCGGGTGGAGGTCGACGGGGTGACGCTGGTCGACCTGGACCAGCCGGTGGAGGCGGTGTCGGTGACGCCGGGCGGCGCCGGAGCGGCGGCGGTGGAGGTGCGGCCGGCGTCGGTGGGCGCGGAGGCGGCGCCCCTGCTGGCGCGGGGGCGGCTGGTGACCGTGTCCGGAGCGGACTTCCGGTACCGGGCGGACGCGGGGGTCTGGGGGCCGGTGCGGAGGCGGACGTGGACGGTGCGGGAGGGCGGGTTGGGGTTGACGTTGCCGTCGTCGAGCTGAGAATCCGGCTTGCGCTAGGAAGCGCCGAACACCCGGTCCCTGTGGACACGCCAGCGTTCCATCATGGCCGCGATCTCGCCGTCGACGAACTCGAAGAAGGCGAGCGTCTCCGCCATGCGGCGTCCCGCCGGGGTGTCGGCGCCGAGGCTCGTGACACCTTCCCGCAGGGCCCCTTCCCACCGCTTGAGGACCGCTTCCCGGTTGGTGAGCGCCTCGTACCACTGGTTGCTGTGCACCCGGTACCGCTCCCTTCGCGAACCGGGCTCGCGCTCGCGCGCGACCATGTGCTGCTGGGCCAGGTAGCGCACGGCCCCGGAGACGGCGGCCGCGCTGACCTGGAGCTGTTCGCCCAGCTCGGCGGAGGTCAGCGTGCCCGAGTCCGAGGACAGCAGGGCCGCGAAGACCCTGGCCGGCATCCGCTGCATGCCGGCCTCGACGAGCTGCGCGGCGAAGCTCTCCACGAACTTCGAGACCGCCTCCGGGTCGCGTCCCGCCACGTCAGTCATGTGGACCATCCTATCCGGCGATTCAGAGGCTTCCCTATCTTCACAAGTTTCTGAATATAGCGTACGTTCTGAAGCATGACGAAGGCCATCACCGTCTCCGGACTGCACAAGTCGTTCGGCAGGACCCACGCCCTCGACGGCCTCGACCTGAACGTCGAGACCGGCGAGGTCCACGGCTTCCTCGGCCCCAACGGCGCCGGCAAGTCCACCACCATCCGTGTCCTGCTCGGCCTGCTGCGCGCCGACTCGGGCGCCGCGCAGGTGCTCGGCCGCGACCCGTGGAAGGACGCGGTGGAGGTGCACCGCCGGATCGCGTACGTCCCCGGCGACGTGACCCTGTGGCGCAACCTCTCCGGCGGCGAGGTCATCGACCTGTACGGCCGTCTGCGCGGCGGCCTGGACACCGAGCGCCGCGCCGACCTGATCGAACGCTTCGAGCTGGACCCCACCAAGAAGGGCCGCACGTACTCGAAGGGCAACCGGCAGAAGGTCGCCCTCGTCGCCGCCTTCGCCTCGGACGTCGACCTGCTGATCCTGGACGAGCCGACGTCGGGCCTGGACCCGCTGATGGAGGAGGTCTTCCAGCGGTGCGTGGAGGAGGAGCGGGAACGGGGGCGGACCGTTCTGCTGTCGTCCCACATCCTCAGCGAGGTCGAGGAGCTCTGCGACCGGGTGAGCATCATCCGCACGGGGCGCACGGTCGAGACGGGTTCGCTGGCGGACCTGAGGCATCTCACCCGGACCAGCGTGACGGCCGAACTCGCCGGCCCGCCGAACGGTTTGGCGCATCTCCCCGGCGTCCACGACCTCGACGTACAGGGCAGGAGGGTCCGGCTCCAGGTCGACACGGACAAGCTCGACGCCGTACTGCGGTCGTTGAGCGCGTCCGGCGTACGGTCGCTGACCTCTACGCCACCGACCCTGGAGGAACTGTTCCTGCGGCACTACCAGGACGAGGTGCCGAGGTGAGCACGATCGCGCCGAGGCAACTCACCGGCACGGGCGTCCTGTTGCGCTTCGCGCTGCGTCGCGACCGGCTGATGATGCCCGTCTGGGTCGCCGTGAACACCCTGATGGTCCTCTCCATGCCGAACACCCTCGAGGGCCTGTACGGCACCCCGGCCCAGCGCGCCGACCTGATGCGGCAGATGGCGACGAACTCCTCCCTGCGCGCGCTGGTCGGACCGGTCTTCGACGACTCGCTCGGCGCGCTGACGGCGTGGCGCGTCGGCGTCTACGCGGGCGCCCTGGCCGCGGTGATGAGCCTGCTCGTCGTCGTACGGCACACCAGGGACGAGGAGGAGAGCGGCCGCCAGGAGCTGTTGGCCTCGGGCATGGTGGGCCGGCGGGCCTCGCTGACGTCGGCGCTGCTCGCGGCGGCGGTCGCCAACGCCGTACTGGCGTTGCTGGTCACGGCCGGACTGGCCGGGCAGGGCGCGGCCGGGGCGACGGCCTTCGGGCTCGGGCTCGCGGCCGTCGGGATGGTCTTCGCGACGATGGCGGCGATCGTCGCCCAGCTGACGGAGAGCGCACGCCTGGCCCGCGGTCTGACGGCGGCGGTCCTGGGCGCCGCCTTCGTCCTGCGCGCGGCGGGCGACTCGGCGACGGACGACGGCTCGTCGGTGCTGACCTGGCTGTCCCCGCTCGGCTGGCTGGAGAACCTGCGGTCCTTCGCCGGCGAACGGTGGTGGGTGCTGCTGTTGTTCGCGGCGGCGGTGCTGGTGCAGGGCGCGGTCGCCTACGAGCTCGCCGGCCGCCGGGACATCGGCATGAGCTTCTTGCCGACGCGCCCCGGACCGGCGGCCGGCCGTCTCGGCACGGCAGGCGCACTGGCCTGGCGCCTGCAGCGGGGCAGTGTGCTCGGCTGGAGCGTCGGCTTCTTCCTCGCGGGGGTCGTGTACGGCGGGCTGACCGACGAGGCGGCCGATCTGGTCCGGGACAACGACAACGCTCGCGAGATCTTCGAGCGCATGGGCGGCCAGTCGGGGATCACGGACGCGTTCCTCGCCTCGATGGTCGGGATGCTCGGCCTGGTGGCCGCGCTGTACGTGGTGGCGTCCGTCCTCCGTCTGAACGGCGAGGAGACGTCGGGGCGGGCGGAGCCGCTGCTGGCGAACGCGGTGGGCCGACTGCGGTGGGCTGCCGGTCACCTGGTGATCGCCTTCGGTGGGACCGTGCTCATCATGCTGCTCGCCGGGCTCGGCTTCGCCATCGGCTACGGCAAGGAGGTCGGGCCGATCCTGGGCGCCTGTCTGGTGCAGGTCGCCGGAGTGTGGGTGATCGGCGGGGTGGCGGTCCTGCTGTACGGGGTGCTGCCCCGGGCGGCGACGGCGGCATGGGGAGTCGCGGGCACGGTCCTGCTCATCGGCTGGGTGGGACCGGCACTGGACGTTCCGCAGGCGGTGCTCGACGTGTCCCCCTTCGGTCACCTGCCGAAGCTGCCGGGCGGGGCGATGGAGTGGACTCCGGTACTGATCCTGCTCGGGTTGTCGGTGGTGCTGGTGGCCGCGGGACTGGCCGGGCTACGACGCCGGGACCTCACGACCTGACCGACGCGGGAACTCCTCGGCGGCCTTGGCGCGTCCATGCCGGACATGGGACAACGTATGCAGGCCGCCGCGGGATGCCTGACCGCGGCCCTCGGCGCCGGCGCGGGACTCACGGTGTGGGCCATGGATTTCCGGGCGCGGTTCTGGCGGTTCGAACAGAGCCCGGACTGGAGCGTGCTCTACGCCGAGCTGCCGCTTGCGATCCTCGGCGGAATCGCCGCCTCCCTCACCGTCTGGGCCCTGGTCCGACGCGTCGGACAGTGACGGCGAATCCGTGCACGATGCAACCACCTGACGCCCCGCCGCGTCTTCCACCACGTTGCGGACGGTCAGACCGACGTGCAGGGGGATGCCACATGGCACGGCAGCGGGCGGAGCGCGGAACCCCGGAGGGTGAAAGACGGCGGCGGCTCCGCCGGGCCGCCGTCTCCGGTGGTGTCACGGCCAGCCTCGGGGCCGCGTCCGTCGCCGTCGAGGGGTTCACCGGCGGCGTCCCCTGGTGGTTCGTCGTGCCGTTCACCGTGCTGTGCAGCGCCTTCGCCGGATGGTCGGGGACGAAGACCGGCCGTGAGGACGCCGTCCGTGCGGAGTCGCTGGAACCGGGTGAGTATCTGCTCAGCACCTACACCGTACGGCCGCCGTTCACGCCCGAGCGAGGCCCGACCCCGTACGAGAACCCGCCCTTCCAGCTGCGGTTGACCTCCCGGCACCTCCAGCTCTGGGAGCACTCCGACCTGCTGTGGGCCCACCCCTGGGCCGACCTGCGGCTGGCCGTCGACGGGCCGCGCCTGAAGGTCTATCACCGGGGCGAGGAGGCAGGCTTCATGATCCTCGAACGCCCGGGCGGGCCCCGGGAGGTCCAGCTCGCCGCCCGCCGCCTGGGCGCGTCCTGACGGCAGGGCCTACGCCGTCACCCGAAGACCGTCGAGTCCCCTGATGACGAAGTTGGGCTTCCGCTCGGGCTCGGCCGCCAGGCTCAGCGTGGGCGCCTTCTCCAGGAGGGCGGTCATGGAGGCCGCCAGTTCGATACGGGCCAGCGGGGCGCCGATGCAGTAGTGGATGCCGGCGCTGAAGGAGATGTGCGGGTTGTCCCCGCGGGTGAGGTCGAGCTTCTCGGGGTCCTGGAACACCTCGGGATCGTGGTTGGCGGAACCGAACAGCATCGCGATCTCCGCGCCCCTCGGGATCGTCGTGCCGTCGATCTCGATCTCGTCCAGCACCCAGCGCTCGAAGAGCTGGAGCGGGGTGTCGAAGCGCATCAGCTCCTCGACGGCGGCGGGGACGAGAGAGTGGTCGGCGCGCAGGGCCGCCAGCTGGTCGGGGTTGCGGAACAAGGCGTACCAGCCGTTGACCGTGGCGTTCACCGTGGCCTCGTGCCCCGCGTTCAGCAGCAGCACGCAGGTCGAGATCATCTCCTGCTCGGTGAGACGGTCGCCCTCGTCGTACGCCGCGATCAGACCGGAGATCAGGTCGTCGCCGGGCTCCTTGCGGCGCTCGGCGATCAGCTCACGGAGATAGTCGGAGAACTCGACCGACGCGCGCACCGCCCTCACCGCCACGTCCTCCGGCGGGTTCAGCTCGTACATCCCGCAGATGTCCGCCGACCAGGGCCGCAGCGGCGCCCGGTCCGACTCCGGGATGCCCAGCATCTCGGCGATGACGGCCACGGGAAGCGGTTCGGCGACGTCCGTGAGCAGATCACCGCCGCCCGCCTCGGCCAGCCGGTCCACCAGCTCCCCGGCGAGCCGGGCCACGTACGGCTTGAGCTGCTCGACCGTACGCGGCGTGAACGCCTTCGACACCAGGCGCCGGATACGGGTGTGGTCCGGCGGCTCCAGGTCCAGCATCCCGTGGTCGTTGAGCGTGTGGAACGGCTCGTGCTCCGGCGCCGGCGCGCCACGGCCGAACTCCTCGTGCGTGAACCGGTGCTGGTACGTCCGCCCCAGCCGCCGGTCACGCAGCAGCGCCGAGACGTCCGCGTGGTGCGGGACCAGCCACTGGTCGGTGGGCTCGTAGTGGATCACGCGGCCCCGGGCGCGCAGTTCGGCGTAGGCCGGGTACGGGTCGGCGACGAACCCTGTGTCCCAGGGGTCGAAGGCGAGGTCGGAAGCAGCTGCCATGCACGGACGCTAGCCCGGCACCCCCCTGCCTGACCAGGGGTGCCTCACCCCTGGTCAGGCACGCCGCCGCCTCACCCCGGGGTGACCAGCCGCGCCTCGTACGCGAACACCGCCGCCTGCGTACGGTCCCGCAGCCCCAGCTTCACCAGGATCCGGCTCACATGCGTCTTGATCGTGGACTCGGCGACCACCAGCCGCCCGGCGATCTCCGCGTTCGACAGGCCCTGCGCGATCAGCACCAGCACCTCCGTCTCCCGCTCGGTCAGATCCCCGTACGCCGCCTGCGCGGTCGGCGTCAGTCGCGGGCCGTCGGACAGTTTCGAGAACTCGGTGATCAGCCGCTTGGTCACCGAGGGAGCCAGCAGCGCCTCACCGGCCGCCACCACCCGGACCCCGTCGGCGAGTTGGCGTGCCGACGCGTCCTTCAGGAGGAAGCCGGACGCCCCCGCCCGCAGCGCCTGGTACACGTACTCGTCGAGGTCGAACGTCGTCAGCACCAGCACTTTCGCCGTACCGTCCGCGGCGACGATCTCCCGGGTCGCCTCGATGCCGTTCAGCTCGGGCATCCGGATGTCCATCAGCACGACGTCCGGGGTCAGCTCCCGCACCCGCTCGACCGCTTCCCGCCCGTTGACGGCCTCGCCGACGACCTCGATGTCCGGCATCGCGTTCAGCAGGACGGAGAAGCCCTCGCGCACCATCATCTGGTCGTCCGCGATCAGTACCCGGATGGTCATACGTCACCCTCGCTCACGGCGGCCACCGGCAGGAACACCGCCACCTCGTACCCGCCCTCCTCCGTCGGCCCGGCCGTCATCTCCCCGTTCAGCATGGAGACGCGCTCGCGCATCCCGGTGACGCCGTGCCCGGCGCCGGGCGAGGGCTTCACCAGCGACAGCTCGGGCACCGGCCCGTTGACTATCCGCAGCCCCAGCCCGCCGAGGACGTAGCCGATCTCGACCCGTGCGCTCGCGCCCGGCGCGTGCCGCAGGGTGTTGCTCAGTGCCTCCTGGACCATCCGGTACGCCGACAGCTCGACGCCCTGCGGGAGTTCGCGCACCGCACCCGTCACCGCCTTCTCCACGCTCAGTCCCGCGTCCCGCACGTTGGCCAGCAGCGTGTCCAGGTCGGCGAGCGTGGGCTGCGGGGCGTCCGGCGCCTCGTAGTCCTCGGCGCGGACGACGCCCAGGACGCGGCGCAGCTCGGTGAGCGCCGCCACCGCGTTCTCCCGGATGGTGACAAAGGCGCGCTCCAGCTCCGGCGGCGGGTTCTCCACCCGGTAGGGCGCGGCCTCCGCCTGGATGGCGACCACCGACATGTGGTGGGCGACCACGTCGTGCAGCTCGCGGGCGATCGTGGTGCGCTCCTCCAGGAGGGTGCGGCGGGAGCGCTCGTGCGCGGTCACCGTCTGCTGGGCGGTCACCTCCTGCCGGGCCTCGCGGCGGATCTGCCAGACGGTGACGGCGAGGAGGGCCAGGGCGGAGATGAACAGCAGCTCGACGGTGTTCGTGCCGAAGTAGCGGCCGCCGCGGAAGGCGCTCTCCGAGACCATGCCGTACGCCCCCGTCAGAGCCCACATCCACGCTGCCGTGCGCGGCCTGGTGCGTATGGCCACGAGCGTGAGCACCACCAGGTGGCAGGCGAAGCTGCCGGGCAGCCACGGCCACTCGCTGTCCCAGTCGCTTCCCAGGACGGCGGCGAGCGGGGTCGCGACCATCGACAGCCAGAACGCGCCGACCGGCCGCACCATGGTCAGCAGCACCGGGGCCAGTGCGAGCAGCCCGAGGAACGCGTTGAGAGCGCCGCCCCGGCTGGTGCCGTCCGAGGCGATGAGCAGGGCGATGAACCCGGCCACGGTGATCACGGCGTGCGGCGTCCAGGTCGCGTACTCCCGCATCCGGCCCGACAGCCGGCGGGTGAGCGGGCCGTCGGTGTTCATGCGGGGCAGCGGGCGGTAGGCGAAGGCGTCGTGGAACAGGTCCTGCCGCAGCCCGCGCAGGGCGTCCACGGCCAGCCGGAACTCCGGGCTGCGCGGCTTGGCCCCGCCGCCCGGCGGCATCGTCTGCGTCTGGGTCGTCTCGGTCACATGAAAACCGTAGGCGGAGGAGCAGATCGCGGTCGTCACCAGTGAGAAGGGTCCTTCGGCCTCCCCCTCAGGTACTACGGGTGCCGCGAGGACGCCCGGCTGCGTATCACCAGGCCAGCTGCGCGATCTCCTCCGCCACCACCGCGCACGCGTCCGCCGCCGGATCGATCAGCGGGAAGTGGCCGACGTCCTCGAGGAGCGTCAGGCCCACGATTTCCCCCGCCTTCCCCGCCGCCTCCGCGTACGCCTCGGCGACCGCCTGCGGGACGACCACATCGGTACGGCCCTGGACGAGCGTGGTCGCGATGCCGGTGGGCAGGAGCAGCGCGGGGTCGGCATACGGCTGCCGGTCGGCGAAGTGCTCCTGGCCGCCCAGGAGCTGGCCCGCCGCTCCCCCGCACACCTCCAGCTTCTCGGCGACCGCGAAGTCGGCGATCGGGGCGAGGGCGACCACACCGCGCAGGAGGGCGGGTCCGCCGGTGCGCCAGGGGGCGTCGGCGGGCAGGACGTGCCGGGCCGCCGCCCACAGGGCCAGGTGGCCGCCCGCCGAGTGACCGGTGACGACCGTACGGCGCGGGTCCGCCTGCGGGAGGGCCTCCCGGACGAGCGCGGGGAGCGCGTCCAGGGCGGCGGCCACGTCGTCGAAGGTGTCCGGCCAGCGGCCCGCGACCGGTCCGGTGCCGCCCTGCGACGGGATCGAGGCACCGCGCCGGTACTCGACGTTGGCCACGGCGAAGCCCCGGCGGGCGAGGAAGTCCGCGAACGGAGTGATGTGCCGCCGGTCGTACGGAGCGCGCCAGGCGCCGCCGTGCAGGACGACGACCAGGGGCGCGGAACCGCCCGGCCCCACCTCTGCGCGCGGAGCGTAGAAGTCGATCACCTGGTCGGGATGGTCGCCGTACGAGGCGGTGGAGTCGGGGTCGACGGCGGGATGCGAGAAGGCCGACTCCTCTTCTGCGGCGGCACGGGCTGCTGCTGCGTCGTCCGACATGCTCCAACCTCTCAGCGACGAAACGGACTTGGCGAACCGAGTTTGGCGGAACAAGAAGAGCATTCGGCCGTTGGCGGGGACGGTACCAGGCCCGTGACGTGCGCCGACACGCGGATGTCACGCTCGGTGAGGGCCGACGGTTCTGCCCCGGGGACCGCACCGAGCGCCCACCTTCCCGCCGACGACTAGCTCAGCGCCTCACCCCGTACTTCTCCCTGGACTTCTCCCCCTGCTTCTCCCACTACCTCGCCCAGCACCCGAGCCGCCCGCTCCACGTCCGCGAACCCCACGTACAGCGGTGTGAAGCCGAACCGCAGCACGTCAGGGTGCCGGAAGTCACCGACGACCCCCCGCTCGATCAGCCGCTTCATGACCTGCCCGGCGTCCTCACATTGCAGCGCGACCTGGCTGCCCCGCTCCCCGTGCGCCACGGGAGTGAGCGACTCGACGCGCCCCTCGGGCACGTACGCGCTCACGCACTCCAGGAAGAAGTCGGTCAGGGCGAGGGACTTGGCGCGCACGGCCTCGATCGAGACGCCGTCCCAGACCTCCAGGGCCGCCTCCAGGGCGAGCATCGACAGGATGTCCGGCGTGCCCACCCGGCCCCGGACCGCACCCGCCGCCGGCTCGTAGGCGCTGCGCATGCCGAAGGGCTCGGCGTGCGAGTTCCAGCCGGGCAGCGGGGACTCGAAGCGGTCCTGGAGGTCATGGCGTACGTAGAGGTACGCCGGTGAACCCGGGCCGCCGTTCAGGTACTTGTAGGTGCAGCCGACCGCGAGGTCCACTCCGTGCTCGTCCAGGCCGACCGGGAGCGCGCCCGCGCTGTGGCACAGGTCCCAGACGGCCACCGCGCCCGCCGCGTGCACCGCGGCCGTGAGGCCGGGCAGGTCGTGCAGCCGGCCCGTGCGGTAGTCGACGTGGTTGAGGAGCACCGCGGCGGTACGGCCGGACAGCACACCCGGTACCTCCGCCGGGGTCACCGGCCGCAGCGTGCACCCGGTCATCCGGGCCGCCGACTCGGCGATGTACCCGTCCGTGGGGAAGGTGGTGGCGTCCACGACGATCTCGTCGCGCCCGCCCCCGGCCCCGGCGCCCGCCATCCGCACCGCCGCCACCAGCGCCTTGAAGACGTTGACGCTGGTGGAGTCGCCGACCACGATCTGCCCCGGCGCCGCCCCCACCAGCGGAGCGATCAGGTCGCCGATCCGCTCGGGCGCGGTCCACCAGCCGCTCTCGTCCCAGGAACGGATGCGCAGCTCGCCCCACTGGCGGCCGACGACGTCCGCCACCCGGCCCGGGACGGCCGCGGGCAGCGCGCCCAGCGAGTTGCCGTCCAGGTACACACCCGCGGCGTCAGCCGCATCATCGGACACGGTGTCGAGCACGAACTCCGCGCGTTTGGCGGCCAGTTCGTCGACGGCGTCCAGCTTCTGCGCCTTGACCGCCAGCTCCGACACGCCGGAAATGTCAGATATCTCAGACATGCGACCTCGCCGTCCACAGCTCGGGGAACACGTTCTTCTGCGCGCGCTTCTCCAGCCAGGCCACACCGGCCGAGCCACCCGTCCCGGGCTTCGCGCCCATCGCGCGCCGGGTGGCGACGAGGTGGTCGTTGCGCCACCGCCACACCAGCTCGGCGACATCGGTGAGCGCCTCGCCGAGCCGGGCGACCTCGTCGCCGGCGTCACCGGAGTACACGGCCGTCCAGACGGCCTCCACCTCGGGGGACGACTCGTACCGCCGCGAGACGTCCCGGTCCAGGACGGAGGCCGGAACCGCGTGCCCGCGCCGGGCGAGGAGCCGCAACACCTCGTCGTACAGGCTCGGCTCGTGCAGCGCCTTCTCCAGCTCGGCGTGGACGCGCGGCGCGCCCCGGTGCGGGACCAGCATCGACGCGGACTTCTCACCGAGCAGGAACTCCATGCGGCGGTACATCGCCGACTGGAAACCGGAACCCTCGCCGAGGGCCGAACGGTACGAGTTGAACTGGGCCGGGGTGAGCTGCCCGAGCGGCTTCCAGGAGGCGTTCAGCGCCTCCAGCTCCCGTACGGAACGCTTCAGCGCGTCGATCGCCACCGGCACCCGGTCCTCACGCAGGGCCCGCGCGGCGGTCTCCCACTCGTGGACGACGACCGTGAACCACAGCTCCATCACCTGCGTGGTGACCAGGAAGACCATCTCTCCGGGATCGTCCGAGAGGGTGTGCTGCAGGTGGGTGAGCACATCCGCCTTGACGTAGTCCTCGTACGGCGTCGTGCCTGCGCTGCTCCAATTGATTTTCGGGGCGAGATGCGGGGTCTCGGGCTCTTGGGCCTCACGAGCCTCGTGGGACATCGCTGTCTCCTGTTGTGTACTCCGGGTAGCGGTCCGCCCCTGCCGTTACCGACACGGGGGCCCCGGTCCCCATCGGGCATCCTCCGCGATCGTCCCTCGAAAGGGCAAGGCCCGCCTGGTCACAGGCGGGCCTTGCCCCGGGAAAGCCGTACTAGCCCAGCGTCTGGGCCGCCGTCGGCGAGGAGTCCTTCAGGAACTGCGAGCAGCGCTCGTACTCCTCCTGCTCCCCGATCGCCTGCGCGGCGCGGGCGAGGGCGTGCAGGGCGCGCAGGAAGCCGCGGTTCGGCTCGTGCTCCCAGGGCACCGGGCCGTGGCCCTTCCAGCCGTTGCGGCGCAGGGAGTCCAGACCGCGGTGGTAGCCCGTACGGGCGTAGGCGTACGACTCCACGACGCTGCCCCGCTCGAACGCGTCGTCGGCCAGCTGGGCCCAGGCCAGCGAGGACGTCGGGTACTTGGCGGCGACGTCGGCGGGCGCGGTGCCGCCGGCGAGCAGCTCGCGCGGCTCGGGGTCGTCGGGGAGGTGGGTCGGGGGCGGGCCCCCGAGGAGGTTCTCGTGCATCGTCATGGGTTCCAGTCTGCTGCATCGCTCTTGATCGGTGACGGTGGCGGGTCCTCTGCCGGAACCCGTCCTTCCAGGTGCACCCTCGTCACTCGGCCGGACCAGTACCGGAAGCCGCGGCGCGCTGGGGCTCCACGGGCGGGGACGTCACACAGCCGTGCGTGCGGCACTGCGGACGCCGGCAGCCCGGGGCCGGACGGCGTACGGTCGTGAAGGCGATCACCGCCCCCACCAGCAGCACGCCCGCACACAGCGGCATCGCCCGCCGGAACGCGGCGTCGAAGGCGTCGGCCGAACGGTAGGCCTCCGGCCCCATCCCGGCCAGCAGCGGCAGCGCGGCCACGGCGACGAGCCCGGCCGCGCGGGCCGCCGCGTTGTTGACGCCGCTGGCCAGGCCCGCCCGCGAGGTGTCCACGGAGGCGAGCACGGTGGCGGTCAGCGGGGCGACGAGCGTGACCATGCCCAGCCCGAGGACGAGCAGCGCGGGAAGGACGTCCACGATGTACGAGGCGTCCGGTCCGACGCGCAGCATCAGCAGCATGCCGGCGGCGCAGAGCAGCGGCCCGACGGTGAGCGGGATGCGCGGGCCGATCCGTTCCCCCAGCTCACCGGAGCGGGCGGAGAGCAGCAGCATCAGGGCGGTCGTCGGCAGCAGTGCCGTACCGGCGCCGAGGGCCGAGTATCCGGCGACGACCTGGAGCTGGAGCGCGGCGAGGAAGAAGAAGCCGGCGAAGGCCGCGTACACGCACACCGTGACGAGGTTGACCGCCGTGAACTGGCGCGACTTGAAGATGTCGGGCGGCATCATCGGGTCGGGGCGATGCTTCTCGACGTACACGAAGGCGACGGCCGCCGCGACGCCCGCGACCCCGGTGAGGGCGACGGCGAGGGAGCTCTGACGGGCCTCGATCAGCGCGTACGTCACCAGGGCGAGCGCCAGGGCGCCCAGGGTCGCGCCGAGCACGTCGAAACGGCCGTGAGCGCGGCCGTCGGCCGATTCGGGGACGTGGCGTACGGCGACGGGGGCGCAGATCAGCGCCACCGGGACGTTGATGAGGAAGACCCAGCGCCAGCCCGGTCCGTCCACCAGCCAGCCGCCCAGGAACGGGCCCACGGCCGCGCCGATGCCGCCGAAGCCGGACCACAGGCCCACGGCTCTGCCCCGGTCGTCGGGGTGGAAGGAGGCCTGGATGAGGGCGAGCGAGCCCGGGGTCAGCAGGGCGCCGCCGACCCCCTGGAGGGCGCGGGCCGCGATGAGGACGCCCACGTTCGGGGCGAGGCCGCACAGGAGGGAGGCGGCGGCGAACCAGACCACGCCGAGGACGAAGATCTTCCGTCGGCCGTAGTGGTCGCCGAGGGAGCCGCCGAGCAGGATCAGCCCGGCCAGCGTGACCATGTACGCGTTGACCGTCCACTGGAGCGCGGAGAGGTTCGCGTCGAGATCGCGGCCGATGGTGGGCAGCGCGACGTTGACGACCGTCGAGTCCAGCATGGCCATGCTGGAGCCGAGGACCGTGGTGAGCAGGATCCACTTGCCGGTGGGCGTGGAGATCCTGACGGCGGGGACGTGCTGCGCGGGGACAGCCATGAGGGGATCATCCCCCCATGGCTGTCCCCGGGCCAGCTTTCCGGCGAACCCGTGGGTCACCGGGTCCCCGACCCGTGGGTCGTGGTCGTGGACCCCGCGGGATTACTTGATCTTCGTGCCCGCCGACCGCAGGTTCTGCGTCGCCTCGACGACGCGCTTCGCCATCGACGCCTCGGCCAGCTTGCCCCAGGTGCGCGGGTCGTACGTCGACTTGGAGCCGACCTCGCCGTCGACCTTCAGGACGCCGTCGTAGTTCTTGAACATGTGGTCGGCGATGGGGCGCGTGAACGCGTACTGCGTGTCCGTGTCGATGTTCATCTTCACGACGCCGTTCTCCAGCGCGGTGGCGATCTCCGCCTCGGAGGAGCCGGAGCCGCCGTGGAAGACGAAGTCGAACGGGGACGGCTTGCCGAACTTGGCGGCCACGCCCTCGTTCAGCTCCTTCAGCAGCTCGGGGCGCAGGACCACGTTGCCCGGCTTGTACACGCCGTGGACGTTGCCGAAGGACGCGGCCAGCAGGTAGCGGCCCTTCTCGCCCAGGCCCAGCGCCTCGGCCGTGCGGATCGCGTCGTCGACCGTGGTGTAGAGGGAGTCGTTGATCTCGTGGGAGACGCCGTCCTCCTCGCCACCGGTCGGGGTGATCTCCACCTCGAGGATGATGTTGGCGCGGCGGGCCTGCTCCAGCAGCTCCTGCGCGATGGCCAGGTTGTCGGCCAGGGTCTCGGCGGAGCCGTCCCACATGTGGGACTGGAACAGCGGGTTCCGGCCGGCCTTGACGCGCTCCTCGGAGATCGCGAGCAGCGGACGTACGTACCCGTCGAGCTTGTTCTTCGGGCAGTGGTCCGTGTGCAGGGCGACCGTCACCGGGTACTTCTCGGCGACGATGTGCGCGAACTCGGCCAGGGCCACGGCACCGGTGACCATGTCCTTGTTGTACTGGCCGCCCAGGAACTCGGCGCCACCCGTCGAGATCTGGATGATGCCGTCGCTCTCCGCCTCCGCGAAGCCGCGCAGCGCCGCGTGCAGGGTCTGGGTCGAGGTGACGTTGATGGCCGGGTAGGCGAACTTGCCTGCCTTCGCCCGGTCGAGCATCTCGTTGTAGACCTCGGGGGTTGCGATGGGCATCTGTCCGCTCCTTGTATGTGCGGGTTGGCTTGCTGCGTACTTACGGCCCTGACCTAGACCTTGGGTGCGACGTCATCGTCGTCCCCATCTTTCCAGACATGGGCCCATGCTCGGTCCAGCCCGTACCGGCCTGTGGACAACTTCTGTCCGGTCCTTGGGCGGCCGGCCCCGGCTCAGTCCAGGCCCAGCTCGTCCTTCGAGAACGCGAAGCGGTACGGCACTCCCGCGCCCGCCTCGATCTTCTCGGCGGCGCCGGTCGCCCGGTCGACGATGGTGGCGACGGCGACGACCTCGGCGCCCGCCTCGCGCACCGCCTCGACGGCGGTGAGCGGGGAGCCGCCGGTGGTGGAGGTGTCCTCGACGACCAGGACGCGGCGACCCGCGATCTCCGGGCCCTCGACACGCCGCTGCAGACCGTGCGCCTTCGCGGCCTTGCGCACGACGAAGGCGTCCAGCTTCCGCCCGCGCGCCGCGGCGGCGTGCAGCATGGCGGCGGCCACCGGGTCGGCGCCCATGGTCAGCCCGCCGACCGCGTCGAATTCGAGGTCCGCCGTCAGGTCCAGGAGCACCTGGCCCACCAGCGGGGCGGCCTCGCCGTCGAGGGTGATGCGGCGCAGATCGACGTAGTAGTCGGCCTCCAGACCCGAGGAGAGGGTCACCTTGCCGTGCACCACGGCCTTGTCCTTGATCTGCTGCAGCAGCGCGCCACGTGTGCCTGGCGGCTTTACTTCGTTGACGTCCGTCATGCCAGCCAGCTTAGATGTGCCGCCAGCTCCAGGTCGTGGTGGCCTCGAGCGGCTCCAGCGGTGTGACCAGGCGCGGCAGGGTGTTCAGCCCGTTGGGCGGACCGGTCTGCGGCTCCACGCACACGGCCGCCTCCTGCTCGTCGTAGACGACGACCCACTCCTCGGGGCTGGCCACCTTGAGCTCCAGCTGACCGGGCCAGGTGAGGGTGACGTCGACCCCGCCGGGCATGCCGAAGCAGTCGTCCCAGGGGCCCGGCCGGGGGTCGATGCGGTTGCCGGTCGGCAGGTGGTCGTCGCCGCGCTCCTCCTGCCAGGCCGGGTCGAAGGCGACCCGGGCGTCCTCCCCGCCGAGGTTGCGGTTGAACCAGGGGTGCCAGCCGATCTGCGCCGGGAAGGAGGACTCGTACGTCTCCACGGACATGGTGAGGGTGAGGGCGTCCGGTGTCAGGGCGACCACCTGGGTGACCCGGCCGGTGTGGGGCCAGGGGTCGACGAGGTCGTACGTGATGACGGCCTCGTCCGCCGACCTGCGCGCCACACGCCAGGCGCCGTCGCGGACGGTGCCGTGGATGGCGTGCGGCGGGGAGTTGACCGGCATCTGGCGGACGGTGCCCCCGTCCCGGAACCGTCCGTCGCGGATCCGCCCGCACCAGGGAACCATCGGGAAGCAGCCGAAGCGGTCACCCTGCCGGAGCAGTTCGACGCCTCCGACACGAAGCCCGCCGATCCGGCCCCCGTTCCCCGGCTGCACTACGACTTCCGCGTCACCCGCGGCCAACGTGATGTCTTCGTTACTCACGGAACGACCCTACTGGGCGGATCAAGAGGGCCGCCGGTTGACCGCCGGGGTTCGGGTGGCGACCCACCCGCTCAGCGTCGCCTGCGCAGTGCCCGCCCCACCACGATCGCCGAGGCCACCACCAGGGCCGCCGCCGGTGCGGCCCACCGCAGGGTCGCGTTCGGCGCGACGGTCTGCGGCGCGGGCACGGGCGCGTACCGGCCGCGCGGCGGCGCGTGGTCGACCTCCTCCGCGCTCCGCCCGATCATCGTGCGCCGCGCGTGCGCTGCCTCGGCGGGGGGCTCGGAAGAGGGCTCTGCGGACTCGACGGGCTCGACCGGCTCGACGGGCTCGTCCGGCTCGACCGGCTCGTCCGGCTCGACGGGCTCGTCCGGCTCGACGGCCGGGTCCAGGGACGGCGGCGGAACCTCGGTCTCGAACACGGACGTGTACTCCACCGGCACCCCGGCGTCGACGTCGGCCTCCGCCCCCGCTTCCGTCTCGGTCTCCGCCTCCGCCTCCGCCTCCGTCCCCAGGTTCTCCGCGAAGCGGTTCAGCAGCCGTGTCACGGCCGCGTCGACCGCGTCCCTGGGCAGTTCGGTGACGCGGCCGTCCGCCGTGGCCGTGCCGTCGAAGGTGAGGGCGGAGCCGCCGTCCGTGTCGCGGACGCGGAGGGCGAGGGCGAGCTTGACCGAACCCGTGCCGCGCGCCTCGGTCGCGTCTCCTTCGACGGCGTACGAACCGCCGTCCCGTCCCGAGACCCGCAGGGAACCGCGGTAGGTGATGCTGTGACTCCCGATGCGCACCTTCAGCCGCCCGGTGCCGGGCTCGCCGCCGGCGTCCTGCTGGAGCCCGGGAACCGCCCGGGCGACCCGCGCGGGGTCGGCCAGCGCCACCCTCAGCCTCTCGGCGGGAACCGGAACGAACACCTCATGCTCCATGTCGAGGGAGCCTACCCAGGGGGCGCCTTGAATACCTCCCCTCGACCGGAAGTCGCCCCGTCGTTCGGTACCGCGGAAGCGCCGAATTCAGTACCGCGGATGCACCAACGTCGACGCCGCCAACCCCCCGATCCGCGTCCGCGCCGCCGCCCGCGCGTCCGCCACGAGCCCGGCCCGGGTCAGCGTGCGCAGCGGCGGTTCGACACGGCCCGGCCCCAAGTCCAGGGCCGGCCGGGTGCCGGCCGCTGCCAGGACGAAGCCCCAGTCGCGTGGCGCGCGTGTGATGGAGGCGGACCGGTCGGGGCCCCCCGCGAAGCCGGCGTCGCGGCCGGCCACGCGGTACGGGGCGGTGCGCAGACCGGCGGCGCGGACCGTCGCGTCCACCGTCCAGAAGGCGCGCGGGCGGGACGAGACCGGCCCGGCGTGCACCACCAGACGGCCGCCGTCCGCCAGTACGCGCCGCGTCAGACCGTAGAACTCCTGCGAGTACAGCTTCGTACTGGCCGTGATGCCCGGGTCCGGCAGGTCCGAGACGACGACGTCGTACGGCGCCTGTCTCGGTGCCCGGCGCAGCCAGCAGAAGGCGTCGGCCGTCGTCACGTGCACGCGCGGGTCGTCGTACACATGTCCGTTCAGTGCGGACAGCGCCGGGTCGGTGCGCGCCAACCGCACCACGCCCGCGTCGAGTTCGACGATGTCGACCCGGCGCACGTCCGGATGGCGCAGCACCTCGCGGGCGGCCAGTCCGTCGCCGCCGCCGAGGATGAGCACGCGCGCGTGGGGGCCGTTCATCGCGGGGTGGACCAGTGCCTCGTGGTACCGCTGCTCGTCGCGGCCGCCGACCCGCAGTCGGCCGTCGAGGAAGAGGCTGAGGGGACGGCCGTGGGTGCCGCCGGTGAGGACCACTTCCTGGACGTCGGTCTGGATCGCCACGCGGACGTCGTCGCCGTACACCTCGTGCCGCGCCGCCTGTTCGAAGTCGTCGACGAGTACGGCGGCCGCGGCGAGGACGCCGAGCACGGTGAGGTTGGCGACGAGCAGCACCCAGCGGGCGCGGCGGCTCAGGTCCCGGCGGAACAGGCCGAGGACGAGGGCGCCGCCGGCGACGACGTTCACCGCGCCGGTGAGCAGGGCGCCGGTCAGCTGGCCCAGGAAGGGCAGCAGGAGGAAGGGGAAGGCGAGGCCGCCGACCAGGGCGCCGACGTAGTCCGCCGCGAACAGGTCGGCGACCGCGCCGCCCGCGTCCTGCCGCCGGATGCGCTGGATCAGCTCCATCAGCAGCGGGACCTCCGCGCCGATCAGCAGGCCGATCGCGAGGGAGAAGACGACCAGCAGGCAGCGCGGGCCGTCTCCCCACATTCCGCCCCAGTCCCCGGTCCAGGCGAACACCGCGTACAGCGCCATCGCGCTGCAGCCGCCGACGAGGGCGAGGACCGCCTCGACCGCGCCGAAGCCGGCGGCCGCGTGCCGGCACAGTCGCTTCGCGGCGAGGGAGCCGAGGCCCATCGCGAAGACCATGACCGACAGCACGACGGAGGCCTGGGTGACCGAGTCGCCGATCAAGTACGAAGCCAGAGCGACGAGTTCGAGTTCGTAGACCAACCCGCAGGCGGCGCAGACGAAGACACCCGCGAGGACCAGGAAACGTCCGGTCCCCGGCCGGACCGGCAGCAACGCGGGGCGGCCCCAGGGCAGCGGAGTGCCGGGCGGGGCGGGGGCAAGCGGCTCGATCACGACTGCGACGTTACGTCACGACCGTGGCACGCTTCGTCACCCACACGTGTGGAACTGCCCGTGATGCGAGTGTCGGAGGTTTACCCGACCCGGGCCCCGGTCCGGCCGAGTTGGCCTAACGGACCCTGGGGGCCCGCACCCCCACCCGTGTCCGCGTCGCGACCAACTGCCCGTCCTGCGGATACGCGTGCCATGTACGCCAGTGCACATGCCCCTCGTGGCGCTGGGCCAGCATGGCCGTGAAGGCGTGGGGGCTGCCGGGGAAGACGCCCGCAAGACCGTTCGGATGGTCGGAGACAAGGGCCAGCAGTTCCTGCGCGCGGCCCGCGAACGAGCCGGGCGACAGGACCTCGACCCGCGCGGCGAACTCGTACTCCCAGTCGCCCACCCGCTTGGCCACGCCGAGCGGAAGGGGGGTACTGCTGCCGGGAATGCACGCCACCGTCTCAGAACAACAGCCCTGCTCCTGCTCCAGGAGCACCTGGTGGGATGCGCCGAGCAATCTCAACTGGAGCTTCGCGCCGCCCAGTTCGAGGTCGAGTGTGGCCAGCGCGGGGAGCGGCTCACGCCCCAGGGTCCAGGCGAGGTCTGCCGCGCGCGTGTCGGTGTAAGAGGTCTTAAGAGTCGTGAGCATGGATCGGCTCCGCAAGCACGCAAAGAAAGGTGGGGGGTTGGTCCGGTGCACCCCGGTCGACTCCGCTCGACTCCGGCCGCCGGCGGCAGTTCGGCCCAGTCAGCCCAGTGGGAACGGGTGTTCGCGCAAGTCGTCCGATGGGCTGCGATGGTGTGTGATGGTGGTTTAGAGGGAATCATGAACTGTGGCTCCGCCACAGCGGTTTTACCCAACTTCGTAGGGTTTCCATCCCTCAGAGGGCTCCAGAGCTCAACTGTTCAACTACGGCGTGCGCCGGTGACCCCCAGGCGTACGCCCGCGCGCGGCGGGGTCCGGAACAAGCCCGGACCCCGCCGTGCGGATACGGCTCCCCCTGCTGGAGCTCAGCTGCCCCGTGTCAGCTGCCTCCGCCGCATCCGCCCCCGCCCCCGCAGGACGACCCGCCTCCGCAGGACGAGCCGCCCCCGCACGAGTGGCCGCCGGAGTGCCCACCCGAGGACGAGCCGCACGACGCGCCGGCGTCTCCCCCGCCGGCCCACCAGCTGCCGCTGCTGCCGCTGCTGCCCCTGCTGCCGCTCGTGCCGCGGCGACCCCCGCTGTACGACGTGACGGCGCTGTTCCGACGCGCGGCGGATACGACAGCTCCCACGAATCCCAGGAAAGCAACCCCGACGACCGCAAGGATGATGCCGAAGAGCATGGCGTCACCCTCCTTCCGTTTCCCCCGAAGCGGCCCCCCGTGGGCGCCTCGCTCGTTGCGTGAACTGGGGATGCCCGGCCGTCTCACGTGCCAAAGCAGAGTTGAGGAAGTCCAGAGCTTCGGCGCAGGATGACCTGCATGACCTCCAGCGCACGCCCCTTCCTCAACCGTCGGCTCGCCGAGTTCGGGACGACGATCTTCGCCGAGATGTCCGCCCTGGCCGTCAGCACCGGGTCGATCAATCTCGGCCAGGGCTTCCCCGACACGGACGGCCCCGAGGAGATCCGGGAGGCGGCGGTCCGCGCGCTGCGCGCGGGGCACGGCAACCAGTACCCGCCGGGCCCGGGCGTCCCCGAGCTGCGCACGGCGATCGCCGCGCACCAGAAGCGCCGCTACGGCCTGTCGTACGACCCCGACAGCGAGGTGCTGGTCACGGCGGGCGCCACGGAGGCCATCGCCGCCACCCTCCTCGCCCTGCTGGAACCGGGCGACGAGGTGATCGCCCTGGAGCCGTACTACGACTCCTACGCGGCCTGCATCGCCATGGCGGGCGGCACGCGCGTCCCGGTGACCCTGCGCCCCCATGAGGACAGCTTCCGCCTGGACCTCGACGAACTGCGCGACGCGGTGACGGACCGCACGCGCCTGTTGCTCATCAACACCCCGCACAACCCGACCGGCACCGTGCTCACCCGCGAGGAGCTCACCGCCATCGCCGAGCTGGCCGTCGAGCGCGACCTGCTCGTGGTCACGGACGAGGTGTACGAGCACCTGGTGTTCGACGAGGCCGAACACCTGCCGCTCGCCGCCTTCCCCGGTATGCGGGAGCGGACGGTCACCATCGGCTCGGCGGGCAAGACCTTCTCCTTCACCGGCTGGAAGGTCGGCTGGGTTACCGGAACCGCAGAACTGGTGACCGCCGTCCGTTCCGCCAAGCAATTCCTGACGTACGTCGCCTCCGGGCCCTTCCAGTACGCCGTCGCCGAGGCACTGGCGCTGCCCGACACATACTTCGAGGGGTTCCGCGCGGACATGCAGGCCAAGCGGGACCTGCTCAGCGCCGGCCTCACCGACGCCGGCTTCACCGTCTTCCGGCCGACCGGCACCTACTTCGTCACCACCGACATCCGGCCCCTCGGCGAGGCCGACGGCCTGGCCTTCTGCCGCGCCCTGCCTGAGCGGGCGGGTGTCGTCGCCATCCCCAACGCCGTCTTCTACGACCACAAAGAGGCCGGCGCACCATACGTCCGGTTCGCGTTCTGCAAACGCGTCGAGGTATTGGCGGACGCGGCGGAACGGCTGCGCAAGGCGTTCGCACACTGACCGCCGCTGCATGGGGCCACTCGTCCTTGGCGCGGCCGTCCTCCGACTCCGGTCGGCCCGCCACCTGCGCCGCAAGATCCCATCGCAACCCGCGCCCCGGTTCGCCTCGCCTTCCGCACGGGCGAAACACCGGAGGCTATTCGGTGTCCTTCGGGTGTCGCGGGGAGGCGTACACAAGGATCACAGTCGAGGTGTCCGGGCTGACCAGGTAGCGGACCCGTCCGCCGCTGGTGATCTCGTACTCCCACTGCTCCAGCTCAGAGCCCTTCCATTCCCTGGTGGCGTGTCTGCCTCGGAGCTGGTGCTGGCGGTTCCAGTTGGCCCGCGACAGCGGGTCTGCGCGAAGGGCTTCCAGGCAGCGGTGCGCGTTCGGCAACGCCACCCGGCACAGCTCCTCCCAACCGGTCGCGGCCTCGGTCGTGCCGTAAATGACGTTCCAGCCGCTCAGCGGAGGAACACTGACGCGATCGCCTTTCTTCGGACTCACTCGTGCACCTCGACGGGGCCGAGGTCGACGTCACCGAGCGGACGGAGCGCTTCCCTGAGCTGGTCAGGATCGGCGTTGATGCGGGCGGTGGCCCGCCACGAGACGATCGCTCGGTGCACAGCCTCCCTGGCGCCCAGTTCAGCGGCGTCGGACAGCGCTTCCAGAAGCTCGACAGTGAATTCCCGGACTTCCTCGGCGTCCAGGTGGCGCACCCACGGGAACACCTCGGGCAGCGCGAGCAAAAGCGACTTGGCACCGTCGTCCTGCTTCAGCAGTGCCAGGAACAGCCGGGACGCCGTGGTCAGGTTTTCCTCGGCGCGCTCTGCGTATATGGCCGTGGTCAAGACCATGTCGGGCGCGTCCCGGTGCGTGACGCGCAGACATCCCAGGGCGGCGGCCCTGGCTGCGACAGCCTTCGGGTTCCGCGACAGATCGGTGAACGAGACGGACTCCGATTCGGATGCCAAGGGTGCGATACTCATACTCAGACTGTACTCAGATTGTGCTCTGATTTCTATCGCGCGACGTGGACAGCAGCTGAAAGCCCCACTCCTGCGACAGGACCCGCTCCCTCCGACGCTGCTGCTGCGCCGGCAACGAGTTCACCGGGGAACCGCCCCGGCCCGACGCGGAGCCAGGGGTTGTCCCGTAAATGATCTCCTGCATGCAGGATGGCCTGAGCGTTTCCCCGTCATCCGGCGAGGGCGAGGTTGTGCAGGCGGGCGATGCCGAGCATGGCGTGGCGGACGCCGTCGCCTTTCAGGCGGCGGTCACGAAGCTCCCACGCCTTGCAGTCGTTGCGGTTGCCCGGCAGCGGCCGGCCGACCGCGACGACGAGCCGAGTGTCGGCATCGATGACGACCTGGTGGTTGGTCGAATACCGGTAGTTCTTCGACTGCTCGGCGATGCTGTGGTCGCGGGTGGGGACCAGGGTTCCGTCCACGATCAGCACGGTGTCCGTGCGGAACCGCTTGCGCTGCTGGAGCGCGAGCGAGGGGCCGAGGTGGTCGATGATGCGGTCCGCGGCCGACTTCGACACCCCGAACAGCGGCGCCAGCTGCCGCAGCGTGAGGTTGGTCCTCCAGTACGCGGCGACCAGCAGGACCCGGTCCTCCAGCGGCAGGCTCCACGGCCGGCCCTTGCGCACCGGGTCCGCGCCCTCACGCCGCAACGCGGTGATCAGCTTGCCGAACTGACGCGGGCTCAGCCCTGTGAACGGGGCTATCCAGGACGGCTCCGCCGCCGTGATCACACCAGCCACAGAAAGATCATCTAACCCGTGACCAGCAGTTACGGGACAGCCCTCAGAAACAAATGGAGAGTCATGCCGGCCCCGGAGAACACGAACCCGAGCTGGGCTCTACGCGGAAGGTGATGGGCGGGCAGTAGCCCTCCTCCGCCAGCCAGGCGCGGGCCCGGCCGCGCTGTCGCTCATCGCGGAACCGGTGGTAGCGGCTCCAGGAGCGCTCGTCACCCGCGAGGACGGCCTTGAAGCGCCGGAAGGCGCCCCGCCCGCCGATGGCGATCCGCAGCCGGTCGGCAAGGGCAGCGTCCTCCATCTCCTCGATGAACAACTCCATGTCCCGGTAACCGGCCCTGGACCCCAGAGCCGGCACATACAGCCATCGCTCCGGATCGTCGTCCTCCTCAGCCTCGGGCCCAGGCCCCAGCTCATCGGTGAACGCCGGCCAGCACTCCCCGGTGGACAGATCGATCCGGCCACCGGACTCGGCCGGGTCGCCCTCCAGCAGCATGGCGAGCATCTCCAGATCGACCGCGAGCGGACGCAGGAGGGGGATCGCCGCATCTCCCGTGGCCACGCGCAACCGGTCCGCCAGCTCCCTGTCGCCCCGGAAGCCACGCTCCTGGAGCGCGGCGAGAAACAAGGCCGCCGTCTCCGCGGCCCCCGGCAGGCCCTGCACCGCGGCCCCGGCCACACCGTCGCCGGCCAACTGAAGCACCTCACGCTCGGGTCCACGACGCAACGCCGCCTGCAGCGCCACCCCGTCCTGCGCGTGGAGCGCGCCACGCAGGGCCCGCAGTCCGTCCTCGCCCCATCCCTCAACCACGACCTCGACGGTAGCGCCACCAAGGACGCATGACGCCAGGACCATCGGTCTCCCTCCTCCCGGCTCCATGCCAGGACTGGCGCACCCGGCGTCTGGGGGCCAGGCGGAGTTGCCCGGTCAGCGGCGCCGCTTGCGGCCGCTCCTGCCAGAGGAGCGCCGGGCCTTCCGGGCGCGGCCGACGCGGGCGCCGTGGGTACCCAGTGCCCGGGCCGCCAACTGCCTGAGCTCGTCGAGTCCTGCCCGGTCCGGGTGCGCCGAGTCCAACGCGGCGGCAACCGCGTCCCTGGCCTGGGGGCCCTGGGCGCGCAGCATCTCCTCGGCGCCGTCCCCGCCGCCCGCCAACTCCACTAGCTGAAGCAGGCTCTCGGCGAGCACCAGCAGATGCTCGGCATCGGTCATGTCCTCCGGGGACAGCAGCTCACGGTGCGCCAGCTCGTTCAGCGCCAGCGGCGCCAGCTGTGCGTCTCGCCGCAGCGTGCGCAGCAGCCCCTCGCCCTCACCGTCCGGCAACGCCGCCAGCAGCACGTCGAGCATCGCCTGCGCTCGCGTGCGGAAGGTCATGGTCCTTACGGCGTCGGTCAGTTGCCGCAAGGCACCTTCCCGCTCGCCGCGTGCTGTGATCCAGCCGGCCAGCTCCGTGCGGGCGGCATCCGGGTCGTAGTCATCGGCCAGCACCCCCAGCAGGCCGGCCGCCGACGCCTGGGCCAGTTCACCGACCAACGGTGCGTCCCGGCCGGCCGCCAGCAACCGCTGTCGTACGGCCCGGGTACCGAGCTCGGTGAGACGGATGAGTTCGACCGGCCCAGCGGTCAGCTCCTCTCGCCGGGCATCGGCACGCTCCCGCGCCGCCGGATCCGTAGCCGCCTCCGCGACGCCCAGCAGCTCCGCGAGCTCCGGCGGCATGTCCACGGGCAGCTCGGGTCCGGTATCGGAGAGGTCGACGTCCAGGAACACAGGGTCGGCCATCCCGCGGTCACGCTCGATCGCGCCCAGATCATCCAGCAGGCCGAGTACCGTGCGCAGGTCCCGGTCGGCGTGCTCGAACCACATCCCGTGCCGGATATCCGACCGGCCGTCCAGCTGGAAGCGGGCCCGATAGGCCAGGTGTACGGAGTCACGCAGCCGCGGCCAGGGCATCGGGTACGGCAGGCTGTAGAGCGTGTTCAGCACATCTTCCAGGATGTCCTCGTAGACGTCGAAGAGCATCGACTCGACGTGCCAGCCGCTGCGTGCCCCGATCAGGGCCTGCCGCAGCTCGAAGCAAGCGTCGAAGGCGCGCAGCCACAGCTGGAGCGGGTCGGCCAGCACCGGCCCTGCCTTGGCCACCGCGTACAACCGCCCCTTGGCCACCCGGACCAGCCGCGCCTTCTTGGCCCACTCCAACAGCAGGCCCAGCCGCGGCAGGTCGGCCGAAGAGCGCACCCCGTCGACCTTGTCCCCGGTGTCCAGTACGTCCACCAGCTCTCGGGCATCTGCCATCCGCAGCCGCCCCGCCGCCGTCACCGCGCGGCCGTCGCGCCCCGCCCACTCGGCGAGTCCGCGCAACTGCGCGAGAATCGCCAGTGCCTCGGCCCGTCGACGCAGCTCGCCGTCCGGGGGGAGCATCACAGGCAGCTGCGGCTCGGCCCGCTCGACACCGTGCAGTGTGTTGCCGGTCAGCCGCCGCTCCATGATCACATCGAGGACCTGCTGGTCGTAGACGACCTCCCCACGCTGCGCCCGCTCCGCGAACCGCTGCAATGCCGCCCCGTCCAAGACGTCCACGCCCTGTTCGGCGGCTGTCATGGCCCAGAACTTCGCCATCCCCCAGTGGGTGTGGTCCGCCATCGCCGCCGGATACTGCCCCGCCGTCGCGTCGACCGCAGCGAGGGAGTCCTCAAGGGCGGGGCCGCGCGGGTCCGCCAACTGCGTGGCGTGCAGATAGCGCAGCAGCGTGCGCAGTGTGCCTGGAGCGTCGGCGTGTTCCTCCCCGGGACCCTCGGTGACCTGCTCAGGAAGCCAGGAGAGGAGTAGCTCTTCCACATGGCGCGACTCCCACAGTCCCAGTCGGCCGTCGGCAGTCGCCCGGTGCCGGTAGTCCAGCGCTGTCTCAGCCGTGAACCCGTCCACCGGCAGCGCCTGCTCCCCGGCCCACCTGACGAGGCGGTCGACCAGCAGCCCGCACGTCGCCTCGAACTCTTCCTCGGCCTCGGGTTCGAACCGCATCCGCATGAAAATCGTCCGCCCTGTCAGAAACAGTCCTTGCCGCCTCACGCTATCGCCCGTCCGGGGCCGACAGGACAACTCGGCTGAAGGCGAGCGGCCGGCTACCGCAAGGGCCGTACATGGGGGTGTCACCCCCAGCGACTGCGGCATTGAACCTCCGTGCGACGAACCGGATTCTCCGCCACACGGACTCACGGCAACGGGTCGCCCGACCTCGCCGGCCTCCCTGGGGGCGTGCCGCGCATCATGCGAATAGGTGCACGAACAAGGCGTCGGCTGGGTCACGGCGGCCCCCGGGCTCGTCACGGCGGTGCGCTCGGCGAAGCAGTTCCTCACGTACGTGTCGTCCGGCCCGTTCCAGTACGCGGTCGCCGAGGCCCTCTCCCTGCCCGACTCCTACTTCTCCGCCTTCCGCGCGGACATGCTGGCCAAGCGCGACCTGCTGGCGACGGGCCTCACGGAGGCGGGCTTCAAGGTCTTCAAACCGGCCGGCACCTACTTCGTCACCACCGACATCCGCCCCCTCGGCGAGACGGACGGCTTCGCCTTCTGCCGCGCCCTGCCGGAACGGGCCGGCGTCGTGGCCATCCCCAACGCGGTCTTCTACGACCACCGCGAGGCCGGCGCCCCCTTCGTCCGCTTCGCGTTCTGCAAGCGTACAGATAAGTTGCGCGCAGCAATCGACAGGCTGTCTGACCTGCGGAAACAGTGACATCGCCCATGCGCCACGGGGGAACGATGCACAGACGGGGCAGCCGACACGCTCAGCCTTGCTTGGGCCGTCCTCAGCGCGCCGGAGACTCACCAGCGGATAAGTTCCGCGCTTCCGCCCACGCATTCGGGGCACGGCCGTTTCTCAGTCCACCGGCAGAGATGACAGCCCCCGAATCCGCAACAGCCGTCACACCAGATTTCGCGCAAGCCAGCGCAGTACCCACACAGATTCCCGTACTTCCACAGCGACCAGGGAGGCTTACCGCCTGTGCGTCCGGCGCGTGGCTTGGGATGGTATGGCTTAGCCGGTCGTTCAGCGGTTGGCGCGCTCATGACCTGTGCGCATGTCGGCGGATCTCTACGTTGAGGTCACTGACCTTCGAAAGGTCCCCGCGCATCCTGGCTTCCGTCCGCTCAGAATCCAGCGCGAAGCACACGTCACAACCGGCAGAAGGTTCAGGCTCCTTGTCGAGTCTCAGCGGTAGGTCAACCGGATCACTCGGGTAGGTCTTCGGCTTGCTCACGCCTAACCCCCTGCGTCGCTTCCCTGTCGTCAGATCAGCAGTCAACGACTGGGGCGGCGCGTGACTCCATCAACTTGCATGAGCTTGCACATCAGTTAATCCGCAGGCGGTCTTGACGCTGGCCATCATGGAGAGAGGATGTCTGTGCAAGCCGAAGCAAACCGCGCACTGATGGAGGCTGACATGGCGCTACGGTTCGTCGGTGTCGACCCGGACACCGACCTTGAGCACTGCCCCACTGTGTGGGCTGACGAGCAGTCAGGAGAGCTTGTAATCCAGGGATGGAAGGCAAGCCCCGATCTTCGGGCAGCCTGCGAGGCAAACACACCGGCCAAAGGGCCGATCCCGGACAGCGAAGAAGTCATCAGGATTCCGGCGCGGATGGTGCCGATGATCAGGGAAGCGTGCGATGCCGTTGAGCGTTCCGCCTTTCAGTGAGCTACTGGCCAACACCAGGGAATCCGCCGTGCATCTGGAGATGCGGGATGACTACGGCACCAATCCCCGGCTAGAGGCATGGCAGCGCGGAGAGCGCGTTGACTGGGATGACCGTGAATCCTGGTGGCATCCGTTCCACCAGACCATTGCGGACGCCGTAGTGCGTGGTGTGGCAGTCCGCCGTGCCCGCATCGTCTCGGAGCCGGTCAGCGAATACATCCGCTGGGAGCACTACGCGACGCATGCCAACGTCACTGCTGGCGAAGATGTGCGCTGGTTGCCGCGCAAACAGGTGACCGGTTTCCTGGTGCCAGCCAACGACTTCTGGCTATTCGACGGCACCCTACTCCGCATCCATCACTTCGCGGGGGACGGTAGCCACGTCACGGATGAACTCAGCACCGATGCCGAGACACTGAAGTCATGCGCTGCCGCCTTTGAGGAAATCTGGCAGCACGCAACGCCCCACAGCGAATACACGCTCTAGTACCAACGGACAGCCAACTCATGTCGTCGTCTCCATCATCCCGGGCGCAAGAAGCCAGGGAAGCCATAGCCAGTCGGTTGCGAGAGATCCGGCTAGACGCAGGAATCACGGCGCGTGAGTTGGCTGTCCGCTGCGAGTGGAGTGAATCCAAGTCGTCGCGCATCGAGCATGCGAAGACGCCAGCCAGCGATTCTGACATTAGGTCCTGGTGCACGGCGTGCGGCGCCCCAGGACAGGCCGATGATCTGATTGCGGCCAACCGGCAGGCTGCTGAGGCATACGTCCAGTGGAAGCGGCTACAGCGAACCGGGTTGCGGCGGCTACAGGAGTCAGGCGTACCTCTCTACGAGCAGACACGACAGTTTCACGTCTACTGCTCCAACGTGGTGCCGGGGTTCTTCCAGACGCCCGGCTATGCAACGGCCTTGCTGACCTCGATTGCAAGGTTCCGAGGGACGCCGGACGACGTGTCAGACGCCGTGACAGCGCGAATGGACCGATCACACGTCATCCGTGAAGGTGACCACCGATTCGCCGTACTGGTTGAGGAATCAGTCTTGCGGTACCGGATCGGCAGCGCGGAAGTCATGGCCGCTCAACTAGGGCACTTGTTGTCCGTAATGGCGCTCCCTTCAATCTCGCTGGGGGTCATCCCATTCACGGCACCCCGGCAAGCATGGCCGCTGGAAACGTTCACCATCTTTGACCGTAAGCGCGTCCACGTAGAGACCCTGTCGGCAGCTATCAAGGAAACTCAACCGAGTGATGTAGAGCTCTACCTCAAGGCATTCGGGAACCTGAAAGATGTTGCCGCCTACGGAGCGAATGCCCGCGCGCTCATCGTATCGGCAATTGGTGCGTTGGACTGATGGACTGTCAGTTAACGGCAGTGCACAGGCAATCAGGGGCGCCAGCCAAGGAAAGTGCAGGCCAGGACACCAGGCTCCCTCAGCCGTCGAAAGGTGGCCACCCTGAATGTGCAGTCCGGGTGTGTTCAGTGAGAAATCGACTAACGATCGGGAGTGGGCCGCCTAGAACGTATCTCGGCCAATCATTGGCGATATAGGCGGCGTCTACTGAGGAACATAAAGCGCGGCTTTTGTTGACGCTTGGTGCCGTCATCGTTGAGAGCAGCACTAGCAGTCAGCGCAAAGCCATCAATCGCTCTCGCCAGAGCACGCGCCGCTGCTTGCACATGGTCCACGGCTTGACCGGCTGCATCTTCCGCATCCTGTAGGACTTCCGGGGTGTAATCCCCGGGCAACCGAAGTAACTCAGACTCTCGTTCCCGGGCTGCCGCCATTGCGTCAACTACTAGGCGCGCATGCTCACGCACCAAAATTCCGTCTGCCGCACTAACGGAAGGTGGACCAAAGAGGCTGAGTTCAATCCACCGTTCGTTAATTTCCTTCCTGAAAGCGTCCTCGTCTGCTGGGCCCGTACTTTCATAGCTCTCAACGAGGACACGATCTTTCAGTTCGGTCATCGACCGCAGAAAAACCCTATAAGCCTCATGCCGGGGTTGATGTCTCTGTTTCAAATGCTCAGCCCTTACGGACATCAGCACGCCGTCTCGCTGAACCCTGCCGGTGACTATCGAACCGACGACACCCCCCACGGAGCCAGCCACTGCGCCCAACACCGCTGCCAGTCCAGAATCCATGCTGCGATTATTGGCCGTAGGCCGCTGCGCTGTCGAGAGCACCTAGGAACGTTCCTAGGTGCCCCAAACGCAAAAGGCCCCGCACCGGCCACCAGGAAGGCAGCGGGTACGGGGCCCAGCCGCCCAGCAAGAGGTCACGCCAGATCGCCCAGTTTGGGCCAGGATCTCAGCTAGAGCTGAGGAATACTCGTCCCCAAAAAGAGAAACCCCTGCCCTGCCGCCGGAAGCAGCAAGAGCAGGGGCTCTCGTTAATGGATTACGCGCCGACGGCGCCAACCCCGGGTCGCCAAACCCGGGGAGTCTTGTTAGGTCGCGGAAGCCTTGATTACGACAACCGCAGCAGGGTTATCGACCGCGAGACCAGCCACGCGGAACGTGGCACGGAACGCCACAGCGTCCTTGTCGAAAAGGAACTCCTCAGACATGGCTATAGCCACATCCGAACGCACGCCAATGTGAACCCGAGTCGGGTCAGCAACAATTACCGTCTTAGCCGGAAGGTTCGCAGAGACAAGCAGCGGAAGACCGACCCCCGCCTTAGCCACCGGGTCGGTAACCTGGCCCGCCAGATAACCACCGTTGGTGGAGTTTTCCCGCTCGGTCCGTAGTGCCTTCGCCATATCAGGAGAAGCCCAGATAACCCCGGGCGTCGCGCCGATACCCTCGATGTCGCTGTAAGCGCTAATGACGTTATCCCACTTAACGACCGTGTTACCCGCCGTCAGGTTGACCGCAGTAGCGACACCGGACTTAGTGAGACCGGTTAGCTGCGAAGTTCCGGCGCCCTGGAAGCAATCCAGATCGACCTTCGCGGCAAGGTTACGCGTCATGACCCCGGCGATAAGGTTACGCATGTCGAAACTGGCGTCACTGATAACCTCGTTGCTCGCCTTGTAGAAGTCCGCGTACTTCTGAGGCGCGAAAGTCAGCCCGGCGAAAGTTGCCGCACTTTCAGTAATGCTTGCACCTTCGGCAGTGACACCGGGAGTGCTGGAACTGGTTAGCGACGGCAGGATGAAAGAGCCGCCCTCAAACCGATGCACGTTGACGCCCGGAGCCTTCAGGAAGACCGACGAGTTTCGTAGATGCTCGACCCACTTATCAGCGACGGTTGCAGGAACCGCGTAACCGCCCGCTGAAGGTGAACCACCGGCAATCAGCGTGCGGTATTCGTTGCCAGACGGCAGCAGCCCCCGCCACTCGTCGCCCTCGTCGCGGATCTCACCACGCTCTGAACGGCCGGTCAGCGCAGAACCGAAGCGCCCAATAGCAGCACGCGATTCGGCCTCACGCTCAGCGCGCTCGACGTAGTCACGGGCTTCAGCCTCAAAGCGATTCGCGTCTAGGTCAAGCTCATCGATCCGCCTACGCTTCTCGGCATCGGACAGCTTGGAGTTTTCGCGAACAGAGCGCATCTCATCGACGACCGCAGCACGCTTTTCTAGCGCATTCTGAGCAAACTTCTTGTAGTCCAAAACAGTCTCCTACATCAGGAACGGGCCCGGGATTTGGGCATAAAAAATCGCCGCAGGCCGGCTCGGCCCCAGCAATTAGGCGAATTTAGGCTTTGGGATTGGTCGCTTTAATAGGTCGCAGAGCAGCACGGCCCAAGTCAGAGAGGAACCCGGACCGCGCTGCTTCGCTATGCGCCCGCCCAAAGCGCTGACCATCCCGTGCCCCCGGCGGCAAGCGCCGGAAGTCTTTGGTTAATGCGGCGCGGGAAACATGCTGCTCGTTGCCACCATTGGTTCAACCCCAGCGGGGGAACCCAGATATCGGGGCAGCGAGTAGGATTGCGAGGAAATGAAAAGGAATGTGCGAGAAAATACGAGAAACGCGCTGACCTGCGAGTTTTCCACCAATTCCGGGAAACATGCGCGCGTTCTTTCCGAGGGGAGGCGGGGCTGCCGGAGGGGCTTTGGCCAACTTTCGACCTCCCCCTACCCCTGGTGTGGTCCCCGCTATACCCCTCAAGCACCTAGCGAATTGGGATGTGCCTCAACGGCCGAAGCTGGCTTCCCAGATTCGATACAGAGCGTCCAGCGCCTTAGCGTGTTGGCACTCGTCACAATGCACCCCATGCTTGGGCTTGTTGAATTCAAAGAATGAGCGCTTTTGGCAACAGGTTCGACAAGTCCGCAGCGGTGTCACGATCGATTCCCTTCGGCCGGTTCATAGAAACGGCTCCAGTCGGGACATGGTCGCTCGATCTCTCGCCACATTTCGTTAGCCTCGCCTCGCAGTTCAGCCAGGTCACGCAGCAGCGCATTACAGCGGGGCATATTGCCCTGGTCGGCCGCCACTTCAACCGCTCGCCACGTAGCCTCTTCCAGCCGTGACAAGCGCCCCTCAAGCGCCGATAGCTGCGCCGCGTGGTATATGCGGGCACTCTCGTTGTACTGGGTGCACTGCGATAGCAGCAGGTCATACCCGTCCATGAGCCCCCCTAGGGCATAGGGATCTTCGCTTTCGGCCCTTCGTTCATAGGTCCGCCGTCCGGCGCAGCCCGAGGAACTCAACACCTTTGGTGGTGCGCTTGCGTGTGATACCCGGGATAGCGACAAGCGCCGCGTAGAACTGGGTCCGGCCGAGGATGCGCGTAATGCACTCAGCGCGGCACCAGCCCTCATACAGGCCGTACGCGTCGACCCCGGTTATGCGGTGCGAATCTCCGCCCAGTACAGCAACCAGGGGGAAGAAACCTGCGAGGCTATCGATCGGCCTTGCTGCGCGATCCGATTGCCGATCTAGCTTTTCCCGCTCCGCCGCTCGCTGTGCATCACGCTTTTCGGAACGCTCGCGCGAGGCAGCGGCATTGACCTTGTCGTCAATCAGAGACTGTTGCGCACACTGCTCGGAGTACCAAGCCTTCTGAGCCTCTGTCAGCCGTCGAGCCGCCGTAGCCTTTAGCGGGGCTATCGCGGTGCCACGCCGGAATGCGCGGTCAAATGCCCGATGGTCTACAGCGCATAGCGGGATGTAGTGCGCCGGGTCATCGGACCAGACATAACCCTCTGCTTCGCGCTGCTTTTCGTCGCGGTGGTCATAAGCCCAGTGATCGGCGGTCACGCCGCACCATTCACAGACATGCGTACGGGCTTTTCCTCTGACATCGTCAATGCGGCGATGGGCTTGGAAGTATTGGGAGCGTGCACTCATTGGCGTCCTTTGTTTGCCTGGGAATGACAAAGGGTCCCGGTCGCGTGGACTTCTGCCGCACGGACGCCAATCCGCAGCAGAAGTACCGGCGCGAACCGGGACCCTTCGTCGGCATGCTGTAACCCTGCATGCTCGGGTGTACACGAGGCCCGGGAATGTCGGCGTCCGACCGGGCGTGTTCACACGTCCCAAATTTGGGAGGTGGAGCTAGTGCGAGAGGCCCTCAGTCCGCCGGGAAGTGTTTGGGCGCGGGATTCCCGCTCGCTACCTTCATTAGAGAGGGCTGCTCTAGTTATTTGCCATTTTCCGGGCCCTGACGGTTGACGAAACGAACCCATTTTTCGGTACCGCTATAGAACTTCTTATGCGGTACTGGAAAATGGGGTCTATTCGTCATCCATCATCGGTGCTGGTCTGAGCTTGATCATTCAGAGCGTGCATGACGAATACGCCGAGCCGCTGTACGGCCGTCTGAGGGCATGAGAAAGCCCCGCCCGGCAACAGGGGCCGAACGGGGCTGCAAGGGGCTCTCGGTGGCTCACACGGCCGCTCTTGCGCCGTCGCTACTCGCCCGTTGCTGTGCTGCGCGTTGCCGGACACAACAAAGGGCCCCCGCCGGGATCGCTCCGAACGGGGGCCCCACTGCCTTCAGTTACTCAGGGCGCTCCAGGTCGGCGATACGTGTGAAGCCTGCCCACGCGTAATGGAACCGATCCGCCGTCACCTTGGTTCGCCCGGCACCGAACTTCTGCCGCACACATACGCCGTCCAGTGCCAGTGCCAGCAAGCCCCGGCGCTCGTCTTCGGTCGCAGCCTGCCAAGCCTCTTGGATTAGCTCAGCTTCGAAGAGAAAGCCAACTTCCACCGTCGGCTCCGGCAGCGCGTTAAGGGCCTGCTCGGTCGCTCTAACGGTCTGTTCGGCTTCCGCCAGCAAGCCGGGGAAGTATTCCGCCGCCGGGCCGCTGAACTCCCCCCGCTTGTAGCGGGCGTCGAGCAGATCCCGCAGCGCCGCTTTTGCGTTTTCCACCTGCTCTTCAAGCCCCTTACGCTCGCTCACCGCGTCGGGCCGGTGAGTTGCCAACCAGCGGGAAGCCACGGCCAGGACAAGCGCGTCATCCGGCTTGCTGGTCGTAAGCCGGTTCACGAATGCTGCGAATACGAAGTCATCGGCGTACTTCGCCATTACAGAAGCCGGAGCAGTGCACGGCCGACCGCCAAGCGTCTTGTGTGTGCAGTTGTAGGAAACGCCGCGCCGAACCATTTTCCGTCCGCATCCGGCGCAGTAGAGAAGCCCGGAAAGCAGATGCCGGGGCACGCTGCGTACGCCACGGCGCGCGGGGCTACTCGCTCCCCCGAAGAGCTTGGTACGGCCCTTGACTGCCTCACGGGCGCGCATCTGCTCAGCCTCGCTGACAAGCGCTTCGCCGACACTGACGCGCCGTCCTTCGGAATTTCGGTGAATCGGGTCGTCTCGCTCAAGCCACTTTGAGGACGGCTGGAGCCCTATGTACGCGGGATTCTTAACCACTCGATAAACGTACTGCGGCGACCAGTTCCCGCCGCTCGGGCACGGAATTCTCTCAGCGGTAAGGCGTGCCGCAATTGTCGGGGCAGTCGCCCCTTCGTTGACGTCAGAAACGATGCGCCGGATCACGTCGGCTTTCGTCGGGCCGCCAGGCTGCTCGGGGATTGCCGGGGCGTTGTCAGCGACGAGCTTCCGCCCCTTGGTTTTCTTGAGCCCGTAGGGAACGCGCGGGGCCAGCCAATAGCCTTGATCCTTCGAGTAGCGCCAGGAGTCTGTCACACGGTCAGAAAGCTGGTCGCTGAACTCCTTCGCGTCTTCCGCCCGCCACATGATCATGCGACGGTCTTTCGGTTCGCTGGTGTCGAGATTGTCGGCGCCGAAGAAGATTCGCCGTCCTTCGAGCCGTTCCATAATGGTGAGAACGGCCAGCGCACCGCGACGGCTGAAACGGTCGAGCTTGTACGACCAGAGGCAACGGATTTCTCCGGTCTCCAGCGCGTTTAGGCCAGCATCATAGCCGGGCCGCTTGACGTCCTTCGACCCACTGATGCCGTGGTCCACCCATACGTGCCGGGGTGCGTACCCGTTCCACTTGGCCCAGCGGATGCCGTCCTCGATCTGCTGGCCGACGCTCAGTTCTGTGTCTCGTTGACCCTTCCGGGCGACGGATTTCCGGGCGTAGATATCGAGGTCCCCCTTCGGGTCAATCGTCTTGTGTGGCGTCGTCATCGGCCGGAACGTCGGAACGCTCACGGGCCCCCCTTGCGTCCTGGTGAGACCCGGCAGGTCAGCGGGCTTGCTGGCACTGGAGCGTAACGGCTTGCCGTTGCTGCTCATGTCTTCACCGGATGCAAGCAGACGGGGGTGCTGGAGGAGGCGGTGCGGCGGCTGAAGGCCCTGTCGGCCTGACGTCACGCCGCCACGCCGGGCACCGCGAAGTCGTACCCGCTCGGCCGCGCCCTGCTCGCGCGTACACCCCGCCCCTTGCAAGGTGCGGGGTGTGACCCACACCAGTACTTCCACCCGGGGTGTGACCCACGCCGGCACCTCCCCCCTCCCCCGCCCCGCGGGGCCGGAGCCCGGGATCCGGGGCCGGGCCCGCCCTCGACTGCCCCAGCCGACGGCGGCCGGCACCGCCGTAGGCCTGTTCGCCGCCGCCCGGCTGGCCGGCGTGGCCGTGCTGGCCGCGACCGCCTGGGCCACCGGCCGGCAGCCGCTCGCGCTGCTCGGCCGGTCCTGGGACTCCCTCTGGTACCTGGAGATCGCCGCGCACGGCTACGGCCGCACCCTCGCCCTCCACCCGGGCGTCGTCCACAGCGACCTGGCGTTCTTCCCGCTCTACCCGGCGCTGGTGCGCCTGGTGACCTCACTCAGCCCGCTCGGCGGGGGCGCGGCGGGTCTGGTGGTGTCCTGGCTGGCGGCCGCGGTGGCGGCCTGCGGGATCTACCGGTGCGGCGCCCTGCTGTACGGCCGGGCGGTCGCCTCCGTGCTGGTCCTGCTGTGGGGGCTGCTCCCGCACTCGGTCGTGCTGTCGATGGCGTACACCGAACCGGTGCTCACGGCGTTCGCGGCCTGGTCGCTGTACGCGGTCCTCACCCGTCACTGGCTGTGGGCGGGCGCGCTGGCCGCGCTCGCGGGGCTGTCCCGGCCGAACGGCTTCGCGGTGGCCGCGGCCGTCCTCGCGGCCGCGGCCTGCGAGGTCTGGCGCGAGCGCCGGCACCTCGGCCGGGTTTCCCACAGGCTGTGGATGGGTGTGGCGCTCGCCCCGCTCGGCTGGACCGCGTACGTCCTGTGGGTGGGCCGGCGGAAGGGTGACCTGCTCGGCGGCTACTTCGAGGTGCAGCGTCTGTGGGGCTCACGCTTCGACCTCGGACGCGGCGCGCTCCGCTTCGTCCACCATCTCCTGCTGCACGGGGGCCGCTTCGTCTTCCCGATGACGATGGTGATCGTCGCGGCGGCCGTCCTCCTCTACGCGCTGCTCCTCGCCGACCGCGCCCCGCTGCCCCTCCTCGTCCACAGCGGGGTACTGCTGCTGGTCGCCCTCGGCGGTTCGGGATTCTTCGAGTGCAAGCCGCGCTTCCTGCTGCCCGCCTTTCCGCTGCTGCTGCCACCGGCGCGGGCGCTGGTACGCACGGCGAGAGCCCGGCCCTGGCACGCGACCGTGGTGGTCGGCGCCCTGGCCGGGCTCTCGTTCGCTTACGGCGCGTACCTGGTAGTGATCGCGCACACGCCGCTGTAGGACTCGGGGGCGGACTACGCCTCGCCGTCCTCGGGGTCCTCCGTGTCGTTGACCTCCTGCTCGAGGCCGAACTGCTCGACGAGCCACTTGTCGAACTCGATGGCGGCCCGCACCCAGCTCACCGTCGACGACACGAAGTGCTCCAGGGCGACTCCGGTGCCGATCAGCATCTGGGCCTCGCCGATGAGGCGGACGGTGCCGTCGTCGTGCGTGTGGGTGTAGACCTTGGGCCACAGCGTGCGGCGGTTCCAGTCGTCGATGGACTCCAGCAGCTGGGGCTTCTCGTCGATCTTGTGGGGCCGGTCGTAGAAGGTCCGTACCGAGAAGACCTGCTGGTCGGCCTCGCCGCGGAACATGAAGTACGTGCGGAACTGCTCCCAGGGCGCCGCGAGGTCGCCCTCCTCGTCCACGACGTACTTCAGCTCCATCTGGTCGAGGAGCTGCTTCACGAGGTCCTGATCCGGGACGACGGGGCCCGCCGGTCCTTGCGGCTGCGGCTCGGGCTGGCCCCCGAAGTTCGGAATCGAGGACGGGTCGATGGTCACCGTGATTTTCCCTTCGTACGGATCCTGCCATCCTCCCCCATGCGGGGCGGGGAGTGGCAACCCCGGACGGGGTCTGTCGCGCGGTACTGCCATGATCTGGTCACCGATGGCAGGGGGGTGGCGCGAGTGCGCAAGCTGTTGTGGGGCCTGTGGTGGCTGTGTCTGGTCTTCACGGTCGCGGTCGGGGGGTGGTTCGTTCGGGGGATGTTCACCTCCGGGTCGAGCGACGACCCCTCCGACACCGTCAACGAGGTCGGCTGCGCCGAGGCCATGCGGTTCGCGGGCGCCTCGATGCCCGAAGGCACGAGCGAGGAGGACTGCACCTCGTACAGCTGGCAGGACCAGGCGTACGACGGCACGTTCCGTATGCCACGGTCCGCGGTGCGGGGGTGGCTGGCCACGTCGTTCCCCGACGCCGAGCGCCCGGCGACGTGCGACGGGGACCTGTGCGTGATCGTCAGCAACGACCCGAACGACGAGGACACGACGGGCGCCTACGACGTGAGCGTCAGCGTGCGCTACGAGGGCGAGTCCCCGGGGAACACCGCCCTCGTCACGTTCGAGGCCTCCACGTACTGAGCGTCACGCCTCACGCCTCACCGCGTCACCGCGTCACCGCGTCACCGCGTCACCGCGTCGCGCGGAGCGTTGCAGCGTCTTGCCGGTCGCCGGCCCGACGAGCAGCCCGTCGCCGAAGGCGTCCACGCGGACCGTGTCGCCGTCCTTGACCTCGCCGGAGAGGATCTCCTTGGCGAGGCGGTCGCCGATGGCGGTCTGGACGAGGCGGCGCAGCGGGCGGGCGCCGTAGGCCGGGTCGTTGCCCTCGTCGGCGAGCCAGGCCAGGGCCTCGTCGGTGACCTCCAGGGTGAGGCGGCGTTCGGCCAGGCGCTTGGCGAGACGGTCGATCTGGAGACGGGCGATCCGGCTCAGCTCCTCCTTCGACAGGGCCGAGAAGACGACCAGGTCGTCGAGCCGGTTGAGGAACTCCGGCTTGAAGGACACCCGGACCACCTCCAGCACCTGCTCCTTCTTCTCTTCCTCGCTGGTGACCGGGTCGACGAGGAACTGGCTGCCCAGGTTCGACGTCAGCACCAGGATGGTGTTGCGGAAGTCGACCGTGCGGCCCTGACCGTCGGTCAGGCGGCCGTCGTCCAGCACCTGGAGGAGGATGTCGAAGACCTCCGGGTGCGCCTTCTCCACCTCGTCGAGGAGTACGACGCTGTACGGGCGGCGGCGGACCGCCTCCGTGAGCTGACCGCCCTCCTCGTAGCCGACGTAGCCGGGCGGGGCGCCGACCAGCCGGGCCACGCTGTGCTTCTCGCCGTACTCCGACATGTCGATGCGGATCATGGCCCGCTCGTCGTCGAAGAGGAAGTCCGCGAGGGCCTTGGCCAGTTCGGTCTTGCCGACGCCGGTCGGGCCGAGGAAGAGGAAGGAACCGGTGGGCCGGTCCGGGTCGGCGATACCGGCACGGCTGCGCCGTACCGCGTCCGACACGGCCCGTACGGCCTCGGACTGCCCGATGAGCCGCTTGCCGAGCTCGTCCTCCATGCGCAGCAGCTTCTGCGTCTCGCCCTCCAGCAGGCGGCCCGCCGGAATCCCGGTCCAGGAGGCGACGACGTCCGCGATGTCGTCGGAGCCGACCTCCTCCTTCACCATGGTGTCCTTGGCGACCTCCTCCTCGGCCTCGGACGCGGCCTCCAGATCGCGCTCCAGGTCCGGGATCTCGCCGTACAGCAGCTTGGACGCGGTGTCGAAGTCGCCGTCACGCTGAGCGCGTTCGGCCTGTCCGCGCAGGTCGTCGAGCTTCTCCTTCAGTTCACCGACCCGGTTGAGGGACTGCTTCTCCTTCTCCCAGCGGGCGGTGAGGCCGCGCAGCTCCTCCTCCTTGTCGGCGAGATCGCGGCGCAGCTTCTCCAGGCGCTCCCTGCTCGCGGCGTCGGTCTCCTTGCCGATCGCCAGCTCCTCCATCTTCAGCCGGTCGACGGCGCGCTGGAGTTCGTCGATCTCGACGGGCGAGGAGTCGATCTCCATGCGCAGCCGGGAGGCCGCCTCGTCGACGAGGTCGATGGCCTTGTCGGGCAGGAAGCGGGAGGTGATGTACCGGTCGGAGAGGGTGGCCGCCGCGACCAGCGCGCTGTCGGCGATCTGGACCTTGTGGTGGGCCTCGTAGCGCCCCTTGAGCCCGCGCAGGATGGCGATGGTGTCCTCGACGGTCGGCTCGGCGACCAGCACCTGCTGGAAGCGCCGCTCCAGGGCCGGGTCCTTCTCGATCCGCTCCCGGTACTCGTCGAGGGTGGTGGCACCCACCATGCGCAGCTCACCGCGCGCGAGCATGGGCTTCAGCATGTTGCCGGCGTCCATGGCGGAGTCCCCGCCGGCGCCGGCCCCGACGACGGTGTGCAGCTCGTCGATGAAGGTGATGATCTGCCCGTCGGAGTCCTTGATCTCGGCGAGAACGGTCTTCAGCCGCTCCTCGAACTCGCCCCGGTACTTCGCCCCGGCCACCATGGCGCCGAGGTCGAGGGCGACGAGCCGCTTGTTCTTGAGGGACTCGGGCACGTCCCCCTTCACGATCCGCTGCGCCAGCCCCTCGACGACGGCGGTCTTGCCGACGCCGGGCTCGCCGATGAGGACGGGGTTGTTCTTGGTGCGGCGGGACAGCACCTGCACCACCCGCCGGATCTCCTGGTCCCGCCCGATGACGGGGTCGAGCCTGCCCTCCCGCGCGGCGGCGGTGAAGTCGGTGCCGAACTTCTCGAGTGCCTTGTACTGCCCCTCGGGATCCGCGGTCGTCACGCGGCGCCCTCCCCTCGCGTTCTGGAAGGCCTCCTGCAGCTTCTTGGCCCCGGCCCCCTGCTGGGAGAGTACGTCGCCGGCCGCGCCGCCCTTCGCGGCGATGCCGATCAGCAGGTGCTCGGTGGAGAGGTAGTCGTCGCCGAGCTCCTCGGCGCGCTGCTGGGCGTCGGCGATCACGGCGAGCAGCTCGCGGTTGGGCTGCGGGGGCGCGACGGTGGACCCGGTCACGCTGGGCAGCCCGGCGAGCACGCGCTCGGCGCCGGTGCGTACGGCGGCCTGATCGGCGTCGACGGCGGCCAGCAGGTCGATGATGTTCTCGTTGTCCTGCCCCTGGAGCAGAGCGAGGAGCAGGTGGGCAGGGGTGAGGTCCGGATGCCCCTCCGACACGGCTTGGCTGCCGGCCGCGTTGATCGCGTCCCGGCTCCTGTTGGTCAGCTCGGCGTCCACGTTCGCTTTCTCCTCCTAGCGTCGGCTTTCTGCCGCGTTTCCCAGTGCTGGTCTCCCAGTGCTGACTCAGCCAACGTACACAAAGTTGAGTCTATTCCACTCAAGGAGGTGCCGGGAGGGCCTCCGAGCGGCTAAGTTCCCGGACATGGCCGCATACCCCCAGGACCCGGGCACCCCCGACCCCTCGTATCTCGCCTTCTGGCGGGAAAGACACCTGTGCACCCTGACGACACCCCGCCCGGACGGCACCCCGCACGTCGTGCCCGTCGGGGTGACATACGACCCCGAGGCGCGATTGGCTCGGGTGATCACGAACAAGGCGAGCACAAAGGCGGGAAACGTACTGGCCGCCGGCCCCGGCGGCGCTCCCGTCGCCGTGTGCCAGGTCGACGGCCGCCGCTGGGCGACGCTGGAGGGCCGGGCCTACGTCCGCACCGAACCGGATCGGATCGCGGAGGCGGAGCGGCGCTACGCCGAGCGCTACGAACGCGTACCCGCACCGAACCCGTCCCGCGTCGTGATCGAGATCGAGCTGACCCGGGCGATGGGGCGGGGCTGAGGGTGGGCCGCGGGCTCCGAGTGACGGTTTCCAGTCACCCCTGAGCGAACCGATACCCCGAAATATCCCGTAAAACTGCAGCGGCGTCACCGTGTTCAGGTCACGGTGACGCCGCTGCGGGGGGAAGTACCTGAGCGATCTGTTACGACGGGGGAATCGCGTCAGGCACTGCGGGGGGTGGCAGAGATGGCCCTGATGTCGGGAACATCCGGCTCCGTAAGCCGGTGGTCCCGCTGGTCCAGGTTCACAAAGATCATTCCGTACCGGATGGCACACCGCACAGGCTGCGGCGCCCCCCGAGGCCGCCGCAGGCACCGGTACGCCCGTACGTCCTCCTCGTCGTCCCGCGTGACGACGACCGGCTCACCGAAGACTGTCACCATCAGCGAGTCACCCTGGTGGGGGATGGCGGTGACCAGGTCGATGAAGTGCCAGCCGGAGCGGTAGGCCGTGGCCATTTCGCGACGGAAGGAGCGGTCGTCGGGTGGGGTGGTCACGTCAACTCCACGCGCTGTCATCTGTGCCGACAGAAGTATCGCCCGCGGCGTCGGTGGCAGCCACGAACGACCAGGCACTGTCCGCTCGCACGTCACTCTTCGCGCCAGAGAGGCCACTCAGCGTTCCGAAGGCCACAACGGCGGAGAAGGCGGCGACAAGCACCGAGCGAAGCATTCTCTTACGCATAGTCGGCTTCGTCCTCACTTGAAGGTCCCCTCACTCCCCCGTCGAGTAAGACGATGGCTCATTCGGGCACGTCATGGCCACACGATCGGTGCATCATGTTCCTGCATGTTCAGGACCCTGGGGGGTGGAGATTTGGCAGCGAATCGGACTAAAGCAGCGCATCCCCATGCGGTGACGGAGCTGTGCGAGGAAGGAAGTCGTCTTTACGCGAATGCACTCCGCACGGGACGTATCGCCCGCACCGACGCGGAGCCGGCCCCTTGCCTGATGGAGTTCGCCCTGCTCCACCCCGATCCCGACGACGCGAACTGGCTGCGTCCGGTTCCCCCGTCGGTCGCCCTGGCCCAGCGGCTCAATCCCATTGAACGCGAGATCACCGAACGCAGGCGGTTGTCGATCGAGATGGCCGACGCTTTCGAGCCGTTCATGGCGCTCAGCGCCCAGGTGACGGCGTCCACTCACTCGATCACCGTATTGGAGGGCCTCGACCGCATCAACGCGGCCCTCGACCTGGCGACGGCACAGTGCCGGAACGAGATGCTCACGGTCCAGCCGAGCCACCGCCACCCGGAACGCAGGCTCATCGAGGCGCTGGAACGCGACAAGCCGCTGACCGAACGAGGGGTGCGGATCCGGACCCTCTACCAGCACACGGCCAGGTACAGCCAGGAGAGGCTCGCCTGGGTCGACCATTTCACGGACGGCAAGGCGGAGTACCGCACCATCGACGAACTCGTCGAGCGCCTCATCATCTGCGACGAGACCGTCGCGTTCATCCCCACCCGCGACGACCGGCAGGTCGCCCTCGAACTCCGTCATCCCGGTCTCGTCCGGTACTTGATCAAGGTGTTCGAGTTCATGTGGAACCGGGCGGTCCCCCTGAACGCCGGTGCCCCCTACGAAACCGCCCCCGACGGCATAACGGATATCCAGCACTCCATCGCCAAACTCCTCGTGGAGGGCCACGTCGACGAGGCGATCGCCCGCCGCCTGGGGATGAACGTGCGCACGTGTCGAGCCCACATAGCCAAGCTGGCGACCGCCCTCGGCAGCGGCAGCCGCGCGCAACTCGGCTTCCTCATAGCCCAGTCGGGGATGCTGACGTCGGACCAGCCGATCACGGGGGGAGCCGACCGTTCGTGACCGGGGCTCACACGCACGGAGCGGAGGAGCTGTGCGCGGCAGGAGCGAAGCTGTACGAGCAAGCCCTGCGTGAAGGGCATGTGAGCAGTGCCGACGCCGAAGACGCGCCCTGTCTGGTCGACTTCGGTCTGCTGCACCCCGCCGTCACGGACCTGAACACTCTGGAGCCCGTCCCTCCGGCCGTCGCCCTCCACCGGATGCTGCGGACCGCCGAGGAACGCATCGCAAAGGAGCGGCGACGCGAGCAACAGCTGGCCGACATGTTCGAGCCGCTCATGCGGATCGACGGCCGTCACAGCGGAGGCTCGGACATCCCGACGGTCTGCGTGCTCAGCGGCCTCGACCTCATCGGCCGGGCCATCGGCCAGGCCATGGCCGACTCCTCGGGCGAAGTCCTCACCATCCAGCCCCACACCGGTCACACCCATGCGCCTGCGCCTCTCCATGCCGAAGCCTTCGCCCGCGACCAGGCGCTGCTCGACCGCGGTGGCCGCATCCGCACCCTCTATCAGCACACCCTCCGCCACGCCCCCTCCATCCTCGCCCGCTACGAAAGGCTGCGGGGCGACGTGGAAGCCCGCACCCTCGACGAGGTCACCCAGCGCCTGATCGTCGTCGACCGCACGGTCGCCTTCATCCCCGCCAACAAGGACCGCACGCTCGCCCTGGAGATCCGCCAGCCCGCCATCGTCGACTTCCTCGTCACCGCCTTCGTCCGCCTCTGGCGCCTGGCAACCCCCATGCACCCGCAGGCCGTCAAACAACCCACCCTCAACGGCATCACCCCCCGCCAGCGCGCCATAGCCACCCTCCTCGTCGAAGGACACACCGACGCCGTCATCGCCGACCGCCTCGGCATGAACGTCCGCACCGCCCGCGTCCACATCGCCAAACTCGCCACCACCCTCGGCAGCGAGAGCAGGGCACAGCTCGGCTATCTCATAGGACGGTCGGGGATCCTTGATCAGGAAGCGTGAGGCGGGGGATGTCGGGGGTGTGCGCGGGGCCGTCCAGGCCGACCTGGGCGATGCGGACCCCCAGTTGGGTGCGGCTCGCCGCGCCCAGGGTCTCCGACAGGCGCGCGATGTGGGCGCGGCAGGTGCGGACGCTGATGCCGAGGCGCTCCGCGATCACCGCGTCCTGGTGGCCCTCGGCGAGAAGCGCCGCGATGGACTGTTCGCGGTGGGAGATGCCCTCGATGCCGGTGTCGGGAAGGGGGGCGGTGAGGGGGATGGCCAGCCGCCACAGGCGTTCGAAGACCGTGGCGAAGTAGCCGACCAGGGCGGGATGGCGGAGCTCCAGGGCCATGGTGTGGTCGGCGTTCGCGGGGATGAAGGCGACCGTGCGGTCGAAGAGGATGAGGCGGTCGATGACCTCGTCGAGGGTGCGTGCCTCGACCGTGTCGCCCATCAGCTCCAGGTAGTTGAGCAGGCCCTGGCCGTGCCGGGCCACGTGGTTGTACAGGTCCCGCATGCGCACCCCGCGCCCGCGCAGCGCCAGCGCCCGGTGCAGGCCCTCCGACAGTTCGGCCTCGCGGCGGATGCCGCCCGGCTGCACCGTCAGCACCTCCGTCGTACACGCCTCCGTCGCCTCGTCCATCGCCGTCTGGATACGGGAAAGGCCGTCCAGGACCCGGATCGCGCTGCCCTCGGTCCCGGATGACGGCAGCCGGCCGCCCAGGCCCGCGTACCACTCGACGGCCGCCACCGCCGCGCCCACCCGCCGCTGGCTCGCGCTGACCTCGTCGTACACCCCGCGCAGCAGCCGGGTCATGACCTCCTGCGGTGCGGTCGGCACCAGCCAGTCCATGTCGTCGGGGTCCGGGTGCAGCAGGGCGAGTTCCAGGAGGCAGGGGACCAGGTCGGCGTCACGGCGTCGCACACGGCCGCGCCGTACGGCCCGGGAATACACGCGATCCCCGGTCCCGCACAGTCGGTCGGCACCGTGTGGATGCTCCTCCGTCCCGCGCCCGGCCATCGCCCAGCCCACCCCCGGTTGCAGCCTCTTCCGCAGGCGCCACTATGCGCGGACCGGACCTGCTCCGCAACACGGCTCCCCCCGCTACGACCATGGAAAACAACCGGTTCGCCCCGCTATCCGCCTACCTCCGCCCGTCGCACTGCAACAAGCTGATGGTGGCGCCCCGTGCCCTACGGGTACATCGCGGATCGGGGAGGGGGAGGCTCATGGGCCACCAGGCCGCCTCGACGGCCGCGGGTACTACTTCAGTCCGAGCGTCGAGCAGGCCGCCTTGTACTTGGCGGTGCAGATGTCGGACACCTTGTAGATGCCGTCCGCGACGACGGTCTCCTCGATGTTGTTCTGCGTCAGGGCGACGACGGTCACCAGCTGCGCGGGGATCTTCTTGTTCGTGGGGCTGTCGACCGAGTCCCGGGCGAGGGCGTCGAACTGGATGTCGTGCCCCTGGACCTTGGCGATGGCCATCTGCGCGGCGGCCTCGGCCTCGTCCGGGTACGACTTGTAGACGCTCATGTACTGCTCGCCGGAGACGATCCGCTGCACCGCCGAGAGCTCCGCGTCCTGGCCCGTGATCGGCGGCAGTTCGGTGACGCCCGCGGCCTCCAGAGCCTTGATGATGCCGCCGGCCATGGCGTCGTTGGCGGAGTAGACGCCGGCGATGTTGTTCTTGCCGATCTTCTTGATCGCCTTGGTCATGCTGGACTTGGCGATCTCCGGGCTCCAGTCCTTCGTGTCGTAGGTCGCGGCGATCGCCACCTTGCCGTTGAGCTCGGAGAGCGCGCCCTCCTTGAACTGCGCGGCGTTCGGGTCGGTGGGCGAACCGTTGATCATGACGATCTTGTCGGAGGTGTCGCTCATGGCCTCGGCCAGAGTGCGCCCCTGCACCTCGCCGACGAGCTCGTTGTCGAAGGAGACGTACCCGTCGATCGGGCCCTCGGCCAGCCGGTCGTAGGCGATGACCGGGATGCCCGCGTCCTTGGCCTTCTTCACCATGCCCGCGATGGCGTGCGAGTCGACGGCGTCGAGCAGGATGACATCGACCTTCTCGTCGATCATCTTCTGCATCTGGCTCGCCTGCGTGTCCTCGTCGGAGTCGGCGTTGGCGTACTCGGTCTTGCCCTGCTTGTTGGTGAGGGAGGCGACCTTCGCCTTGATGATGGGGTAGTCGAACTCCGCGTAGCGCGTGTTCGTCTTCTCCGGCATCAACACGCCCACCGTGACGTCGTTGCCCTTGGTCGGGCTCGCGTCGGTGCTGTCCCCCGTCACGTTCAGCATGCCGCAGCCGGCCAGCGAGAGGGTCAGGGTGGACGCGGCCACGGACATGGCGATACGGCGCATTCGGGAGCTCACTTCAGGTGCGTTCCGGACATGGGGGCGGCATGGTGACCCAGGTGTCTGAAAAGCCAACGCGTCGGCAACCATCGGCGTCAAGCGGAACTACTTAACGAGATAGCAACATCACGCTCCGCTTCGCTCAAACTCGATCGTGAAGACGAAGCGGAATCTTCTCCAAACGCTCTTTACGGACCCTCCACCCAACGGGAGTTCATGCGGGGGTAAAGATCCGTACAACCAACCCGCCTCCTCGCGAGTCGTGATCACGACGGGCTTCGGCCCCCGCCCCGATCCCGACCAGAGGACCGCATGAACCCAGCCAGACGACGCACGTCCACGGCGACCGCCGGCGCCGTCGTGCTCGCCACCACCGGTGGCCTCCTCACCGCCGTGGCCGCACCCGCGTCCGCCGCCACGACCTGTACCTCCCCGGTCTACAAGCGGCAGTTCTACGCGAACACCACCTTCTACGGCACTCCGAAGAGGACGGACTGCGACAGCGCGATCGACCAGAACTGGGGCACCAAGGCCCCGGCCTCCGGCCTGCCGACGAACAACTTCGGCGTCCGCTGGACGGTCACCCGCGACTTCGGCTCCGGCGGCCCCTTCACGTTCTCGGCCGCCGCGCAGGACGGCGTACGGGTCTACGTCGACGGCGTCCGCAAGGTCGACATCTGGAAGAACGTCTCGTCGACGGTGACGAAGACGGCCAACGTCACGATCCCGTCGGGCAAGCACACCCTGCGCGTCGACTACGTCAACTGGACCGGCTCGGCGAACGTCAAGTTCACCTACACGCCCCGCACTTCCGCGAGCGTCGACAAGGTCAAGCCGCTCGTCCCGACGGGGACTTCGGTGACGTACGACAAGACCACCGGCAGGGCGAAGGTCGCCTGGGCGAAGAACAAGGAGATGGACCTCGCCGGCTACCGCGTCTACCGGCGGCTGAAGGGCGCGGCGTACCCCGCCAAGCCCCTGGCGACGACCACCTCCACCTCGTACACCGACGCGACCGTGCCGAAGACCGGCGCGACCTACTACTACGAGGTCCGCGCCTACGACAAGGCGGGCAACGCGTCGGCGGGCACCGCCGACCAGGCCGTCGTCACCGTGGACAAGACGCCGCCCGCGGCACCCTTCGTCGAGATGGACGCGTGCCCGGTCGGCCAGCCCTATGCGGGCCCGGAGCTGGTCACCACCGCCCAGAACGCGGCCGACATCGCGTGGTACGAGATGCAGCGCCTCAACCCCGCGACCAACACCTGGAGCACCGTCTACTCCGGTGCCAAGGGCGCGATCTGCGACACCGGCCGCCCCGCCGACGGCACCAAGGTCACCTACCGCGGCCGGGCCCGGGACGCCGCCGGGAACTGGTCCGCGTACTCGGCCGCCACCACGTTCACCACCTCCGACCTGACACCGCCGGCGCCCGTCTCCAGCGTCCGGGTCGAGTACCGGTCGGGCATTCCCCACCTGGTGTGGTCCCCGGTCACCGGGGCCGCCTCGTACCAGGTCCTCCAGTACGACCCCTCGACCGGCGGCTACTCCGACGCCCTGCCCGGCAGCGGCGGCACCGCGCAGACCGACGTCGTACCGCGCCAGCTGCTCGCCGTCACCGACAGTTACCGGTACGCGGTGCGCTCGGTGGACGCCAAGGGCAACGCCGCCGCCCCGGCGGAGATCACCCTGGCGATGGCCGACCGGCCGCAGGCCATCGCCCCGTTCGAGACCCGCGCGGTCAACTACGGCGAGGGCGTGTCGATCGAGTGGAGCGGCGCCGACCCGTGGACCTTCGACTCGGACCAGCCGCTGCTCACCTACCGGATCGTCCGCACCGACAAGGCGACCGGCGAGAGCAGCGTCGTGACCGGGTGCAAGCCGAACAGCTCGCAGGACCTGCCGGTGACGGACCCCCACACGTACTGGACCTGGGCCGGTGACGACGCCCCCGCCTACGCCGGCCCCCAGCAGATCAACGGCGTCTGCCGGGACATCTCCGGCGCGTCCGAGACGACGTACGACTACACGGTCGTGACGATCGACCCGTACGGCCATGAGTCGGCGCCCGGTCCGGCCGGCACGGCGACCACGTCGGACACCGTACGTCCGGCGCCGGTCGAGAACCTGACGGCCGAACAGCTTCCACTCGGAGTCCGGCTGACCTGGACACCGCCCGCCGACGACGACGTGAGCGGCTATCACGTGTGGCAGAGCACGACCGACCCGGACACCGGCGAGACGGTCTGGGACTCCAACTGCTGGTCCAGCACCTCGATGTCGAAGACCGAGATCATCTGCCCGACGGTCCCCGACGGCGCCACCCACCTCTACCGGGTCGCCGCCACGGACGGCACCGCTCTCGCCGACCCGGACGACGTCGAGGCCTTCCACCCCGCCGAGGTCGCCGTCACCCTGCCGGACACCCGCCCACCGGGCTGGACCGGCACCGAGGTCCGTGACGGCCAGTACCCGCAGCTCTACGTCCGCTGCGGCGAGACCATCTACGACATGCCGTGCGGTGACTACACGGACTACCGCTGGGAGAAGTGGGACGCGGCCGCCGGCACCTGGACCACGTTCGCCACGGGCAAGGTGACCGACCCGGAATCCCACACGGACACCACCGTGCACGAGGACCTGCTCGGGCTGTACTACTACCGGGCCGTCTACATCGACCCCACGGGCAAGGAGGAGGTCGTCGAGCAGGTGGCGCACGGCATCTGGGTCTCCTGGCTCTGACCGCACACACGGCTCCGGCCGCACGGCTCCGACCACACACGAAGGGGCCCGGGAGATGTCCCGGGCCCCTTCGCACGCGTACCGTCGGACCGTCAGTCCGAGGACTGCTGCCGCTTCGGCCGCCACACCACCAGCGCGCTGGTCTGCTGGACCTCCTGGTACGGGACCAGGTCGCGCCGGTAGGAGGCGTGCACCGCGGCCTCGCGCTGCTGCATCGCGGCCGCCGCGCCGTCCAGGGCCGCTTCCATCTCCGCGATGCGGGACTGGAGGGCGGCGACCTGGTTCTCCAGTTCGATGATCCGCTTGATGCCGGCCAGGTTGATGCCCTCGTCCTGCGACAACTGCTGAACGGTGCGCAGCAGTTCGATGTCGCGGGCCGAGTAGCGCCGGCCCCGGCCCGCGGTGCGGTCCGGGGAGACCAGGCCCAGCCGGTCGTACTGGCGCAGCGTCTGCGGGTGCAGGCCGGAGAGCTGGGCCGCCACCGAGATGACGTAGACCGGGGTCTCCTCGGTCAGTTCATACGGGTTACGCCGACGGCCTTCCATCACTCTCAAGCTCCCTTCGCGGCCTCGAACAGCTCCGCCCGCGGATCCTCACCCGCGGTCGCCTCGCGATACGCCTCCAGTGCGTCACGAGCCTTCCCCGACAGGTCCGTCGGGACACTCACCTCGACGGTGACCAGGAGGTCGCCGCGGGTGCCGTCCTTACGGACCGCGCCCTTGCCGCGGGCGCGCATGGTGCGGCCGTTGGGCGTGCCCGGGGGCAGCTTCAGCGTCACCGGCGGGCCGCCGAGGGTCGGGACCCGGACCTCGCCGCCGAGCGCCGCCTCCGTGAACGTCACCGGGACGCTGACGGTGAGGTTGTCGCCCTTGCGGCCGAACACCGGATGGGAGTCGACGTGCACGACGACATACAGGTCGCCGGCCGGGCCGCCCCGCTCGCCGGGCGCGCCCTTGCCGCGCAGCCGGATGCGCTGCCCGTCGGTGACGCCCGCCGGGATGCGGACCTGCATCGTGCGGGAGGACTTGGCGCGGCCGCTGCCCTTGCAGTCCGGGCAGGGGTGCTCGGCGATCAGACCGCGGCCCTTGCAGTCCGGGCAGGGGTCCGTCAGCGAGAACCCGCCGCCGGAGCCCCGTGCCACCTGGCCGGTGCCGACGCAGGTCGGGCACACGCGCGGTGTGCCGTTCTTGTCGCCGGTGCCGGAGCAGGCCTTGCACGGCTGCTGCGAGGTCATCCGCAACGGGACCGTCGCGCCCTCGATCGCCTCCGTGAAGCTCAGCGTGACCTCGGTGTCGATGTCCTGGCCGCGCCGGGGCTGGGTGCGCGTGCCGGTGCCCGCGCCGCCCCGGTTGAACAGGCCCCCGAAGACGTCACCGATGCCGCCGCCGAAGCCGCCCGCGGAACCGCCGCCCTGGGCGCCGCCTCCGAAGAGGTCGCCCAGGTCGAAGTTGAAGGAGCCGCCGCCCGCGCCGGGCCCCGGACGGAAGCCGCCGTTGCCGAAGAGCGCGCGGGCCTCGTCGTACTCCTTGCGCTTCTTGGCGTCACCGAGGACGTCGTTCGCCTCTGAGATCTCCTTGAAGCGCTCCTCCGCCTTGGCGTTGCCCTTGTTGGCGTCCGGGTGGAACTCGCGGGCGAGCTTCCGGTACGCCTTCTTGATCTCGGCCTCGGTGGCGTCCTTGGGGACGCCGAGAACCTTGTAGTAGTCCTTCTCGATGAAGTCCTTGGTGCTCATCCCCGACGTCCCTCCTTCCTCATCCGTATCGCAACGTCAGCCCTCGTCCGGGCCACCGCTCTCCTTGTCGTCAGCCGTCTCGGCCGACTCGTCGGCCTTGACCGTCTGCGCTCCCGGCTGGGGTTCGGCCACCGCCACCCGCGCGGGGCGGATGGTGCGCTCGCCGAACCGATACCCGGGCTGCAGAATCGCCACGCACGTCGTCTCGGTGACGTCCGGCGCGTAACTGTGCATCAGGGCTTCATGGATCGTCGGGTCGAAGGGCTCGCCCTCCTTGCCGAACTGCTGCAGACCCATCTTCGCCGCGACGGTCTCCAGCGACTCCCCGACGGACTTGAATCCGCCGAGCAGTTCGCCGTGTTCCCGAGCGCGGCCGATGTCGTCGAGTACGGGCAGGAGCTCGGTCAGGAGGTTCGCGACGGCGATCTCCTTGACCGCGATCCGGTCGCGCTCGACCCGGCGGCGGTAGTTCTGGTACTCGGCCTGGAGCCGCTGGAGGTCCGCCGTGCGCTCGCCGAGCGCCGTACGCACCTGGTCCAGCTGGGCCACCAGTCCCGCTGTCTGGTTCGCGTCCCCGGCCGGGGCCGCCGCCTCCTCCGCGGAGGGGGTGGCGGCCTTCGGCTCGGCGTCGTCAGGGGTGGCGCCGGAGGGGACGTCGGGCTTCTCCTCGAAGCCCGGGGTCTCCTCCGTCACGCGGCACCGTCCTTGCGCTCGTCATCCACGATCTCGGCGTCGACGACGTCGTCGTCAGCGGCGGCGGCACCACCCGGGGCAGCGCCCTCCGGACCACCGGCGGCACCCTGCGCGGCCTGGGCGTCGGCGTACATGGCCTGGCCCAGCTTCTGCGAGACGGCAGCGACCTTCTCGGTCGCCGTACGGATCTCGGCGGTGTCCTCGCCCTTGAGCGCGGTCTTCAGCTCCTCGACCGACGCCTCGACCTCGGTCTTGATCTCGCCCGGGACCTTGTCCTCGTTGTCCTTGAGGAACTTCTCGGTCTGGTAGACGAGCTGCTCGCCCTGGTTGCGGGCCTCGGCGGCCTCGCGGCGGGCGTGGTCCTCCTCCGCGTACTTCTCGGCCTCCTGGCGCATGCGGTCGACCTCGTCCTTCGGCAGCGAGGAGCCACCGGTGACGGTCATCTTCTGCTCCTTGCCCGTGCCGAGGTCCTTGGCCGTGACGTGCATGATGCCGTTGGCGTCGATGTCGAAGGCGACCTCGATCTGCGGGACACCGCGCGGGGCCGGCGGCAGACCGGTCAGCTCGAACATCCCGAGCTTCTTGTTGTACGCCGCGATCTCGCGCTCGCCCTGGTAGACCTGGATCTGCACGGACGGCTGGTTGTCCTCGGCGGTGGTGAAGATCTCGGACCGCTTGGTCGGGATCGTCGTGTTCCGCTCGATGAGCTTCGTCATGATGCCGCCCTTGGTCTCGATACCGAGGGACAGCGGGGTCACGTCGAGGAGCAGGACGTCCTTGACCTCACCCTTGAGGACACCGGCCTGCAGGGCGGCGCCGATGGCGACGACCTCGTCCGGGTTCACACCCTTGTTGGCCTCGTTGCCACCGGTCAGCTCCTTGACGAGCTCGGCGACGGCGGGCATACGGGTGGAGCCACCGACGAGGACGACGTGGTCGATCTCGCCGAGCTGGATGCCGGCGTCCTTGATGACGTTGTGGAACGGCGTCTTGCAGCGCTCCAGCAGGTCAGCGGTGAGCTGCTGGAACTGGGCGCGCGTGAGCTTCTCATCCAGGTGCAGCGGGCCCTCGGCGGACGCCGTGATGTAGGGCAGGTTGATCGAGGTCTCGGTGGACGAGGACAGCTCGATCTTCGCCTTCTCAGCGGCCTCGCGGAGGCGCTGGAGGGCCATCTTGTCCTTGGCGAGGTCCACGCCGTGGCCGGACTTGAACTGCTGCACCAGGTAGTCGACGACGCGCTGGTCCCAGTCGTCACCGCCGAGGTGGTTGTCACCGTTGGTGGCCTTCACCTCGACGACGCCGTCGCCGATCTCCAGCAGGGACACGTCGAAGGTGCCGCCACCGAGGTCGAAGACCAGGATCGTCTGGTCGTCCTTGTCGAGGCCGTACGCGAGCGCGGCCGCGGTGGGCTCGTTGACGATACGAAGGACGTTGAGACCGGCGATCTCACCGGCTTCCTTCGTCGCCTGACGCTCGGAGTCGTTGAAGTACGCCGGGACGGTGATGACCGCGTCGGTCACCTTCTCGCCCAGGTAGGCCTCGGCGTCGCGCTTCAGCTTCTGCAGGATGAACGCGGACATCTGCTGCGGGTTGAAGACCTTGCCGTCAAGCTCGATCTTCCAGTCCGTGCCCATGTGACGCTTCACGGAGCGGATGGTCCGGTCCACGTTCGTGACCGCCTGGCGCTTGGCGACCTCGCCGACGAGCACCTCACCGTTCTTCGCGAAGGCGACGACGGACGGCGTGGTCCTGGCACCCTCGGCGTTGGTGATGACGGTGGGCTCGCCGCCCTCCAGAACGCTGACGACGGAGTTAGTCGTGCCCAGGTCGATGCCGACCGCACGTGCCATGGTGATTTCCTCCAGCTGACTTGAGTGGAACGGACTCAAGTGTGCACGAAGGCCCCCGCCCGGTCAACAGAGCTGAGTCACACGGACTCAACTCTTATCCGTTCCTTACACGCAACTGGGGCCTGACCTGCGCCGATGTGGTCCGCCGCGCATGAGGCACAGCTCGCCGCGCACTGGGCGGAGGGAGCCGCAGCAACCCGAGTACGACGACCAGCGCCACCCCCGCCACCCACAGCACGGCGCTCGCGCCGATCCACCCGGCGTGCGCCAGCACCCCGACGAGCACCGCCGAGAAGGCGCCCGCGCCGAGCACCACGGTCGCCCCCTGCGGGGTGAGCCCGAGCCGCCGCAGCCGGTGGCCGAGATGGTCGGGCCCGCGACGCAGCAGCGGCCGCCCGGCGACGCGGCGCGCCAGGACCACGAGAACGACGTCGGCGCTCGCGACCGCGGTGAGCGCGAACAGCACGCCCGCGCTGGGGGCGAGCGCGTACCCGCTCCGGGTGAGCACGGCGGCCGAGGCGAGCATGAAGCCCGTGAACAGCGACCCGCAGGCCCCGAGACCGACCCGCGCGGGATGCCAGTTGTGCATGAGGAAGCCGGTCAGCGCGGCGGCCAGCACGCTGAGCAGCACCGCGAGCCCGTCCATGACCTCGGCGGCGGCACAGGCGCCCACCCCGAAGGCGGTGACGACCCCTACGGTGCCCGCGAGGCCGTCGGCATGGTCGAGCCCCTTGAAGGCGACCGCGACCCACACGATCCACCCCACGGCCAGCAGCCCGCCGGGCACCCCTGTCTCCCGGTACGGAACGACACAGGCCGCCGCCACGGCCGTACCGATCACCAGGAAGCGCGCCTTCAACCGCCACACGTCTCCGACCAGCCCGAGCGCGGCGACCGCGACGCCCGCGACGAGCAGCTCCCCGACCCCGACCCCCAGCGGGGCGATCCCCGTCCCCTCGCCCGCCGCGGCGACGGCGCAGGTGGCGACCACGACGGCCGCTCCCCCCAGCAGCGGCACCGGCCGCTGCCGCCGTCGGTCGAGGATCCCGAGCCGGCGAGCAGGCGTTCGGAGCATCGCCGCGAGCAGGGCGGCGAGGAGCAGGGCGGCGGTGGCGGCGGCGATCCCGTAGAGCACGGATATAAGTTAGGGGTAAATGTATCAATTTGGTACGAATAACACGATCGGATCCGCGACGGATCGCGCGACCGGATCCGACCGGATCGTGAGGCAACCCTCAGCGACGCAGATCACCGAGCGGCTGACTACAGTGCGGCGGAGGATGCGGGTAGTCTCAGACGGACTGCATAAGTTACCGCTTAGTAATCTCGCTCGAGAAAACCCTCGCAGGCCCGAGGAGCCCCGAAATGCAACTCGCCGCGATCATCGTGTCGCTGGTTCTGATCGTGGTCGGCGTGGCCCTGTTCGGCCGCGCCCTCCTGCAGATCTACAACTTCATGCGGCTCGGCCAGAACGTGCCCGCGGGCACCCGCACCGACGAGCCCGTCCAGCGCACCGTCACCGTGGCCAGGGAGTTCCTCGGTCACACCCGGATGAACCGCTGGGGCATCGTCGGTGTCGCGCACTGGTTCGTGGCGGTGGGCTTCTTCTCGCTGCTGCTGACGATCGTCAACGCCATCGGCCAGCTGTTCCAGGCCGACTGGATCCTGCCGGTCATCGGCGACTGGGCGCCGTACAACGTCTTCGTCGAGTTCATCGGCACGATGACCGTGCTCGGCATCCTGACGCTCATCGTGATCCGCCAGCTGAGCAAGCCGAACAAGCCGGGCCGCAAGTCCCGCTTCGCCGGCTCCAACTTCGGCCAGGCGTACTTCGTCGAGGCCGTCATCCTCATCGTCGGCGTCTGCATCTTCATGCTGCACGCACTGGAGGGCGCCCAGCACCACGTGGACGGCTACGAGTCCTCGTTCTTCATCTCGTACCCGGTGGTGTCGTGGCTGGAGGGACTGGACGTCTCCACGCTCCAGAACCTCACCTACTTCTTCGCGGGCCTGAAGATCGCGACCTCCTTCATCTGGATGATCACGGTCGCCCTGAAGACCGACATGGGTGTCGCCTGGCACCGCTTCCTGGCCTTCCCGAACATCTGGTTCAAGCGGAACGCGGACGGCGCCACCTCGCTCGGCGCGCTGCTGCCGATGACCTCCGGCGGCAAGCCGATCGACTTCACCGACCCCGGTGACGACGACGTCTTCGGCGTCTCCCAGGTCGAGCAGTTCTCCTGGAAGGGCCTGCTGGACTTCTCCACCTGCACCGAGTGCGGGCGTTGCCAGTCGCAGTGCCCCGCCTGGAACACGGGCAAGCCGCTCTCCCCCAAGCTGCTGATCATGTCGCTGCGCGACCACGCGCACGCCAAGGCCCCCTATCTGCTGGCCGGCGGCGGCAAGACCATGGAGGGCGAGGAGAAGGGGTCCGAGGAGCAGCTGGCCGGTGTGCCGGCCGCGGCTCTGGCGGAGGCCGAGCGCCCGCTCATCGGCACCGCCGAGGAGAACGGCGTCATCGACCCGGACGTCCTGTGGTCCTGCACCACCTGCGGCGCCTGCGTCGAGCAGTGCCCGGTGGACATCGAGCACGTCGACCACATCGTCGACATGCGCCGCTACCAGGTCATGATCGAGTCCGCGTTCCCGTCCGAGGCGGGCACGATGCTCAAGAACCTGGAGAAGAAGGGCAACCCCTGGGGCCTGGCCAAGAAGCAGCGCCTGGAGTGGACGAAGGAACTCGACTTCGAGGTCCCGGTCGTCGGCAAGGACATCGAGGACCTGACCGAGGTCGAGTACCTGTACTGGGTCGGCTGCGCGGGCGCCCTCGAGGACCGCGCGAAGAAGACCACGAAGGCCTTCGCCGAGCTGCTGCACATCGCGGGCGTCAAGTTCGCGATCATGGGCGGCGACGAGAAGTGCACCGGTGACTCCGCCCGCCGCCTCGGCAACGAGCCCCTGTTCCAGGAGCTCGGCATGGAGAACGTGGCCGCGCTGAACATGGCGTTCGGCGAGGAGACGGACGACGAGGGCAACGTCACCGAGGAGTCGCGGAAGCCCAAGTCGGCGAAGAAGATCGTCGCGACCTGCCCGCACTGCCTCAACACGATCGGCAACGAGTACCCGCAGCTCGGCGGCGACTACGAGGTCATCCACCACACCCAGCTGCTCCAGCACCTGGTGGACGAGGGCAAGCTGGTCCCGGTGACGCCCGTCGAGGGGATCATCACCTACCACGACCCCTGCTACCTGGGCCGCCACAACAAGATCTACACGCCTCCGCGCGAGATCATCGCCAACGTCCCGGGTCTGCGGAACGAGGAGATGCACCGCCACAAGGAGCGCGGCTTCTGCTGTGGCGCCGGTGGCGCGCGGATGTGGATGGAGGAGCGGATCGGCAAGCGCATCAACAACGAGCGCGTCGACGAGGCCCTCTCCCTCAACCCGGACATCGTCTCCACCGCCTGCCCGTTCTGCCTCGTCATGCTGACCGACTCGGTCAACGGCAAGAAGAACGAGGGCAAGGCCAAGGAGTCCGTCCAGGTGGTGGACGTGGCCCAGCTGCTGCTCGAATCCGTGAAGACGCCGATGGACCCGGCGGGCGAGACGGAGGCGGAGAGCGAGCCGGAGCCGGAACCGGTGAAGTAGCCCCTCGCCCCTTCGGCCCAACCGATACCCCCGTGACCGGCCGGTCACGGGGGTATCGGCTTTCCGCTTCGGCCCCGAAGTCGAGAGGTGCAGTCGGCGAGAACTCGAACAAGCACCGGCCCCTCGTACAACCCTCACCCCTCACCGCAGGTCTCCTGATCACAGGTCCGCCCGGTAAACGGAGAGACAAGCTCCGGCAAACACGGACGGTCCGTACCTCATCGCCCACGGATGCCACCGGGCATCCCCCGCATGCCGCAGGAGAACCCGCATGCACAAGCACTTGCGCACCGCCCTCGCGACGGCCACCGCGGCCGCGCTGACGGGCGGTCTGCTCAGCTTCGCGTCCACGGCGGCGACCGCCGCGGACTCCACGGCCACCCCCTTCGCCGACTTCAACAACGACGGCAAGGCCGATGTCGCCTTCTCCGCCTCCGAGGCCTACGTGAAGGGCAAGAAGGGCGCCGGCCAGCTGGTCGTCCTGTACGGCACCAGCACCGGCGTGACCGCCGCCAAGCGCTCCACCATCAGCCAGGACACCTCGGGCACCCCGGGCGGTGTGGAGGCGGGCGACGCGTTCGGCTCCGACACGGCGTACGCCGACTTCAACCACGACGGCTACGACGACCTCGCGGTCAGCAGCCCGGGCGAGGACGTCGGCACCGACGTCGACGGCGGCGCCGTGTCCATCCTGTGGGGCTCGGCGTCCGGCATCACCGGCAAGGGCATCGCGATCCCCGACCCGGCGCAGACCGGCCACGACAACTGGGGCCGCTTCCTCGCCGCCGGCGACTTCGACGGCGATGGCAAGGCCGACCTGGCCGTCGGCAGCAACAACTCCACCATCTACGTCTACAAGGGCGGTTTCACCACGTCCGGCACGCCGGGCGGCCGCTACACGATCAAGCCTCCGGTCTACTCCGGCGAGGGCATCGGCGCGCTCAACCTGACCGCCGGCGACGTCAACGGCGACGGCCGTACCGACCTGGTGGTCGACGGCTACGAGACGACCACGCAGTACGGCTGGAACCGCAACTACTGGATACCCGGCTCGGCGAGCGGCCTGAGCGTGGCCTCCGCCAAGACGCTCAAGCCCGGCGTGATCACCGCGATCGGCGACATCGACGCCGACGGCTACGGGGACATCGTCAGCGGCGCGGAGTGGGACCCCACCACGGGCGACGGCACGACCATCCCCGACTCCGCCAAGGGCGGCAAGGTGTGGGTCACCTACGGCACGGCGAGCGGCCCGGGCTCGGCCACCGGCATCACCCAGGACACCGCGGGCGTCCCCGGCTCCTCGGAGACGGCCGATGGCTTCGGCTACGAGCTGGACCTCGGCGACATCAACGGCGACAACTACCTGGACCTGGTGATCGGCTCCCCCGGCGAGACCCTCAACGGCGTCGCCCACACCGGCATGGTCACCGTCCTCTACGGCTCGGCGAACGGCCTGGACACCATCACCGGCGCCCAGGCCTTCGGCCAGAACGACCCGGGCGTCCCCGGCAACGACGAGAAGAACGACAACTTCGGCCTCGACGTCAAGCTCGACGACGTCACCGGCGACGGCAAGGCGGACCTGATCGTGGGCTCGGGCGAGAACAGCGGCGACGGCTCCGTCACCTACCTCCCGTCCAACGGCACGAAGATCGCCCCGACCGGCGCACGCAGCATCTGGCCGGGCGACGCGGGCGTCTCGACGACGGGCACACCGTTCTTCGGCGCGAACTTCGCGGACTGAGGCCCCGACATCTCCCTTGACCGATCTCTCCCTTAAGGGATGCGCCTGCCTCCCTTAAGGGATGTCACAGCTCGGCAGCAAAGCCGGGTCCGGAAGCCCCGGCCCCGCACGTCACTCTCCGGGACCAGGTACGTTCGAAGGCGTGGCTGGATTCAGGATCGGACGCGGCGGCCGGGACGACCGCGCCCCGCAAGCGCGACCGCAACACCCCCCGCACGGGCAGCAGGCGCCCCAGGGACAGTCGGCGCGGCCCTCGGGGTCGTCGTACGGCTACCCGTCGGCGCAGCAGCCGTACCCGCAGCAGCGGCCGCAGTACCGGGGCGGCCAGCAGCCGCCGTACGGCAGCGGAGGCGGCGGCGGCTCCCCGTGGCCGCAGGCGAACGGCGGTCCGGGCGGAGGCGAACCGGAGTACTTCGGGGGCGATGACCCGTACGCCCCCGGCCAGGGCACCCCGCACGACCCGTACGCGGCGAACAACCCGGGCCACACCCAGGCGTTCTCGATCGACGACCAGCCCGGCTACAACCAGGGCGGTACCTACCACGCGGGCTCGACGGCCCCGTCGGCCCCGATCGGCCCGCCTCTGCACTGGAAGGAGCTGCTGAGGGGCATCGTGACCGCCCCCAACCAGACCTTCCTGCGGATGCGCGACTACACGATGTGGGGCCCCGCCCTCGTCGTCACCTTCCTCTACGGGCTGCTCGCGGTCTTCGGCTTCGACGGCGCCCGCGAGGACGCGATCAACGCCACGCTCTCCAACGCGATCCCGATCGTCCTGACGACGGCCGTGGCGATGGTGCTGAGCTCCTTCATCCTGGGCGTGGTCACCCACACCCTGGCCCGCCAGCTCGGCGGGGACGGCGCGTGGCAGCCGACGGTCGGCCTCTCCATGCTGATCATGTCCCTCACGGACGCCCCGCGGCTGGTCGTCGCGATGTTCTTCGGCGGCGACGCGTCGTTCGTACAGCTGCTGGGCTGGGCGACGTGGGTGGCGGCCGGCGCCCTCCTGACCCTCATGGTCAAGGCCTCCCACGACCTGCCCTGGCCGAAGGCTCTCGGCGCCTCGGCGATCCAGCTGATCGCCCTGCTGTCGATCGTGAAGCTGGGCACTTTCTAGGTTTTTTCGCGCTATGACGAAGAAGGGCTCCCGGCCTGGGCCGGGAGCCCTTCTTTTTTCTTACTCACTCATCCGGGGAAACCGGCTACCCCGGGAAAGTGCGGTCCAGCACCGATCGCACCTGCCTGATCTCACGCTTCCATCGATCACTCTTCATGATCTCGTGATCCCAGGTGAACACAGGTTCGTCCCCTGCCACGCAGTAACCATAGATCTGGTCCGCGATGTCGTCCGTGAAGAGGTGGTCGAAATGAAAGGCTCCCTCGAACGTCAACCACGCGATTCCCTCCGCGTGTGAAGACGCTTTCCGCAGGCACTCCCGCAGATAGGCGGGGAAATCCTGGTCGTCCAGGTGACCGTCCTCGAAGGTGAGGTCGTACTCCCAGACGACGGCTTGCCTCTCCCAGGGCTCAGAGGAGATCCCGAAGAGCTCGACCTCGTCCGGACGCGTGCCGGACAGGTCGAACTCGCCCTCCGGCAAGGAGGATTCGACTCGCCCGAGCGTGAAGAGAACGACGACCGCGGGACCGCTCCAGCTGATGGCCTCCTTGAGCGAGCTCACCAGAGGCCCCACTTCGTCATGTTCTTGGCTCCGGGCACCATCGAGCTCAGGATCTTGCCCTGGTAGGGCCCTTCCTTCGCCACGAAAATCACCACCACCTTGCCATTGACCTTTTTGGCAAAGCCCTTGGCCTGGGTGCCACCGATCTTCCAGTCGAACGTCTTCTCCGGCGATGTCAGAACGTGGGAGAAGTTGTCCATGAAGTATGTCCATCAAGTATTTGACCTGAGAGGGCCCCGCCGGATCCGAGTGATCCGGCGGGGCCCTGTCCTGTGCTCAGTGGTCCAGGCTCGGGAACAGGTCCCTGTCCTCCCAGTCCGAGGAGAATGCCTCCAGCATCCTCTCGTAGTGCCGGATGAGCCTGCGGTTGACCTGTGTGAGGCAGTCGAGATAGCGCTGTTCCACCTCACCGCGCAGCCAGGCCCACCGGAACCGGTGAGCGAAGTACTGGACGACCTCGGCGGCCCCGGACAGCTCCCGGGAGTCGAGGGCGTACAGGAGGGCCCGCTTCACTTCGTCCGACTCCGGATCCGGTGCCGCGGCCACCCGGGCGGCCAGCTCCGCCAGCACCGGATCCGCAACGAGTGTCGACTTCCGCTGGTCGAGGATCCCGGACACCTGGTGGAATCCGTCGACGAGCAGTTCGTACATCCGTTGCGACTCCGATCGAGGCATCCGTTACCACCGTTCCTTGTAGCTCTTCTCGCCGACATCGAAACCGGCGTCACGGAAGGCCTGCTCGGCGGCGGCCCGTGCCTCCGGTCCCTTCGGCTGGTAGTGACCCGACCTGTTGTCGATGGACTTGATCCTGCCCTGGTAGAGCTTCAGCTCGCCGGCGGCGATGACCTGCTCTCCCTGCGCGAGGTCGATGTGCCCGTAGATGCTGCCGAGCCGGGTGACCCGTAGCTCACCGCCCGGCAGAACCACGTACACGAACCGTCCGGTCGCCTCGTGCAGGTCGTCCAGCTTCTCGAGCGGCACCTTCTCCAGCGGGATGGGCTTGTCGTCGGGTTCGAGGTTCTTCCACAGCTTGCACTCGCTGGACGACGCGGACAGCGACATCGTCGACATGCCGCTCAGGCTCTTCACGCAGGGCGCCTTCAACCCCTTCAGCTTGAGGTGCAGGGCCGACATCGCAAGGCCCTCGAAGCACGAGACGTCCGGCTTGGTGATGCACTTCTCGATCTCGTCCGCGCCGACGTACCAGGCGATGAGGCGGTCCAGGTACGTGCTGGTGATACAGCCCATGCCGCCGGCTCCGTCGGAGCCGCAGACCAGAAGCGTCTCACCCGGTTTGATGTCGCCCCAGTTCGCGTGACGGTACGTGACCAGCCGCTTCTCCAGCGCCTCGCGCAACTCCTGGTCCGAGATCGGCTTGCTGGACTCCTGGAGTTCCTTCTCGATCTGCTCCTTCAGTTCCGTGACGAGCTTCTTCGCGGTGATCGTCAGCGCATCGGCGTAGGCCTGGGCAGCCGCGGCGGCGTCCTTCCCCGCCGCCAGCTCCGACAACTTCGCCTCGTAGGCAGACTGGTCCGCCTGCGCGGCGTACCCCCTGGCGACTCCGGCGGAGTGCTGGGCGGACTGCGCCGAGCGGGCCGCCGACTGGGCGGACTGCTGGGCCGACGCGGCCGCGTTCCTGGCCGTCTTGGCCGACTCAGCCGCCTCGGCGGCCGAGTCCGCGGCCTGGTCGGCCGACGTGTCGGCCTGCTCGGCGTACGTGTTCGCCTGGTCGGAGGACGCCTTCGCCTTGTTGGCCCACTCGGTGGCCTTGGCGGCGTCCTTACGAGCCTCCGCGGCGACCTTCTGCGCCTCGGCGGCATCCTTCTGCGCGAGGGCCGCCGACTTGTAGGCGGCCTGGAGCAGGGTGCTGACCTCGGCGATGTGGGCGGCGGCATTGGCGTCCCGCTGGCGCGCCTTGTACAGGCCGCTCTCCAGGAAGGAACGCAGTCCGGTCGGCGGGCCCGACAGCACGGACTGCGCCGCGGCCTGGACCTCCGGGCCGCCGGTGGCGAGGGCCTCGCTGACCGCGACGCGATCGTCGTCCTCCCGCGCCTCGTACTGCCCGACCTCCAGGAAGTGCGCCACGTCGTCCCCGGTGCCGTCGAGCGCCGCGCTCGCCGCAGCCTTCACGCCCGGACCGCCGGCGGCGGAGATCTTGGCCACGACAACCCGGTCGTCGTCCTCCTTGCCCGGGTAGGCACGCGTGCGCAGCCACTCGCGCACCTGGTCGATCGGCTTGTCCATCACATCCAGCGCGGCCTGCTGCTGCGCGGAGATCTCGGTGGTCGAGGCGATGTACGCCACGCTGGCCCGGTCGTCCTGCTCCATGGCCACGGCGAGCGTGGAGTCCACGAACTCGGCCACGTCCTCGTCGGTGCCCTGCAGGGCGATCTCGGCCGCCTGCTTCACCCAGGTCCCGGCGCCGGGCAGCAGGTTGACCGCGGCCTGTCGGCCCTTGGCCGCCTTGACCGCCGGGTCGGTGGCCGCAGCGGCATCCGTCAACAGTTGCTGCGTCTGGGCCTCGAGCTCCTGCTGCCGGCCCATCTCGTGCTGGGCGGCGGCCACGCTTGAGTCGTAGGCCAGGCTGGCCTCTTCGGCCGACAGCACCTCCTCTTCCTGCTGCTGGGCCAGCCGCTCCGCGTCCGCCTTGCGAGCCAGCTCCACCACCGTCGAGGCCTGCTCCGCGGCCGTCATCGCATTGTTCGCGGCCTCGGTGGCCGCGTTCGCGGCCTCGGTGGACGCCGCGGCGGCGTCCACCGCCTGACCCGCCGCGTCGGCCGCCGCGTCGGCCGCCACCGCGGCGGCCCTGGCGTGCGCGGCCGCGTCATTGGCCGCGTCACGCGACTGCCGGGCTGCGGTAGCGGCCTGGTTGGCGTTGCTCTGCGCGGAGTTGGCCGCGCGCGTGGCCTGGTCGGCGAGCCGCTTGGCCCGCGCCGCCGCGGCCGCGGCCTCGTCGCCCTTGGCGCCGGCCTCGCCGGCCCAGCGGCCCGCGTCGGCCGCCGCGGCTGCGGCAGCGGCCGCGTTGGCGCCCGCGCTGGCCGCGGCCGAAGCCGCCTTCGCCGCGTTGTCGGCGGCGATGCCCGCCTGGTCGGCGGCGTCCGCCGCCTTCTCGGCCCCGTCGGCGGCGTCGCGCGCCTTCTGCGCGGCTATACGGGCCTGTTCGCCCCGGCTGGCGTCACCCGCCGCCGCCGCTGCCGCGGACCTGGCAGCGGAGGCCGCGCCGCCCGCCCGGCTGGCGGCGTAGGCCGCCTGCGCTGCGGCGGTCGCGGCCACCCGCGCGGTCGCGTTCGCCGCCGAGGCCGCAGCCACCGCCGTACGGGCCGACTGGGCCGCCCGGTCGGCGGCGGCAGCGGCGCGGGACGCCGCGGCCGCCGCCGCACCGGCCGAATCCTTGGCCGCGGCAGCCTCCGCCGCCGCGACCTGCGCCGCCTCCTTGGCCTCTTGCGTGGCCTTCGCCGCCTTGGCCGCCTCTTCCTTGGCGGTCTCGGTCAGCTCGTTGGCTCGCTTCTGCGCCGTGTCGGCGAGTTCGGCCAGCTGCGCGACAGTGATCGTCTCCTGGTCGCGCGCGGCCGCGACCGCCCACCCGTCGTCCAGGAACTCCTGTACGTCCTCGTCCGTACCGTCCAGCGCCTGTCCCGCGAGCAGCTTCACGTTCGTGCCGCCGGTGTACAGCAGCCGGGCGACCCGGACGCGGTTGTCGTCGGCCCGCGCCTTGTACTGCCCCGTCTCGAGGAACGCGCTCACGTCGTCGGCCGTGCCACTCAGCGCCGTATTGGCCGCCTTCTTCACGCCCGGACCGCCGAAGGCCATGACCTGCGCCACCTGGACGCGCTGATCCTCCTCGTAGGCGGTGGTGAAGCCGTTGTCCAGGAAGGCGTGCAGTTCCTCTTCGCCGCCGCTCAGGGCGACGTCGGCCTCGTCCCGTACGGCCGGGCCGCCGGAGGCCATGAGCGTGGCCGCCTGCACCCGCAGGTCTTCCACCTCCAGCCTCGGCATGTCCACGCTCATGAACGTCTGGATGTCGGCGTCCGAGCCGGCCAGGGCCACTTCGGCCGCCGCACGCACGCCCGGACCGCCGTACTCCCAGGCCTCCAGCACGTCGGATCTGTAGTAGACCCATGTCTCGTCCTCGGCCGACGCCGGCCTCGGGTCGATGCCCAGGACCATCACCAGGGCTATCAGCGCCGCCACCGAGCCGCGCCATGCCGGCACGGCCCGCAATCTGACACTCAACGTATTGCTCCCTCGTTCCGTTGATATTCAGCTCGTTTTGAATTCAGCGGGAACCGGAGCCAGGCGCACGGGACATTCCGAAATCAGATTATCCCCCGTATTTTCAGCCAGGTCGCGGGCGTGCCAAGCTCCGATCCTTAACCGCACCTTACCGTTTTCACACCCGATTCACAGCCAACCCCGGCCGGTTCCTTGCCCGGTTCCGATAAAGGAGCTTGGTCCCCTGTGTGGTGGCTTCGGCACGCCCGAACTGCGGTTTCTCACCTTTACTCACCATTTTGGGCAGATTTCCACAACCGTTTGGTTGTCTTTTCTTTGCAGAGATCGGTACAACCTTTTCCGAGTGTGATCGACTTCATGCCAACCCTCCACGACTCGCCCCATTTGTGAGAATTCACGAAGTGGACAGGCTCCACGACGCGAGGTTGCATGGCCGGTTCAAGCAGTTTTCCGGCAGGCGGTCAGGGACCTTTTTCATTGCCGGGAGTGGGGGGCTGCGTATTGATTCCGTCTTCCTTCACGCCCGTGCGCGAAATGCGTTCCGTCCTGTGATTCCTAGTCCGGAACAACAAGCCAGGATTGTGATGAAGGGACGTTTATGCCGTCGAGATCGCACCGCAAGAGACTCATAGGCACAGCCATGGCGGCTCTGGCCGCCGGGGCCCTGGCGTGGACCGCCGTGACGGGCAGCGCTTCCGGCCAGGAGGCCACCGCGAACAGGGCGTCCGGGGCAGTGACGGCGGTGTCTGACGAGGCTCCCGGTTACGCCGTCGAGACCTTCGACTACCCGCAGGCGGACAAGATCCTCACCGAGAAGAACATCCTGCTCAAGCGTGGCGACGGCCACATCACGCTCGCCGACTGTGTGACCGGTACCGGTCAGCTGGAGGTCATGGCGCGCGACAAGAGCAAGATCTGCTTCGCCGTCAAGGGCAACTCCGGCTGGCTGACCCTGGAGGTCCCCTCGGTCTACCTCATCCGGGGCAACGACTACGCCACCGAGGCGGACATGACGGTCGGTACCGAGGAGACGACGTACGACATCACCAAGAACACCTGGACCGCCGTGGGTGAGAGCGCGGACGAAGAGGCCCGTGAGTGGACGCTCCTGGAGCTTCGGACCTCCAAGTAGCGCCCTGCTCAGTCCTCCTGCCCGATCCGCCACCACCCACCGGGGAACCGACTTCATGACCTACGCCAGACCTGTGCGCCTCGCCGCACTGGCCGCCACCCTGACCCTGGGCTCCGTCGCGCTGACGGCCGGCCCCTCCGCCGCCGTCACCGGCCCCGCCGTCGCCGCCGCCGACACCACCTACGCCTACGCCGCCCAGATCACCGTCGGCGACCACGACCGCGGCTGCTCCGGCGTCCTGGTCGACCGCGAGTGGCTGCTCACCGCCGCCAGTTGCTTCGCCGACAACCCGGCCGTGAGCCTGACCGTGCCCGCGGGCAAGCCGGGTCTGGAGACCACCGCGGTCATCGGCCGCTCCGACCTGACCGGCACCGCCGGCGCGGTCCGCGAGATCGTCGAGCTGGTCCCGCGTACCGACCGCGACGCGGTCCTGGCCCGCCTGAACCGCCCGGTCACCGGCGTCGCCCCGATCGCCCTGGCCACCGCCGCGCCCACCACCGGCGAGACCCTCACGCTCGCCGGCTTCGGCCGCACCGCGAGCGAGTGGGCACCGCTGAGCCTGCACACCGGCACCTTCACCGTGGACTCCGCCGCCACCACGACCGCCTCGGTCACCGGGGCGGCCGGCGTGGCCGCGTGCATGGGCGACACCGGCGGCCCGCTGGTCCGGGTCAGTGGCGGCACGGCCCAACTCGCCGCGCTGGGCAGTCAGTCGTACCAGGGCGGCTGCTACGGCATCGATGCCACCGAGACCCGCACCGGCGGCATCGTCACGCGCGTGGACGACCTTGCCTCCTGGGTGAACTCCGCCACCGGCGCGGTCCGCGTCACCGACTTCAACTGCGACGGCGCCGAGGACATCGCCGTCTCCGACCCGCGGGCGACCGTCGACGGAGTCGGCGCCGCGGGCCTGATCCGGATCGTCTACGGCGCCGGCAAGGGCACCGCGGAGATCAACCAGAACCTCGACTGGGTTCCCGGCGGCGCCGAGGCCAGCGACTGGTTCGGCGAGTCCCTGGCCACCGTCGACTACGACGAGGACGGCTGCACCGACCTCGTCGTGGGCACCCCGGCCGAGGACCTCGGCAGCACCTCCGACGCCGGCATGGTCGACATCCTGCACGGCGCTCCCGGCGGCCTCGGCACCGGCGCGGTCAAGTACACCCACTTCGAAGAGGGCTCCGGCACCGGCTCCCTGGCCACGGCGGCAGCCCAGGCCGGCGACCGCTTCGGCGACTCCATCGCCGCCGGCGTCACAGCCAACGGTGAGCCGTTCGTGGTCAGCGGCGCGCCCGGCGAGACCGTCAGCGGCCTGGCCAAGGCCGGCGCGGCCTTCTACATCCACGGCAGCACCAACATCATCATCCACCAGGACAGCACCGACGTGCCCGGCGGCGCGGAAGCGGGCGACGGCTTCGGCGGCGCGGTCGCGGCCGACACCAACTTCTTCGCCGTCGGCGCTCCCGACGAGGCCATCGGCAGCGACGACGGCGCGGGCAACATCGCGGTCTTCAGCCACACCCTGACCTCCGCGGGCCTGCCCACCCCGAAGTTCGGTCTCGACCAGGACCTCGACACCGTCTCCGGCGCCGCCGAGGCCGCCGACCAGTTCGGCTACGCCCTGGCCCTGGCCCCGTACCGCCCCTCCGGCGCGACCAGCGCCACCGAGTCGATCCTCGCGGTCGGCTCCCCCGGTGAGGACCTCGACATCGACGGCGTCGCCAAGGCCGACGCCGGCACCGTCCTGACCTTCCGCATCACCGCCGCCGGCACCTTCACCCAGCTCTACGGCATCTCCCAGGGCACCGGTGACGACGACGTGAACGGCACTTCGGAGGCCGGTGACCGCATGGGCGCCGCCCTGACCGCGATCAACACCGCCCCTCGCGCCCTGAGCACCACCGCCACGATGAAGCTGGCCGTCGGCACCCCCAACGAGACCATCGGTACGACGGCCAACGCGGGAGCGGTCCACACCTTCTCCCTGCTGGGCGCCCCCGGCGCCAACGACCGCTGGCTCGAGGTCGGCGACGGCGACGGCATCCCCGGCACCCCCGGCGCCGGCCAGCTCCTCGGCACCAGCATCCACTACACCGGCAGCAAGCTGTACGTCGGCATGCCCCTGGGCCCCAGCACCTACGGGACCCTCTACGCCCTGCCCCTGTCCAACGTCACCGCCGGCGGCACCGTCGCCGCGGTCACCACCTACCAGCCCGGCACGGGCGGCCTCCCGGCGGTCGGCGACCGCTTCGGCTACGCGGCCCGGTAGTCCGGTAGCACGTCAACCTCGCTGACCCAGCAATGGAGAGGGCCCTCGACCTGTGTCGAGGGCCCTCTCTTGGCATACCGCTCGTACCGCTCCGGCTCTCAGGCGTCGAGGACCTGTCCCACGCGCTTCACCACGGGCGGTTGAACCGACCACGGAAAGTTGATCCAGTCGTCGGTCCGCTTCCACACGTACTCGCACTTCACGAGGGAGTGGGACTTCTCATAGATCACCGCGGAGCGCACCTCTGCGACGGTGTCGAGGCAGAAGTCGCGCACGAGCTTCAGCGTCTTGCCGGTGTCGGCGACGTCGTCGGTGATGAGTACCTTCTTGTCGCTGAAGTCGATGGCGTTGGGGACGGGGGCGAGCATGACGGGCATCTCAAGGGTGGTCCCCACCCCGGTATAGAACTCCACGTTGACCAGATGAAGGTTCTTGCAGTCGAGGGCGTAGGCGAGCCCACCGGCGACGAAGACGCCGCCGCGGGCGATGGAGAGCACTATGTCGGGCTCGTACCCGTCGTCGGCGATGGTCTGCGCGAGCTCGCGGATGGCGACGCCGAACCGCTCGTAGGTGAGGTTCTCCCGTACGTTTGCGGCGCTCATACCTGCGTCCTGTGGAAGTTGAGGAAGGACCGGGAGGCCGTCGGTCCGCGCTGCCCCTGGTACCGGGACCCGTACCGCTCACTGCCGTACGGGGACTCGGCCGGCGAGGTGAGGCGGAACATGCACAGCTGCCCGATCTTCATCCCCGGCCACAGCTTGATGGGCAGGGTCGCGAGATTGGAGAGCTCGAGCGTCACATGCCCGGAGAACCCGGGGTCGATGAACCCGGCGGTGGAGTGTGTGACAAGCCCGAGCCGCCCGAGCGAGCTCTTCCCCTCGAGCCGGGACGCAAGATCGTCGGGAAGCGTGATGACCTCGTACGTGCTGGCGAGCACGAACTCCCCGGGATGCAGAATGAACGGTTCGTCCCCCTCGGGCTCCACAAGGCGCGTCAGGTCCGCCTGCTCGACGGAGGGGTCGATGTGGGGGTACCGGTGATTCTCGAACACCCGGAAGAAACGATCGAGGCGCACGTCGATGCTGGACGGCTGCACCATGGATTCGTCGTAGGGCTCGATCCGTACCCGTCCGGCGTCGATCTCGGCCCGGATGTCCTTGTCTGAGAGAAGCACGTTCCCGAGGATACGCAAGGCGCGCGGAGCGCCCGCAATCGGACGACTCCGCGCGCCGGGCCTGTACCGCCTCTCGGCTACCGCTTCTCGAGGGTCACCGGCACGACACTGCGAAGCCGGGCACAGCGAGGGCACCGGACAAGCCGTCCGGGACCGAGCCGCTCGGCCTGCTGCATCGGGAACGAAGCGGTGCTGAACACGTGCCCATCGGCACAACGGACGACGGTGCGCTCCATCAAGTCCTAGAGTCCCTTCCCCAAAGAGCCGCGTCCGGCTGCTGCTTGCCGGACAACGAAAGCCACATTACGGGACGAACGGGACGGCCCTCCAGGCGGCACCCCTACCCGGCCGAGCCCTCTTCCAGTCCTCTTCCGGTCCCCCACCGTACGCCCCAACTCCGGCCCCCCGCAGCCCGATCCCTCCCCTGAAACGCACTCAGACCCGCAGGCTTCAGCGCCCGGGGTCTGGGATGGGGTAGAGTGACGGAGCGTTCCGACACCGGTTTCGACCGGCGTCTTACGCGGGTGTAGTTTAATGGTAGAACATCAGCTTCCCAAGCTGAGAGCGCGAGTTCGATTCTCGTCACCCGCTCCATGCGAAACCCCCAGGTCAGAGACCCGGGGGTTCTTTGTTGTCTAGACCGGTCAGCGGGGCGCGCACCCCATCCGCACCATAAGGACCGGTCTGGCTGCCGGTGGGCTTCTCCTTGTGGTGCGCGCGGCTGTCGTCGTGGTCCTCGTGGTGCTTCGCACGCTCGGCGCGCACCATGTCGTCGAGCCCGGCCGCTACATCCCGCTGCCGCTCCTCGTCGGAGTGCTGATAGATCAGCGCCGCCTTCTCGGAGGACTGGCCGGACGGACCATCGTGTCCTTGAGGGTGGCGCCCGAACGGGTCGAGAGCGTGTGTAGCCGTCCGGGAGACCGACGGCGGCGCGAGCCCGACGCCACTTCCGCCCGAACGAGGTGCGTCGAAAAGGTGCACCCTTCTCGCCGACGAAGACCAGGCCGTCAGGGCCCTTCTCGGCGTACGCGAGGTGCTGCCTCACCTCCTTGTGGAGAAAGGCCGGAAGGGACGACGGCACGGACACCCGCGTCGCCCCTACCTCACATCTTGCTCAGAAAACGCCCGGAAGCCAGGCCTCCACCTACACACCCAGACATGATGTCGACAGCCGCCGGGGGGAAATTGATTTCACTGTGCGGTACTCCCCTGATCAAGAAGAATGTCATGCGCACGCCTAGACACCCCCTCTCGCAAGACGACCTACGCCCGTTACGGCGTGTACCGCCTCAAGAGCTACGGCTACAGCCAGTACACGCACCTCAACTGCACCAAGGGCGCAAAGAAGAACCTCACCATCTACACGCCGCACCGCATCGGCTGGGCAATCCGGGAGGGGTGACATGTTCCACCGGACTCTTGCAGGCCTGAGCATCGTCTGTATCGCGATACTCGTGCCAGTCACGGCATGCACATCCAACACCACGGACGCCAAACGGTCCGCGCCCCCCACGCACTCCTCCGAACCAACCTCTGCTGCAGCATCCCCCAGCACGACACAGCCCTCTGTGCAACAGCCCCCTGAACTCGACGATGACGAAACACTCGCCGGCCGTCAGAGCGCGACCAACGGCAACGCCAGTCTCCAGTTCAGCAAGGGCAGAACAGGCGACGCCCTCATCGTCGCGGTGCGCTGCCAGGGCCAGGGGAAGATCAAGGTGGCGGTGCCGTCCGTCCACGTCTCCTTCCCCCTGGAGTGCGTCGCCGGCCAAGTCAGCACCACCTACAACCAGGTGGCAGTCAGCGGTGTGGACCGCAGCGGCACCGTATCCGTCACAGCTCCTTCAGCCGTCCGCTGGTCCATAACCATCGGACGCGGCGCCCCGGCTGAGGAAGAGTCACCGGCATCCAGCGGATCCGCCAGCGCCTCATAGATCAGGGACAGCGCTCACCAACTGTATTGAGTGAGACGCACATTCGGCCCGGCCTCCGTTTGAGGCCGGGTCTCCATGTTCCCGCCTCAGAACGCCTGTCCATGGATGGGTACGCGGCAAGATGTGCTCTCGCCTCTGAGGCAAGCAGCGCCAACCGGGGATCGACCACTTTGGCGCGAGCCTCGCAGATCATGGCCCCAACGTCGTGCTTTACCGGGCAGGTCCACAGACCGCCCGACGCGCCGGAAGCTTACGGGGCCATGATCACTCGCGCCGAAGCAGCTCCCGGCCAAAGTCGCTACACCGACCGTGCGCTACCCTCACCGCCCGCATAGGCAGGCTTCAGAGCCGCAGGACGGGGAGGAATCGTGCAGCTCACTGTGCACTGGGAGGATCTGGCAGCACCTGTTTTGCTGATGGTCCTAAGTCTCATCCTCAGCTTGGTAACTCGTCGGTGGCGACGCAGGCGCCAGGCAGCAGTGAGGTGGCGTTCACGGACTCACTGGGAATGGTTGCCGTTCATGTTCGGGCTGGTCGTAGTGATCGCAGAGCTCGTGCGACTCCTTGGCGTACCCGATCCTTGGATCACGGTCTCTGACACGATCGCCCGCGTGCTCGCCATCACCACTGTGTTCATGGCCGTCCGAGTTGTGTTCATCCTCTTCATACGCGGCACACGACTCCTGTTCCGCCGCAGGGGGGCGGAGGGCAGTAGTTGAAGACGGCCACGGAAGCCTGAGGCCGGCGTCGCCGGCGTTAGCCCTTGTCTCTGGGCCGTGCCACTCTCGTGCCAGAACACACGGTGGCTGGTGGGCGGCGTACCGTGGACCACCGCCGCCTCCGACGAGGCAGTGCCTAGCCCGTTCGCCCAGGTCAGCCCCCAAACTGGCCCCAAATGCCCGCAGCTTCCCGAGCTGAGAGCGCGAGTTCGATTCTCGTCACCCACTCCACGACTAAGGCCCAGGTCAGAGACCCGGGCCTTTTTGCTGTCCACCGTGATCAGTTGTCGCGTGCCAGATGCGTGCCAGAACGCTTGTCGGGTGCCTTGGGGAACCGGCGAAATGCGGCTCGTGGGGTGGCGGAATGACCGGGGTGGGTCAGCGGGTCGGACAGCCGCCGCGTGTTCGTCGGTGCTCCGTCTCACTGATTCCTGATGCTGAACAGCGCCACAGTGGCCCCGCCGACGGCGAGGTTGACGGGCTAGCGCGGGGCGCCCGGATTCGTTCCGCCGAGAGCGGAGAAGACCATGGCGCTCGCGCTGCCCATCACGCCGAAGAACGGACCGTGGACCGGCGACAAGTGGTGTTCGCCGAGTGGAACAACAAGGCCATCGGCATCGTGTCCTACGGGGGCGTCGCCGGCCGACTCGCGAACAAGGCACTGACCCGGCGCGATGCTCAGGGCCTGGGGCGGCGGCTGCAAGCGTTGGACAGCCCGGCGCGTGTGGGGAAGGCTGGATTGGCGAGGGCCGTGCCCTCGTCCTCGCTGGTGGTGGCTCGCTCAGGCGGAGCCTTGACACCCCCCCTCACGTCAGAGGAGCGCTGATGACACCTACCTTCGACGCGGTCGTGATCGGGTCCGGCGTGAACGGCTTGGTCGCCGCTGCCCAGCTGGCCAAGGGCGGCTGGTCGGTGGCCCTGATAGAAGGAAGCGACCGGCTGGGCGGCTTCATCGCCACCGAGGAGCGGACTCTGCCTGGCTACCTGCACGACACGTACTCCTCGTGGCACCCGCTGTTCGTGTCCGGCGGCGCCTACGCCGCCCTCGGTGAGGACCTGCACCGTCACGGTTTGGAGTATCGCAACACCGACGGACTGATCACGGGCACGGTCACCGACGAAGGGCGCGTGGTCCTGGCCCACCGCGACCCCGCGGCCACCGCCGAGATGTTCGGCCACTCCGAGGACCGAACCGCCTACCTCACCCTGTTGCAGAGGTTCCTCGACAACGCCGACGCACTGGGCGGCATCCTGGGCGGTGAGCCACGCTCGCCCCGTGTGCTCCGGCATGTGCTGAAACTGCTGCGCCGCGAGCGCTTCAGTGGCACCGAGCAGTGGTTGCGGGCCGCCGTGACCAGCGGCCGCTCCTACTGCCGCGGCACCTTCCGCGGCGAGGAGCCTGATGTGCTGTGGACACCCTGGCTGCTGCACGCCGGACTGTCCCCGGACCACGCCTTGGGCGGCCTGATGCTGCCTGTCATGGCCGCGACCCTGCACGGTTTCGGCATGCCCGTGGTGGCGGGCGGCGCCCGGAACTTCGTCCGCGCCTTCGAGGCACTGCTCGGCGAGCTCGGGGTGCACATCTCCACGGGGCAGTCGGCGGAGCGGCTGCTCCTCACAGGCGGCCGGGTCATGGGCGTCGCCACCGATGGCGAAACCATCCGGGCCCGCCACGCCGTCCTGGTCTCGGTAACCCCGACCGCGCTGTACGGCGAGCTTCTGCCACAGAACGCGCCCGTCCCGCCCGCCATCCGCGACGAGGCCCTGCGCTACCGGTACGGACGCGCTGCGATGCAGCTCCACGTCGCCCTCTCCGCCCCGCTCGGCTGGCGCGATGCGCGCCTGGCCGGCATACCGCTGGTCCATCTCAGCGACGGGTCCGCGAGCACCGCGATCGCATGCGCGGAGGCCGAGGCGGGGCTGCTGCCGCGCAGGCCCACACTGGTCGTCGGCCAGCAGTATGTCCTGGACCCTTCACGCGTGCCGGACGGCGCGGCGACCTTGTGGATCCAGCTCCAAGAACTGCCCTACAAGCCGACCGGCGACGCGGCGGGCGAACTGGACGCCCACGGCCGCTGGACGAAGGAGCTGACCGAGGGATACGTCCAACGGGTCCTGGCCAGGATCGCGCTTCACGCGCCCGACCTGCCGGAGAAGCTGCTCGCCTGGGACGCCGTCACACCGTCGGACCTGATGGCGCACAATCCGAACGCGGTCGACGGCGACCCCTACGGCGGCTCGGCCGAACTCGACCAGGCCCTGCTGTGGCGCCCTCTACCGGGCGCGGCCCGGCACGCCACACCTGTACCCGGCTTGTGGCACATCGGCGCCTCGACCCACCCCGGCCCCGGCCTCGGCGGCGGGTCGGGGCACCTCGTGGCCCAGCACCTGATCCGCGGCGGGCGCCGGAGCAGTCGCCGCTGACACGCGGTGAGGGTGCCGTAGTGGCAACCAGAAGACCCAAGCTTCCCAAGCTGAGAGCGCGAGTTCGATTCTCGTCACCCGCTCTTGAAGCCCCGGGTCAGCGGCCTGGGGCTTCTTTCAGCGGGCACTTGACCGCCGACGGTCCTGCGTCGGATCGGGAGGTCGTCGGGGAGCAGGTTCCGTCGGGCCGTGGCGCTCAGGCCGTCAGGCCCTCGATGGCCACGGGAAGATGGCGCGGGCCGCGCAGCACCGCGTTGGCGCGGTACGGCGGCGGGTCCTCGAGCAGCCGGGAGAACTTGACGCGGCGGAACAGTTCGGGCACAGCCAGATGGAGTTCTATGCGGGCGAGAGGGGCGCCGAAGCAGTAGTGGATGCCGGTGTAGAAGCCCAGGTGCTCGTTGTCCTTGCGGTCGGGATCGAACCGGTCGGGGTCGTCGAAGCGCCGGGGATCGCGGTTGGCCGCGGCCAGCATGAGCCAGACCGGCGAGCCCTTGGGGATGGTGGTGCCGGCGACGTCGATGTCGGCCAGGGCGGTGGTCCACGGAACGAACTGGACCGGAGGCTCGTAGCGCAGCACTTCCTCGATGAGCGGGACGGCCAGGTCCGGGTCCTTCTGGAAGCGGTCGAGGACGTCGGGGTGGCGCAGCAGGGTGAGGGTCGTGTTGGTGATCGCGTTGACGGTGGTCTCGTGGCCGGCGACCAGGAGCAGCACCGCGGTGGCCTCCAGGTCCGTCGGGGTCATGGCAGGGGCGAGTGCGCTGAGTATCCCGGGGCCGGGGTGGCGGCGTTTGGTCTCGATCAGATCGGTCAGGTAGGCGCCCAGGTCCTGGCGTGCCCGCTGTCCCTTCGCCTGACCGTCTTCGCCCGCCTGGGGATCGATTGACGACGCCAGGGCGTCGGCCCAGACGTGGAAGCGTGATTCGTCCTCACGCGGTACGCCGAGGACCTTGCAGATGGCGGTGACGGGGAGGGGGTAGGAGAAGTCCTCGACGATGTCGACCTGGTCCTTGCCTTCGAAGGCGTCGAGGAGTTCGGTGACGACCGTGGCCAGCTCTGCGCGCAGGCCGTCGAGGAATCGGGGGCTGTGCGGGGGACCGAACGGCCGGTTGATGGTGTCGCGCAGCCGGTCGTGCACGGGCGGGTCGGTGAAGATGAAGCTCGGCGGCAGACCGGTCTCCGGGTCCGGTTGTCCGACGCGGGCGTAGCCGGACGGGCGGTTGCTCGTGTCGTTGCTCAGCCGTGGGTCGTTGGCCAGGCTCCGCACCTCGTAATAGGTGCTGACCACGTAGGAGCCGTCGTCCTCCCGCCTGACCGGTGTCTTGCGCAGTTCCGCGTAGAGCGGGTACGGATCGGCCCGGTTGGCGTAGTCGGTGATCTGCGCGACGAGGGTGCCGGACGTCATGGTGACTCCTGAGGGCTCCGGGCGGCACAGGGCCGGTGATCAGGCATGCGAAGGAACGAACGCGACACGCCGCTCGCTCGGCGAGTGGCCCGTCAGCGTGACCGTGGCCCCGTGGGTGGGCAGATGGGGATCCGGGAAGGCGGGGTCGATCGACTGCAACGTCTCGATGCGACGGTCGACCGTGCGGTACTCCGGCGGGAAGGGCGCGCCGGACGCGATCTGCTGCTCGTAGAACCCCAGCCACTTGGCTCCGTCGAAGGACGCTGCGGCGATGACGCGGCCTCGGTACCCGTACACCGCCACGAACCGTTCCTCGGTGAGCGTCCCCTGGGCGACGACCAGCCCGTCGCCCAGCGAGGGCACACCCACCGACTTGATGTTGACACCGAACTGGGAAGACCAGAACATCGGCAGCCACAGATGCGGGCGGCGCTCGGGCCCGGCACAGATCATGTTGTGGGCGGCGATCTCGGCCTGCTCGACCGCGTTGCCCCAGTGCTCCAGCGACAGGAACTGGTAATCGAACAGCGGGTGGGGGCTGCGTGCGACATCACCGGCGGCGTAGATGTCGTCGGTGACGATGCCATTGACGTCGAACACCCGGCACCCGGCGTCGCACGCGATCCCCCGGGGACCCGCGGCCAGCCCCGAGCCTGCGAGCCATTCCGTGTTCCGGATGGCACCGAGCGAGACGACCGCCACCTCCACGTCCATCGCCGAACCGTCGGACAGATGGGCGCGCCTCAGCCGCCCCCCGTAGTCGCCCTCGAGGGCGGTGACGCTGATGCCACAGCGCAGATCGACGCCCTTCCTGCGCTGCATCCGGTCCGCGACCGCACCGATCACTCCGCCGAGCGCGCCCACCAGCGGTGCCGGTCCGCGTTCGGCGACCGTGACCTGAAGGCCCTGTTCCCGGCAGGCGGAGGCGACCTCGGAGCCCGTGAAACCGGCGCCGATCACCAACACCCGGGACACACCCCCGGTCAGCTTCTGGGACAGGCGTGCGGAGTCGTCGCGGGTGCGCAGCACGAACACCCCGTCCAGTGCGGCCTCTTCCGGGTGGATCCAGGGCCGCGCTCTGGTCCCGGTGGTGATCAGCAGGCGGTCGTAGGGGACGGCGTCGCCGTTCGTCAGGCCCACTTGCTTGGCGTTCCGGTCCAGGCCCTCGGCTGCGACGCCCAGACGCCACTCGGCGTCGATGTCCCGCCGCCGCGGAAGCGCGGTGTCCTCGGGCCGTGCCCGTCCGAGCAGCGCCTGCTTGGACAGCGGCGGCCGGTCGTAGGGTTCGTACGGCTCGTCGCCGATCATGGTCAGTGATCCGGTGAAGCCCTTGTCGCGCAGGGTCTCCGCCGCGCGCAGACCGGCCAGCGAGGCACCGACGACGACAATGCGGCCCTGGCGCCGCAGGACCTCGACGTCCGTGTCAGCCGACATGGGGCTCCACCCGCTTCGTCGGCTCATCGGAGTAGTCGACGAGGATGGCCTGGACCGGGCAGGCAGCAGCAGCCTTCGCCACCCGGTCACGCTGTGCCTCGTCGAAGCGAGGGGAGAACAGCAGTGCCTCTTCCCCGTGCAGCGCGAAGACGTCCGGGGCGAGGAAGACACACTGCGCGAACCCCTGGCACCGGTTGAGATCGACGACAAGCCTCATTGGAATCCGCTCCCTGCACGGGCCGCGGTGGCCGAGCCCCGCAGCCCTCTGCGCTCGGTCCATGTGGTCGGTGGGCATGCCTCACCTTCAGCTTCGGCCCTCCGCCCAGGTCTCGCAAGGCGAGGGCGCGCTGGGAGACCAGGCCTCGCGCGAGGCGAAGGGAAGCCCCTCGGGGCCCTCTGACGTGAAACCAGTTCTTCGGCTACTGCCGGTAGATGGGGGTGCTCGACGCACCGGCGTCCGAAGGCCGGGCTTGTCCGTCTCGGTCGAGCCCGTCAGGAGGTGAGGATGCCGATGCCGTCTCCGAGCAGTTTCAGCCCGAGGACGAAGAACAGGACCGCCATCACGGCGACGTTGTGCTGAGCTGCCCAGTCCTTCCAGTTGCCGAGCGTGGTCTTGGCTCGCTCTCCCCCGAGGAGGAAGACTCCCAGTGGGGCGAGCAGGCCGAGGGTGGCGACCAGGACGAAGATCGCCAGAGATGCGATCTGCTGCCCCACCGGCAGGCCGGCTGAGCCGATCGCGGCGCCCGCGGCGATGGTCAGCGGGGCGTTCTTGGCGTTGAGGGCGGCCAGGGCCAGTCCGAGTGCGAAGATCTTGACCGGCGTGAGGCTGTCTATCGCGCTCATCCACTTCGGCAGCTGGGCTTGCGAGGGGTCCTTCGGGCGCCGGTGCCATTGCCGGGCGCCGAAGACGACGAGGAGCAGGCCCAAGGCGAGTTTGAGGGCTCCCACCCAGGTGGCCGGGTGCTTGTGGGCGGAGGCGCCTGCGGGGGAAGCGATCGCCAGCATCACCGCGCCCAGTACCGCGAGTCCCAGGATCCAGCCGACCGTGAAGAGGACTCCGTTGAGACGTCCCCGAGGCGTGGCGAGTATGAGGATGACGGCGATGATCGGGAGCGGGCTGACCGCGACGGCGGCCGCGAAACCCAGTACGTCACCGAGAACTGCGCCCATGGTTGCCTCCGGGTGGGGGTCAGGGTGGCGATCCAGTTGAGTGGGGCTCGGCGGGAGAGGGAGTCCCGACCGCCTCGGCGGCGCAACGGGTCGGTGGGCGATCGGCTGCGCCACTGTCTGCACGGCCGTGCGAAAGTGGCTGCCCGAGATGGGTGACGACGACGTACTCGGCACGCCCCACCGGTTCCATCGTCCTGCGCCTGGCCGGATCTGTCCTCGGGAGCTTCTCGGGACGGGAGGGATCAGGCTGGATCCCGCAGTGCCGGAGTTTCCCGGGAATCCGCCTCAGGTGACCACAGTGCCCAGCGCCCGGGATGCGAGGCAGTGCATCCGCAGTGAGGATTGATGCGTGAGGGCGATGGCGCCTCATGTTCGGGCGCTTGGCGACCCTCGCACCGATCCGTGGCAGGAGAACCTCGCGATGACTGCGACGAGTGGTGGAACCCAGCCGGCTCACCCCGAGCACCCGGGCAGGACGGACGGGGTCAGTAACGAGTTCACCGTTTTCACCGAGATCAAGCCGGGCGAGGCCGATGCGTTGCGTGAGGATCTCACCTGGCTCAGCGACGCGGCGAATGACGAGAATGTCCATGCGGCGCTGCGCCAGATCGGCACGCTGCATGACGCACGGCACGTCATTTTCGACAACGACACCAGGTTCATGTTCGCCAGCGTCTTCGACGGCTCCTGGGACACCTACATCGACGACTTCGCCAAGACGGTGGTCGGGGCCCGCTTCGACAAGGTCTTCTCACACAGCGAAGGGTTCCCCGGCATCAAAGATCCAGGGGTCAAGGACTGGTTCCTCGCCCACCAGGAGCCCGCGGGGGTCTTCGTCAGCGCCTACCCCGACCTGACCGTTCAGCAGATCTACAAGGACCACCGCGTGGACGACGCGTTCCAAGAGGTGCTGGACACCCCCCAGTTCCGGGCGGCGCTGGAGAACCCGGCCAACGCGGAGTTGGTGGCCACGCCGGCCTTCCAGAAGCTGCTGGAGGAAGCCTCGGCCTAGAACCCGGACACAGCCGGCCCTCGGAACCCACCCACCATCGGTGAACCGCTCCGGCTGGTGCGAGTCGGCCGTTGCGGGGCTGTCCAGGCAGAGACCGATGTGGAGGCACGAGCGACCATGAACACAGCGGACAGCGGCAGCGCGGCCGGCGTGAGCGTCGAGATCGACGACGTCCAGAGCGGGGCCCTGCGTCCGAGGCCCGTGCCGTACGAGGGAAAATTCGTCTTCCTGCGCGTCGATGACCGCCATGCCGGGCGCGCCCTGCTGCGGCGGCTGCTCCCGGTGACCTCGGGTGGTCTGCCGAGCGCGGACCGGAGCCAGGATGCCTGGGTCGCTGTGGCGTTCACCTTTCAGGGGCTGAGGGCCCTGGGGGTGCCCCAGGAGTCGCTGGACAGCTTTCCGCAGGCGTTTCGTGAGGGCATGGCCGCTCGGGCGGAGCTGATCGGCGACGTGGGCGAGAGTGCGCCGGCCCACTGGGAGGCACCGTTCGGAACAGGCGATGTCCACATCGCGTTGAGTGCCCTCTCCTCGGATACGGCGCAGCTGGACCAGGAGCTGGAGCGGGCCCGTGTCGCCTACGAGGACACACCCGGTGTCCGGGTGATCTGGCAGCAGGACGTCCACCAACTCCCCACCGGGCGCACCACCTTCGGCTTCCGGGACGGCATCAGCCATCCGAACATCGAGGGCGTCGGACTGCCCGGCTCCAACCCGCAGGAAGCCCCCATCAAGGCGGGCGAGTTCATCCTCGGCTACCTCGACGAAACGGGCAGCCTGCCGCCCATGCCCAGCCCCGATGTGCTGGGGCGCAACGGGACCTACGCGGCCGTTCGCAAGATCCACACCAACGTGGCGGCCTGGCGCCGGTACCTGCGCGCGAACACCTCCAGCGCCGAGGAGGAGGCGCTCCTGGCGGCGAAGATGGTCGGGCGCTGGCCGAGCGGGGCGCCGCTGACGCTGACGCCGGAGCACGACGATCCGGAGCTGGCGGCCGATCCGCACCGCGTCAACAACTTCCTGTACCGGGAGAACGACGACCGCGGCTACCGGTGCCCCGCCGGTGCGCACATCCGGCGCACCAACCCCCGTGATGCCACCATCATCGGCGACGCACGGATGCACCGGCTCATCCGCCGCGGCACCACCTACGGCCCCCCGCTGCCCGAGGGTGTGCTGGAGGACGACGGCGCCGACCGGGGCCTGGTCGGAGTGTTCCTCGGAGCCCATCTGGAACGGCAGTTTGAGTTCATCAAGGCCGAGTGGGTCAACGACGGCAACTTCATCGGCTATCCCGGCGAGAAGGACCCGGTGGCCGGGCATCACGGCGGAACCGGCAGCGTCACCATCCCCGAGAAGCCGGTCCGGCGTCGTCTGCAGAACCTGCCGAGCTTCGTGGTCACCCGTGGCGGTGAGTACTGCTTCGTGCCGGGGCTGCGCGCCCTGCGCTGGCTCGCCGAACTGGAGGACTGACGGCGATTCCCACCCCCTGAGGTCCGATCTCGCTCTCCGAGGAGAGGTCGAAGTCATGGCAGCACAGTTCGTCCGCTACACGCCCGACGTCGAAGACGACGACCCGAACTTCGACCGCAACGTGCGGACGGTGATCGAAAAAACCGAGAGCTACATCGCCGAGTCGGTCGACGCCGGCGGCACCGGACAAGCCCTTCGCGACGCCCACGCCAAGGGCTATGGGCTGGTCCGAGGGGAAGTTGAGATCCTGGACGGGCTTCCCGCCGAGTACGCCCAAGGCATCTACGCGACTCCGGGAACCCACGACGCGCTCATCCGCTTCTCCAACGGCTCGCCCCACGCCGGAGCCGACGCGCGACTGGGCGCCGCCACCGGACTGGCCCTGAAGATGTTCGACATCCCCGGCCCGACCCTGCTGGAAGACGAACCGGACACGGGCACCTTCGACTACGCCAACATCAACGGGCCGATCTTCTTCTGCAACACGGTCGAGCACTACCTGTTCATCCAGGAATTGTTCCTGAACGCCCCGGCCTACTTCTCCCAGGGCCGACCCGGCGCACATCGCTTCTTCACCGAGTTCGTGACCGGGAAGGGAACGCTGGACCAGGACAACTGGGCGTGGGACGAGTTCCTGGCCTTCCTGCGCCTGTCGAAGACCCCTCCGGCAAACGTGCTGCTGTCGAGCTACTGGACGATGGGCGCGGTCAGGCACGGGGACTACATCGCCAAGGTGCGCATCACCCCCGACCCGGACTCCGCCGCCGCGGTGGTCCGGCGCACCATCGACCCGGCCTCGGCAGCGGAGGTCTTCCGACCGGCCCTGCAAGGCGAGCTGCAGGAGCGGCCCTACGCCTTCGACATCCAGGTCCAACTCTGCACCGACCTGGAGCGCATGCCGGTGGAGGACACCACCGTGGAGTGGCCCGAGCGGCTCTCGCCGTCCGTCACCGTAGCCAAGCTGCGGCTGCCGCAGCAGGACATCTCCAGCCCGGAGAACCTGGAGAAGATGGACGCACTGTCCTTCACGCCCTGGCGGGTCACCGCCGAGCACGCGCCCCTGGGCAACATCATGCGGGCCCGCAAGGAGGTCTACCGGCGCTCCTCCATCGAGCGCCACAAGCTCAACCAGCAGCCGCGGACAGAGCCCCGAAGCGCCGACGAAGTACTTGGCCCGGCACAATGAGGGCACCGGATCCGGTGCCCACCACGCTCACTCTCATCCGCTCCGCGCAGCCACGGCGGCGGGGGTGATGCGGCCTGTGCGCAGTGCCGTCCGGCCGTCGCGCCAGGCTGTCAGCAGCCGGTCGGCCAGCCGGTCCTCCAGGTGACCGGTCGCGCGGATTCCGAACACCACGTCGGCCTCCAGTGACGGCTCGTCCGCCAGCAGGCCGGCGACGACCTCGTGCCGTACGACCTGTTCGTGAACCGCGTCCGCCTCCACGTGCTCGGTGTAGAACCGCACGGCCGCCGGGCCCGCGCCCATCCGGCGCAGTGCCTCGGCCAGGCGGCGGGAGGCCGGGGAGGAGGTGACCTCGACGGTCGCGAAGTGACCGACGAGCGCCCCGCGCAGCGCCCGGTGCAGGCCGAACAGGGACATCATGTTGACGGTGGCCAGCGCCTCGGCCGGTGCCGCGTCGACGTAGTGCCCGTACGACGGGTCCAGGTGCAGGTCCGTCATCAGGTCGGCGAACAACTGCGCGTGGATCTCGTCCGCGCGGCCCGCGCCGAACTCGTCGAACTCCACCGCGACCATGGCGGCCTTGGCCCGTCCGCGCAGCCGGGGGATCACCCACGCATGCGGGTCTGCCTCCTTGAGGTGGTAGAGCGAGCGCATCGCCGCGTACTCCCGGAAGTGTTCGAGGTCGCCGTGGTCGCGGAGGAAGTACGAGAGGCTTCCGCTGTCGTCGCCGACGGGTTCGAGCTGGAGTTCGTCCAGGGCCCGCTCGGCGGTGTCGGGCGCGCCGACCGGCACGTCCGCCCGCAGCGCGCTCAGGAAGCGGTCCTCCAGCGCGGCGCGCAGGGCGAGGAGTTCGGGGTCCCACTCGCGGTCGTCGGACACGCCGGCGAAACCGCGGTAGTGGAGTTCGTAGAGGACGTGCAGGGCGAGTTGGAGGTCGTCGCCGTAGGCGTCGGTGGGCAGGGGTGGCACGCCGAAGTCCGATCCGCGCACTACGGCGACGAGCGCGGCCGAGAGCGGGCCGCGTGGTTCGGGCAGGCGCACGTCGGTCATGACGTCTCGTCCCGTTTCGTACGACGGCGGTGGCTGGTGTCGCACCAGGGCGGTGTCCGGGTACGACGGCAGGTGCAGACGGCGACCGTGAAACGGTGTGACACCGTCACCTCGCCGGTCTCGTCCACGACTTCGACGGGACCTTCGATCAGGAGCGGCCCGTCGCGCTGGACGCGGATGCGACGGGGGCGTTCAGGCGTGTTCGGCACGGATCACCACCAGTTCCTCCGTCGTCCGGTCGGCCACCAGTCCGCGCTCGCGCAGCCAGGTGAGCCGGGAACGCAGTACGCGCCCGAACGGCAGCCGGACGCGGTCGACGACCTCGGCGTGCAGACCCGCCGCACGGAACCGGGCCAGGGTCTCCTCGACGCCGTTCAGGTGCGAGTGGACCATCAACAGTGTTCCGGCCGGGCGCAGCACCGTCGGAGCCACCGCGCAGATGCGGTCGATCAGCAGTCGGCCGTCCGTGCCCGCGTCCCAGGCCCGGGCGCGCCCCCTCGGCGGAGCGCCTCCGGGTGCGGGTACATACGGCGGATTGGTGACCACGAGGTCGAAACGACAGCCGGCCACGGCGGACGCCAGGTCACCATGGCGTACCCGCACCGTCTGCCCGTTCAGCAGGGCGTTGCACCAGGCCGCGGCAAGTGCTCGCCAGGAGATGTCCACCGCCGTGACCCGGGCGCCGCGCCGGGCCGCCTCCACCGCGAGCGCACCGCTGCCGGTGCCGAGGTCCAGGACCTTGGTGCGGCTGGTGATCCGCTCCCGGCGCAGCGCCCGGGTGAGCAGCGCGGTGTCGGTCTGCGGGCGGTAGACCCCCGGCGGGGTCCAGCAGCGGAGCCGGGGAGCGGCGGTGAGTGAATCGACGGTCATCGCGGTACCTCGCCTCAGCCGGACGCCTTCGTCGGCGTCGCGGACCGACCATGTCCCACGGGTACCCCTGAGAAACGGGCGTAACAGAGGAGGGCGTCGCTGCGGCTGGTGATGCCGCCCGCCGGGGTACGGGCCGTCACAACGGGCGGGCCGCCCCACGACCACCGAGCCTTCCGTGGCCGGTCACCTGGATGTCGCGCTTCTCTGTGCGCGGCCGGGGTTACCGCACCTCACCTCGCCGCGCCCGGCGCCTTCTGTGGTGTGGCGGACAGCAGCGCCGTCGTAGCCCTGGCGTGCAGCGAATCCAACGTCCTGAGCTGTCGTTCCGCCCTGTGCAGCAGCTGTTCCAGCCAGTCGGTCTCCAGGCGCGGCTCGTCTGCCGAGGCCGAGAGCAGGACGCGCCACAGCAGCACCTTGCCCTGCACCCCCAACCGCATGGCTTCGAGCTCGACGAGCATCGTGAGGCCGGAGCGGCGCAGTAGCCGGCCGTTGGGTTTCACCCGCGCGGCCTTCTCGCCCAGCCAGGCGCCGTACACCTTGTAGCGGCTCACAGCCACGTCGAGATCGTCCAGGAGCCGCAGCAGATGCTGCCGGTCGTGGGAGATCTCGGCTGCCAGGGCTTTCAACTCGCTGCCGAAAGCCGAATCCCGGTGTTCTGCGACCATACGTCGAGCGAGCTCGGTACCGGCTGTCGCGCCGGCCAGGTGATCGTTCAGGTACACGTCCAGGATCCTCTGCCGCCCTGGTTCGTCGGCCGATCCGTGTGCTGTCGGTTTCATGGTTCTCCCTCCGGTCACCGAGACCTCGAGGGTCACCGAGTGCCCCGCCCGCGTCAGGCCACCGCCGCCGTGCAGATCGACAATCTGCGACTGATCCGGAGCGCTCCGGATGGACGGGCCCAGACTTCGAGCGCAGGCAGGGCGCGTGCGCCGGGAGCACGCCGTGCGGCGGGAACCGGCGGCTCGCGTCCTCCACCTCGGTCGAAGCGGAGCGGAATCCGCCGACCGGGCGGCCCGCCGCCGGTTCCGCCAGGCCTTGCGGGGCAGCACGCGCGGTGGCATGCAGACCTCCGTGCCGTGCGTCGGCCGAGGAGCCGCTTTCCCGGTGCCCCTCCTCGTCCGTGGCGCCACGCCATGCACAACCCGGTGGTCACCGGGTACTCGGCAGCGGTCCCCAGTCACAGACGCGGTTCAGGAGACACGATGGCCGGCTTCGGATACTTCCTGTCGTGCGAGGAGCACACCCCGGCGGAACTCGTCGAGCAGGCGCGGATGGCCGAGCAGGCCGGGTTCGAGTCGTTGTGGATATCGGACCACTACCACCCATGGCACGACGGGCAGGGCCAGAGCCCGTTCGTGTGGTCCGTGATCGGCGCCCTGTCCCAAGCGGTCTCGCTGCCCGTGGAGACGGCGGTGACCTGCCCGCTGGTGCGCACCCACCCCGCGGTGATCGCCCAGGCGGCCGCGACCAGCGCGGTGCAGCTCGGCGGGCGATTCCGGCTGGGGGTGGGCACGGGCGAGGCGCTCAACGAGCACATCCTCGGCACCGGCTGGCCCGAGGCGCCGGTACGGCTGGAGATGCTGGAGGAGGCGCTCCAGATCATCCGGCAGCTGTTCACCGGAGAGCAGACCAGCCATCACGGCAAGCACTACACGGTGGAGAACGCCCGGCTGTACACGCTGCCCGGCGAACCGGTGCCGATCGACGTGTCGGCGTTCGGCCCGCAGGCCGCCGAGGTCGCCGCGCGCGTCGGCGACGGGCTGATCACGATGACGCCCGAGGAGTCCCTGGTGGAGCGTTTCCGGCGCGGTGGCGGCGGCGCCAAGCCGGTGTACGGCGGCCTCAAGGTGTGCTGGGGCGCCGACGAGCGGGAGGCGGTCCGCACCGCCCACCGGCTGTGGGCCAACGAGCAGCTGCCCGGCGAACTCCCGCAGGTCCTGCCCACCCCGGCCCACTTCGAGCAGGCGTCCCAGCTGGTCACCGAGGAGCGGGTGGCCGAGTCCGTGACCTGCGGCGACGATCCCGATGCCCATGCCGAGGCGCTGACCGCGTTCGTCGACGCGGGGTTCGACACCGTGTACGTCAACCAGATCGGCAAGGACCAGCAGGGCTTCTTCGACTTCTACCGCACCAAGGTCCTGCCGCGGCTGCGGAACTGACCGCACGAGGTGGTGGAACACCGTGTCCGGATCCGGAGCGACCGACGGCAGCGCACTCGTCGTGATCGACATGATCAACACGTACGACCACGAGGACGCCGAGCTGCTGGCACCCTCCGCCGAGCGGGTCGTGCCCGTCCTGGCGGAGCTGATCGGCCGGGCCCGGCAGACGGACGTACCGGTGATCTACGCGAACGACAACTTCGGCCTCTGGCGCTCCCACCACGGTGAACTGGTCGAGTCCGCGCTGTCCCGCCCGCACGCCGGCCTGGTCGAGCCGATCCGGCCGGACGACGCCTCCCTCTTCGTGGTGAAGGCCCGGCACTCGATCTTCCACGACACGCCCATGTCCTATCTGCTGTGGCAACTGAGCGTCGGAACAGTGGTGTTGACCGGTCAGGTCACCGAGCAGTGCGTCCTGTACTCCGCCCTGGACGCGCACATCCGCCACCTGGACGTCACGGTGCCGAGGGACGCCGTCGCCTCCATCCACCCGCATCTGGCGGCCGCCGCGCTGGAAATGATGGAACGCAACATGGGCGCCCGGATCGTCCTGGCGAAGGACGTCGACTTCCGGGGTACCCGGTGGCCCGTACCGGGGGGAACCCCGCACCAGCCCGGAGGTCGGCTATGAGCACACGCGTCCGCATCCGCCACCGCGCGGGAGGCCACCCGGGAACCCGCGACGGCCCGGGCGGCGGTCCTAGTCCTCGTCCCGCAGCCGCCGCCAGACGCGGGTGCGGTGCAGCACGTAGAAGGCCACGAGCAGGGAGACCGCCTGAAGCCCCACGGCGAGCAGCCAGAAGACGACCTTGCTCTCCAGCTCATCGGTCAGATAGGTGAAGTTCATACCGAAGAATCCGGTCAGGAACGTCAGCGGCAGAAAGATCGTCGACACGATGGCCAGCCGGTTGATCACACTGTTCTGCTCGCCCGCGGCGAGGGAGGAATAGCTGGCGAAAGCACGACGGGCGGCATCCTGGAGGGACTCGATGTTCGCAAGGACCAGCCTCGCCGCGTGCTGGAACTCCCGGGCGAGTTGTTGCCGCTCCTCCGGGAAGCTGCGGTTCATCATCCGGCGGGTGAAGACCTCGTCCATCACCTGGAGGTAGGGAAGCAGCGAGTGATGCAGGAGGGCGGAGCGCCGCCGCAGCTGTGCCAGGCGGTAGACCTGCTCGGGGCGCCGTTCCTGGAACATGTCGTCCTCGAGTTCCTCCACCAGCAGCAGGTCCTGCACGGCGGCCCGGCGGAAGGTCGCCAGCGACTCCTGGAGCAGCAGGAAGAACATGGCCACGACGTCGGGAGGCCTCTCGTGCCGCAGCTGCGCGGACATGTTCGACGCCAGGCCCGCCTGGCCATGGTGAACGGTGACCAGGAACTGCTCGGTCACCAGCGCGTGGATGTGAGCCACCCGGTCGCCATGGACCACGGGCACGACGAAACCGGCCCTGTCCCCCAGGAACTCGGCGCGCGCGGGCTCGTCCTTCCTGCCGAGCCAGGCCAGGTCGTCAGCCTCCAGGCCGAGCTGCCGGGCCACAGGCTCTCCATCCGCCGGCGCTTCTTCCGGCAGCTCGACGTCGACGAGCAGAAAGCGGGCCGCGGCGAGCCGCTCACGTGCCTCGGACACGTCCGTACGGGTGACCGTCACCTCCGGCATTGACACCACCGTTACGATCATGGTCCTCACCGTTGGTCCCGACGCCGACGGTCCCAGCGTGAGCGCGCTCCGGCAGCCCCGCACTCGGGCACCCTCATGTGCGTCACCGTGCGGACCCGAACGAGTGACGAGGTCGCCGGACGTCCCGGCCGGGTTCACCGACCGCCGCTGGTCTCGATATGGAACCTCGTCAGCGCAAACATGATCAGGACGTCGATTGTCATCACGAGGATGGACCACGCCGGGTAGTACGGAACGAACATGAACTGGGTGATCAGGCTGATCCCCGCCGCCGCTGCGCCGGCCCCGCGACCCCAGCTCCGGTCCGTCAGAACTCCCAGGCCGGCGATGACGAGCACCACTCCCACCACAAGGTGAATCCAGCCCCAAGCGGTCAGGTCGAACCGGTAGGCGTACCGGGAGGCGGCGAACAAGGTGTCCTGTGCGATGCCGGATGCGCCCATGAGAATGCTGAGCGGCCCACTGAGCATCAGCATGGCTCCAGCGAACATGGACGCGCCGTCGATCATTTCGCCGCTGCCGGGCCCCCCGTGCCCTCGCTGTGTCCTGTTCGGCATCGCTGTCATGGCCGCAGCCTTCCTGTACAGCGCGGTCACCGACGCACACTGCCGTGCGAGGCCAGCCACGCTCTCCTGACAGGATCACCGCAATCCGGCGGCACCGCGACTGCAACCGGCGTCGCCATCGCGGCAGCGTCCCAGTCGCAGACGCCGCGAAGGCCGCACGGAGTTCACGGCGTGGGGCTGGTGCGTTGCCGGGGGTATTCTCCGCCGGTTCCGACCCGGCGTCCGCATGAAGGCAGGGCGCACTTGCGGGCCCGGGAGAGGCGGGAGGCCACCGTTCCGACCGGGATCCCGAGCGCTTCGGCCGCGGCCTCGTAGTCCAGGCCCTCCCCCGGACAGAGCGTGATGACCTCGCGCTCCGGTCTGCGCAGCGCGGCCAGCGCGGTGAGCGCCGTTGCGAGCCGCCGCCGGTCGTCGACCCGGTCGGCCACCTCGTCGGCGTGGTCGGCCACCGACAGAAGGCGATCCAGCCGGGCGAGCCGACCAGCCCCTGCACCGCGACACGCTCCGCGGGCTCGTAGTCGTCGCCCCAGTCCGCTCGTAACGTACGGCGTCCGCCGCACGGTCGATCACTTCCTCGTCTGTGTGAGCCTTCCTCACCGAGCCATGGGATCCGTGCGGTTCGTACGGGGCGTACGCGATGTGCGGGCTGCCAGTTCCAGCAGTTCGTCGACCGACCACTGGTCGTAGACATGCTCGCCGTACTTGGCGGCGAGGACGCGGCCGTCGGGTGCGATGAGGAAGTCGGCGGGAAGGCCGAGCCGACCGCCGTTCGGGCTGGTCGAGGGCAGGTGCTCCCGCCCGCGGGCGACCTCCCGTAAGCCGCTCAGGACCGCCCGGACGATCGGTACCCAGGCGCGCGGACGGAGCAGGGCCCGGAACGACCGTTCCACACCGAACTCCGTGTACAGCCGCCTCGCGGGGTCGGCGATGACGGCGAACGGGAGGTCGGCGGTGTGGCGCAGCAGTTCCTCGGCGGGTGAGTGGAAGACCACGACCTCGCATACCCCGGCGGCCTCGATCTCCTGGTGCCGCCGCACCACGGACCGCAGGTGCAGATTGCAGACCGGGCAGCCGGCGAACCGCCGGAACTGGAGGTGGATCAGCCGGTCAGGGGCGGGAACGGCGACCTGGCCGCCCGAGACAGCGGTAAGACTTCGCTCTTTCACGGTGGAACCGGGCTCCACCGGACTGCGGGACATGCGCATGGGGTTCCCCTCCGTAGGCGTACGGGATACTCCTACCAGAGTTAGGCGTATGCCGTACGCTGTCAACCGTCATGCCGCGCCCCCGTTCACTCACCCAGGATCAGCCGGCCTCGGCCGCCCTCGCCGTCATCGACCGCGCCGGGCTCGCCGGACTGTCGATGCGCGCCGTCGCCCAGGAGCTCGGTATGAGCACCATGGGGCTCTACCGCTACGTGCATGATCGCGAGGAGCTCGAAAGGCTTGTCGTCGAACTCGTACTGAGCGCCGTGGACACCGAGCCGCCGGGTCCCGGAACGTCATGGCGCGAGCGGATCGAGGTCCTGGCGCGGCGCCTGCGCGACACCGTGGGCGCCCATCCCGCGGTCGTCCCCCTCACCATCACTCATCGACACCACTCCCTTGGAGTGCTGCGCTGGTCGGAGACCGTGCTCGCCGTCCTCACCGAGGCGGGCATCGAGGGCGAGCGGCGGGTCGTCGCGCTGCGCGGCCTGCTCAGTTACGTCATCGGAGCGATCCAGTTGGAACACCTGGGGGCCCTGTCCGGTTCGGGCACGGTGGCCATCACCCAACTGCCGCCCGTCGAGTTCCCGCTCATGACCGAGACCGCGCGGCAGGCCCGGAACGTCGGCGCCGACCAGGAGTTCCTGGGAGGGCTCGCCCTGCTGCTCGACGGCCTCGGCGCATGAGGCCGGTGGTCGGCGCATGAAGCCGGTGGCCGGCGGTTGATCTCCGCCGCTTCTCTTGCCGAGCGGTCGGCGGAGAGGTTCGAGGAACCTGTCCCGGTTGGTGGGCGCGGGTCAGTTCATCGCGCGCGCACCGTCCGAGGCCTCGCCGACCGCCGTCATGTCGTCGCCGGAGTTGACCGCTGCGGATTCCGCGGATGCTACGGATGTTGCGGACGCCGCGGACTTCTCTCCGGCGTCGGGCTGGAGCGGCAGCTCGGTGGTGACCTCGAAGCCGCCTTCGGGGCGGGGGCCCGCACGCAGCTCACCGCCGAAGGAGTGGGCGCGTTCGCGCATGCCCAGGACACCGAAGCCCCGGTTCGGCGCGGACTCGGGAGCGGGAGCGGGGGTGGGGATCGCGGCCGGGCCGTCGTTGCTGACCGTGATCACCAGGCGGGCGTCGGCGTACACGAACCGGACGTACGCGTTCTGGGCGGCGGCGTGCTTGGTGACGTTGGTGAGCGCCTCCTGCACGATCCGGAAGGCGGTCAGGTCCACTCCGGGGGAGAGCGGCTGCGGAGCCCCTTCCGTGGTGACCGTCACGGTGAGTCCCGCGGACGCGCACGTCGAGACCAGCTCGGGCAGGCGGGCGAGGCCGGGGGCCGGTTCCAGGGACGGGGAGTCCGGGTCGTCGTTCTGCCGTAGCAGTCCCAGCGTGGCCTTGAGTTCGCGCAGCGCGGAGGACGTGGTGCCGGTCAGGTCGGTGAGGATCTGCTTGGTCTGCTGCGGTCTGGTGAGCGCGAGGTGTGCGGCGGTGCCCGCCTGGGCGTTGGCGAGGGCCAGATGGTGGGCGACCACGTCGTGCAGCTCGCGGGCGATGCGCATGCGCTCCTCGGTGACGCGCAGCCGCGCCTCCTCCTCACGGGTGCGCTCGGCGTGTTCGGCGCGGGCCTGCACCGCCTTCAGATAGGCGCGCCGCAGCCGGGTCATGTTGCCGGCGGCGAGGGGCAGCAGCAGCCAGAAGAACGGGCCGATCGTCCTGAGCAGCACCGAGAGGTGGCCCATGGTGTCGGAGCACGCCGCCGCGATCATCACCGCGACCATGGTGGTGATGCCGTAGACGCGTGTGGTCTTCCGGTCGGTGAGCGTGGCCAGCCAGTAGAGGGCCGCCATGACGGGCGCGAGCAGCAGGGGGGTGACCAGGTATCCCATCGCGACCGCGCCCACGGTGCAGAGCGCTGTCACGGTGAGGGCGGTGCGCGGGTGGCTACGGTGCTTCAGCAGGACCAGGCAGGAGACGCCCATGAGGAGGGTGGCGGTCCTCGTGTCGGGCAGCTCGGCGCCGGGCAGGGTGAGCGAGCCGCCGAGGGTCGCGCAGCCCATCAGCGCCAGGGCCACCGCCACGTCGAAGACGAGGGGGCGGCGGTCCGCGTACTGCTCGAAGCGGTCCGTGTAGCGCTCCATGTCCGTGCTCATCGGGCTCTCCGGTCGGTGGGCTGCATCCATCGTGGACGGCTTCGGCTGCGAACGGCGCACGGGCCGCCCGTGTCCTTCGACACGGGCGGCCCTGGTGGGGGGTGGGCGGTCGGCTCAGGCGCGCGCCGCTTCCAGGTCGGCCGTGTCGGCCGGATCCGGGTCCGGCTCGGGACGGCGGCTGAGCGCCTCGCCCTCCACATCCACGTGGGGCAGCAGCCGGTCCAGCCACTTCGGCAGCCACCAGGCCTTGTCGCCGAGCAGGGCGAGCACGGCCGGCACGATCGCCATCCGTACGACGAAGGCGTCGAACAGGACGGCGGAGGCGAGTCCGAACCCGATCATCTTGATCATGGATTCGCTCTCGCCGATGAATCCCGCGAAGACCGCGATCATGATCATTGCGGCGGCCACGACCACCCGGGCACTGTGCCGGAACCCGGAGACGACCGCCTGGCCGGGCCGCTCCCCGTGGACGTACGCCTCCCGCATCCGGGAGACGAGGAAGACCTCGTAGTCCATGGCCAGGCCGAAGACGATGCCCACCTGGAAGATCGGCATCAGGCTCATGACGGGCCCGGTCTGTTCCACGCCGAAGATTCCGGCGCCGTGGCCCTGCTGGAAGACCACGACGACCACGCCGAGGGACGCCAGCACCGACAGCAGGAAGCCGAGCGCCGCCTTGAGCGGGACGAGCAGCGACCGGAAGACCACCAGCAGCAGCACGATCGCCAGGCCGACCACGACCACGAGATACGGGACCAGCGCGCCCTGCACCTTGTCGGAGATGTCGATGTTCAGGGCGGTGGTGCCGGTGACCTCGTAGGACGCTCCGGTCGTGGCCTCGACGCCGGGACGCTCGTCCCGGATCGTCGTCACCAGGTCCTTGGTCTTCTCGTCGGTCGGCGCGGTGGCGGGCACGACCGAGAAGACCGCGGTGTCACCGGCCTCGTTGAACCGCGCCGGGGAGACGGACACGACCCCCTTCGTGGCACCGATCTCCTTCGAGACCGACTCCGCGGCGCCCTTCGGGTCGTCGGCGCCCCGGGCGTCCACGACGACGGTCAGGGGCCCGTTGAAGCCGGCACCGAAGCCCTCGGCGAGCGCGTCGTAGGCCCGGCGCTCGGTGGTGGAGGTCGGCTTGGCCTCGTCGCCGGGCATGCCCAGCTGCAGGTCCGTCACGGGCAGCGCCAGCGCCCCGAGACCCACCACGCCGAGGAGCAGCACGGGCAGCGGGCGGCGCAGCACGAACCGCGCCCAGCGGGTGCCGCCGTTGTTCTCGGTGGCGTCCTTGCCACGGCCCTTCGTGCGGGCCCGCCGCGGCAGCACGGCGTTCGGCCAGAAGCCGAGGAGCGCCGGGACCAGCGTCAGTGCGATGAGTACGGCGATGACGACGGCGCCCGCGGCGGCCAGGCCCATCTTGGTGAGCATCGGGATGCCGACCACCGTGAGTCCGGCCAGCGCGATGACGACGGTGAGGCCCGCGAAGACCACCGCCGACCCGGCGGTGCCGACCGCCAGCCCCGCCGCCTCCTGGGGCGTACGGCCGTTGGCGCGCTCCTCGCGGTAGCGGGAGACGACGAACAGCGCGTAGTCGATGCCGACCGCGAGGCCCAGCATCATCGCCAGGGTGCCGGTCGTCGTGGACAGTCCGAGAGCGCTGCTCAGGGCCGTGATCGCGGCCATGCTCACGCCGACGCCGATGACGGCCGTCAGCAGCGGCAGCCCGGCCGCGGCCAGGGAACCGAAGGTGATCAGCAGCACGACCGCGGCTATCGCGATGCCGATCACCTCGGCGACTCCGCCCGCCCCGCGCCCGTCGTCCAGCGCGTTCCCGCCGACCTCGACGGTCAGCCCCGAGTCGCGGGCCTCGTCGAGGACCTGCTCCAGGTGGGTCTTGTCGGCGTCGGTGAGGTCGCTGGCCGCGACCTTGTAGGTGACGGTCGTGTACGCCGTCGTGCCGTCCGCGCTGACCGCCTTCGCCTGGAACGGGTCGACCGCGCCCGCCACGTGCGAGCCGTCGGCCAGCTCGGTCACGGCCTCCTCGACAGCCGTCTTGTTCTCGGTGGCGGTGACCTTCTGACCGCTCGGCGCGACGAAGACGACCCGAGCGGTCGCACCGTCGGCGCTGGCCCCGGGGAAGCGCTGTTCCAGCAGGTCGAAAGCCTTCTGCGACTCGATGCCCGGCATCGAGAACTCCTCGTCGACGGCTCCCGGGGCCTTCATCGCGCCCAGCCCGACGGCGGCCAGTACGGCCGCCCAGACCAGGGCGACGTACCAGCGCCGCCGGAAGGCCAGACGGCCCACTCGATACAGGAAAGTTGCCACGACAGGAGGTCTCCACATCTGGGTGTCGATCGTCCTGCCAAGGCTGTCCGGGACCGGGGTGTCCTGTCGTCGTGCGGCTACCGACAATCCGCGCTACTGAGAACGCAGTACGAGCGGCCGGCAGGTCAACCGCAGGGATGACGAGCCCATGCGTCCGCACGGGGCCGAGGCCCGGCCCTCGGTGCCGGAACGCGTCTCTCCCGGCCGGCGGGCGCCCACGGCGGCGCCCGAGGTCGGTGGACCGCCGGCGGCCGTTCCTTCGCCGCCCTGCGCGGCCGCAGCCCCAGCAGCAGCGCCGAGCCGCCGAGTACAGGGGCAGCAGCACCAGATCGTGGATCAGCGCCACGCCGACGAACCACAGCGCCACCCGGAACCAGTCACCCGCGAGCAGCCGTACGCCCGCGTACCCGGCGAGGGCGAACGAGCAGACGAGCAGCAGCAGTTGCAGCGGACTGCCGACCACGAGCCGAGGGACCCTCCGGGGGCCGCGGGCAGGATGTAGCCGTGGTCGGGGGTCAGGTCCTCGCCGTTGGCGTACAGGGCGAGGAGCGAGCGCGGGTCACGCACCTGGCTGGCACGCAGGGCGGCCCGGCGGAAGGCGCCGTGCCGCTGGAGGGACTCCATGAGCAGGTCGGGCGGATCGTCGTACCCGACGAACGCGGCGAGGGCCGCCGGAAGGGTGCGCGACGCATGACGAAACGCTGACGTCCCGGCTGGGTGTGACGTGGTCCGCCGCCTTTCGGCCTAGCGTTCCCGGCGTGATCCACGCTCGTCTTCGAGACCTCGGCGCCGCACTGACCGCCGTACTGGCAGCCGCGCTGACCGCGGCACTGGCCGCCGCCCTGCTCGTCCTGGCGGCCGTGCTGGTCGGCCGCCACATCGAGCACGCCCACCACACGCTGTTCGTCCACTGGCCGCCGCTCTTCGCGGAGTGGGACCCGCACGTCGGACCGGGCACCCCGGCCGCCGTGGCCGTGGCGGTCGCCGTGGTGGCGTACGGGCCGGTCCTGGCCGTCCGGCTGCCGTGGCGGGCGCTGCTCGCCACGGCCTGGGGTACGGCGCTGGCCTGGACATGGTCGCTCGCACTGGTCGACGGCTGGCAGCGGGGCGTCGCGGGCCGCCTCACCACCCGTAACGAGTATCTGCGGGTCATCGACCGCTTCCACGACATCCCGGGCGCCCTGCGCGGCTTCGACGGCCACATCCTGAGCGGCTCCCCCGACCCCTGGCCCGCGCACGTGGCCGGACACCCGCCCGGCGCGACCCTGACCTTCGTGCTGCTCGACCGGATCGGCCTGGGCGGCGGGGGCTGGGCCGGGGCCTGGTGCATCGCCGTCGGCACCACGGCGTGCGTGGCCGTGCTGGTGACGGTACGGGTACTGGCCCGAGAGGCCCTCGCCCGGCGGGCCGCACCGTTCCTGGTGCTGGCGCCGGCCGCGGTGTGGGTGGGCGTCTCGGCCGACGGCTACTTCACGGCGGTCGCCGCCTGGGCCGTGGCACTGCTCGCGCTCGCGGCGACGGGACACCGGGCGCGGGCCACGGCGTTCGGCTCGGGCCTGCTGTTCGGCCTGACCTGCTACCTCTCCTACGGACTCACGCTGTTCGCGCTGATCGCGGCGGGTGTGGTGGTGACGGCGCGCGACCGGGGCCGGCCCGGGGTCGGATCGCTGGCCCGGGCGCTCCCCTTCCTGCTCGCCGGACTCGCCGTCGTCCCGGCCCTGTTCACCCTCGCCGGCTTCGACTGGTGGGAGGCGTACCACCTACTGATCAAGCGCTACCACGAAGGAGTCGGCGGCATTCGCCCCTACGGCTACTGGGTGTGGGCGAACCTCGCGTGCGCCGTTCTCCTCACCGGCCTCGCGACGGCGGCGGGACTGAACCGGGCCTGCGTCACACTCGTCCGCACTCGTGGCACCAAGCCCGTATCGGGCCTCCCCGCCGCCGACGAGGCCCGCCTCGCCGTGCTCGTGCTGTCCGCCGTGCTCGCCCTGCTCGTCGCCGACCTGTCCGGAATGAGCAAGGCGGAGACGGAACGCATCTGGCTCCCGTTCGCGCTGTGGATGCTGCCGGCGTGCGCTCTCCTCACCCGCCCCCGCGCCTGGCTCACCGCACAGGCCGCCCTCGCCCTGCTCCTCAACCACCTGCTGCTGACGGGCTGGTGAGGGCCGGAGTCCACCGGCAACCCTCATGCCGTCGTTCATATTCGTGAATATGAATCACGTACGCGTCTATTGACGCGTCCATAGCAAGAGCCTAGCGTCCCGGGAAAGCGCTTTCCATCTCCGGACCGAACCTTGGTCATACGAACCAACGAACCGAACCTGGAGACGAACGATGCACCTGAGATCAGTCATCGCGTCCGCCGGCCTCGTGGCCGGCGCGCTCGTCGCGCTGTCCGGCACCACGGCGCAGGCCGCGACCACCCGTTATGAGGCCGAGAGCTCCCCGGCGGTCTGCACCGGCACCATCGACTCCGACTGGACCGGCTACTCCGGCAGCGGGTTCTGCAACGGCACCAACGCGGTCGGCGCCTACGCGCAGTTCACCGTGAACGCCGCCACCGCGGGCACGGCGACGCTGAACGTCCGCTTCGCCAACGGAACCACCACCGCACGCCCCGCGGACATCACCGTGAACGGCTCGGCGGCCACGTCCGCGTCGTTCGAGACCACCGCCACGTGGGGGACGTGGGTCACGAAGACGCTCTCGGTGCCGCTGACGGCGGGCAGCAACACCATCCGGTTGAACCCCACCACCGCGGCCGGCCTGCCCAATGTCGACCACCTCGACGTCCAGGACAGCTCCACCACCACGCCCCCGTCGGGCACGGCGCTGTACGTGGCCCCGAACGGCACCGACAGCGCGGCCGGAACGGTGTCGGCCCCGACGACGCTCACCTCGGCGATCAGCCGCATCACCGCCGGCGGCACGATCTACCTGCGTGGCGGGACGTACGCCTACTCGTCGACGGTCACCGTCCCGGCCGGCACCGACGGCACCGCCGGCGCCCGCACCACCCTGTCCGCCTATCCGGGCGAGACCCCGGTGCTGAACTTCTCGGCCCAGAGCGAGAGTTCCTCGAACCGCGGGCTCCAGCTGAACGCCTCGTACTGGCACGTCTACGGCCTCGTCGTCGAGCGCGCCGGTGACAACGGGATCTACGTCGGCGGCAGCAACAACGTCATCGAGCGCACGGTGACGCGCTACAACCGGGACACAGGGCTTCAGCTCGGGCGGATCGCCTCCAGCACCCCGAGCAGCCAGTGGCCGTCCAACAACCTCATCCTGAGCGCCGAGTCGCACGACAACGCCGACTCCGACGGCGAGGACGCGGACGGCTTCGCCGCGAAGCTCACCACCGGTACCGGGAACGTCTTCCGTTACGCCGTGTCCCACAACAACATCGACGACGGCTGGGACCTCTACACCAAGACCGACACGGGTGCCATCGGCCCCGTGACCGTCGAGTACTCCCTCTCCTACGCCAACGGCACCCTCAGCGACGGCACCGTGAACGCAAGCGGCGACCGCAACGGCTACAAGCTCGGCGGCGACGACATCGCGGTCAACCACGTCGTCCAGCACAGCATCGCCTACGGCAACGGCCATCACGGGTTCACCTACAACAGCAACCCCGGCTCGATGACCATTTCGAACAACGCCAGCATCAACAACGCCGAGCGCAACTTCTCCTGGGACGCCGGCACTTCGGTGTTCCGGAACAACACCTCGTGCCGGTTCGGCGTCAGCGGGTCGAACGACAAGACCGTCGGTGACGCCGACAGCTCGAACCAGTTCTGGTCCGGCACGAACGGGTCCCGGTGCTCCTCGTACGCCGGCGCCCTGGGCTGGTCCTTCGCCTCGGACGGCCAGCTCGTCGTGACCTTCGGCGGCAGTCGGGCAACGCCGTGACCGACGCCGCCGACGGCCCTGACGTCAGCGGAGGAGACGGTGGCGCTTGCCTCTCCGGCGAAGCCGCGTCGCCCCGTAGACGAGGTCGGCGACCAGGACGACGACGCCGATGATCAGAAGGTAGAAGAGGCCGTGGGCGGCGACCCCGATGATTCCCAGAACGATCGCCACAATGATCAGGAGCAGGAACAGGCTCATCTCATCCGTCCTCCTCTCTCCGTTTCTCCTTGTGGCCTTCTCCTTGTGGTTCCCCGTGTCAGCGGCGGGCGAGGCGTCGCTCGCCGCCGGCACCGGGCACGTAGTCCAGTCCGTAGTGCGCGAAGACGGCCGGCTCGGCTTCGGCGGCCAGCACGCCGTCGGTGTCGATCGAGGGAGCCTTCTTGACCAGGTTCCTGGGATGGATGACCTTCAGATAGCCCGGGCCGACGGTCGCGCCGACGAGCGGGACGAAGACCAGACGGCGCCGGGTGGGCAGGCCCATGGTGACTGTCGCAAACAAGGCCTCGTCGGTCGCGGTGTCCACGTAGACCGACTCCAGGGTGCCCATCTTGCGGCCCTTCTCATCGACCACGTCGTGCCCGCGCCACTCACGGATGTCGCCCGCCTCGAACATCACTGACCTCCCAACGCAGGGGTGCGGGGTGCCCTTCCATCCTGCCCCCAATGTCGGATTTCATACGACTTTCGGAGCGGCCGAAGGCGCCGCACGAAGGGCCGCGCACACATACCTGCGCCACACAGACACTGAAATCTATGCTTGCCAGGGTAGACATTGGGCGGTCGCCTGGTTAGCGTTTCTCTCATCGGCAAGGTCAAGTGAGGATCGGAGGATCCGTACGCCATCAGGATGGCCCGGGCGCTCAGGCAGCTCTCCGGGCACCGTAAGACCCCGGATTGGAAGGTGGTCCCCGGTCACGCATCCACGATTCCCGCAGCCGAGCCCTCTCCCGGGTAGGTCTGCGGATACAGAGAGCCAGCCGCACTGACGGTTGGCAGATGGTGTTGTATTTCCTTCGGGGCTCTGGTGCCACAGGCGCCAGGGCCCCTCCACGCGTGCCCCAAAGAGGTGAAATGACAGCAGAGAGCTCATACGGTCGACTCGACGACGACGACTACCCCGCCTACACCATGGGCCGAGCCGCCGAGCTTCTCGGCACCACACCCAATTTCCTCCGCGCGATCGGCGAAGCCCGCCTGATCACGCCGCTGCGCTCGGAGGGCGGCCACCGCCGCTACTCCCGCTACCAGCTACGCATCGCCGCCCGCGCCCGCGAGCTCGTCGACCAGGGCACGCCCATCGAGGCCGCCTGCCGCATCGTCATCCTCGAAGACCAGCTCGAGGAAGCCCAGCGCCTCAACGCCGAGTACCGGCGAGCAGCGGCCGAAGCACGGACGGAGACCGACCGCTGACGCGCGGCGCGCGCACGCTTCGAGTTGAACAGTTCATGAAGAATCTGCCTCGATACGGCACGCATCAGCATCAAGGAATTTCCGGCTGTAATGAGCCGCACGGGGAACCACGAGAGCGACCCGAACAGCGGATACAGCCGAAGCCGGCGCATCCGATGAGCTGGAAATCTGGAGCACCTGGAAAAGGAAACGGCTCGGGCCCGCACCTGACGGTGCGGGCCCGAGCCGGGAAGTACGTGTACGCGTCAGGCGGGAACGATGTTCTCGGCCTGCGGGCCCTTCTGGCCCTGCGTGACGTCGAAGCTCACCTTCTGGCCTTCCTGCAGCTCACGGAAGCCGGAGGTGGCGATGTTCGAGTAGTGGGCGAAGACGTCGGCGCCGCCGCCGTCCTGCTCGATGAAGCCGAAGCCCTTTTCCGCGTTGAACCACTTCACGGTGCCAGTAGCCATGTCAATTCTCCTTACGGGACGGTACCCGGAGGCCCGCACTGTGCGAACCCCACGCCGCTGTGATGATTGCCCCGCCCGGAAGAACCGGCCACTTTTTTGGGAACCACAACTGCAACTGCGCTCAACCGTAGCACGACGCAAGTCGACCACGGAGAGATATCGACGCAACATACCCCACCGGGCAGGAACCCTCACCGGAAATTGTCCGAATATCTATTTCCGCGGACACAGATATACATCTGCGCGGGGCGGAGCCTCCCGGGCAGGCGCCCTACCGAGCCCATTCCTCCGCGAGGAGACCGAGGACGACCACGTCGACGAACGCCCCGTACACCCAGGCGGAGCGCCGCAGGGTGCCCTCGGCGGTGAAGCCGGCCCTGGTCGCCGCCGCGATCATCTGGGTGTTGTCGGCGAGGGTCTCGACCTGCAGCCGGTGCAGGCCCCGTACCGCGAAGCCGTACTCGCAGAGCACCCGGACCACGTCGCCCGCCAGCCCGCGCCCCCGGAACCCGGGGAGCAGTGATATCCCGAGGTGGGCCTTCCTGCTGTGCGTGTCGATGCCCCACAGCAGGGCCTCGCCGGCCAGCTTCTGCGACTCGAGCTCCACCACCGAGAAGTACGCCTTCGCGTCCGACGGCGCAGCCGCCGCGGAGGGAGACTCCGCCGCGTCCGGCGGGAGGGGCCGCCAGGGAAGGGAGTCGGAGCGTGAGCGCATCACCACGTCCTCGTACAACTCCGCCTGGAACACCGGGACATCATCGTCTCGCCGAGTCCGCAACCCGACCTTCTCGCCACGTATCACCTGCCATTGCTATCCCACACGCCACAGCCGATCAACAAGGTCGATCGAACGCGGGCGAGGAGGAGATCCGCGGCGCGTTCGGCGAGGAGCCTGAAGGCGGTGAGTGAAGCCGGTGCGTGAAGGCGGTAAGTGGATACTCTGCTGTGGCGGCAGTAGGCTTTGGATCTCAGTGGCGGTAGGTTTCCAGCGACGAAGGTGCTATGCCCGCCGAGAACTCCCCCGGCATCGACAACCTCGACGACGACAGCTACCCCGCGTACACCATGGGGCGTGCCGCCGCCGTCCTCGGCACCACACCCGCCTTCCTGCGGGCGCTCGGCGAGGCCAAGCTGATCACCCCGCTCCGCTCCGAAGGCGGCCACCGCCGCTACTCCCGCTACCAGCTGCGCATCGCCGCCCGCGCCCGCGAGCTCGTCGACCAGGGCACGCCCATCGAGGCCGCCTGCCGCATCGTCATCCTCGAGGACCAGCTCGACGAAGCTCTCCGACTGAACGAGGCGATGCGCCGACAGGCCGACGGTCCCACCACGGACGAAGCCCGCTGAAGCCCGCCGAGGCCGGCCGAAGCCCGCAGATATCTATACCGGCGACTGTAGAAATACGGGCAGGGCTTCGCGAGGTTCGCCGCCCCGACGGATGACAAAGGGAAAAAAACATGGGCAGTGTGCCTCGACCTGTGCTAACGTGATAGCAGTTGCAGTTTTGGTTACCAGAGACTTCGAGTGCTCTCCCGACCTTCCGTCGACGAGCACTCTTTTTGTTTGCCATCGTTGCGACTCCGGGTCTGCAAGGTGCGGACTCCGGGCAATGCCCCAAGGGAGATTCAATATGGCATCTGGCACCGTGAAGTGGTTCAACTCGGAAAAGGGTTTTGGCTTCATCGAGCAGGACGGTGGCGGCGCTGACGTGTTCGCCCACTACTCGAACATCGCCACCTCCGGCTTCCGTGAGCTTCAGGAGGGCCAGAAGGTTACTTTCGACGTCACGCAGGGCCAGAAGGGCCCCCAGGCCGAGAACATCGTTCCCGCCTGACGCTGACGCGTACTACGTGGCTGGGGCCCGCACTTTTGGGTGCGGGCCCCAGCTCATTGCATTTTCTACGGCTCATTCTTGCGAATCCTCGTACGGCTCGGCGCCGACGACAGGAATTCCTCGATACGTGCCGCATCGAGGAAGGGTTCTGAATGGACCGCACAGCTCGCAAGAAATACGCCCCCACCCGCTCCCGTAGCGGTTCTTCCCGGTCGGCCAAATCCACCGGGCGGAACAATCACGGAGGCCGTACCCCCACTTCCACCGCGCGCCCCGCGGAGTTCGCACTCCCGGTCACCCGCACCCCGGCACTGCCGGCGGTCGAGGCGTTCGCCGATCTCGAGATGCCCGGACGTCTCCTGACCGCGCTCGGCGCCGAAGGCGTGACCACGCCGTTCCCGATCCAGGCGGCGACGCTGCCGAACTCCCTGGCCGGCCGGGACGTCCTGGGCCGCGGCCGCACGGGCTCGGGCAAGACGCTCGCCTTCGGCCTCGCCCTGCTGGCCCGCACCGACGGACAGCGGGCCGAATCCCGCCAGCCGCTGGCCCTGGTCCTGGTGCCCACCCGGGAACTGGCCCAGCAGGTCACCGACGCGCTCACCCCGTACGCCAAGGCGCTGCGCCTGCGGCTCGCCACGGTGGTCGGCGGCATGTCCATCGGCCGACAGGCGAGCGCCCTGCGCGGCGGCGCCGAGGTCGTCGTCGCGACGCCCGGCCGGCTCAAGGACCTCATCGACCGGGGCGACTGCAGCCTGAACCAGGTCGCCATCACCGTCCTCGACGAGGCCGACCAGATGGCCGACATGGGCTTCATGCCGCAGGTGACCGCCCTGCTCGACCAGGTACGCCCCGGGGGCCAGCGAATGCTGTTCTCGGCCACCCTGGACCGCAACGTCGACCTCCTGGTACGCCGCTACCTGGACGACCCGGTGGTCCACTCGGTCGACCCGTCCGCGGGCGCCGTCACCACGATGGAGCACCATGTGCTGCACGTGGAGGAAGCCGACAAGCACGCCACCACCATGGAGATCGCCGCCCGCGACGGACGAGTGATCATGTTCCTGGACACCAAGCACGCGGCGGACCGGCTGGCCAAGAAGCTGCTGGCCGTCGGTGTCCGCGCCGCGGCCCTGCACGGAGGCAAGTCCCAGCCCCAGCGCACCCGCACCCTGGCCCAGTTCAAGGACGGCCATGTGACGGTCCTGGTGGCCACCAACGTCGCGGCCCGCGGCATCCACGTCGACAACCTCGACCTCGTCGTCAACGTCGACCCGCCCAGCGACCACAAGGACTACCTGCACCGCGGCGGCCGTACCGCCCGCGCGGGCGAGTCCGGCACCGTGGTCAGCCTTGTCCTGCCGCACCAGCGCCGTGCGATGACCCGCCTGATGGCGGACGCGGGGATCACCCCGCAGACCACCAAGGTCCGCTCGGGCGAGGCCGAACTGAGCCGCATCACCGGCGCCCAGGCCCCCTCGGGCGTGCCCGTCACCCTCGCACCCCCGGTCGTCGAACGCCCCCAGGGCGCGGGGTCCTCCGCGCGCCGCAGCGGAAACGGAAGCGGGTCCGGAAGCCGAGGCAGCCGCGGACGCGGCCGTCCGGGCCAGGCCCGCCGCCGCTCCTCCGCCCAGGGCAGCGGTCACTCCTCCGCCCAGGGAAGCGGTCGCTCCTCGGCCCAAGGGAGCGGTCGCCCCTCCGCGCAGGGCGGCGGTCGCTCCTCCGCCCAGGGCAGCGGTCGCTGACCCGACCGGCCTCCGTACGACCTCGGCACGACCTCGGCACGACCCTCGGTAGATCAGTCCGTTCCGGCGTTCCCCCTCAAACCAGCGGAGGCATCATGCGCTGCGTCATCGCCCGATTCCCGTTCGACCTGGTCAAAAGCGAAGTTGAGCAGTCGATGCAGGGCGTCCAGCCCGAACCTGTCTCGGGAGTGGTGTCCGTGACCATCGGCGACCGCGTCTACCCCGTCAAGCAGGTCGGGGAAGTGATCACCCGGCAGGACCGCCGTGACTTCACCGCGGCCGAGGTGGAGAAGGCGCTCGTCCGGCTCGGCTTCACCTGCCACTCGGCGGCCGTACAGCTGGGCTGAGACCCACCGGTCACCTCGGGCCGGCCGCTCCGGTACTCCCGGACCGGCCGGCCCGTCGTTTCGTCCCGTCGTTCTACCCTCCCCCCTCCGCCGTTTCATCCCCATCAGTCCGTCCCGGCCGTTTCGTCCCCTTGGTGCCGCCGCGTTGGACTAGGCTCCTCACCCATGTCACACCCTGATGATCTGCTTGTCGGCATCGCCGCCATGGTGGAGTCGGAGCACAGCAGTCACATGTCCCTCACGGTGGTGGTCCCGGGTGCCGTCATCACGGGCCGGCTGGCCCCCGAGGCCCTGTGGAAGGAGCGCGTGGCGGAGGTTCTGCGGGACTCCGAGCAGCTCGCGCACTTCGCCGCCGCGTTCACCCCGTCCGACGCGGGCGGCGAGCAGCCGCGGCGCGGTGACCGGCCCACCCACCTCCACTTCCACGTCGCGCGCATCCTCCAGGGCAGCTTCGGCATCCCCGACACGGGCGGCATGTACCGCGTGGCGCTGCAGGACGTGAGCGCCTGGACCATCGGGGACATGGGCTACTCGGATCAGTAGCCGGCCGGCGGGCCGGAAGGAGAGGCGGTGGTCGGCCCTCGCGGGAGTACCGTGGAGGAGAGGTGAAGCCATGCGCTGGTGGCCCTGCCGCATCTGCGGCAACGACGACACCCAGGACGTTCCCGAAGATCTCATGAGCGGGCTCGCCGAGGTCCGTATCGTCGCCGAGCATCCCGACACGGCGCAGCTGGTCGCTCAGCTCCTGCGCCTGAACTTCCGCTGCGACGAGCCGCGCAGCTATCCCACGGGTGAGGACGGGCGCGGCACGCTGCTCCATCTGACGGTGGACACCGGGCACGCCGCCGGAAAGCCGCCCGTCGAGTCGCCGTGGCTGCTCACCAGCCGTTCCCAGGCCCGGCGCGCGCACACCGACGAGCCCGGCTGACGGCACGGGCGGCATCGGTATCGACGGCGGGCGACTTCCACATCGACATCGCCAGAAAAGACAACGGCCCGGAAAGCGTCTCCGCTTTCCGGGCCGTTGTCTTCAGTCTGTTTCGTGCTCCGCGTCAGGCGGGACGGATGTTCTCCGCCTGCGGGCCCTTCTGACCCTGCGTAATGTCGAACTCCACCTTCTGGCCTTCCTGAAGCTCACGGAAGCCCTGGCTGGCGATGTTCGAGTAGTGGGCGAAGACGTCCGGACCGCCGCCGTCCTGCTCAATGAACCCGAAACCCTTTTCCGAGTTGAACCACTTCACGGTTCCGGTAGCCATACACATTCTCCTTCAGGGCCGTACCGGAGGTGTCACACCGTGTGATACCTCCACGTCGCCGTGATGATTGCCCCGTCCGGGAGAGACCGGAAAATTCAGAGACACGCCGCCGAACCGGACCGGCAGTGGTGCTCGAAATGCGTTGGGAACCAAGACTGCAACTCCCTTCGACCGTAGCACGGAACCACCATCCGAGCCCGGTGTACGGACTTCTGTCGGCGTGGGACGCCGAACGCTGAATTCGCTCGTTCAGTACGGGATTCAATTTCCGTGACACGGGCCGGCGGCTTCACCGGTTCGGGGGAGGTCGGTCGCGGGAGCGGCCCGGCGACGGCCGGGGGCGGCCGAGGGTGGGACATCATTTCCCCGTCCTCATGAACCCCTTGGCAGGAAGGCGCCCTCGTGGCCTTGGACGGGATGTGCCGCCGGCCGGTGCTCGGCCTCCTCGCGATGCTGGCCACGCTCGGCGTGCTGGCGGGGTCGGCGTGCACACCGAGCGGGGAAGCGTCCCACGCCCCGGGCGCGGCGGCGTCCCACACGACGCGCGCGGCGACGTCCGCCGGGGAGCCGTCCCGCACCCCGGCCGCGCGGGCGCCCGCCGGGCCGCCGCCCGCTTTCGGCGCGTACGTCGGCTACGGCTCCGACGCCGTACGCCGGGTCGCGGGGCTCGCGGCCTGGCTCGGGCAGGCGTCGGCACCGCGAGTCGGGCACGTGTATCTGCCGGGCGACCGGTGGAGCAACATCGAGGGCGCACCCGGCTACCTGGAGCTCTGGGCGAACTGGCGCCGGGCGCGCCCGGACCGCCTGTTCGTGCTCAACGTGCCGATGCTGGAGCGCACCGAGGCAGCCCTGCCCGACCCGACGGTCCGCGCCGAGCTCCGGCTCGGCGCGGAGGGCCGCTACGACGGACACTTCCGCGTCCTGGCCGAGCGGCTGGTCCGGCTCGGCGTGCCGGACACGGTCGTCGTGCTCGGCTGGGAGATGAACGGCATCACCTACAGCCACCGCTGCGGGCCCGACCCGCAGGCGTGGCAGCGGTACTGGAGGAACATCGTCACCGCGATGCGGTCCGTGCCCGGGCAGCGGTTCCGCTTCGACTTCGCGCCCAGCCGCGGCCTGGACGCCGTCCCCTGGACCCGCTGCTACCCGGGCGACGACGTCGTCGACGTCATCGGCATGGACGCCTACGACCAGCCCCGCGGGATGTCCTTCGCCGAGCAGGTGGCGGAGCCGTACGGCCTGCGCGACCAGGTGCGGTTCGCGCGGGCGCACGGCAAGCCCGTCTCGTACCCCGAGTGGGGGCTGTACCGCAACGGCGACAACCCCGCGTACATGCGCGGCATGCTCGACTGGTTCGACCGGCAGCGGCCGCTGTACCAGTCCATCAGCGACTACTGCCCGCACGGTGTGTGGCGGTGCCCCGGTAATCCCGGGGCGTCCGCCGTCTACCGCTCGCTGATGGGAGCGAAGGGCGGGCCGCGGTGATGCCACCGGGCGTCACATGTGTACGCCGTGCCGTCGCAGCCACGGCAGCGGTGGCACCTCCGACCCCAGGTACGGGGTGACGCGCACCTCGAAGTGCAGGTGCGGGCCGGTGACGTTGCCGGTGGCGCCGGAGACTCCGACGCGCTGGCCCGCGGCCAGCTTCTGGCCGGGGCGTACGTCGATGCGGGACAGGTGCGCGTACTGGGTGAAGTACTCGTCGCGGTGCCGGATCACGACCTGGTTGCCGAAAGCGTCCCCGCAGGTGACGACGGAGACGGTGCCGGGGCCGACGGCGTACACCGGGGTGCCCGTGGGGACGGCGAAGTCCTGGCCGGTGTGGCGGTGCCGCCAGTGGGCCCCTTCGGCTGCGTACCCGGCGGACAGCCAGTAGTCGATGGTCGGCGTCCGCCAGCGGGACGTGACGCGACGGGGCTTCCCGCTCCGCTCGCCCAGCGCGCAGCCGGGCGTGGGCCCCGCCGTACCGGGCTCGGCCGACGCCAGCGCCCGCCACAGCTTCCTGCGAATAGCGATCCGACGGCGCTCGGCCACGCGCAGCTCGGTGACCGCCCGGCCGAGGGCGGCGCGGAGGGTTCGCAGGTCCGAGGTGGTGGCCGGGCCGGTGGCCAGGGCAGTGGACAGGGCGCCGGGCGGGAGGATGGTCGGACCGGCACCCGCCCCCGTCCCCCGTGGCAGCGCCGGCGCGAGCGCCAGCGCGCGTGCACGCGCACGCGCCCGAGCCCGCGCTTCCGCGTCCTTCGTCTTCGTGCGCAGGCGGGACACCTCGCCCCGCAGCAGTTCGGCACGCCGGCGGACCTTTTCGTAGGCCGCGGTCTGCCGGGCGGCGGTACGGAGCAGCCGGTCGAACGGGTCGAGGAGCCGGCCGGCGTCGGCAGGCCCCAGGCGGGCATCGTCGAGGCCGGACACGTGGCCCTCGGCGGGCGGGGCGAACAGCAGGAGCGCGACCAGCAGCGCGGCCAGGGCCACGCCGCCACGGCGCAGGAGTCGTCGGGGTCGGTCTCGTCGCATGGTCAGATCGTCGGACGCTTGGCACCCCGACCCCGCGAGGCGGCTGTCCACCCGCCCCAGGTTCCGCCCGAACGGCCCACTCCCCGGTGTGGACCGGACGGACGGCCCGGCCACCGCGCGCAGCACGCACAAGCTGTCCGGCGAGGTGAAGACGGAGTCCGGCGGGCGCTGCGGTACTGAGACCGGCACCCGTGACGAACCGGCCGTTCACGCCATCCAGAAGAAGACGGCCGTCATCCGCTTCTCCTCCAGCGTCGTACCGGAGTAACCGGTCGCGCTGTGCACGAGGTTGGCGTTGTAGAGGAGGAGGCGGTTGTACTTGTGCGGCACCTGTACGTCCTCCTCGAAGGCGTCGGGCGCGACGAACCGCGTTCCCAGCGCCTCGACGAGGTTGTTGTGCGGGGCCTGGACGACGTTGCCGCCGAGGCGGCCGCCCGGCAGTGACTGCCGGTAGAAGCTGGTCCCGCAGTCCTTGGGGACGCCGGGATTGAGGTAGAGCACGGCGGCGTACCGGCACAGGGCGCGCGAGTCGGTGTGCGGCCTGGGCGTGCTTTCGCCCTCCCCCACCACCTGTACGCAGTTGTGGTTGAGGGTGCCCCCGCCGGGCGCCCTCTGCACCCACAGCTCCCCGGCCCTGGTCGCCTTCTTCACCAGCCGCTCGACGCGGGCGAGTTCACCCGGCTCCAGCCCCGGCATGGTGCGCAGCCCGGGCCAGGTCTCCGAGGTGTACGGGTAGCCCTTGACCCAGTCGTCCTTGGCGAGACAGCGCTCGCGTACGGCGTCGACGTCCGGCAGGACATCGTCCAGGACCCAGTAGTCGCGGCCCTTGGTGGGCTTGCGGTAGGGGAGGACGGGGAGCGCGGTGGGGACGCGTCGGGGCTGTGGGGGCATGGGGCCGAATGTAGGTCCGGGCTTCGCCAGGACTCTCCCGTGAACTGGTCTGGACTCCGCCGCGAGCCGGTCAACGTTTCGTCAACCACGGCTGCCCGGCGGGTCGTTGCGACGGCTCCTTTGCCTTTTCTTTGCCAAATCTAGAGGTTGGATCCACCCCCGCGTCCGTACTCCAGTGCGTCCGACCCGCTCCCGCCCTGCCGGTGGGCGGTATCCCCGACCGGGCAGGAGACACGGTGCGCTTTTCGCGGAACGCGATGGGAACCATCTTCGTGGGCGGTGCCCTGAGCCTGACACTCGCCGCACTGGCATACCCCTCGATGCTGGGCCTCAGCACCGTGTCGAGCTCGTCCTCGCGCGTCATCGCCCAGACCCAGTGGGGACCGCTGACGGAGGCGGACCGGGACTTCGTGGTGAAGGTGCGGGCGGCCGGCCTGTGGGAGTACCCGGTCGGTCAGATCGGGCTGCAGAAGGGCCAGTCGAAGGGTGTCCTCACGGCGAGTCAGCACCTGATCGACGGGCACGCGGCACTGGACACCACCTGCCGGAAGATCGCCCCCATGCTGAACATCGCGCTCCCCAACGTGGCGAGTCCTCAGCAGCAGGGCTTCGTCAACCAGCTGAACGCGGACACCGGCAAGCAGTTCGACAGCGACTTCGCCAACATCCTGCGCATCACGCACGGCTCGATCTTCAACACGGTCGCCAAGATCCGCTCCACCACCAAGAACACCCTGGTGCGGGCGCTCGCCGACCAGGCCAACGACACCGTCCTGGACCACATCACGGTGATGGAGAAGACCGGTCTGGTCGACTTCGACCAGGCACTCTTCCAGCAGACCACCCCGCCGAAGCTGCCCTCGTCGGACCTGACCCCACCACCCCCGGCCGCGGGCCAGCCGGAGGTGGTGCTCACCCCGCCGCCGAACGCCACCTCCAGCCCGATCGCGCTTCCGACGGGAGGGTGAGCCCTCCAGGACTCCAGGACTCCGGAACTCCTGGACCAGGAACTGACCGAGCCCTACTGGGCGAGCCAGACGGTCGTGTCCGCTCCCAGCGACCGCCCGTCCCCGTCCAGCGGCGCGCTGCTGAGCAGCACTTCCCCGGGCGGCAGCGGGACCGGTGCGTCCGTCAGGTTGGTGACGCACCGCCAGCCGTCGCAGCGCGCGAACGCCAGCACCCCGGCCGGTGTGTCCTCCGCCCAGGTCAGGTCCTCGCCCTCCAGCAGCTTGCGGCGCAGCCGCAGGGCCGTGCGGTACAGCTCCAGGGTCGAGCCCGCCACACCGTCCTGTGCGGCGACGGCGTACGACGCGAAGGACGCCGGCTGCGGCAGCCAGGCACGACCCGCCCCGAAGCCGTACGACGGACCCGTGGGTGTCCACGGCAGCGGCACCCGGCATCCGTCGCGGCCCTTGCGGGCGTGGCCCGTCTGTTCCCAGATGGGGTCCTGGAGGACCTCGAAGGGCAGGTCGGCGACCTCGGGCAGGCCGAGTTCCTCACCTTGGTAGAGGTACGACGACCCGGGCAGCGCCAGCATCAGCAGGGTCGCCGCCCGGGCCCGCCGCAGCCCGGCGTCCGCGTCGACCGCGGGCGCCCGGCCGCCGGACAGCAGCCAGGCGTTCTCGTCCGTGCCCGGGGGGAGCGTCAGCCGGGAGGCGTGCCGTACGACGTCGTGGTTGGACAGCACCCACGTGGCGGAGGCGCCGGCCGTGCGGGCGGTGGCGAGGGAGTCGGTGATGACCTGGCGCAGCTCGTCCGCGTCCCATCGCGCTTGCAGATACTCGAAGTTGAATGCCTGGCCCAGTTCGTCCGGGCGCGCGTACAGCGCGCGGCGGGCGCCCGGCACCCAGGCCTCGGCGACCGCCGTGCGGGGCGGGGAGTAGGCGTCGAAGATCTTGCGCCAGTCGCGGTAGATCTCGTGGACCTCGTCGCGGTCGTAGTACGGATGGCTGCCGGGCGGCATCCGGTCGAGGGCCTCCTCGCCGGTCGCGCCGACGTCGCCGAGGTCCCGCAACGGCTCGGTGAGGTCCTTGGTGAGCGCGTGCGCGACATCGACGCGGAAGCCGTCGACACCGCGGTCGGACCAGAAGCGCAGGGTGGTGCGGAAGTCGGCGCGGACGTCGTCGTGGTCCCAGTTCAGGTCGGGCTGCTCGGCGGCGAAGAGATGCAGGTACCACTGCCCGTCCGGGACCCGTCGCCACGCACTGCCGCCGAAGACGGACTGCCAGTCGGTGGGCGGGAGTTCGCCGTGCGCGCCCCGCCCGTCGCGGAAGACGTACCGGTCGCGGGCGGCGGACCCGGGGCCGGAGCGCAGCGCCTCCTGGAACCACGGGTGCCGGTGCGAGGTGTGGTTGGGGACGATGTCGACGATCACCTTCAGGCCCAGCCGGTGCGCCTCGGCGACCATGGCGTCGAAGTCGTCCAGGGTGCCCAGGCGCGGGTCTACGTCGCGGTGGTCGGCGACGTCGTAGCCGCCGTCGGCGAGTTCGGAGGGGTAGAAGGGGCTGAGCCACAGGGCGTCGGCACCGAGGGCGGCGAGGTGGCTCAGGCGCTCGGTGACGCCCCGGATGTCGCCGAGGCCGTCGCCGTCGGCGTCGGCGAAGCTGCGGGGATAGACCTGGTAGACGACGGCCTGGCGCCACCAGTCGGGGTTCCGGGAGGAGAGGTCGGGCAGATCGGGCACGCGGTCTCCCTTTGGACGTGGTCGGGCAACTCCAGAAGCCTGTCCACATTGCCCGGAAGGCGAACGTTTTACATCGCCAGGAAGGGACCACTCCCCGTGTGGGCGTGACCGGCACCCTCGCCCGGCCTCCCCCGGGTTCCGGGGCGCCCGTGCGTCATCCCCCGTCCGCGGAACAGTGCTTGAGCAGCGCCCCCACGTCCCCGTCCACCACCCGGTACCGCACGACCCGCCCCTCCTTCTCCCCCTCCACGACCCCGGCCGCCCGCAGCAGCCGCAGCGCCTGCGACACGGCCGGGTCGTTCATGCCCGTCGCGATCGCCAGGTCGGAGACGGCCAGGGGGCCGGTGCGGTGCAGGGCCAGCAGCAGGGCGAGGCGCTTGGGGTCGGCGAGCAGGGAGAAGCGGTCGGCCCAGGTGCGGACGTGACCGGGTTCGCCGATGGCGGCGATCGCGTCGCACACCCGGTGGCCGTCGATCGTGCGGCGGTCGGCGCGGTCGGCCGGGACGAGATGCATGACGCCATCCTCGCAGGCAGCACTGTGTGATCTTGAATACCTGCGCAGGTATGCAGCTATGCAGGAGACCGCCCGCCCCCCTACGGTGGGCGGGCCGTGGTGTTCGGGAAGCCGGTGTGATGCCGGAGCGGCCCTCGCCACTGTGATCGGGGAGTTCCCGTCCCGTCCGGCACCAGCCGGGCCACTGGTCGTACGACCGGGAAGGCAGGGGCGGAAACGTACGACCCTCCCCCACTCTCGACTTCGCTCGAGCGGGAGGTACCCCCAAGCCAGGAGACCGGCCACGGCATCTCACGAAGTGATCCACGAGGTGCTGGAGCGTGAACCGGATGACCCTGCCCGACCCTGCCCCGACGTCCTTCAAGTGGCGGCGCGAGGACACCCTGAAGACAGCGGGGCTGATGGCGGTGATCGCCGCCCTGCACGTCGTCGCCTTCGGAATCCTGTTTCTCCTCGTCGTACCCGAGCACTACGAGGTCGGCAGCAAGGCCTTCGGCGTCGGCCTCGGCATCACCGCCTACACCCTCGGCATGCGGCACGCCTTCGACGCCGACCACATCGCCGCGATCGACAACACCACCCGCAAGCTGATGGCCGACGGCAAGCGGCCGGTGTCGGTGGGCTTCTGGTTCGCGCTGGGGCACTCCAGCGTGGTGGTGCTGCTCGCGCTGCTGATCGCGGGCGGCACCCAACTCGCCGGCCGGGTGATGAACGAGGACTCGCGCACCCACCAGGTCCTCGGCTTCATGGGTACGACGATCTCCGGCACCTTCCTCTATCTCATCGCCGCCCTCAACCTGGTCGCCCTGCTCGGCATCCTGAAGGTCTTCAAGGCGATGCGGGCAGGAACCTACGACGAGAAGGAACTCGAACAGCACCTGGACTCCCGCGGCTTCATGAACCGCATCCTGGGCCGCCTCACCAAGTCCGTCTCCCGCCCCGGCCAGATGTACCCCCTCGGCTTCCTCTTCGGCCTCGGCTTCGACACCGCCACCGAGGTCACGCTGATGGTGATGGCCGGCTCGGGCGCGGCGGCGGGCCTGCCCTGGTACGCGATCCTGTGCCTGCCGCTCCTCTTCGCCGCGGGCATGAGCCTGTTCGACACCCTGGACGGCACGTTCATGAACTTCGCCTACCAGTGGGCGTTCTCGAACCCCGTCCGCAAGGTGTTCTACAACCTCACCATCACCGGCCTGTCCATCGCCGTCGCCTTCTTCATCGGCACGATCGAACTGGTCGGCGTCCTCCACGAGAAGCTCGACCTGCGCGACGACGTCACCGGCTGGATCGCCGACCTGAACCTGGACAGCGTCGGCTACGTCATCGTCGGCCTGTTCGTCGTCGTATGGGCGGCGGCCGTGGCGTACTGGCGGCTGGCGAAGGTGGAGGAGAAGTGGGCGGTACGGCCCGCCGACACCACCTGAACAGCCACCCCGGGCGGCCCTGAACAGATCTCGGCCGAGCCCTGAGACGGCCGGCAGCCCCCCGTTGCCGGCCGTCCACCGCGCCCGGGTGAGGCTTACGTACCGGCGCGCCGGCACCATCCGGTCAGGGCAGAGCCGAAGTGTCCGAGCCCCGCCCGGCAGGAGTTCCCTGGCCCGGCCCAGCCGGGCCGGATGATTCACCCTCGGGGTCGGCCGCAGGAGCCCTCGGAGCGACGCTGCGCACCGTCGCCGTCCCACAGCGCGCGCTGCCCCGGCCCGCGACCCGTGGCACGATCCGCTCCGCCGGCTCGACCGCCGGCCGGGCCACGGCTGTCGCGCTCGCGCGTCGCGGGCAGGCGTGCCGCCCTGGCCGGCGCCCGCCCGCTCACCCGTACGGACCGCCGCGCTGGTGCCCCCGTACCCCTGGTGTTGCCGTGAAGGGACGGACTCCCGACACACCCCCTGGAGCCACCCCGATGACCCGCGTCCGCTCCCTTCTCGCCTCCGCCCTCTCCGCCGCCACGCTCCTGACCACGTCTGCCTGCCTGGGCGCCGCCGAGGGAGCTCCTCATGCCCCCATAGTTCCCGCCTCCTCCGCGGCCCCCTCCGCCCACGCCTCCTCCGCGTCCTCCTCCGCGCTCACCGACGCCCAGGCCCGCGCCGCCCTCGTCACGGACACCGACCTGGGCGCCCCCTGGGTCCCGACGCGTGGCGCGGCGACCTGGCGGGACGGACTGCTGAAGGCGAAGACCTCCGTGACCGAGTGCCAGCGCCTGCTCGACGCGCTCTACGCCGACGAAATCCTCGGTGCCCCCGCCCGCGCGGTGACCGGCCTCGACGACACCGACACCGAGGCGCAGCTGCGCTACCAGGTCTCCGCCCGGTCACCGGCGGCCGTGGACAGCGCGCTGGCCTGGTTGCGGACCATGCCGCAGAAGTGCGCGCGGTTCACTGCCTCGTCGACGACGGCCGCCGTACTGGACGTCCAGGTCTCCGACGAGGCGCTGCCCGAGGTCGGCGACGCCCGGCAGGGCCTGCGGGTGACGGTGGCCGCGGTGACCGGGCCGGAGGGCCAGACGCTCGACGGCGACCCCGCCACCCTCTCCCTGGACGTCGCCGCCGTCCGCGTCGGCCAGGACGCGTTCGCCCTCACCAACGGCGGGATGGGCGACGTACCGAACGACGCCACGCAGGCGGCCGTACAACTCGGCGCCCAGCGTCTGACGGAGATCCGCAAGCAGGGCCGGGCGCAGGTCTGACGCCAGGGCGTCGGTGCCGCGATCTCCTGCCGGCGGCTTCTCACAGGGGCGGCTGGGCGGGCGCCGGTCCCAGAGTCGTCGTGCCCGGCGCCGTACGGTGTCCGAGCCCCGTCCGGTACGCGTCCAGCGCCGCCTCCACCCGCCCGGTGCGGCGCAGCAGGTCGCCGAGGAGCCGGCACAGGTCGGCGAGGTCGCCGGCGGCTCCCGCCCGCTCCAGCAGGCTCAGCGCGCGCACGTAGTGCTCCTCGGCGGCCTCGGTGTCGCGGGCGTCGTCGGCGATGATGCCGAGGAGGCGGTGCGCGCCGGCCGCGTGCACGGCGCCGCGCTCGGGCGAGAGGTCGCCGAGGACGTCGTGCAGCAGGGCGGCGGCCTCCTCGGACTTTCCCCGCCGGTGCAGTACGTCGGCGAGCTCGACGGCGACCTGGCTGCTGTAGAGGGCGGCACGCTTGGCGGCGAGCATGGCGAGGGCCTCGCGCAGCTCGCCCTCCGCCCGCTCCATGTCACCGTTCTGCGCGTAGACGTAGCCGCGCATCCAGTGGCAGTTGGCGAGCTCGGTACGGATCTGCAGCTGCCGGTAGAGCTCGGCGGCCTTGGCGAGCGAGGCGTCGGCCTCGGCGAGCCGCCCCTCGGCGAGCAGGGTGCGGGCGACCGACCGGTGCATGTGGGCGACCAGGGCGGGGTCGCCGACCTGGGGCGCGAGGGCGAGGGCGAACTCGGCGGCCTGGGCGGCGCGGGCGTGGGCGCCCATGTCCATGTAGGGCCCGATGGCGGAGGCGTACAGCAGGAGCAGCGCGTCGGGGTCGTGCAGTCCGCCGCGGTTCAGCTCGTCGAGGGTGGACTCCAGCAGGTACACGGCGTAGCGGAGTTCACCGGCGAGGTAGTGGGACAGGGCCCGCCCGCGCAGCGCGGGCACCCTGGCCGGCAGCGGAGCCTCGGCGAGACACGCCTCCGCCCGCTCGAAGCAGGCCCGGGCCGTCCCCAGGTCACCGGTCTCTATCCCGCACTCACCGAGCCCCAGCAGCGCGGTGGCCTGCACTTCGGCCAGTCCCTGCGCCTCCGCCTCCGCGAGCAGGACGGAGTATCGCTCGGCCGCCTCCTCGGCCTCGCCCGTGGCGAGGGTGCGCTGGGCCTCGGTCAGCCGCAGCCGCAGATCGGTGACGAGCCGGGCGGACCGCCCGGTGGCCAGCTCCCCGAAATCGACCCCGAGCCGCTCGGCGATATGCCTGAGCGCCTCGTCGGAGGGCCGCACCCGTCCCGCCTCCAGGGTGGAAATGTAGGCAGGTGTGTACGTCGGCTCGGCCAACTGCCGCTGGGTCAGCCCGCGTTCGCTGCGCAGCCGCTGCACGCGACGCCCGATGACCTCGGGCTCGTCCCTCTCGCCCACGCCCCCGCTACCCCCAACTACCCCTGGAACTCTTGCGGTTCGACCATGACACGCCCTAGGTTAAACCGCGAGTTAAACACGCTTAACACTTCACTGTCACCCCTTGCGAGGTCGCCGTGCCCGGACCCACATCCGCGCGTTACACCAGGGGCTTCGCGGCAGCCGTGCTCGCCACGGCGAGCCTGATCCTCGCGGCGAACGCGGGACCGGCGCGGGCCGCGGAAGAGGGGCCGCGGGCAACCCGACCGCCCGCGAGCGCACCTGCCGCACCGCTCTCACGGTTCTCACCAGCCTCTTACTGACCAGTTCACCTCGATGTCAGTACCGTGACCTAATCTGCGCAGTCTGATTCCACTTTCGTTCCGGGGGGTTCGAAACACGTGCGCAGACGCACTCTTCCCGCCGCGACAGCACTCGCGGTTCTCTTCGGCTCCGTCGCGCTGGTCGCGGGCGGCGCCGGGTCGGCGGCAGCCGACTCCAGCACACTCCTGCCCCTGAAGGCGACCGGCGACATGGTCGTCGACGGGGTTCACCACCGGGTCTTCATCAGCGACCCGACCAGCGGTCAGGTCGTCGTGACCGACTACGCGGGCTCGGTCGTCGCGACCGTCGGCTCGCTGCCCGGCGTCCGCGGACTGGAACTGTCCGCCGACTCCGCCACCCTCTACGCGGCCGTGGGCGACGCCGACGCGATCGTCGCCATCGACACGGCGACCGCGACCGAGGCCCACCGCTACTCCACCGGCACGGCGGACCCGCAGTACCTCGCCGAGGCGGGCGGCAAGCTCTGGTTCGGCTACGGCGGCGCCGCCAAGGGCAACATCGGCTCGCTCGACCTCACCGGCACCGACCCGGTCGTCTCCCTCGCGCAGGCCCCCGTCAACACCTGGTACTCCGCCCCGATCCTGGAGGCCTCCGCCGGCGCCCCGGACACGCTCGTCGCGGGCGCGCCCGGCCAGAGCCCGGTCGTCCTCGCGGTGTACGACGTCTCCTCGGGCACCCCGACGCAGACCGCGTACGCCTTCGACCCGGGTGACACCGGCGGCGGCAACCTCACCGACATGGCGGTCACGCCGGACGGCCAGGACGTGGTCACGGCCAGCGGCGCCCCGTACTACCAGGCGGTCTACAAGCTCTCGGACCTGTCCAAGGACGGCAAGTACGCGACCAACACGTACCCGAACGCGGTGGACATCGCCCCGAACGGCGACGTCGCGGCGGGCACCAACTCCTGGTACGAGCCGGACGTCCACGTCTTCAAGCCGGGCACCTCGCTGCCGCTGAAGGAGTACGAGTTCGGCAGCAGCACCGGCAGCAGCGCCTCCGACACCCTCGCCGCGCGGGGCCTGGCCTGGGCGCCGGACAGCAGCAAGCTGTTCGCGGTGTCCCTCGACGGCTCGGACAACTACTCGCTGCGCGTCTACGACGACCCCACCAAGACGGCCGCCACGCTGACGGCCGACGCGCCCGCCACCGCCACCCGCGGCAAGGCGCTGACCGTCACCGGCACGCTGACGTCCACCGCCGCGTTCCCCGCGGGCACCACGGTCACCGTCACCCGCACCGACGACGAGTCCCCCGCCGGCAAGGCGCTCGGCACGGCCACGGTCGCCGCCGACGGCTCCTACTCCTTCGCCGACACCCCGCCGGCCGGCGGCACGGTGAAGTACACCGTCACCTACGCGGGCGACGCCGACCACACGGGCGCCACCGCGTCGGACTCCGTGGCCGTCGCCAAGACCGCGACCACGGTGACGCTGAACAACGCCGGCAAGGTGTACGGCTACGGCACCGACGTGACGTTCACCGCGCACCTCGGCACCACCTACAAGAACCGCACCGTGGAGATCTGGGCCGACCCGTACGGCTCCGACAAGCCCAACGCCCTGGTCAAGAAGGGCACGGTCAACTCCAGCGGCAACCTGACGGCCACGCTGCACCTGACCCGCGACACCAAGGTCACCGCGAAGTTCACGGGCGACACGCGGTACGCGGCGAAGTCGACGGCCGCCACGGTCTACACCAAGGTCAAGGTCTCGACGTCGCTCAGCGGCGCCTACAAGACCGCGTGGGCGTGGAACGCGACGTACTCCTACTTCCACAAGACCAAGGACCCGATCGTCAACACGACGATGACGGCGTACAAGGGCCGCAAGTACCAGATGCAGATCCAGGAGTTCTACAGCGGCGCCTGGCACACCACGTTCACCGAGTACTGGTCGCTCGACTCCACCGGCAAGGACTCGGTCCTCCTGGACGACACCCCGCCGACGGGCGTCCGCTTCCGTGTCCGCTCCAACTACATCGACACGAAGTCCGGTGACAACGTCAACACGACGACGTACGGCGGCTGGAAGTACTTCATCTTCACCAAGTGAGACGGCGGGCGCAGGGGCTGAGGTCGCTCACCCCTGCGTCTGCAGCTGACGCAGCTGCCGCTGGACATGTCCCAGCGCGCCCTCGCGCCGGCCGGGCACCCGGCCGCGCAGCTCCGCGAGCGCGGGCCCGAGTTCCCGGGCCCGCGCTTTGTCGCGGATCTTCCCCCACTGATGGTGGGCCCGGTCGACGGCCGCCTCCACCGCCGGCTCGTCCGGGGCCTGCCCGGCCGCCAGCCGGGTCCCGGCCACCGCGAGCCAGGTACGGCAGCTGCGCTCGGCGTCGCCCGCGAACATCGCCAGGTCCGCCCGGACCTCGGCCCAGTGCAGGGCGTCGTCGGAGGCGGGCCCCCGGGCCTGGACGGCGGCCTGCTGCCAGCGGGCGGCGAGCGCGTCGGCCTCGGCGTGCCGCCCGGACTGGACGGCGGCGGTGATGGAGGCGTGCGGATCGCCGGTCACCGGCGCGTGCGTGGCCAGCACGATGCCGTCGGCCTCCCCCTCACCGGCCAGCCTCCCCCACGCCTGCTGGTGCAGCTGCTCCAGCGCGGGCCGGTGCCCGCTGCGCAGAATCGTCGCGACCGCCTTCATGTACGTCGGCACGGCCACCGTCCGTCGCCCCGGCGGCGGCGCGACACGCCCGTAGACGGCGTTGTTGCGCCCGCAGTCGAGCGGCGCGGTGCGCAGGTGCTCCCAGGTCTCCGCGTCCGCGTGCAGGTCGAGCACGAGCGTCGTTGCGCCTGGCGCCCGCAGCCTCAGTTCGTCCCGGAACCAGTGCCAGGGGAACGCCGTGTAGCGCACGGTCGCCGGGGTGGTGCGCGCCAGCGCCAGATGGGGCAGCCGCTGGCGGCGGTCGAGCTGGAGCTGACCGGTCACGAACACGGTCAGCGGACCGGGGGCGGCCGCGGCCGCGCGCAGCCGGGTGAGCACCGCCTGCGGCTCCAGCGGGTCGGCCAGCTCGACGACGTTCGCGGTGTCCGCGCCCGCCAGCACGGCGGGCGGCACGGCCGCGAGCACGGGGAGCACGGACGCCGCGTCCACCAGACACCCCTTGCCCACGGGCGAGGCCGCGAGCAGCAGCACGGTACCGGGCATGGTCCCTCCCCTGTCGATCACCTACGGCAGCACGGTAACCGCTGCGGCTGCAAAGAGGGGCCTCAGGACTGCAAACGTCCGCGTACAGGAGTTTCGGCGGCCCTCGGGCTCGGCCGTACGGCGAAGACCGTCGTGTCGTCGGCCAGGTATCCCGCGCTGTGCCGGAGCGTGCCGTCCCGGACGAAGGCGACCAGTCGGCCGGGGTCGGCGGTGCGCGGGTCCGCGGCGACCGCGCGGGCCACCTCGTCGGCGAGCGGGTAGAACACCCCGGCCGCGTCCCGGGCCTCGGTCACGCCGTCGGTGACGAGCAGCAGGGTCTCACCGGGGGCGAGGGGCACCCGACGCACGGTCGGTGTCCCGGCGGCGCCCGCGAGGTCGCAGAGGCCGAGCGGCAGCCCGTCCCCGTCCGGCAGGGCCCGTACGCCGTCCGGCCCCACGGCCAGCGGCGGCTCGTGGCCGAAGAGGACGACCTCCACCACCGCGGGCCCGGCCACGGGGAAGCCGAGGAGCACGGCGGTGGCGAAACGGTCGCCGTCGTGCCGGCCGAGGGCCCTGGTGTGCGCGCGGTGGCGCAGCATCCGCGTCTCGAGGCGCGCGGCCACCGTCGCCAGGTCCGCCTCGTGGTACCCCGCCTCCCGGAACGTGCCCAGCAGCGCGGCCGCCGCCTCCACCGCGCCCAGTCCCTTGCCCTGGACGTCGCCGAGCAGGACCCGGGTGCCGTGCGGGCCGGGCTGGATGTCGTAGAAGTCACCGCCGACCCGGGCGTCGGTGTCGGCGGTGAGGTAGACGGCCGCGTGGTCCAGGTCGCCCCAGCCCGGGGGCATCGGGCGCAGCACGGTGCGGCGGGTGGTCTCGGCGATGCGCATCATGTGCAGCATCCGCTGTTCGCCCCGCGCCCGGATCGCGCAGGCGAGCGTGGCGAGGATGCCGCCGATGACGACGAGGATGAAGTCGGGCAGGCCGGTCTGGAACTCGTGCGGCCAGGCGCTGTCCACGACGACGTACGTGCTCAGCGAGAGCACCGCGAACACGGCCGTGCCCCACACTCCGCAGATCGCGGCGGCGATGCCGGGCACGAGCACGATCCAGGAGATCATCCGGAACTCGCCGCCGGTGTTGAAGTCGGCCACCACGATGCCGACGAGCAGCAGCAGCGGCAGCAGCCAGGCGACACTGCGGCCCCGCACGCGCAGCAGCTCCTGCCGGTGCACGTCGTCTCGCCGCCCGGCCCGGGGATACCGGACGAGCATGCGCTGACCCGGGGCGCGGTCACTCACGGTGCCCAGCGAAACATGGGGGTGGGCGCGCTGCATCTCCGCCGACTTGCCAGCGCCACTCCCCAGGTGTGCCCTGGTAGCGGGGGCGAGGAGAGAGAGGAGCGCTCTCATGGCTCATGCGGCACCCACGCCGGGAATGCGCGGATCACCGGACATCCTCGGTGAACGCGGACACATGGTCGCGAAGTGGGCGGTGCCCGTCGGACTGGGGCTCGTCTACGGCTACTGGGCCGCGGCCAACCGCCGCAGCGGCGGTCCCATCACGGGCTGGAACCTCCTGTTCGGCTTTGTGACGACGATCGCGTTCATCGCGCTGTACATCGGTGTCCGCGCGCTCGCCCCGCACATGAAGCGCGAGCAGCACGCCCTGGTGTGGACCGCGTTCGCGGGCGGTGCGTTCGGCTTCCTGTACAGCCAGACCGGCGCGAGCGTCCTGCGGTCGACGGGCATGGCGCTGGCGGTCTCGGCGGCCTGCTTCGCCGTTTTCTTCTACCGCTACTACACGCACGAGGACGCGGAGGGCCATCGCATCTCCTGATTCCGGCTCGTCCTGAACGGCGCGTGGGCCCCGGCTGTTGCCGGGACCCACGCGTTTCCCTCATCCCTCCACTCACCGGGCGACGGGGAGCCAGACCCGGTCACCCGACGAGGATCCGGACGTGTTCCAGGCCCAGGAGCAGGAACCCGAGATGCTGAAACCGTCCCTCAGAACCAGGAAACACCCGTTCGGGTGAACCCTCCACCGGAGAGCGGAGCATCCAGTTCCGCCAAGGGATCCCGGTCCGGCTCGACGCGTGCACCCATACGCAGTCACACCGCTCGCGCACCGCGCCTCCGGACCCTTCCCTGGAAGGGTGTCCCGACGACTCCGTACCGCCCTGTCGGCCGTACTGCTCGCGCTGGCGTGCCTCCTGGCGCCGTTCGGCGCGCTGGCGGCCTGGGCGGCGTACGGGCTCGCGGACACCGGCCGGTACGTCACCACGATGGCGCCGCTCGCCGCCGACCCGGACGTGCGCGAGGCCGTGGCGGACACGGTCGGCGCCGGCATCATGCGCGAGGTCGACCGGCATGAGACCGATGTGCGCCCGATGCGGGGCGCGGTGGCCCCGTTCGTGCACGAGGCGGTGCGCTCCTTCACCCGGACCCAGGCTTTCCGTACGGCGTGGGACGAGGGCAACCGGGCCACCCACGACGCCGTCCTGCAGGCTCTGAGGGGCGAGCGCGACCGCGCGGTCACCGTCGACTTCGCCCCGGTCACCGCCCAGGTGAAACGTCAGCTTGCCCACGACCATGTGCCGTTCGCGAACCGCATCCCGGTCCAGCACACCGAGGTCGCCGTCCTCGCCGCCCAGGACCTGGGCCACCTCCGGAAGGGATACCACGTGCTCGAAGTCGCCGGCTTCTGGCTCCCCGTCGCCGCCTGCGTCTTCGCCGTCACCGGCATCGCCCTGGCCGTCCACCGCCGCCGCGCGGTCACCGCGACCGCCCTCGGCACCGCCCTGGGCGGGGCCCTGCTCGGGCTCGCGGTCGCCCTGGGCCGCCGCCTGACCCTGGGCGACCTGCCCGACGAGGTCTCCCACCCGGCCGCCGGCGCGGTCTACGACGCCCTCACGTCCACGGTTCGCACGGCCGCGTGGCTTCTGCTGACCCTGGGCCTGTCGGTGGCGGCCGTCACCTGGCTCACCCGCCACCTGCACGCCCTGTACCTCGCGCGACGCCGGCAAGCGTCCGCAGCGCCCACCCCAACTCGGCCTCAGGAGCCGACGCGAGACCAAGTCTGACCGCGTCGGGGGTCCGGCCCGGGTCCACGGTGAAGGCGGGGCCCGGTGTGACGGCGATTCCGTGTGCGGCCGCGGCGGCCGTGAAGGTGTCGGCGCGCCAGGGGGCGGGCAGCTCCCACCAGGCGAAGCAGGAGTGCGGGTCGGTCCGTACGGTGAAGCCGGCCAGCTCCCGCGCGACGATCTCCTGCCGCCGTACCGCGTCCGCGCGCTTGGCCGCCACCAGCCGCTCCACCGTCCCGTCCCCGGCCCACCGCACGGCGGCCGCCAGCGCGAACCGCCCCGCGCTCCAGCCCCCGGAGCGGACCGCCGCTGCCACGGCCTCGACGCGCTCGGGCGGTACGACGAGGAAGCCGGCCGTGAGCCCCGGCGCGACCCGCTTGGAGAGGCCGTCGACGACGTGGCTGAGGCCGGGGGCACAGGCGGCGAGCGGGGTGTCGCCGGGGCGGAGGAACGACCAGATGCGGTCCTCCACCACGGGCAGCCCGAGGTCGGTCACGGTCTGCGCGATCCGCCGCCGCCTCTCGGGTGGGGTCGTGACCGACGTCGGGTTGTGCAGCGTCGGCTGGAGGTAGAGGGCGGACAGGGGAGCGGAGCGGTGGGCGGCGGCGAGTGCGTCGGGCCGGAGTCCGTCCGCGTCGGTGGCCACGGGGACCAGGGTGATGCCCAGCCGGTCCGCGATCTCCTTGACCAGCGGGTACGTCAGCTCCTCGACGCCGAGCCGGCCGCCCGGGCGGACCAGGGAGGCGAGCGCGGCGGCGATGGCCTGGCGGGCGTTGCCGGTGAAGAGCAGGTGGGCGGGGTCGGGGCGCCAGCCGGGGGTGGCCAGCAGGGCGGCCACGGCCTCGCGGGCCTCGGCGGTGCCGGTGGCGGCCGCCGGGCGCAACGCCTCGGTGAGGACGTCGGGGCGCAGAAGGGGCGCGAGGGCGGGGGCGAGGAGCTCGGACTGGCCAGGCGCGGACGGGTAGTTGAGCTCCAGGTTGACGGGCGCCGAGGTCGCGGCCTCGGTCAGCGCCCGCCCGGCGGGCCCGGCCGCGGAGGCCCGTACGAAGGTGCCGCGCCCGACCTCGCCCACCACCAGCCCGCGCCGCACGAGTTCGCCGTACACCCGTCCCGCGGTGGACCCCGCGATCCCGTGCCGCCGCGCGAACAGCCGCTGCGGAGGCAGCTGTTGGCCGGGACGCAGGCGCCCGGCGGCGATGTCGTCGGCCACGCGGTCGGCGATGCGCCGATAGTCGTCCATCCGAGCCCCCTGCTGGACCGCACTGCTGGATTGCACCGAGGGCAAAGATCTTATTGCACCGAGGAGTTGGCGCCCCTAGGGTCGAACCCATGCCCCCCTTCCTCGCATACGAGGACAAAGGCCGCACGGATACTTCCCGAGCCCCTCTTGTCCTGATCCACGGCCATCCCTTCGACCGCACGATGTGGACCCCGCAGATCGAGGCGTTCTCGCCCGAGCGCCGCGTAGTCGCCCCCGACCTGCGCGGCTACGGCGCCTCCCCGGTGACCCCCGGCATCACCCCGCTGTCCCGCTTCGCCCAGGACATCGAGGCGCTCCTGGAGGATCTGAAGGTGGACACCTTCGTGCTGGCCGGCCTGTCGATGGGCGGCCAGATCGCGATGGAGTGCCACGCCCTCTTCGGCGACCGTGTCCGGGGCCTGGTCCTCGCGGACACCTTCCCGGCGGCGGAGACCCCGCAGGGCAAGGTCACCCGCAACGCCATGGCCGACCGTCTCCTGCGCGAGGGCATGCGCGGCTACGCCGACGAGGTCCTGGAGAAGATGGTCGCCCCCTACGCCGACCCGGCCGTCAAGTCCCACGTCCACCGCATGATGACGGCCACCTCGCCCGAGGGCGCCGCGGCAGCGCTCCGCGGTCGCGCGGAACGCCCCGACTACCAGGACCCGCTGACCCGGGTCACGGTCCCCGCCCTGGTCGTCGTGGGAGCGGACGACGAGTACACCCCGGTCTCGGACGCGGAGTCGATGCACGCGCTCCTCCCCGACTCCACACTCCACGTGATCGAGGGCACGGCACACATGCCGAACCTGGAGCGGCCGACGGAGTTCAACGCGGTGCTGGGGAAGTTCCTGGAGCGGGTGGACGCACGACAGTGACCGCGGGAGCACGCGTTCGTGACGCGGAAGCACGCTTCATGACCGGGGGAGCACGCTTCATGACCGGGGGAGCACGCTTCGCGACCGGGGTAAGCACTCAACTTTCCGCCCATGGGCACCGTCTTTGAGGGAGGATTCGGACATCCATCCCTCGAGGGAGAGGCCGGGACTTGGACACTGCGGCTGCCGAGTGGACGACGACTCCCGGTGACACGCCCCCGCGACGCAGGGGGCGACGACGGTTCGGAATCGGTTGTGGCGGGCTGCTGCTCGCCGGGGTGAGCGTGGTCGTCGGCTGCCGGGTCGCCGACACCGACGGGATCACGCCGGTGCCCCAGCTGCTCGCCTTCCTGCCGTGGCTGCTCGTGCCCACGAGTGCCGGACTGCTGCTGGCGCTGCTCGCCCGGTGGTGGACCGGAGTGGTGTGGGGGCTCGTCGTCCTCGGGCTGCTCGCGTGGTTCATCGAGCCGTACGGGAAGAGCGACGATCCCGGCGGCGCCCCCGTCGCCTCGTTCCGCGTGCTGACGTCGAACGTCGAGTTCGGGCGGGGCACAGGCGCCCTCGTCGGCGCCGTCCGGCGCGAGAAGCCCGACGTGGTGTTCGTGGAGGAGTGCGAGTACGCGTGCCAGGCGGCGCTGAAGGACGCCTTCGACACGGTCTACCCCTACCGGCAGGCCGTCGAGGCGGGCGGCTCCGAAGGGTCCGTCATCCTCAGCCGCTTCCCCCTCGAGGCCGCGGACGGGGTCCCCGGCACGATGGGCATGCCCGGTGCCGTCGCCGACGTGCGCGGCCACGCCGTACGGCTGCAGCTCGCCCACCCCATGCCCCCGCTCCCCGGCCAGCTCGGCCTCTGGCGCCGCGAACTCGGCCGCCTGCGCGACTTCGCCGCCGGGGACGGCACGGCGCCCACCGTCATGGCCGGCGACTTCAACGCCTCCCAGGACCACGCCGCCTTCCGCCGCATCCTCGACACCGGTCTGCGCGACGCCGCCCGCCTCGCCGGCTCCGACCGCACCCCCAGCTGGCCGGCCCGCACCGCCCCCACCCTCGGCGCCCAGATCGACCACGTGCTCGTTTCGGCGGACTTCTCCGCCACCCACGCCCGTTTCCTGGACCTCGCCGACACCGACCACCGCGCGTTGCTCGTCGACATCACGCTCCACCAGCCCTGACGGCCCGGGAAGGTGCCCATAATGGGGCCATGTCTCGAGAGTTCCCCATCGGCCTCACCCCTCCCGACTGGCTGGTCCGGAACCTCCAACCCCAGCACTCTCCCGTCAACCGCGCCGCCGTCGCCCGCGCCTCCATCGCGATGGCGCTCCCGTTGGCCATCGGACTCGCGGCCGGCCGGCCCGCGTACGGCGCCCTCGCCTCCATGGGCGCCCTGTCCGGCGTCATCGGCGACACCGCCGACGCGTACCGCATGCGGATCCTCAACATCGCGATCCCGCAGCTGTTCGGCGCCGTCGGCATCACCCTCGGCACCCTCGTCTACGGCCACGGCTGGATCGCCGTCGCCACCGTCACCGGCATCGCGCTCGTCTCCGGGATGATCTCGACGATCGGTGCCGTGGCCTCCGTGTCGGGCCTGCTCCTGCTGCTCGACTCCGTGATCGGCGCGGGCTTGCCCTTGCCGGGCGAGTGGTGGCTGGCCCCGGCCCTGATCACCGGCGGCGGCCTGCTCGTGCTGCTCCTCGCTCTGCTCTCCTGGCCGCTGCGCTCCGGGGTGCCGGAACGGGCCGCGGTCGCCGACAGCTACCGCTCCGTCGCCGACCTGCTCGCCGCCGGCGGCAGCGACGTACCCGGCGAGTTGGACGAGGCCCGGCACACCGTCACCCAGTCGCTGAACCAGTCGTACGACCTCATCCTCGCCCGGCGCACCCGCCACCACGGCCGCAGCCCCGAGCTCACCCGTCTGCTCGCCCAGCTGAACGCCACGACCCCGGTCATCGAGGCCGCCCTCGCCGCCCACCAGACCGGCAGGCCCCTCCCGCCCGAGGTCCCGCAGGCGGTCCGCCACCTCGCCGAGGCCGTGGAGACGGGCTACACCGGCCCGATAGGTCTCAACCTCCCCACCCCCACCGGCGAGACCGGCCGGGCCATCGAACACGCCGTGCGCCACGCCGCGGAAGTGGTCGCCTCCCCCGACGTGGACCCCCTCGGCATCGACGACCGCCTCGGCCGTCCCGCCGCACTCGGCATCCGCGCCGCCCGGGCCGCCCGCAACGTCACCCTCTCCGCCGCCTCCTGGCGCTACGGCCTGCGGCTGGCCCTGTGCATCGGCATCGCCCAGGCCCTGGTGTCGATCATCCCGGTCCCCCGTTCCTACTGGGTCGCCCTCACCGTCACCTTCGTCCTCAAGCCCGACTTCGGCTCCGTCTTCTCCCGGGCGCTGCTGCGCGCGCTGGGCACGGTGGCCGGCCTGGTCATCGCGGCGGCGGTGCTGGCGGAGGTGCCGCGCGGTTGGTGGGACGTACCGACGATGATGCTGCTGGCCCCGCTGATCCCGGCCCTCACCCCACGCGGGTACGGCTACCAGACGGCGGCCATCACCCCGGTGATCCTGCTCCTCTCCGACATCCTCAACCACCTGGGCACCGCCCTCCTCCTCCCGCGCCTGGTGGACTCCCTGATGGGCTGCGCGATCGCGCTGGTGGCGGGCTACCTCCTCTGGCCGGAGAGCTGGCACACCCGCGTCGGCGACCGCCTCGCGGACGCGGTCGCGGACACCGCCCACTACGTCGAGTCCGCCTTCCTGGACACCACCGACCCCGCCGCCCGTGCCCGGATGCGCCGCCGCCTCTACCGCGACCTGTCCGTCATCCGTACGGAGTTCCAGCGCGCCCTGACCGAACCGCCGCCCACCGGCCGCCGCGCCGCCGGCTGGTTGCCCCTCGTCGTCGCCGTCGAACGCATCGTGGACGCGACCACGGCGGCACGGGTCCGCGTCAAGCACGGAGCCGCACCGCCGTCACCGGCCGAGGTGTCCCAGGTGGCACTTCAGCTGCGGGAGTTGTCCGAGGGCGTCCGGGAGGCGGAAACCCTGATCGCCGTCCGCACGGACCTCACGGGCCCGGCGGACAGCGTCCTGGAGCCGGTACGCCAGGAGGTGGCGGCGGCGCGGTCGATCGCGTCCCCGCACTGAGCCGTACCGGCTTCGTTCGCGGCACGGGGGTTCGCGGGGAAGGCGGGGTGGCCGGGAGGCGGTCCGGCTGGGAGGCGGTGTGGCCGGACAGACGGCGTGGCCGGGCAGACGGTTGGCTGGGAGGCGGTGGGCCTGGCAGACGGTGTGGCCGGGAAGGCGGGGTGGCCGGGAAGGCGGTGTTGACACGGACGGCCTGGCGCCACTCACCCCTGCCCAAGATCTTCATCCGGGGCCGCTAACCTTACGTGTCCGTCCTGGCCAGGGATTGACGGGCATCAACTCACGCGAAGGGTTGCGCACATGGGCATTCTGACTCTCCTGCGGAACGCATTCGGCCGATCACACAAGGATCGTGCCGCCGAAGCAGAGGGTGCGGAACGGATTCCTTCGCAGGAGACGGTCCCCGCCCAGGAAGCAAAGGGGGAACCTGCGGCGACCGTCCAGGTACCCGAGCCGCGCACGTCCGAGGCGAACGACGAACACGAACTGGTGGCCGCGGCTTTCGACAACGTAACGGTCCCGAAGCCGGCGGAATCGGTGGAAACGAAGCCGACGCCGCCCGCTTCGAAGCCTGCGCCGGAGCCGGTGGCCGAGGCCGAGCCCCAGGCCGAGCCGGTGGCCGAGACACCGTCAGAGCCGACGGCCGAAGCTGAGCCGGAGCCGGAGCCGGAGCCGGTGACCCAGGCCGAGCCGGTTGTCGAGGCGCCGTCAGAGCCGACGGCCGGAGCTGAAGCGGAGCTGGAGCCTGGACTGGATCAGGAGCCGGTGACTCAGGCTGAGCCGACGCCGACGCCGGAGCCTGTGCAGGAGCGGGAGCCGGAGCCGGTGGCAGAGGCCGCGGCAGTGACCGCGGCCGCAGCTGAACCGGCGTCGGAGGCAGAAGCTGCCGCCGAACCAGCCGTTGAAGAGCCGACGACTGCGGAGGCAACGCCCGAGCCGACCCCTGAGCCGACCGCGAAGGTCGCACCCGCCCCGGAGCCCGAGCCGAAGGCTGAGGAGCCGAAGGCTGAGGAGCCCGTCGCCGAGAAGCCCGTCGCCGAGGAGCCGAAGGCCCAGGAGCCGAAGGCCCAGGAGCCCACCACAGAGGAGCCCCCGGCCGAGCAGCCGAGCACAGAGGAGCCCCCGGCCGAGGAGCCCACCGCCGAGCAGCCCACCGCCGAGGTGACGCCGGAGGCGGAGCCGGCCCCCGAGCCCGTGATCGAACCGCAGCCGCAGCCGGAGCCGGAGCTCGTCACCGAGACCCCGGAGCCGCTCGCGGCGGAGGCCGAGCCGGTCTCCACACCGGAACCGATCACCGCCGACGCGGCCGCACCCGCCACCGAGGTGACACCGAAGGCAGAGCCCGCACCCGCCGCCGAGGCGACGCCGAAGGCAGAGCCCGCGCCCGCCGCTGAAGTCGCCCCGGAGCCCGAGCCCGCCCCCGAGCCCGTGATCGAACCCGCGGCCGCCGACGGCGATGACGCCCCGCAGGGGCCACTCGCACCCGACCACGAAAGCAGCACGGGTGGTGCGGGTGGGAACAACCCGGCTGAGGGCGAAGCCCAGGCCGAGACCGGCAAGCCCGCCACCCCCCTCACCCGCCTGAAGACCGACGCCCCCGCCCTCACCACCGCCTACCAGGCCGCCGCAGCGACCCTGGAGAAGAACAACCTCACCGGCACCCGCGCGAAGCTCTACCTCGTCCTCGACCGCTCCGCGAGCATGCGCCCGTACTACAAGGACGGCTCCGCCCAGGCCCTCGCCGAGCAGACCCTCGCCCTCGCCGCCACCCTCGACCCCGAGGCCACGATCCACGTCGTCTTCTTCTCCACGGAGGTGGACGGCACCGCCGACCTCACCCTCCCCGACCACGAGAACAAGATCGACGAGCTGCACGCCTCCCTCGGCCGCATGGGCCGTACGAGCTACCACGCGGCCGTGGAGGAGATCGTCACCCACTACGAGAAGTCCGGCACGACGGACCCCGCCCTCGTCGTCTTCCAGACGGACGGCGCCCCGGACGCCAAGACCCCGGCGACCCAGTCCCTCACGGACGCCGCGAAGAACCACCCCTCCCTCTTCTTCTCCTTCATCGCCTTCGGCGACCCGGAGAACAAGGCCTTCGACTACCTCCGCAAACTGAAGACCGACAACGCGTCCTTCTTCCACGCGGGCCAGACCCCGCGCGAGCTCACGGACACGGAGCTGTACGAGGGCGTACTGGCGAACTGGCGCCCGTAACCGCCGTCCGAAGGCCGCCCGCTTCCCGCCCCGTAAAACGGGAAGCGGGCGGCCTACCCATGTCAGCTACGATTTCAAGGTTCACAGACGACCAGAGAACCGACGATCGTCACCCCACGTAGCGACTTGGGAGCAGCCCGCGATGGCTCGACACCTCATCACCAGCGCCCTTCCGTACATCAACGGGATCAAGCACCTGGGCAACATGGTGGGGTCCATGCTCCCGGCGGACGTGTACTCCCGGTACCTCCGCCAGCGCGGCCACGACGTCCTGTACATCTGCGCGACGGACGAGCACGGCACCCCGGCCGAACTGGCGGCGAAGGAGCAGGGCCTCCCGGTCGACGAGTTCTGCGCGCAGGCGCACGACGCCCAGAAGGCGGTCTACGACGGCTTCGCACTCGCCTTCGACTACTTCGGCCGCAGCTCGTCTCCCGAGAACCGGGACATCACCCAGCACTTCGCCCGCAAGCTGAACGAGAACGGCTTCATCGAAGAGCGCGCCATCCGCCAGGTGTACTCGCCCACCGACGGCCGCTTCCTCCCGGACCGCTACGTCGAGGGCACCTGCCCCCACTGCGGCTACGACCGGGCCCGCGGCGACCAGTGCGAGAACTGCACCCGCGTCCTGGACCCGACGGACCTGATCAACCCGCGCTCGGCGATCTCCGGCTCGACGGACCTGGAGGTCCGTGAGACGAAGCACCTCTTCCTCCTCCAGTCGAAGCTCCAGCACGAGGTCGAGGCGTGGGTGTCCCGCCACGAGGCCGACTGGCCGCAGCTGGCCTCCTCCATCGCCCGCAAGTGGCTGAACGAGGGCCTGCACGACCGCGCGATCACCCGTGACCTGGACTGGGGCGTCCCGGTCCCGGCGGACACCTGGCCGGAGCTGGCGGCGGAGGGCAAGGTCTTCTACGTCTGGTTCGACGCCCCGATCGAGTACATCGGCGCGACGAAGGAATGGGCGGACCAGGACCCGGAGAACCGGGACTGGAAGTCCTGGTGGTACGAGGCCGACGACACCGTCCGCTACACCGAGTTCATGGCGAAGGACAACGTCCCGTTCCACACGGTGATGTTCCCGGCCACCGAGCTCGGCGTGCGCGAGCCGTGGAAGAAGGTCGACTACGTCAAGGCCTTCAACTGGCTGACGTACTACGGCGGAAAGTTCTCCACGTCCCAGAAGCGCGGCGTCTTCACCGACCAGGCGCTGGACATCCTCCCGGCGGACTACTGGCGCTACTTCCTGATCGCCAACGCCCCGGAGTCGGACGACTCGTCCTTCACCTGGGAGCACTTCACGGCGACGGTGAACAAGGACCTGGCCGACACCCTGGGCAACTTCGTCAACCGGGTCCTGTCCTTCTCCCGCAAGCGCTTCGGCGACGACGTCCCCGCGGGCGGCGAGCCGGGCGAGGCCGAGACGAAGCTCGGCGAGGAGATCGCGACGCTCCTGGCCGACTACGAGTCGCACATGGAGAGCCTCCAGTTCCGCAAGGCGGCCGCCGCCCTGCGCGCGCTCTGGTCGGCGGGCAACTCCTACCTGGAGGAGAAGGCCCCCTGGCTGGAGATCAAGACCGACAAGGACGGCGCGGCCCTCACCCTCCGCACGGCGATGAACCTCATCCACCTCTACTCGGTGGTCTCGGAGCCCTTCATCCCGTCGACGGCGGCGAAGATGCGTACGGCCTTCTCCCTCCCGGACGACACGGCGACCTGGATCAGCGAGACCGAGGCCAGGTCCCTCACCGCGGTCCCGGCCGGCACCCCCTTCACCGTCCCGCCGGTCCTGTTCGCCAAGCTCACGGACGAGGACCTGGAGAGCTACAAGGAGCGCTTCGGCGGCGAGCCCGCGGAGTAACCGCGCACCTGCCCGACGTGCGGAGTGGCCGCACACCTGCCTGACGTAGAGCGGGCCCCGGCTCCACCGAGCCGGGGCCCGCTCTTCATCCCTCCGCCTTCTCGATTTTCTCGATGCGTCGCGTCGCGAGCTCCGCGAGCAGCGCCGCCCCGTCGGACAGCACACCGTCGTCGAAGGCCGCGAGCGGTGAGTGGTTGGAGGGGGCGGTGCCCGGCTCACCGGTGGCGTCGGCGCCGAGGAACACGAAGGCGCCGGGCACCCGGTCCAGGACGCGCGAGAAGTCCTCCGAGCCGGTGATCGGATCGGCCAGCGGCTGGAAGCGCTCCTCGCCGAACACCTCGCGTACGGCATGGGCGAGGAAGTCGTGCTCGCCGTCGTGGTTGACGGTGAGGGGGTACTCCGGGCGGAAGTCCACCTCGGCGGTGAGGCCGTGGGCCGCGGCGATCTCGTGGCACAGCCGTACGGCGACCTCGGCGGCGCGCTCTGCGGCGGACGCGCTGAAGGTGCGTACCGTCGCCTCGAAGACCGCGTCGTCCGGGATGATGTTGCGCCGGGTGCCCGCATGGAAGGTGCCGACGGTGACGACGACCGGGTCGAAGACGTCGAAGCGCCGGGTGACCATGGTCTGCAGCGCGGTGACCATCTCGCAGGCGGCGGGCACCGGGTCCAGCGCGGCATGCGGCCGCGCACCATGACCGCCGGCGCCGACGACGCGCACGCGCAGGCCGGCCGAGGCGGCCATCATCGGCCCGGGACGGGAGGCGAAGACGCCGGCGGGATACGTCGACGAGCTGACGTGCAGTCCGTAGGCGGCGTCGACCGGCCGCCCGGCCGCCTCCAGTACGCCCTCCCCGACCATGTGCCCGGCACCGTTCCAGCCCTCCTCGCCGGGCTGGAACATGAACACCACGTCCCCGGCGAGGCTCGCGCGCCGGTCCGCCAGCAGCCGGGCGGCGCCGATCAGACCGGCGGTGTGCAGGTCGTGGCCGCAGGCGTGCATCGCGCCGTCGACGCGGGAGGCGAAGGCCTCGCCCGTACGCTCGGTGACGGGCAGGGCGTCCATGTCGCCGCGCAGCAGCACGACGGGGCCGCCACCGCCCCCCTCACCGCCACCACCGCCGCGCAGGACCGCGGTGACGGAGGACAATGACGTACCCGTGCTGATCTCCAGGGGCAGGTCGTCCAGCGCGGCCAGCACCTTCTCCTGGGTGCGTGGCAGGTGCAGGCCGATCTCGGGTTCCCGGTGCAGTGCTCGACGCAGCACGGACAGGTCCCCCTGGATCGCCTTCGCGTCGTCTCGCAGACTCATCGCTCTCCCTCGTACGTGTCCGTCACATCCGTCGCGTCCATGGGTGCGCATCACGCACCACCTGCACATCTACATGTCCACAACAGCCCTGCCGTACGTCTCACGCCGGTCCGGAGATACGCCGTCCGGTCGACGGGCCCTGGTCGACCGGCGCTGAACTCAGCGGCCCCGCCTGGACCGACGCATCGGACCGACGTGCGCCCCTTGGACGGCCTTCTCACCCCGGTATACATTGCGGAGATCTTGTAAAGAGGGGGGCCATCCATGGCACTGTTCGGCAACGCACACAGCATCGACACGACCCAGGCGCAGCAGGACTTCGCACGTCTGCTGGGTCAGGGGGAGCAGGTACACGCCGCGTACCTGCTGATCCGCGACACCATCCTGTTCACCGACCGCCGCCTCATCCTGGTCGACAAGCAGGGCATCACCGGCAAGAAGGTGGAGTACCACTCCGTCCCGTACCGCAGCATCACCCACTTCGCGGTCGAGACCGCCGGCACGTTCGACCTCGACGCCGAGCTGAAGATCTGGATCTCCGGCTCGCCGACCCCGATCGAGAAGACGTTCACGAAGGGTGTGGACATCTACGAGGTCCAGGCGATCCTGACGCAGTTCGTAGCGAAGTAGCCCCGTCAGCGGCCCTCACTGCGCACCCGGCGCAGGAGGGCCGCCAGGGCGGTGGGGGCGAGGGGGCGGGGCCTGGCCCTCGTCCGCGCCGACCTGTGGGGCCGGCAGCCGGGGCAAGTACGTGTGGTGCGAGCTGACCAGGGCAGCGTGAACGTTTTTGCCTTCCCCGAACGGGTGAACCCATGCCGCCCGCCGGACGCCCCGGCCCCTGGTCCGCCTAGGTTGCGCGCATGGTCACCTCCACCCACGAGGCCTCTCATCGGATCTTCCAGGACCGGCCGGAGCTCCTCACCCCTGTCTTCGACCTCCTCGGCGTCCCGATGTCCGCCAAGGCATCGGTGGCGGTCCTCAGCGCCGACGTGACGGAGATCCAGCCGCTGGAGCGAAGAGTGGACACGGTCCTGCGCGTCGAACCGTCCGACGGGGACCACTTCCTGCTCGCCATCGAGACACAGGGGCGGCGCGACAAGCGCAAGGTGACGAGCCGGCCGTACTACGTGACGTACTTACAGGAGAAGTTCTGCCTTCCGGTGCTCCTTCTCGTGACCTGCCAGGACCGGCCCACCGCGCGGTGGGCGACCGGACCGTTCACCTGCGAGGTCCGGGGCTGGACCACCCAAAGCGCACATCCCCTGGTCCTGGGCCCGGACAACGTACCGATGATCACCGACCAGCGCACAGCCGGTCGGAACCTGGCGATGGCGACGTTCTCCGCCATCACACATAGCCGCAATCCGAACGCCACGGCCATACTGGAGGCCCTGGTCGGCGCTCTCAAGACAACAGACACGGAAACCGCCCAGTACTTCGGCGGCCTGTTGGAGATCGGCCTGGGAGACACTCCGGCCCGACAGACATGGAGAAAGCTGATGGGTTTCACCAACTTCTTCCCCGGCCGGGGCACCATCCTGGAAGAGGTCTACCTCGACGGCGAGGCCAAGGGCGAGGCCAGGGGCGAGGCCAAGGCCATCCTCCGTTTCCTGGAGGCGCGCTGCATCTCCGTCCCGGACGACGCCCGGGAGCGCATCGCCGGCTGCACCGACCTGGACCTCCTCAACCGCTGGCTGGACCGGACGCCCCATGCGGAGTGCGTGCACGATCTCTTCGCCGAGGACGCAGTGGACACCTCGGACCAGGCCGAAGCCTGACGCACCCCGAAAGCGCCCGGGACTTTCACCGTCCCGGGCGCTCTCACCTACCTACGCGGAATTACGACGCCGAAGCCGACGCCGACGCCCCCGGCTGGACCGCGTCGTCCGTGCCGTCGTGGGTCTCGTCCGGGTCGACGCCCATCGTGATCGACGCGTGGACGCCCTTCGCGATGTTCTTCTTGTTGTACGTGAGCTTCAGCAGGCCGCCCGTCGTACCGCTCTGGTCGTAGATCGTGTCCTCGGTGAGCGTGGTGCGGGTGGTGGTGCTCGTGGAGTACGGCTCGACCTCGGCGGAGGCGAGGACGGACTCCTCGCTGAAGAAGAACTGGCCGGTGTGGCAGGTGTGCCCGCCCTCGTAGCCGGCGTCGGTCCACTCGCCGTCCACGTGCACCTTGACGTGGATGTGGACGCAGCGACCCTGGTACCAGCCCGGGAAGATCGTCTTGAAGGTGACGTGACCGCTCTTGTCGGTCTTCCAGGTGCCGCGCAGGTAACGCTCGTCGTCGGTGGGCTCCTGGTGGCCACCGCCACCACCGCCGGGGCCGCCGGACGGCGCACCCGACGGCGGCTCACCCGTGGGCGCGTCGGACGGCATGCCCGAAGGCGCGTCGGTCGGGGCGGCACCACCGGCACCGGTCGACAGGCTCTCGTAGCCCGAGTAGATGCCCAGCGCGTCACAGTGCCAGACGTCGACGGCCGCGTTCTTGACCGGCTTGCAGGTCTCGGAGTCGATCACCTTGAGGGTCAGGGTCAGCGGGATGCCTTCCTTGTCCTCGGTGATGTCCTGGCGGAGCTTGTCCGCGTCGATGTAGTAGGGGCCCTCGGTGGTCTCCGAGGTGAGCTTGTAGCACGTCTCCGTGGAGGCGTCCGACGAGGTCGAGCTGTCGCTCGTCTCGCTCGCGAAGGCGTTCACGGCGATGCCGCCACCCACGCTCGCCACGGCCACGGCCGCTCCGCCCGCCACGACGACCTTGCGTCGGGTCATGTTCCGTTTGTGTGCTGGTCCTTGAATTCCCGTCATGGGCGGCGACGCTAGGTAAGAACCCTGTCAGGAGCGTGGGCACAGACTGTGCATTGCCATGTGAGGGTCAATAAAAAGGGGGCCCGGGAACGGACTGTTCCCGGACCCCAGCCCCACTCATGCCTGCTCTACTGCCTGTTGTACGCGGCGACGAGGTCCGTCGCCGTGCCGTTGAGCCGCCGGGGAACACAAAGGCATGGGGACCCGAAGACAGAAGTGGCCCGGAACCGGCATCCGGTTCCGGGCCACTCCCGTTGCTCGCGCCTACTTCGGCTGCGGCTTGCGCACCGAAAGGTGCAGCTCGCGCAGCCGCGCCTCCTCCAGCTCCGTCGGCGCACCCATCATCAGGTCCTGGGCGTTGCCGTTGAGCGGGAAGGCGATCGTCTCGCGGATGTTCGGCTCGTCCGCGAGGAGCATGACGATGCGGTCGACGCCGGGGGCGATGCCGCCGTGCGGAGGGGCGCCGAAGCGGAAGGCGCGGAGCATGCCCGCGAACTTCTCCTCGACGGTCTCACGGTCGTAGCCCGCGATCTCGAAGGCCTTGAGCATAATGTCCGGCTCGTGGTTCCGGATGGCACCGGAGGACAGCTCGACGCCGTTGCAGACGATGTCGTACTGCCAGCCCAGGATGTCCAGCGGGTCCTGGGTCTCCAGGGCCTCCAGGCCGCCCTGCGGCATCGAGAACGGGTTGTGCGAGAAGTCGATCGAGCCGGTCTCCTCGTCCTTCTCGTACATCGGGAAGTCGACGATCCAGCAGAAGCGGAAGACGTCCTCCTCGAAGTGGCCGGCCCGCTTGGCGGCCTCGACCCGCACCGCGCCCATGATCTTCGAGACCTCGTCGAACTCGCCCGCGCCGAAGAACACGGCGTGACCGGCCGACAGCGACAGGCGCTTCGTCAGCTCGGCGACGTTCTCCTCCGTGAGGAACTTCGCGATCGGCCCCGTCAGCGAGCCGTCCTCGGCGACGCGGACCCAGGCCAGGCCCTTGGCGCCCAGCGTCACGGCGAAGTCACCGAGCTGGTCGAAGAACTTGCGGGGCTGCGCCGAGACGTCCGGCACCGGCAGAGCGCGCACGTGCTTGCCCGCGAACGCCTTGAACTCCGAGCCCTCGAAGATGTCGGTGATGTCGACCAGCTCCAGCTGGGCCCGCAGGTCCGGCTTGTCGGAGCCGTACTTCAGCATCGCCTCGCGGAACGGGATGCGCGGGAAGGGAGACGTCACGTGACGGCCGTTCCCGAACTCCTCGAACAGCTCCGTCATGAGCTTCTCGATGGGCTGGAAGACGTCCTCCTGCTCGACGAAGGACATCTCCACGTCGAGCTGGTAGAACTCGCCCGGCGAACGGTCCGCGCGGGCGTCCTCGTCGCGGAAGCAGGGCGCGATCTGGAAGTACCGGTCGAAGCCGGAGATCATCAGCAGCTGCTTGAACTGCTGCGGGGCCTGCGGCAGCGCGTAGAACTTGCCCGGGTTCAGACGGGACGGGACGACGAAGTCGCGGGCGCCCTCCGGAGAGGTGGCGCTCAGGATCGGGGTCGCCATCTCGTTGAAGCCCAGCGCCGTCATCTTGTGACGGATCGCCGAGATGACCGCCGTACGCAGCATGATGTTGCGGTGCATGCGCTCGCGGCGCAGGTCCAGGAAGCGGTACTCCAGGCGCCGCTCCTCGTTGACCCCGTCCTCGGCGTTGATCGTGAAGGGCAGCGGCTGGGCGGCGCCGAGCAGCTCGACCTCGCCGACCTCGACCTCGATCTCGCCGGTGGGCAGGTCGGGGTTCACGTTCTCGGCGCCACGGGAGACGACCTTGCCGTCGACGCGGACCGTCGACTCCTTGGTCACCTTGTCGAGGGCCTCATAGGCGGGCGTGCCGGGGCGGGCCACGAGCTGCGTGATGCCGTAGTGGTCGCGCAGATCGATGAAGAGGATGCCGCCCAGGTCGCGCCGATTGTGCAGCCAGCCGCTCAGCCGGACGTCGGTGCCGACGTCAGAGGCGCGGAGCTCGCCGCAGGTGTGGGACCTGTACCGATGCATCGTCGTTCATCCAGCCTTCGCGGATCGGGGTCGTGTTTCACGTGAAACAACTTCACCCAAGCGTACCGGGCACCCCGAGATGGCCTCCCCACCATTAACCCGGGGAGTCGGAGTCCATTGCCCCGGGGGTCAGGGTCCGCCTTCCGCACGCCATCATTGGCACTATCGGATCATTTATCAATAAAGTGGGGCAATGCGCACTGGTGAGCCCCTGCCCGGCGTGGGGGATGTCCTCGCCGCCCTCGCGACCGGGATGTGGCACTGGGACACCGCAACCGGGCTGGTCACCGTCGACGCGGAGGCAGCACGGCTGCTCGGGCTGCCCGCCGAGCAGACCACCCTCACGGAGGCCCAGGCGCGCGCCCGCCTCCACCCGGTCGACTGGAACGAGATCACCGGAGTGGTCCGGCTCGCCGTCACCGAGGGCACCCTCGCCGAGGTGCGGGTACGGATCATGGACGAGCGGGGCCGGATCATCCGCACCGTGCGCAGCCGCTCCAAGCCGAGCTACGACCCCGTCCGGCGGGCGTTCGAGCTGATCGGCACCCTCCAGGAGGTGGCCGAGCCGTCACCGGGCACGCCGGCCGGGCGCAGCGCGGTCACCGGGGACTGGCGGCGCTCCCGGGAGGCGTTCCTGCTGGACGCCGGCCGGGCGCTGGCCGAGGCGCGGTCCACGGAGGAGGTGCTGCGCGTCGCTGCGACCCTGTCGATGCCGGGCTTCTCACCGGACGGCCTGGCGGTGTTCGGCGTGGAGGGCGACCAGCTGACGATCATCGGCCACCACGGACAGCGGCCGGGCACCGAGGCCCCCTTCTCGCACATGCCCCTCGAGACGAACTACCCGGCCACGGAGGTCGTCCGCACCGGCCGGGCCGTGTATCTGTCCTCGCCCGAGGAGTACAAGGAGCGCTACCCGGCCACCTGGCCGCTCGTCGAGCGGTTCGGCCGGCACTCCTGGGCGTATCTGCCACTGACCGCCGGCGGCCGCACGATGGGCGCCTGGCTGGCGGCCTTCGCCTACCCGGTCGCGTTCACTCCGGACGAGCGGTCCGTGCTGACGACGGTGGCCCGGATGCTCGCGCAGGCCCTGAGCCGGGCCGGCACGGCCGAGTCGGAGCGCGAGCTGACCGACGGACTCCAGCGCTCCATGCTGCCCACACTGGGCCCCGAGATCCCCGGCATGAGCCTCAGCGCCCGCTACGTCCCCACCGGCGGCGGCCTCCAGGTCGGCGGCGACTGGTACGACATGATCCCGCTGCCCAACGGGCGCTTCGCCCTGGTCATCGGCGACGTACAGGGGCACGACGTGCGGGCGGCGGGCCTGATGGGCCAGCTCCGCATAGCCCTGCGGGCGTACGCGTCCGAGGGCCACCGCCCCGACGCCGTACTGTCCCGCGCATCCCGCTTCTTCTGCGGCCTCACCCACACCGACGACCCGGCCGACCTGCGCTTCGCGACCTGTCTGTACATCGAGGTCGACCCCGTGACCGGGGTCCTGGAGACCGCCCGGGCCGGCCATCTGGACCCGGTGATCCGCATGGCGGACGGAACGGTGCTGATCCGCGCCACGGCCGGCGGCCTGCCCCTCGGCGTCGACCCGGACTCCGACTACCCGACCACCCGGCTCGCCCTGGAACCCGGCGAGACGATGATGATCTGCACGGACGGCCTGGTGGAGACCGGCGGCCACGACCTGGAGACGGGCTGGATGCGCCTCCGCAAGACCCTCGAGGACCACGACGGCGACCTGGAGGAGCTCGCCGACGCGCTCGTCCGGGCCGTGCACGGGCCCTCCTCCCACTACACCACCGGGCCGCTCTCCGACCGGCGCGAGGACGACATCGCCGTCCTGCTGCTCGGCCGGCACGGGGAGGAGCCGTGCGGCCGCGGCGCCCCGGGCGCCGTACGGCCCACGGTGCGCCGCACGATGCTCACGGTCGCACAGGTCGAGCCCGAGCGGATCGCGGAGGGCCGGCAGCAACTGCGCGAGCTGCTGCACGACTGGCCCTCCGCGGAACAGGTGGACTCGGCCGTGCTGCTCGTCTCCGAGATGCTCACCAACGTCCTCGTGCACACCGACACCGACGCACTGCTGGTCGCCGAGGTGACCGGCTTTCCGGGCGAACGGCGGATACGAGTGGAGGTCACCGACGCCGGCGACGACCTCCCGCACAAGCGCACACCGGGCGAACTGGCCTCCTCCGGCCGCGGCCTCCTCCTCATCGAGCTGCTCGCGGACACGTGGGGCGTGGCACCGCGCGGCGTGGGCAAGAGCATCTGGTTCGATCTCCACGAGCCGGACGACGCCGAGGGCCGTGAGGCCCGCGCTGACGGCGTCGAAGGGCGTAGGGCCCGCTACGTGTCCGACGGCTCGGGCGCCGCGTAACGCGTGCGCAGTTCGTGCAGAACGCCGAAGGCGGCCGCGGTCAACGGCACCGCCAGCAGCATGCCCAGGATCCCGGCCACCGACGCGCCCGCGGTGATCGTCAGCATCACCACCGCCGGATGCATCTGCACGGTCCGGCTCTGGATCATGGGCTGGAGCACATGCCCCTCCAGCACCTGCACCGCGAGCACCACGCCGAGCGCCCACAGCGCGATGACGAACCCGCGGTCGGCGAGCGCGACCAGCACGGCCACGGACCCGGAGAGAAAGGCGCCGAGGTAGGGAATGTAGGCGGCGACGAAGACGAGCGCGCCGAGCCCTGCGGCCCCGGGCACACGCAGGATCAGCAGCCCGATGGTGATGCAGATCGCGTCGATCAGCGCGATGAAGGTGGTCCCGCGCATGAACCCCTCCACGGCCTCGAAGGCCCGCCGCGCCATCGCCTCCACGGTGTCGGCGGTGCCGCGCGGGGCGAGTGACCTGAGCACGTCGGAGGTCCGGTGGGAGTCCCGCAGGAAGAAGAAGACGAGCAGCAGGGCCAGTACGGCCATGGCGATGCCCTCGCCGACGACGCTGACCCCGCTGATGACGTTGGAGGCGGCGGTCCCACCGAACTTGGTGAGCAGGTCCTTGCTGTTGGTGGCGAGGTCGTCCAGCGAGGTCCCGGCGGCCCCGAAGTGGTCGGCGATCCCCTGCGCCGCGTTCTTGAGCGAGGCGATGATCTCGTCCCCGGTGTTGATGAGCGCCGCGACGACGATGTACACGGCCCCGCCGACCACGGCCACGACGGCGACGCAGGTGATGGCAGCCGCCACGGACCGGTTGACCCCGGCCGTCACCAGACGGCGGTGCAGCGGCCCGAGCAGCGCGGTCCCCAGCAGCGCGAGCAGCACCGGCGTCACGGCCGTACGGAACTCGGCGCACAGCCGGATCCCGACGTAGCCGACCCCGGCGACGAGCAGGACGACGGCGCACCAGGCGGCGAGCCGCCGGACGGGATCGGGGAGCAGGTGCACGCCTCCACCCGACCACGTACCGGGCGGGCCGTCCCGTCAGGACGGCCCGCCCGGGTGACGGGATGTCAGGCCTGCGGCCCGCCCTCGGTCATTCCGTGCACCGCCGGGACGGTCCCCAGGCGGCCCTTCTGGAAGTCCTCGAAGGCCTGCTGGAGTTCCTGCTGGGTGTTCATCACGAACGGGCCGTAGTGGGCCATCGGCTCGCGGATGGGCTGTCCGCCGAGGAGGACGACCTCGAGGTCCGGCGTGTGGGAGTCCTGCTTCTCGTCCGCGCGGACGGTCAGCGAGGAGCCGGTGCCGAACACAGCGGTCTGGCCCAGCCGGATCGGCCGGCGCTCGGCTCCCACCGAACCCCGCCCGGCCAGCACGTACGCGAGGCCGTTGAAGTCCTCGCGCCACGGCAGGGTGAGCTCGGCGCCCGCCGCCAGCGTCGCGTGGACCATCGTGATCGGCGTGTGCGTGATGCCGGGGCCCTGGTGACCGTCCAGCTCACCGGCGATGACCCGCAGCAGCGCGCCGCCGTCGGGGGTGCTGAGCAGCTGGACGTTGCCACCGCGGATGTCCTGGTAGCGCGGGGCCATCATCTTGTCCTTGGCCGGGAGATTCACCCACAGCTGAAGGCCGTGGAAGAGACCGCCGGACATGACCAGCGACTCCGGCGGAGCTTCGATGTGCAGAAGACCCGAACCTGCCGTCATCCACTGGGTGTCGCCGTTGGTGATGGTGCCGCCACCGCCCTGCGAGTCCTGGTGGTCGAAGATCCCGTCGATGATGTACGTGACGGTCTCGAAGCCGCGGTGCGGGTGCCAGGGGGTGCCCTTGGGCTCGCCCGGCGCGTACTCCACCTCACCCATCTGGTCCATCATGATGAACGGGTCCAGATGGCGGTAGTTGATCCCGGCGAACGCACGGCGCACCGGGAAGCCCTCACCCTCGAAACCGCTCGGCGCGGTCGTCACGGTGAGCACGGGGCGAGCCACCGCGTCGGCGGGAGCGGCCACGCGGGGCAGCGTCAACGGGTTCTCGACGGTCACTGCAGGCATGTCGGTACCTCCTTGTGCACCCAGTTTAGTTGAGCGTTGAACTTTCTGCCAGCCCAAACAGAGAAAGCCCGGAGGAAATTCCCTCCGGGCTCGCCACGAGAACGGGGCCGGTCAGCCGTACATGCGCCGCATCGCAAATTCGACCATCTGTTCGACGGCCTTCGCGTCGAAGACCATCCGGTGCTCGCCCTCCATGTCGAGGACGAAGCCGTAGCCGGTCGGCAGCAGGTCGATCACCTCGGCGCCGGTGATCACGAAGTACTTGGACTCCTTGCCCGCGTACCGGCGCAGCTCCTTGAGGGAGGTGAACATCGGGATCACCGGCTGCTGGGTGTTGTGCAGAGCGAGGAAGCCCGGGTTGTCGCCGCGCGGGCAGTAGACCTTGGAGGTCGCGAAGACCTGCTGGAAGTCCTCGGCGGCCAGCTGGCCGGTGGTGAAGGCGCGCACCGCGTCCGCGAGGGACGGGGGCGACGGCTCCGGGTAGAGCGGCGGCTGCTGGCCGTAACCGCCGACACCGCCGGGCATCTGCTGCTGCGGCGGGGTGTACCCCTGCTGGGCACCCGCGCTCTGCTCGTAGCCGTACATGCCCCAAAGAGTAACGAGTCACAGATGACCCAATCGGGGTTGCTTCTTATTACCGACGGGTAGCATCATCGTAGCTACTGCTTGGTACATGAAGTTGGTACGTGAAAAGCGCGAGGAGTCAGTGCCTCGCCGATCCCTCTACGGAGCCGTCGCCATGGGGCACTACAAGTCGAATCTCCGCGACATCGAGTTCAACCTCTTCGAGGTACTCGGCCGCGACAAGCTGTACGGCAGCGGCCCGTTCGAGGAGATGGACACCGAGACCGCGAAGAGCATCCTCGAGGAGCTGACGCGCCTCGCGGAGAACGAGCTGGCGGAGTCCTTCGCGGACGCCGACCGCAACCCGCCGGTCTTCGACCCGGAGACGAACACCGCTCCGGTACCGGCGAGCTTCAAGAAGAGCTACAAGGCGTTCATGGAGTCGGAGTACTGGCGGCTCGGTCTGCCCGAGGAGATCGGCGGCACCACCGCCCCGCCGTCCCTGATCTGGGCGTACGCGGAGCTGATCCTCGGCGCGAACCCGGCCGTGTGGATGTACTCCTCCGGCCCGGCCTTCGCGGGCATCCTCTTCGACGAGGGCACCGAGGAGCAGAAGAAGATCGCGCAGATCGCGGTCGAGCGGACCTGGGGCTCCACCATGGTGCTCACCGAGCCGGACGCCGGTTCGGACGTCGGCGCCGGCCGCACCAAGGCGATCCAGCAGGAGGACGGCTCCTGGCACATCGAGGGCGTGAAGCGCTTCATCACGTCCGGTGAGCACGACATGGAGGAGAACATCCTCCACTACGTCCTCGCCCGCCCCGAGGGCGCCGGCCCCGGCACCAAGGGCCTGTCCCTCTTCCTCGTCCCGAAGTACCTCTTCGACTTCGAGACCGGCGAGCTGGGCGAGCGCAACGGCGCCTACGCCACGAACGTCGAGCACAAGATGGGCCTCAAGGCCTCCAACACCTGCGAGATGACGTTCGGCGACCAGCACCCCGCCAAGGGCTGGCTGATCGGCGACAAGCACGACGGCATCCGCCAGATGTTCCGCATCATCGAGTTCGCCCGGATGATGGTCGGCACGAAGGCCATCTCCACGCTGTCGACGGGCTACCTCAACGCGCTGGAGTACGCCAAGGAGCGCGTCCAGGGTCCCGACCTGGCGAACTTCATGGACAAGGCCGCGCCGAAGGTCACCATCACCCACCACCCGGACGTGCGCCGCTCGCTGATCACGCAGAAGGCGTACGCGGAGGGCATGCGCGCCCTCGTCCTCTACACCGCTTCCGTGCAGGACGCGATCGCGGTCAAGGAGGCGGGTGGCGAGGACGCCTCCACCGAGCACGCGCTCAACGACCTGCTTCTGCCGATCGTCAAGGGCTACGGCTCCGAGAAGGGCTACGAGCAGCTCGCCCAGTCGCTGCAGACCTTCGGCGGCTCCGGCTTCCTGCAGGAGTACCCGATCGAGCAGTACATCCGCGACGCCAAGATCGACACCCTGTACGAGGGCACCACCGCGATCCAGGGCCAGGACTTCTTCTTCCGGAAGATCGTCCGCAACCAGGGCGCGGCGCTGAACTCCCTCGCCGAGGACATCAAGAAGTTCCTGGCGCTCGGCACGGGCGGCGAGGAGCTGGCGGGTGCCCGCGAGCACCTCGCCAAGGCGGCCGTCGAGCTGGAGGCCATCGTCGGCCTGATGCTGACCGACCTGGCGTCGACCGAGCAGGACGTCAAGAACATCTACAAGGTGGGCCTGAACACCACGCGCCTGCTGCTCGCCTCCGGTGACGTGATCGTCGGCTACCTGCTGCTGAAGGGCGCCGCCATCGCCGCCGAGAAGCTCCAGACGGCGTCGAGCAAGGACGTGGCCTTCTACACCGGCAAGATCGCGGCGGCGAAGTTCTTCGCGGCCAACGTCCTGCCCGGCGTCACCCTGGCCCGCAAGGTGGCCTCGGACGTCGACCTGGACCTGATGGAGCTGGACGAGGCCGCGTTCTAGGGTCTGCCCCCATCGGAGCCGGTCCACGGACACGCACTCCACACAGCCCTTACGAGGGCCCGCTCCCGGTGAGGGGGAGCGGGCCCTCGTACGTCGTTAAGGTGAACCCCATGAGCGAACCCTCCCGCTTCGACCGCGGCCACACCGACGACCTCATGTCCTTTCTGACGGCGAGCCCGTCGCCGTACCACGCGGTGGCGAACGCCGCCGAGCGGCTGGAGAAGGCCGGCTTCCGGCAGGTCTCGGAGACGGACGCCTGGGACGGGACGAGCGGCGGCAAGTACGTGCTGCGCGGCGGTGCGATCGTGGCCTGGTACGTGCCCGAGGGCGCCGCGCCGCACACCCCCTTCCGGATCGTCGGCGCCCACACCGACTCGCCCAACCTGCGGGTCAAGCCGCTGCCCGACACCGGGGCGCACGGCTGGCGGCAGGTGGCCGTGGAGATCTACGGCGGGCCGCTGCTGAACTCCTGGCTCGACCGCGACCTGGGCCTGGCGGGCCGGCTGACGCTGCGGGACGGTTCGACGCGCCTGGTGAACATCGGCCGGCCGCTGCTGCGGGTCCCGCAGCTCGCCATCCACCTCGACCGTGCGGTCAACACCGAGGGCCTCAAGCTCGACAAGCAGCGGCACCTCCAGCCCATCTGGGGTCTGGGCAACGACGTGCGCGACGGCGACCTGATCGCCTTCCTGGAGGAGGAGTCGGCGCTTCCGGCGGGCGAGGTGACCGGCTGGGACCTGATGGTGCACTCCGTGGAGCCGCCGGCCTACCTGGGCCGCGACGAGGACCTCGTGGCCGGCCCGCGCATGGACAACCTGCTGTCGGTGCACGCCGGTACGGCGGCGCTGACGGCCGTGGCGGCCGTGGGAGACCTGCCGTACATCCCCGTACTCGCCGCCTTCGACCACGAGGAGAACGGCTCGCAGTCCGACACCGGCGCGGACGGCCCGCTGCTGGGCAGTGTGCTGGAGCGTTCGGTGTTCGCGCGCGGAGGGTCGTACGAGGACCGGGCGCGTGCCTTCGCCGGCACCGTCTGCCTGTCCTCCGACACGGGTCACGCGGTCCACCCCAACTACGCGGAGCGGCACGACCCGACGCACCACCCGCGCGTCAACGGCGGCCCCATCCTCAAGGTCAACGTCAACAACCGCTACGCGACCGACGGTTCGGGCCGCGCGGTGTTCGCCGCCGCCTGCGAGAAGGCGAACGTCCCCTTCCAGTCCTTCGTCTCCAACAACTCCATGCCGTGCGGCACGACCATCGGCCCGATCACCGCGGCCCGGCACGGCATCCGGACCGTCGACATCGGGGTCGCGATCCTGTCGATGCACAGCGCACGGGAGTTGTGCGGCGCGGACGACCCGCACCTGCTGGCGAACGCGCTGGTGGCGTTCCTGGAGGGGTAGAACGGCCGGTGACCGCAAGGGCCTTGGCCGCATGGGTGCCGGGTGCGGGGGTACTCGGTGTCACGGACCGGACCGACCGGTCCGGACAGGGAGGCGACACTCATGGGCCTCGGCGGATGCATCATCCTCATCGCCGTGGGAGCCATCCTCACGTTCGCGACCGACTGGCACATGGAGGGGGTCAACCTCGACCTGGTCGGGATCATCCTGATGCTCGTCGGGCTGATCGGCGTGGCGACGTTCAGCGGTATCGCCAAGCGCAGGCGCGTGCTCGTACCGCCGCCGACGACGACCGTCATCGAGGAGGAACGGCACCATCACCACCGGGACGGCTATTCCGACGGATACGGCGTATGAGCCGAAGTCACAGGGCGAACACAGAAGAGTGATCGGCGCCGGCACCACCGGCGCCGCAGGCGCCACGCCGGCCGCCACCGGAGTGTGGATGAACAGCATGGCGCTGAGGGTGGCCGCCACCGCGCTGGTGGCGGCCGGGGTGGCACTGTTCGAACCGGCACCGCGACCGCGCCGCCGCTCAGGCGTCCTGTGCCGTCTTCTGGTCGTCCATTCCGGCCAGGACCAGCGGCAGCCGGTCCGTCCCGCCCGCGGTGAGGCGGACCGGTACGCCCCAGTCAAGGGCGGGGCGTGTCCGCCCGGGGTTCAGCGGCGGGGCGTCGCCAGCCCCAGTACCCGGTCCTTCAGCGCGGGGAACTGCTCCCGGGTCGTGGCGACCCTGGCGGGGTCGAACTCCACCGTGAGGACCTCCTCGTCGGGGCCCGCCTCCGCGAGCACCTCGCCCCACGGATCGACCACGATCGAGTGACCCGCCTGGGGAACTCGGGCATGCGTCCCGGCCGTTCCACACGCGAGCACGAACGCCTGGTTCTCCACCGCCCGCGCCTGAGCCAGCAGCGTCCAGTGCGACCGGCGGCGGGCCGGCCAGCCGGCCGGGAGCAGGAGGACCTCGGCGCCGGCGTCGACGAGGCCGCGGAAGAGTTCGGGGAAACGGAGGTCGTAGCAGGTGGCCAGACCGACGGTCGTCTCGGGCAGCCGCGCCGTGACCAGTTCCGTACCCGCGCCCATGAGCACGGCCTCGCCCTTGTCGAAGCCGAAACGGTGAATCTTCCGGTAGGCGGCGGCCAGGTCGCCGGAGGGGGAGAAGAGGAGCGAGGTGTTGTACAGCGGCCCGTCCCCCGCGGCGGAGCCGCTGTCGGACGCAGCCCGCTCCGGAATCGAGCCCGCGTGCAGCCACACCCCGGCATCGCTCGCGGCCTTCGCCATCACCTCGTAGGTGGGCCCCTCGAGCGGCTCCGCCTCGCTGCCGAACCGCTCGTAGGCGAAGGCGCCCGTGGTCCACAGTTCAGGCAGCATCACCAGGTCCGCGGCATCGGCCTGATCCCGTACCAGGGAGGCCACCCGCGCTCGACGCGATTCGACCGATTCGTCATCGTCCACGGCGATCTGGATCAAAGAGGCGCGCACACTACCACCGTCCTGGCATTCGAGTCGTCCACACGGGCCTACGATCGTCACACCAAAGGCCTGCCGGGGTGCCTCACAGCAGCGTAACTTGGGGGTCCCCCCGATTCGAGCGCAGCCGAGAATTGGGGGAGTTCCAAGACACCCGCCGACAGCCACGTCCCGCTGGCAACGCTGCCACAAACCACCCGTGTACCGACCGCCGAGGGGTCCCGTTCCGTGAGTCTGCATCCCACCCTCCAGCCCTACGCCGACGCCTGGACCCACTCCATCGAATCGATATCCGAGCTGGTGCAGCCGCTTGTGGAGGGCGAGTGGAACCGGCGGACCCCCTGCCCGGGCTGGTCGATCCGCGACATCGTCTCCCACGTCATCGGCCTGGACAGCGAGATGCTGGGTGACCCGCGCCCCATCCACACCCTCCCGCGCGACCTGTTCCACGTCACCAACGAGCACCAGCGCTACATGGAGATGCAGGTCGACGTCCGCCGCCACCACACGGCGCCGGAGATGACGTCGGAGCTGGAGTACACGGTCATCCGCCGCAACCGCCAGCTGCGCAACGAGTCCCGCGACCCCGGCACGAAGGTCCGCGGCCACCTCAGCACCGAGATCACCCTCGAAGAGTCCATGCGCACCCACGCGTTCAACGTCTGGGCGCACGAGCAGGACCTGCGGACCGCCCTCGGCCGCCCCGGCAACCTCGACTCCCCCGGCGCGCACATCGCCCGCGACGTGCTGCTCGCGGAGCTCCCCCAGGTCGTGGCCGACAAGGCGGAGGCCCCCCGCAGTTCGGCGGTCGTCTTCGACGTCCACGGTCCCATCGAGTTCCTGCGTACGATCCGTGTCGACATCCAGGGCCGCGGCACCCTGGAAACGGCCCCCGCCCTCGGCCCCGCCGCCACCCTCACCCTCGACTGGGAAACCTACGTGCGCCTGGCCTGCGGCCGCGTGACGCCGGAGGCGGTGGCGGACCGGGTGAAGGCGGAGGGGGATCCGGAGCTCACGGAGGCGATTCTGCGGAACTTCAAGGTGACCAAGTAACCAAGTAGTCGTCGGGCGCGGGCATGCGTGCCGCCTGGAGCGGCACCCGTCCCAGAGCAAGGCGGCACCCCCGTGAGCGCCGGGCTGCGAAACCCACCCGCGCGCACCGGCCCAGGGCACCGTCACGCGGGGACGTGCACCGTCTCCACCCGACTGGCAACCAACCGCTCCCGCTCCCGCCTCGCCGCCCTCTTCCGCAGCCGCAGAATCTGGCTGACCCCGAGCGCCTGGAGAACGAACACCACGGAGAAGGCAACGGTGTAGTCGTCACCAGTGGCATCCAGCAGCACGCCCACCGCGAACAGCGTCGTCATCGAGGCGACGAAACCCCCCATGTTCGTGATCCCGGACGCGGTCCCCTGCCGCTCCGGCGGATTCGCCGGCCGCGCGAAGTCGAAGCCGAGCATCGACGCCGGCCCGCACGCCCCGAGCACCGCGCACAACACGATGAGCAGCCACATCGGCGCATGCGCACCGGGCCACGCGAGCGTCACCGCCCAGAGCACAGCCGTAGCCCCCACGGTCCCCAGCGCCAACGGCAGCCGGGCCTCGTGATGCCGGGCGACGATCTGGCCGTACACCAGGCCGACCACCATGTTGGACAGCACGACCAGGGTGAGCAGGTCCCCGGCGGTGGCCCGGGTGAGCCCCTGTGCCTCGACCAGGAACGGCAGCCCCCACAGCAGCAGGAACACCATCGCCGGGAACTGGGTGGTGAAGTGCACCCACAGCCCCAGCCGCGTCCCCGGCTCCCGCCAGGACGCGGCGATCTGGCGGCGGACGTAGGCCGCGCCCTGGTGCGGGAGCGGCTCCGGCTCGCACCCTTCGGGGTGGTCCTTCAGGAACAGCAGCAGCAGGACGAGCACCACGACACCCGCGAGGGCGCTGCCCGCGAAGGCCGCCGTCCATCCGATGCCGTGCAGCAGCCGGGCCAACACCAGCGTCGACACCAGGTTGCCCGCCATGCCGGCCAGACCGGCGAACTGCGCGACCAGCGGGCCACGCCGCGCCGGGAACCAGCGCGTGCCGAGGCGCAGCACGCTGATGAACGTCATCGCGTCACCGCACCCGAGCAGCGCCCGCGACGCGAGCGCCGTGCCGTACGACGGTGAGAACGCGAAGCCCAGCTGTCCCGCCGTGAACAGCACGACTCCGATGGTCAGCACCTTCTTGGTGCCGAGCCGGTCCACCAGCAGCCCCACAGGTATCTGCATGCCCGCGTACACCAGGAGTTGGAGGATGGAGAAGGTGGAGAGCGCGGAGGCGCCCACATGGAAGCGGTCGGCCGCGTCCAGGCCGGCCACGCCCAGGGACGTACGGAAGATGACGGCGACGAAGTAGACCGCGACGCCGATGGACCAGACGGCGACGGCGCGTCGGCCGCCCGGCGGATCTCCGGGGAGTGCGATCGCGGTCCTGGAGCTGCTGCTCATCGGACCTCACCCCGGGCCAGGTGGGAGAACCAGTTGACGTGCCGGTGGACGACGGCGACAGCCGCGTCCGCGTCCCCGGAGCGCAGTGCGCTGAGGATCTCCTCGTGCTCGGCGAGGGTCTTGGCGATCCGGTCGGGGTGAGAGTGCATCACCGCGACGCCCATCCGCAGCTGTCGGTCGCGGAGCTGGTCGTAGAGACGGGAGAGGATCTCGTTGCCGCCACTGCGGACGATCTCGGCATGGAAACAGCGGTCGGTGACGGCGGCGGCGGCCAGGTCGCCGGCGGCGGCCTCCGCCTTCTGCTGGGCCAGCAGCTCCTCGAGCCGTTCGACGAGCCCCGCCGGCGCGGGCACCGCCTTGCGTGCCGCGTGCTCCTCGACCAGCTGCCTGGTCTCCACGACATCGGCGATCTCCTGCGCGGAGACGGGCAGGACCAGGGCGCCCTTCTTCGGGTAGAGCTTGATCAGGCCCTCGACCTCCAGCCGCAGCAGCGCCTCGCGCACCGGTGTGCGCGAGACCCCGACGGCCTCGGCGAGCTCGCCCTCCGTGAGCAGGGTCCCTCCCTCGTAACGGCGCTCCAGTACGCCCTGCTTGACATGGGTGTAGACGCGGTCGGTGGCGGGAGGTTGCTTCACGGCCAGGCTCATGCCTACAGGATAGATACAACACGTACGCATGATGTGCTCGTTTCATCATGCGGACGTCGCCGGGCGCGCCCTTCACCCCATCGAGAAGCCCTCTCAGCAACAGCACAACCATCTGTGCTACTTACGTGTCACACACTTGCGGCCCCACTCGCTTTCCCCCTCCAACTCGGCCGCACCTCAGGGACATTCAACGTATTCGGGGTATCTCACTTGATAAAGGGCATTCAGGGCACTCGCTTCCGTCGTGCCGCCGCCGTCGCCGTCACCACCGGCGCCGTGCTGGCCACCGGAGCCCTCACCGCGGCACCCGCGCAGGCGGTCACCACGCCCTCGATCGTGGCCAAGACCGGCTACGTGATGAACAACGCGAACAGCGCGAAGCTCTACGGCAAGGGCCAGGACACCAAGCTGTCCACCGGCTCCACCACGAAGATCATGACCGCGAAGGTCGTGCTCGCGCAGACCAACCTCAACCTGGACGCCAAGGTCACCATCCAGAAGGCGTACAGCGACTACATCGTGTCGAAGGGCGCCTCGTCCGCCCACCTGATCGTCGGTGACAAGGTCACCGTCCGCCAGCTGCTGTACGGGCTGATGCTGCCGTCCGGCTGCGACGCCGCGTACGCGCTGGCCGACAAGTACGGCAGCGGCTCGACGCGGGCCGCGCGCGTGAAGTCGTTCATCGGCAAGATGAACACCACCGCGAAGAGCCTCGGTCTGACGAACACGCACTTCGACTCGTTCGACGGCATCGGCAACGGCGCCAACTACTCGACGGCGAAGGACCTGACGAAGCTCGCCAGCAGCGCGATGAAGAACTCCACGTTCCGCACGGTCGTCAAGACCAAGAAGTACACCGCGAAGACGATCACCAAGACCGGCACCACCCGCACCATGGCGGCGTGGACCAACACGAACACGCTGCTCAGCAGCTACAGCGGCGCCATCGGCGTGAAGACCGGCTCCGGCACCCAGGCGAAGTACTGCCTCGTCTTCGCCGCGACCCGCAACGGCAAGACCGTCATCGGCACGGTTCTCGCCGACACGAACGCGACGCAGCGCGCCACGGACGCGACGAAGCTCCTCAACTACGGCTTCGCGAAGCTCGGCTGACACTCCCGGCTGACACGCACGGCGTGATCGTGAAGGGGACCTCCCGCGAAAGCGGCAGGTCCCCTTCACTGCTTTCCCGTTCGATTCACTCGCAATGGTGAACATCATTGCGCCGGGTCCGCCGGCTGACCATGCCGGGAGGGGCTCAACGGTTCCGGCGGGGGATGTCTGCAAGAAGTTGGGGTACACGACGCCCCAGAAGGCGCTCCTCGACCATGTACCAGAGGAACATCGAGAAAGTCTTGAGACAGTGACTGGAAGTTACGGTCTCAGCATTCCCGCAGGTAGGGAGTGGCGACGAGACGTCCTGGCCGTCGATCGTCCGGCGCCCGCCACAGCCTTCTCCGCCAACCCGACCACGGAGTCCGTACTGGCCGACTGGCGGAAGCGGTTGTCCGTGACGTCGGACGTCTGGGCGGTGGCGGTGGTGATCGTCCCGGTCCTGCTCGAGCAGGGTGAGCATGCTGCGCAAGCACGCCTGCAACCACTCCCAGGGCGGCAGCGAGGACGGGGCACCGATCTACGTGCTCAACCGTCCCTGACCGGGACGGCGAAGGCAGAGGGGTCGGTCGCAAGCGGAATTTGCGACCGACCCCTCTCCGTTCAACCTATCCGGCCGAGAGGGCCTCACGCCCAGGTAATCAACTTCTTGGGCTGCTCCAGAATCGCCGCCACATCCGCCAGCACCTTGGAGCCGAGCTCGCCGTCCACCAGCCGGTGGTCGAAGCTCAGTGCCAGTGTGGTGACCTGACGAGGCTTCACCTTGCCCTTGTGGACCCATGGCTGGAGCTTGATCGCACCGACGGCGAGGATCGCGGACTCGCCCGGGTTGAGGATCGGCGTGCCCGTGTCGACGCCGAAGACACCGACGTTGGTGATGGTCACCGTCCCGCCCTGCATCGCCGCCGGTGGGGTCCTGCCCTCGCGCGCCGTCGACACCAGCTCGCCCAGTGCCTCGGCCAGCTGCGGCAGCGTCTTGGCGTGCGCGTCCTTGATGTTCGGCACGATCAGACCGCGCGGGGTCGCGGCCGCGATGCCCAGGTTGACGTAGTGCTTCTGGACGATCTCCTGGTTGGCCTCGTCCCAGGAGGCGTTGACGTCCGGGTTGCGCCTGATGGCCACCAGCAGGGCCTTGGCGATCAGCAGGAGCGGGTTCACCCGCAGACCCTGCATCTCCTTGTCCTGCTTCAACTCCTCGACGAGCTTCAACGTGCGGGTCACGTCGACCGTGACGAACTCCGTGACGTGCGGCGCGGTGAACGCCGAGCCGATCATGGCCTGGGCGATGGCCTTGCGGACACCCTTGACCGGGATACGGGTCTCGCGGGCACCGTCGTACGTCGCGACCGGCGCCGGAACCTGAACCGGAGCCGCCGGAGCCACGGGCTCGGTGGCGACAGCGGGGGCGGTGACGGTGGCCGGCTGCGCGGGAGCCGCCGCCGCGTACACGTCCTCACGCGTGACGATGCCGTCCGGGCCGGACGGAACCACCTGCGCCAGGTCCACTCCCAGGTCCTTCGCCAGCTTGCGCACCGGAGGCTTCGCCAGCGGACGCTGCTCGCCGGCAAGGGCCGGGCCGCCCTGGCCGTTCAGTTCGCTCTGGACCGCCACCGACGCCTCCGGGACCGGGGTCTCCGGGACCTCCGCGCCCTTGCGGGGGCGGCGCTTGGTGGAAGACTCGGCCACGCCGTAGCCGACGAGGACCGGCTGGCGGCCCTGGGGCTTCGGCTCCTCCTGCTGCGGCTCGGCGACAGCCGGGGCCGGGGCCTCGGCGGTCGGCGCCCCGCCCGCCACGTCCACCGAGATGATCGGCGTGCCCACGTCCACCGTGGTGCCCTCGGGGAAGCGCAGCTCGCGGACCACTCCGTCATAGGGGATGGGGAGTTCGACGGCCGCCTTGGCGGTCTCGACCTCGCACACCACCTGGCCGTCCGTCACCGTGTCGCCGGGCTGGACATACCACTTGAGGATCTCGGCCTCGGTGAGTCCCTCGCCCACGTCGGGCATCTTGAACTCGCGTACGGACGCATCGGTCATCGTCGTCACGACCCTCTCCTCAGTACGCCAGGGCACGGTCGACGGCGTCGAGTACCCGGTCCAGGCCCGGCAGGTACTCCTCCTCCAGGCGCGCCGGCGGATACGGGGCGTGGTAGCCGCCGACCCTGAGCACCGGAGCCTCCAGGTGGTAGAAGCAGCGCTCCGTGATCCGGGCGGCGATCTCCGCGCCCGAGCCGAAGAACACCGGCGCCTCATGGACGACGACCAGACGGCGGGTCTTCTCCACCGACGCCTGGATCGAGTCGAAGTCCAGCGGGGAGACCGAGCGCAGGTCCAGGACCTCCAGCGACTTGCCCTCCTCGGCGGCCGCGTCGGCGACCTCATGGCAGAGCTTCACCATCGGGCCGTAGGCGACGAGGGTGAGGTCGGTGCCCTCGCGGACCACGCGTGCCTTGTGCAGCGGGCCGGGGATCGCCTCGGTGTTGACCTCGCCCTTGTCCCAGTAGCGCCGCTTGGGCTCGAAGAAGATCACCGGGTCGTCGCTCTGAATGGCCTGCTGCATCATCCAGTAGGCGTCGCCGGCGTTCGACGGGGAGACCACCTTCAGGCCCGACACGTGCGCGAACAGCGACTCGGGGGACTCGGAGTGGTGCTCGACCGCGCCGATGCCGCCGCCGTAGGGGATCCGCACGACGACCGGGAGTTTGACCTTGCCCAGGGAGCGGGCGTGCATCTTCGCGAGCTGCGTGACGATCTGGTCGTACGCCGGGAAGACGAAACCGTCGAACTGGATCTCCACCACCGGGCGGTAACCGCGCAGGGCGAGACCGATCGCCGTGCCGACGATGCCGGACTCCGCGAGCGGGGTGTCGATGACGCGGCTCTCGCCGAAGTCCTTCTGCAGTCCGTCCGTCACACGGAAGACGCCGCCGAGCTTGCCGACGTCCTCGCCCATGACGAGGACCTTCGGGTCGGAGTCCAGGGCGCGGCGCAGCGACTCGTTGATCGCCTTGGCGATCGCCATGTTTTTGGATGTCACGGCCTTGGACGTCACGTTCTCCGCCATGTCAGTTGCCCCCCTCACCCGCGGCGAAGCCGCTTTCGGACTCACTCGCGAACGACGCCTGGTAGGCGGCGAACTGGGCCCGCTCTTCGTCGACGAGCGCATGCCCGTCCGCGTACACGTTCTCGAAGATGGCGAAGTGGTCCGGGTCCGGCATGGCGCGGACCGCTTCGCGCACTCGCCTGCCCAACGCCTCGCTCTCCGCTTCGAGTTCCGCGAAAAATCCCTCGTCCGCGTGGTTTGAGGACTCGAGGTACGCGCGCAGACGCAGGATCGGGTCCTTCGCCTCCCACGCCTCGCGCTCCTCGTCGGCCCGGTACTTGGTCGGGTCGTCGGAGGTGGTGTGCGCGCCCATGCGGTAGGTGTACGCCTCGACCAGCGTCGGGCCCTCGCCGTTGCGGGCCCGCTCCAGCGCCCACTTGGTGACGGCCAGGCAGGCGAGGACGTCGTTGCCGTCGACGCGTACGCCCGGGAAGCCATAGCCCTGTGCGCGCTGGTAGAGCGGCACCCGGGTCTGCTTCTCGGTCGGCTCGGAGATCGCCCACTGGTTGTTCTGGCAGAAGAACACCACGGGGGCGTTGTAGACCGCGGAGAAGGTGAAGGACTCCGCGACGTCGCCCTGGCTGGAGGCGCCGTCGCCGAAGTACGCGATCACCGCGCTGTCCGCGCCGTCCTTGGCCATGCCCATCGCGTAGCCCGTGGCGTGCAGGGTCTGGGCGCCGATGACGATCGTGTAGAGGTGGAAGTTGTTGCTGTTCGGGTCCCAGCCACCGTTGTTCACGCCACGGAACATGCCGAGCAGGTTGGTCGGGTCGACCCCGCGGCACCAGGCGACGCCGTGCTCGCGGTAGGTCGGGAAGACGTAGTCGTCGTCGCGCAGGGCCCGGCCGGAGCCGATCTGGGCGGCCTCCTGGCCGAGCAGCGAGGCCCACAGGCCGAGCTCGCCCTGGCGCTGCAGGGAGGTGGCCTCGGCGTCGAAGCGGCGGGTGAGCACCATGTCGCGGTACAGACCGCGCAGCTCTTCGGGCGTCACGTCGGCGACGTACTTGTCGTAGACGGCGTTCTCGGTGTTCTTGACGCGCTTGCCCTCGGGCGTCAGCAGCTGGACGAGTTCGGGCCCTGGACTCGATGTGCCCGGTGACTTGCTGGCGCTGGTGCGCTTGGTACCGGCGCTGCGTCGCGGCTTGCGCGCGGCAGTGCTCTCCACGGTCACGTGTGCTCCTCCGTCGGTCCGGCCCCCGGGGTTGCCGGTAGGCCAGTGCGGCTCACCTGTTCCGGTACCCGGGCACGGGGTGTGTGCCCTCGGCCGGGAACAGGCGTGACAGGTGCCCCGGCGAGCGCCCTGCAACAGTCACGTTACCCAGTGCTCCACATTTCTGTGAAACCCCTCCTGACCTGCGATTTTGCTTGGATTTCCAAGTAAATCGGAAAGGACGGGAAGGTCGCTGGTCACAGCCTTGCAGGAGGCCGGAGCAACGGCACGTTATCCCGCTCGGCCATGTCACGGGAAGAGTTTGTGTGTGAAACTGATCAGATGCACAAAGAGGGACGAATCAGGGTATTCCTCCTCGACGACCACGAGGTCGTCCGTCGGGGCGTCCACGAGATGCTGTCGGTCGAGGACGACATCGAGGTGGTCGGCGAGGCCGGTACGGCGGCCGAGGCGCTGGCGCGGATTCCGGCCATCCGGCCCGACGTGGCGGTGCTCGACGTAAGGCTCCCGGACGGCAGCGGCGTGGAGGTGTGCCGGGAGATCCGGTCGCGGGACGACTCCGTCGCCTGCCTGATGCTGACCTCGTTCGCGGACGACGAGGCCCTCTTCGACGCGATCATGGCGGGCGCCTCCGGATACGTCCTGAAGGCCATCCGGGGCAATGAACTGCTGACCGCGGTCCGGGACGTCGCCGCCGGAAAGTCCCTGCTCGACCCGGTGGTCACGGCCAGCGTCCTGAAGCGGCTGCGCAAGGGGGACGAGGCCAAGGACGACGACAGGCTCGCCCGGCTCACCGAGCAGGAGCGCCGGATCCTCGACCTGATCGGCGAGGGCCTCACCAACCGCCAGATCGGCGAGCGGCTGCACCTCGCCGAAAAGACGATCAAGAATTACGTGTCGAGTCTGCTTTCCAAACTCGGTATGCAGCGGCGCTCTCAGGCGGCCGCTTATGTGGCTCGCATGCAGGCCGAGAAGCACTGAGCCGCGTGGACCACCACCACCGGGCCTACTCCGTGTCATAACTTCCCCGGTCGGTGACGGTGCACATCACCGACAACGGCCCTCCGCGCCAGTTCGAGCACACTATGTGACCAGAAGCGACTATCCGCGACTTAGTGTGACAACGCCCAGCTCACAGGGCTGCCCCGTGCCCTAGCATCTGCCGCGTGCCGCGCCCATGTGTACCACCCCCCGTGCCCCATGCGCCCCCGTTGAGCGCCCTCCTCCGCCAGTACGCAGCCGGGTCCGCCCTCGCCTGCGAGCCCGTCGACCAGGGGCTGCTGAACCGCGGCTACCGCCTGTGCACCACCCGCGGCCGCTACTTCCTGAAGCACCACTTCGACCCCGACACCGCCGACCCCGCCGCGATCGAACGCCGGCACCGGGCCACCCAGCGCCTGGCCGCCCTCGGCGTCCCGGTGGCCCCTCCGCTGACCGGCCGTGACGGGCGCACCGTCGCCGTCGTCGGCGGCCACGCCTATGCCCTGCACCCGTGGATCGACGGCCGCCACCGCCACGGCGGCCAGCTCACCACCGGTCAGTGCGCGCGCCTCGGTGCGCTCCTGGGCGCCGTACACGCCTGCCTGGAGCGCGTGATGCCACCGAAGGGGCGCACCCGCCCCGCCACGAGCCCACACCCCGTGGAGAGCGCCGATCCGGACTCCACGTTCGCCCTCATCGACGACCTGCTCGCCCGGGTACGCCGTCACCGCCCCGCCGACTCCTTCGACGAACTGGCCCGGCACCGGCTGCTCGAGCGCCGCGCCCTCCTGGAGCGGCACGCGGACCGGCGGCCCCCGCGCGGGGCCTCGGTGGGCTGGGTGCACGGGGACTTCCACCCGTTCAACCTGCTCTACAAGGGCGACGCCCCGGCCGCGATCGTCGACTGGGACCGCCTGGGCGTGCAGCCCCGCGCGGAGGAGGCCGTACGCGCCGCCGCGATCTTCTTCGTACGCCCCGTCGGTGCGCTCGACCTGCCGAAGGTGCGGGCGTACGCGCGCGCGTACCGACGGGCGGCCGGGGCCACGCCCTCGGAGCTGGCCGCGGCCGTGCACCGTGTGTGGTGGGAGCGCCTGAACGACTTCTGGATGCTGCGCTGGCACTACGAACGCGGCGACACCCGCGCCGATCCCCAGTTCCCCGCGGCCTCGGCGCTCGTGGTGTGGTGGACGCGGGAGTACGACGCGGTGTGCGAGGCGTTCGCGGGGTGAGGCACGGCCACCCCACCCGGACGGTGAAACGCCACGCGCGCGTGGTGCCCGGTCAACGGGTCCACGCGCGCGTGCTGGTGACGTCGGGGAGGCCGACGGCCCGTCAGAGGCCGCCCGTCACTCCGTCCGTGGTGCCGCCGTCATCCGTGCCGCCGTCCGCCGGGTCCGTCGGGGTGGACGGCTCCGACGCCGTCTCCGTCGGGTCGGCCGACGGGTCCTCGCTGGTCGGCTCGTCGGTCGGCTCGTACGACGGCTGGGTGGTGGCGGTCTCGGACGGCGTGTACGAGGGCGTGTACGACGGCGTGTAGTCCGAGCCGGTGCCCTGATCGCTGTTGTCCGTCGCCGTGTCCGTGGGCCTGTCGGTGGCCTCGTCGCTCGGGCTCTCGCTGGACTTGTCGTCCGTGCTGGTCTGCGAGGTGGTCGGCGACTGCGTGGTGTCGGCGCCGCCGCCGTCGCCGCCGCCGCCGTTCAGCGCCAGGGCGACGCCCGCCGCGATGGCGATCACGGCCAGGACGGCGAGGATCCACAGCTTGCCGCGGCCGCTGCCCCTGTTGCCGTGCCCCTCGAAACCGCCGTCGTCACCGCCGCCGTATCCGGACGGCAGGATCGGCTGCGGGATCTGCGTGGTGCCGGAGCCGTCGCCGTGGTGCGGCAGCACGGTCGTGCTCGCGAAGCCGGCCGACGGGGTGTGACGGCCGGCGTGCGTCTGCACCGGGCCGGTGTTCCAGGTGCCGGTGTGGCCGCCCTGGTCGTACAGCATCTGAAGGCCGTACTGGACCAGCCCGCGCATCTCCTCGGCCGTCTGGAACCGGTCGTCGGGATCCTTGGCGAGCGAACGCATGACGAGCCCGTCGAGCTCCGGCGGGCAGGCCTCGGCGGCCTCGGACGGCGGGGTCGGGATGTCCTGGACGTGCTGGTAGACCACCGACAGCGGGGTCTCGCCGGTGAACGGGGGCCGCAGCGCGAGGAGTTCGTACAGCAGACAGCCCGTCGCGTACAGGTCGGAGCGGTGGTCGACGGCCTTGCCGAGCGCCTGCTCGGGCGACAGGTACTGCGGGGTGCCCATGACCATGCCGGTCTGCGTCATCGTCGTCGACGCCCCGTGCAGGGCGCGGGCGATGCCGAAGTCCATCACCTTCACGGCGCCGTTGTGGGTGATGATGACGTTCGCCGGCTTGATGTCGCGGTGCACGATCCCGTGCTGGTGCGAGTAGGCGAGTGCCTCCAGGACACCGGAGACGATGATCAGGGCCTGCTCCGGCCCGGGCGCCTCGGCGTTGAGCAGCAGGTCGCGGATGGTGCGGCCCTCGACCAGCTCCATCACGATGTACGGCACCGACTGGCCGCCCACGAAGTCCTCGCCGGAGTCGTACACGGCGACGATCGCGTGGTGGTTCAGGCCGGCCACCGACTGGGCCTCACGTGTGAAGCGGGCCTTGGAGACGGGGTCCTCGGCGAGGTCGGCACGCAGCAGCTTGACCGCGACGGTGCGGCCGAGGCGCACGTCCTCCGCGGCGAACACCTCCGCCATGCCGCCCCGGCCGAGTCTGTGAGTCAGCCGGTACCGACCGTCCCCAACAAGTCCGCCGTTACCCCACAATTCCGGCGCATCTGACATTCCGCCGCCAGTCGCCTCGGGGTCGGACGGGCCCTGAGCGCGCTGCTGCTGTGCCATCAGTCCTCGCCGTCGTTTCTGCCCGCGGTGCGCGCGGTGTTGTCACGGTCTCCGTCGGCCACGCTACAGCCTCAGCGCAAGCCTCCGGTCCGGGTCAGCTCCCGCGACCGGTCCGAGACGGACCGGCCATCAAAGCCGCAGCACACCCTGTCGTGCAAATTCTGTGTACCGGCGGTACGCCACCTGTAACGCTTGCGCGACGCTTCTTTCGCGTACGGTCACGGAACGGGCACCGAGCTTGACGTGTCAGTGCCCTCCGGCAGACTTGGCCCGGATTGAGACATTCGATCAACGACGGCCAAGGCGCCTGACGGCTACGGGGGACAGGGAAACATGAGCCAGGACGGTGCGTACGGCCGGTATGCGGGGCGGGCGCTCGCCGGCGGCCGCTACCAGCTGCGCGACCTGCTCGGCGAGGGCGGCATGGCCTCGGTGCACCTGGCCTACGACGCCGTGCTCGACCGCCAGGTCGCGGTCAAGACCCTGCACACCGAACTGGGCCGGGAACAGGCCTTCCGCGAGCGCTTCCGCCGCGAGGCCCAGGCCGTGGCCAAGCTCACGCACACCAATATCGTCTCCGTCTTCGACACCGGCGAGGACGAGGTCGACGGGACGACCACTCCGTACATCGTCATGGAGTACATCGAGGGCCGCCCGCTCGGCTCGGTCCTCGACGAGGACGCACGGACGCTCGGCGCGATGCCCGCCGACAAGGCCCTGAAGATCACCGCGGACGTGCTCGCCGCGCTGGAGATCAGCCACGAGATGGGGCTGGTCCACCGCGACATCAAGCCGGGCAACGTGATGGTGACCAAGCGCGGCGTCGTCAAGGTGATGGACTTCGGCATCGCCCGCGCCATGCAGTCCGGCGTCACCTCCATGACGCAGACCGGCATGGTCGTCGGCACCCCGCAGTACCTCTCCCCCGAGCAGGCGCTCGGCCGGGGCGTGGACGCGCGCAGTGACCTCTACTCGGTCGGCATCATGCTGTTCCAGCTGGTCACCGGGCGGCTGCCGTTCGAGGCGGACTCTCCGCTGGCGATCGCGTACGCGCACGTGCAGGAGGAGCCGGTAGCCGCTTCGTCGATCAACCGCGCGCTGCCGCCGGCGGTGGACGCGCTGATCGCCCGCGCGCTGAGGAAGAACCCGAACGAGCGCTTCCCGAGCGCCGTCGCCATGCACGACGAGTGCCTGCGCGTGGCGGCCTCCCTCCAGGCGGCCGCGCCGAGCATCGTCCCCGGCGCACAGACGTCGAGCGGCGCGGGCGTCGGCTCCGCGGTGTTCCCGCCGGTCGGCCAGGCGCCCCCGGCGCCGACGGGCCCCGTACAGACGCCGTACCAGCCGATACCGGCACCGAACCCGTACGGCACCCCGGCGCCGGCGGGCCCCACCCCGGCGTACGGCTACCCGCAGCAGGGCGGCTACCGGACGCCGCCCCCCGTCGGCGGGTACGGCATGCAGGCCCCGTCGACCCCGCCGCCGTACAACGTCACGCCCCAGATGTCGGTGCCGTCCCCGGGCGGGGGCGGTGGCAAGGGCAACAAGCCGGTGATCATCGGCTCGATCGCGGTGTCCCTCGTCGCGGTCGTCGCCCTGGTCGTCGCGCTGACACTGAACAGCGGCCCCGAGGACAACGACAGGGGCGGCGGCGCCGGCCCCTCGGCATCGGCGTCGAGCCACAAGGCCGGCTACCGGGGTCCGGACACGTCGAGGACGGTCGACGAGACCGAGTGCACGCAACCGCAGGAGTCGTACGACGACGAGGACAAGATCCAGCTGCCCGACTTCAGGTACAAGAACATCGCCTCGGTGAAGGCGTGCTTCCAGGCTGCCGGCTGGGAGTACGAGATCAAGAAAGAGGACAACAACACCTGGGGTGACGGGACCGTCCTCGACCAGTTCCCCTCCGCGGGCACCGATGTCGATCCGAAGAGCATGGGCAAGATCGAACTGAGTGTCTCGACGGGCAATCCCAGTCAGTGAGCGGGGAAGGGGCCCGGCGGTCTTCGCCGGGCCCCTTGGTCTGGGTGTGATCAGAGGTACGGTCCGCCCGAGCGGCCGCCCGCGCGCGGGTCCTCGGGGCCCTCGTGGCCGACGCCCGGCGGGAGGGCGCGACGCATCTGCTCCAACTGGGCGCGAGCCGCCATCTGCTGGGCGAACAACGTGGTCTGGATCCCGTGGAAGAGGCCCTCCAGCCAGCCGACCAACTGGGCCTGCGCGATACGCAGTTCCGCGTCGCTCGGGGTCGCCTCGTCCGCGAACGGCAGGGAGAGCCGCTCCAGCTCCTCGACCAGCTCCGGGGCCAGGCCGTCCTCCAGCTCCTTCACCGAGCTCGCGTGGATCTCCTTGAGCCGGACCCGGCTCGCCTCGTCCAGGGGAGCCGCGCGCACCTCCTCGAGCAGCTGCTTGATCATGCTGCCGATCCGCATGACTTTCGCGGGCTGCTCCACCATCTCCGTCACCGGGATCTCACGGGAGTCATCGTCCGCGTCCGTGCCACCGAGTGCCATGCCGTCCTGGCCCACGACCAGGATTCTCTGGGCGTTCTCCGGCGACCTTTCGTTCCTCGGCATCTCCATGCCGTCATTCTCTCGCACCCGTACACCTCATCACCTCCCTCCCTCGGCGGAACCCGAAATGCCCGGATCGCCACCCCGTGTGACGCTGATCGCACGATCTTGGCAACCTGACGACTGGGCACCGGGAGGGGGTCACCGACGTGACTCCATGGCGGTACGTGTTGCGCACGGTGGGCGTGTGCGGGGTGCTGGGGCTGTCCGGGACCTTGGCCGGCGGGACCGGGTCGGCGTACGAAACCTCGCCCGACCCCGCCCCGGTCCGCTCGGCATCGGCATCGGCATCGGCATCGGCATCGGCGTCCGCCTCCGCGTCCGCCTCGGTGTCCGCCTCCGCCTCTGCGTCCGCTTCCGCCTCGTCATCCGCTTCGGCCGCCGAACCGGACCGGGCCGGAAGCGTGGCGGGTGAGGGACGGCAGCGGCCCGGGCGGCGGGAGGAGACGGCGGCGCAGGTCGAGGGGGAGGACGAGGACGGGGGCGAGGACTCGGGGTATCCGGACGGCACGGACGAGGACGAGGACGAGGACAGCGGGAGCGCCACCGTCGGCCCGGACGCCTCGGAGGCCGGCCGGGCCACCGCGTCGCCCGGGCAGGCCGGTCTGACGCCCTCCACACCCCCGAGCGAGCCCGGCCGGCAGACGGCCGCGCAACCCGACCAGTCCGCCGAACCCGTCCTTCAGATCCTGCCCCTCGGCAGCGGACTGGTCCTGATCGGCCTCGGCCTCGGCCTCGCCTTCGTGGGGCTGCGGCTGCGGCGCGGTTAGAGCGGGCCGCAGGTCCGTCCCCGGATCAGGTTCTAGGTCAGGTTCTCGGGAACGACCAGCAGCACCTTTCCGATGTGGCCGCTGTCCTCCACCGTCCGGTGTGCGGCGGACGCTTCGTTCATGGGAAGTTCGCGGTCGACGACGGGGCGTACGCGGCCTGTGGCGATCAGTGGCCAGACATGTTCGCGTACGGCCGCGACAATGGCCGTCTTCTCGGAGAGCGGGCGGGCCCGCAGCGAGGTCGCGCTGATCGCGGCGCGCTTGTTGAGGAGCGTGGCGATGTTCAGCTCGCTCTTGACGCCGCCCTGCATGCCGATGATCGCCAGGCGGCCGTTGACGGCGAGGGTCTGGACGTTGCGGTCCAGGTACTTGGCGCCCATGTTGTCGAGGATGACGTCGGCACCCGCCCCGCCCGTGGCCTGGTCGACCTCGACGACGAAGTCCTGCTCCCGGTAGTTGATCAGGACGTCCGCGCCGAGCTCCGCGCACTTCTCCAGCTTCTCCTTGGTGCCCGCGGTGACGGCGACCCTGGCACCGACGGCCTTGGCGAGCTGGATCGCCATCGTGCCGATGCCGCTGGAGCCGCCGTGCACGAGCAGCGTCTCGCCCGGGCGGAGGTGGGAGATCATGAAGACGTTGGACCAGACCGTGCAGACCACCTCGGGCAGCGCCGCGGCCTGCCTGAGGTCGACGCTCTCGGGTACGGGCAGCAGCTGACCGGCCGGGACGACGACCTTCTCGGCATAACCGCCACCCGCCAGCAGCGCGCACACCTCGTCGCCGACCTTCCAGCCGGAGACACCGGTGCCGAGCGCGGCGACCCGGCCGGAGCACTCCAGGCCGGGATACGGCGAAGCGCCCGGCGGCGGGTTGTAGAAGCCCTGCCGCTGCAGGATGTCGGCGCGGTTGACGGCGCTGGCCACCACCTCGACCAGGACCTCGCCCTCACCGGGCACCGGGTCGGGGACCTCGGCCCACACCAGTGCCTCGGGTCCGCCAGGTTCGGGAATCGTGATCGCATACATGAGAGGGACGCTACCCCCGCTGCCCCTTCGTTCCCGGGCAGGTGCTCCGGAAAAGAGCGGGCGCCCTGGCCGGTAACGGCCTCCTCGGCGGCTGTACAACCGCGAGCGGGGCCGGACCGTGCTCAGGCCGGGGGGAGCGGCGGGATGCCTCGCGTGTCGGACGCGTCCGGCTCACCGTCCGGCGCGGCCCGGACGATCGTGATCAGGCGGTCCGTCAGCTCCAGGACGCCGAGGGCCGGATCGTCGTATCCGAGGAGCCGGTGCCCGCGTAGGACGCTCACCACGAGGTCGTCGGTCTCGCGGGGGCTGCGGCCCGCCTCGGCCTTGGTGACGGGCCGTTCGACGAGGTCGAGCCCGTCGCCCTGCTGGATGAGGTCCTCCATGACCCGCCCGGCCGCGGGGCTGAGCACGGACAGGCCCAGCAGCCGGCCGGCCGCACCGGCGCTGGTGATGACCTCGTCGGCGCCGGACTGCTTCAGCAGCGGAGCGTTCTCCTCCTCGCGCACCGCGGCCACGATCTTCGCCCCGCGATTGAGCTGCCGGGCCGTCAGTGCCACCAGGACGGCCGTGTCGTCGCGCTGGGTGGCGATGATGATCCGCCCCGCCCGCTGCACCTCGGCCTGCCGCAGCACATCACTGCGCGTCGCGTCCCCGACGATCCCCGCAAAGCCCTCGGCCGTCGCGGCGTCGATCGTCTTGGCACTGGGGTCGATCACGACGACCTGGCCCCTCTTCAGCCCCGTCGCACAGACGGTCCGGATCGCGGACCGGCCCTTCGTGCCGAAGCCGACGACGACGGTGTGGTCGCGCAAGGTGGACCTCCCATGTTGGTGTGCCGCGGTGAAGGTGTTGCGGTGAGGGTGTTGCGTTGACGGTGTTGCGGTGGAGGCTACTGCGGCGGACGTGTTGCTTCGTGACGCGCGCGTCCACGTCGGGAACCATGGTGCCGGTCGGGAACCATGGTGTTCGACTGTCCGGATCACCGCCACAGGGGGCACGCGATGAACGACGAGGCACGACCGCCGTACCGGGCGCGGAGGCTCTCCCTCCTGCGCGCCGTCTGGTACCGGACGCGCACCGAGGCCCGCGACGACGCGGAGGCGGGCCGGTCCATCACGATGCCGACCCAGACCGCCACGCCCCCGCTGCAACAGGTGCTGCGGCGCCTGGCCCTGGCCCTGCTGGTGCTCGCCGCCACCACGCTGATCGTCTACGCCGACCACGACGGCTACCGCGACAGCGCCGACGGCTCCCTCGACCTCCTCGACGCCGCGTACTACGCCACAGTCACGCTCTCCACCACCGGGTACGGCGACATCACCCCGGTCAGCGACGCCGCCCGGCTCACCAACATCCTCATCATCACGCCGCTGCGCGTGGTCTTCCTGATCATCCTGGTCGGCACCACCCTCGAAGTCCTCACCGAGCGCACCCGCCAGCAGGTCCGCATCCACCGGTGGCGCGCCCGGATCCGGGACCACGTGGTGGTCGTCGGGTACGGCACCAAGGGCCGGCACGCCGTGGAGACACTGGTCGGACAGGGCGTCGCCAAGGAGCGGATCGTCGTCGTGGACGCGCAGCGCAAGGCCGCGGACCTGGCCGGCGACGACGGGCTGGTGTCCGTGACCGGGGACGCAACCCGCTCGGAGACCCTCCTCAAGGCCGAGGCCCAGAACGCCTCCCGGGTGATCGTCGCCCCGCAGCGCGACGACACGGCCGCCCTGGTCACGCTCACCGCCCGGCAGCTGAACCGGCGCGCCACGATCGTCGCCGCCGCCCGGGAGGACGAGAACGTGCCCCTGCTCAAGCAGAGCGGCGCGGACACCGTCATCACCAGCTCGAGCTCCGCCGGCCGGCTGCTCGGGGTGTCCATGGTGAGCCCGTCGGTGGCCCGGATCCTGGAGGACCTCATGACCCTCGGCAGCGGCCTGGACCTCACCGAGCGCCCGGTCGCGGCCGACGAGGTGGGCCGAGCGCCCCGCGACTGCGCGGACCTGGTCGTGGCCGCCGTACGCGACGGGAAGCTGCTGGACTACGCCGACCCCCGGCTGACAAGCCTGCGCGCGGGGGACCGGGTCATCACGGTGAGCCGGGCCGTGCCCGCTCTCGAGTCCTGAGAGCGGCGCGGTGGCGTTGTTTCACGTGAAACACGCCCCGATTCCGGCGGCCGCCCACGGCAGATCGAGAAGGTCCGTCTCCTGACCCGGCCGGACGCCGCCCGGCGGTACGACCGCGAGGGCGTCGGCCGCCGCGACGCCACGCAGCATGGCCGGACCGTTGTAGTGCAGCGGCACGGCACGGTCCCCGCGCAGGACCACGGGGATGAGCCGGGTGTCGTACGGATGCCCGTGCGCCGCCTCCTGGAGCGGTAGCGCGTACGGCTCCGGGGCGGGGCGTACGGCGAGCGTCCGCAGCAGGGGTTCGGCGAGGGTGAGCAGGCCGGAGACGGCCGCGAGGGGGTTGCCGGGCAGGCCGACGAGGTGCTGGTTCTCCTTGATGCGGGCCAGCAGCATGGGGTGGCCCGGACGTACCTTGACGCCGTCGACCAGGAGCTCGGCGCCGATCCGGCCGAGCGTGGGGTGGACGTGGTCGACGGGGCCCGCGGCGGTGCCGCCGGTGGTGACGATCAGGTCGGCGTCGGAGGTCGTGAGGGCCTTGTGCAGGGCCTTCGCGTCGTCGCCGAGGCGGCGGACGGCGATGACCTCGGCGCCCAGGGCACGCAGCCAGGGCGGCAGCATCGGGCCGAGGGCGTCCCGGATCAGACCGTCGTGCGGCAGTCCCTCGGTGAGCAGTTCGTCGCCGAGGACGAGTACGTCGACGCGGGGGCGGGGGACCACGGTGAGTGTGTCGTACCCGGCGGCCGCGGCGAGGCCGAGGACGGCGGGCGTCACCAGGGTGCCGACAGCGAGGAGTTGGTCGCCGGAGCGGCACTCCTGAGCGCGGGGGCGGATGTCCTGGCCGTGCTGGACCTCGCGGGTGGCGTGCAGGCGGCCCTTGTCGTCCGTACGGCCGTGCTCGCTGCGCAGGACCGCGGTGGTGTCCGCCGGGATACGGGCCCCGGTCGCGATGCGGACGGCCTCGCCGTCGGTGAGGGGCTCGGGCTGGGCGTGGCCGGCGAGAACGCCCTCGTCGCGTACGTCCCAAGGGCCGGGCCCCGCGACCGCCCAGCCGTCCATCGCGGAGGTGTCGAAGGAGGGCAGGTCGGTGAGGGCGGCGAGGGGAGCGGCCAGGGTGAGGCCGAGGGAGCCGTCGAGGGGGACGGAGACGGGGGTGCGGTGGGCGCTTCGGCCGGCGGCACGGCCCGCGCGTTCGGCGATCGCACGGGCCTCGGGCCAGGGGGTCGACCTGTGGTGGGCGTCCGGCTTGCGAGAGGCCCCGTGGGCCCCGCGCCGCGCGGTGGGTGGGGGGCCCTGGCTCCCCGGGATGCGGCCGCTGCCGTCGTTCACGAGCGCGAGCACCTCCTCGACGTCGAGATCCTCTGCGTCCTCGGCGTTCCCGGTCTCTCCGTCCGCCCGGATGCCGGGGGCGGTCATCCGGCGTCCGGGCCCGCGTCGGGGTCGGCCTCGGGCTTGGCGTCGGGCTTGGCCGCGCCGCTCTCCTCGTCCGCCCAGCGGAGCGCGAGCGCCGCGGCCTTGCGGGATGCCTCGGTCACCGCTTCGGGGCCGCCGCCGGCCCGCGCGGCCGCGTAGCCGACGAGGAAGGTGGTCAGCGGGGCCGCGGGCCGGGCCACGCCGTGGGCGGCGTCTCGGGCGAGGTCGAGCAGCACGCCGGTGTCGACGTCGAGGTCGATGCCCAGCTCGTCCTTGACTGCGGAAATCCATTCATCCAACACGTGTCCATGCTCCCTGATGCGTGCCCTGGCGATGGCGATGTCGTCCCAGGTGTCGCAGTCGAAGGACGCGACGGGGTCGGGGACGCGAGTGAGGTCGAGCCCGGCGGTCAGCCGGCGCAGGGGCAGGCCGGTGAGAGCCCCGTGCTCAAGGGTGAGTGCCGCCAGTTCCCGGCGCAGCGCGGGCGCCCGGTACGCGGCCACGAGCGGCTGGTCCCGGCCGTCGGCGTCGGTGAGCAGCACGCCCTCGGCGCCGCTCGCACGCAGGGCCGCCAGCAACCGCCGTACGGTCGGCTCGCCGAGGAAGGGGAGGTCGGCGGAGAGTACGACGACCTGCTCGGCGGTGGTGTGCCGAAGGCCCGCGTCGAGCGCGGCCACCGGTCCGCCGCCGGGCGGCTCCTCGCGCGCCCAGGTCACGGGCCGCGCGGTGGGCCGGGGGTCGGCGACGACCGTGGTGGTGCGGGCCTGGGCGCACGCCGCCAGCACCCGGTCGATGAGAGGGCGTCCGCCCACGCGCACGCCGGGCTTGTCCGCCCCGCCGAGCCGCCGGGCGGCACCGCCGGCGAGCACGATGGCGTCGTAGGCGGTGCCGTACGCGGTCCCGGCCGTGCCCGGCGCGCTGTCGGCAGCGGCGTCGGGTTCACCGAGGGGCTCGTATGCGGTCACCCCCCCGAGTATGCGGCCCGGCCTGATCACAGGGAACGTGTGGGCAGCGCCGTGATCACAGGTTGCGCAGGAGTACGGCCGGTTGTTCCACACAGTCCGCCACGTACCGCAGGAAACCGCCCGCCGTGCCGCCGTCGCACACCCGGTGGTCGAAGGTGAGCGAGAGCTGGACGACCTGTCGCACGGCCAGCTCTCCCTCGTGCACCCAGGGCTTGGGGACGATGCGGCCGACGCCGAGCATGGCCGCCTCGGGATGGTTGATGATCGGCGTGGAGCCGTCGACGCCGAACACTCCGTAGTTGTTCAACGTGAAGGTCCCGCCGGTGAGTTCGCCGGGCGTCAGCGTCCCGGTCCGGGCCGCCTCGGTCAGCCGCGCGAACTCCGCGGTCAGTCCCTCCGCGTCCCGTGCGTGCGCGTCCCGGACGACGGGCACGACCAGCCCACGCTCGGTCTGCGCGGCGAAGCCGAAGTGCACGTGGTCGAACTGGACGACTTCCCTGGCGTCCATGTCGACGGTGGAGTTGAGTTCCGGGAAACGGGCGAGGGCGGCGGTGCAGATGCGGGCCAGCAGCGCGAGGAGGGAGATCTTCGGGCCCGCGGTGGTGGGGGTCTGGGGGTGTCCCCCAGAAAAGCGCTGCATGGCCGTCCGTGCCCGCATCAGTTCCGTGGCGTCGGCATCCACCCAGCAGGTGGCGTCGGGGATTTCGCGCCGGCTTCGGGTCAGTTTGTCGGCGACGGCGCCTCGGATGCCCTTGAGGGGGACACGGGTGCCGCCGAGGGCGGTCGCTGGGGCGTGCGGTTCGGGGGTCGTGGTCCGCGCGGGCGCCGGCCGTACGTGCGGCTCGGCCGGCCGCCCTTGTGCGGTGGCGGCCCGCAGCGCGTACTCGACGTCCGCCCGCAGGATCAGCCCGTCGGGCCCGGAGCCCGTCAGCTCCTGCAGATCCAGCCCGTTCTCGCGGGCGAGCCGCCGCACGAGGGGCGAGATCACAGGAACGGGCCGTTCTTCTTCGGGCGGCGAGGCCACGGGCAATGCGCCCACGCGCGCGTGGGCCGCGGTCGTGGGGGTCGCGGCCTCGGGGGTCGTGGTCCCGGGTGCCGTGGTCTCCGGTGCCGTGGTCTCCGGTGCCGTGGTCCCGGGTGTCCTTGGGCCCTCGGAAGGCGTGGGCCCGGCCGCAGGCCGCACCCTGCGCCGCCGCGCCGGAGCCGTCCCCGTCCCGTATCCGACCAGGACGTTGCCGGATCCCGTGTCCTCGTCGCGCGTGGCCGGTTCGCCGACCGCGACCGTCAGCAGCGGTGCCCCGACGGGTAGTTCCGTGCCCTCCTCGCCGAAGCGGGCGGTGACCACGCCGCCGTAGGGGCAGGGCACGTCGACCATCGCCTTGGCCGTCTCGACCTCGACGACCGGCTGGTCGATGGCGACGACGTCCCCGACCTGCACCAGCCAGCGCACGATCTCCGCCTCGGTGAGCCCCTCGCCGAGGTCGGGGAGCCTGAACTCCAGCACCTGTGCCATCAGTTGTCCGCCTCCCACTGCAGACGCGCCACGGCGTCCAAGATCCGGTCCACGCCGGGCAGGTGGTGGCGCTCCAGCATCGGCGGCGGGTACGGGATGTCGAACCCGGCGACGCGCAGCACCGGTGCCTCCAGATGGTGGAAGCAGCGCTCCGTGACCCGGGCCGCGATCTCTCCGCCCGGGCCGCCGAACCCGCCCGACTCGTGCACGACGACCGCGCGCCCGGTCCGTCGTACCGACGCGCAGACCGTCTCGTCGTCGAACGGCACCAGGGAGCGCAGGTCGACGACTTCGAGGTCCCAGCCCTCGGCCCGGGCCGCCTCGGCGGCTTCGAGGCAGACGGGCACCGACGGACCGTACGTGATGAGTGTGGCGCTCCGGCCCGAGCGCCGCACCACCGCGCGGCCTATCGGTTCAACGGTCGCCGGGGCGTCCGGGTTCCAGGAGTCCTTCGACCAGTACAGGCGCTTGGGTTCGAGGAAGACGACCGGGTCGTCGGAGGCGATGGCCGCACGCAGCAGCCCGTAGGCGTCGGCGACGGTCGCGGGCGTGACGACCTGGAGCCCCGGAGTCGCCATGTAGTACGCCTCGGACGAGTCGCTGTGGTGCTCGACCCCGCCGATACCGCCGCCGTAGGGGACGCGGACGGTGATCGGCAGCGGCATCTTCCCGCCGGTGCGGTTGCGCATGCGGGCGACATGGCTGATGAGCTGCTCGAACGCCGGGTAGGCGAAGGCGTCGAACTGCATCTCGACGACGGGCCTCAGCCCGTACATCGCCATACCGACGGCGGTGCCGAGGATGCCCGCCTCGGCCAGCGGGGTGTCCGTGCAGCGGTCCTCGCCGAACTCCTTGGCGAGCCCGTCGGTGACGCGGAAGACACCGCCGAGGGTGCCGACGTCCTCGCCCATGACGTGCACCGTGGGGTCGGCGGCCATGGCGTCCCGGAGTGCGCGCGTGAGGGCCTGTGCCATGGTGGCCGGCTTGACGGCGACCGTGGTCATCGGAGGGCACCTTCCTGGTCGTCGTGCTCGGCCTCCAACTCGGCCCGCAACTGGGCGCGCTGCTCGCGCAGTTGGGAGGTGGGCTCGGCGTACACGTGGGCGAACAGGTCCATCGGGTCGAGCACCGGGTCCTGGTTCATCCGCTCGCGCAGGCCGGCGGCCAACGCCTCGGCGTCCTCGCGCGCGGCCCGGATGCCGTCCTCGTCGAGCAGGCCGCGCTCCGTCAGCTCGCGCTCCAGCAGCATGACCGGGTCGTGCGCCCGCCAGGCCTCGACCTCGGCGTCGGAGCGGTAGCGGGTCGCGTCGTCGGCGTTGGTGTGGGCGTCGACGCGGTACGTGATCGCCTCGACGAGCGTGGGACCGCCGCCCGCGCGCGCGTGCCGTACGGCGTCGCTGAGGACCTCGTGCACCGCGGCCGCGTCGTTGCCGTCGACCAGGCGGCCCGGCATGCCGTACCCGACGGCCTTGTGGGCCAGGGAGGGGGCGGCGGTCTGCTTGGCGAGCGGGACGGAGATCGCGAAGCCGTTGTTCTGGACGAGGAAGACGACCGGGGCCTGCCAGACGGCGGCGAAGTTCAGCGCCTCGTGGAAGTCGCCCTCGCTGGTGCCGCCGTCGCCGACCATGGCGAGCGCGACCACGTCGTCTCCCTTGAGGCGGGCCGCGTGGGCGAGGCCGACGGCGTGCGGGAGCTGGGTGGCGAGCGGCGTGCACAGCGGCGCGACGCGATGCTCGTGGGGGTCGTAGCCGGTGTGCCAGTCGCCGCGCAGCAGGGTGAGCGCGTGAACCGGGTCCACGCCGCGTACGACGGCGGCGAGGGTGTCGCGGTAGCTCGGGAAGAGCCAGTCGCGCTCCTCCAGGGCGAGGGCGGCGGCGACCTCGCTCGCCTCCTGACCGGTGCTGGAGGGGTAGACGGCGAGCCGACCCTGCTTGGTGAGGGCGGTGGCCTGCGCGTTGTAGCGGCGGCCGCGCACCACGTGCGCGTAGAGCCGCCGCAGCAGCTCCGGGTCGGCCTTCACGGCGGCCTGCGTGCCGAGAACGCGGTACGGCTCCGCGTCCGGCAGCAGCGGCGCGGGGTCGGTCCGGGGCTGCCAGGCGGGCGGCGGCGCCGGCCGGTACCCGCCCCGCTGCTCCATCACCGTCATGACGGCACCTCCTCGTGGGAGTGGCTACGGGAGACGTGTCGGCTGTGACCCGCCTCACCTACCGATTGTTCGGTCGTCAGCACATTTTGGCTACATGCACCCTCAGGCTGTGGACAAACGGTTCTCCACAACCTGAGATGGACGCAGTACGTCCATGACGGAGAGGCGGGGGGACATGCCACCTGAACAAATGGCCGAACGCCCGGACGGCGGCACCGCCCTGCCGCCGCCGCGTCCGCTGGACGCCATCGATCAGGACATCCTCCAGATCCTCCAGGGCGACGGCCGGGCGTCGATACGGACGGTCGCCGAGCGGGTGCACGTCTCGCGCGCGAACGCCTACGCGCGGATCAACCGCCTCGTCGAGGACGGCGTCATCCGTGGCTTCGGGGCCCGCGTGGACCATGAACGCGCGGGCCAGGGCACGTCCGCGTACATCACGCTGAAGATCGTGCAGAACTCCTGGCGCACGGTGCGCGAGCAGCTCAGACAGCTGCCAGGGGCGTCCCACATCGCACTGGTGGGCGGTGACTTCGACGTACTGCTGCTGGTGCACACGCCCGACAACAGGGCGCTGCGCGAAGTGGTGCTCACCCGGCTCCAGGCGATCCCCGAGGTGCTCAGCACGCGCACGCTGCTGGTGTTCGAGGAGGAGGACCTGGAGCCTCAGGGGTGATCCGCGCGCCCGAGGGCGACTCACCGAGGCTCAGGGTGACCGACCGAGTCTCAGGATGGCCCGCCGAACCCGAGCGTGACCCGCCGAACCCGAGCGTGACCCGCCAAGCCTGCGGGTGACTCACTCGGCCTTGCGCAGCCCCCCGAAGACCAGCCGCACCACGGCATCGGCCACGTCGCCCTCGGCTATCCCCCCGCCCCCCGGGCGGTACCACTCGACGACCGAGTTGATCATCCCGAAGACGAGGCGCGTCGCGAGTCGCACCTCCACGTCACCGCGCACGTCCCCGTCGGCCGCCGCCGCCTTCAGCAGATCGGCGACCCGGTGGTCGAAGTCGCGGCGCCGATCCAGGGCCCACCGCTCGGTGCCGGTGTTGCCGCGCACCCGCAGCAGCAGCGTCACGTAGGGCAGGTCGGTGATCAGCACCTCGACCATGCGCCGCACGACGTACTCCAGGCGCTCGACGGCCCGCCCCACGCGCGCGTGCTCCTCGTCGAGGATCCCGAACAGCTCGTCCAGCGCCCGGCTGACGGCCCGCCGCAGCAGTTCCTCCTTGCCGGTGACGTGGTGGTATATCGACGACTTGGAGATGCCGGCCGCCTTGGACAGGTGCTCCATGGAGGTGCCGTCGTAGCCGCGCTCGTTGAAGACCCGCACCGCGACCGACAGCAGGGTCTCCGGCGTGTACGTGTCGCGCTTGGCGGTGGTCATGGGGTGCCCTCCCGCTTGTCGGTGGCGTACGCGTGGCGGTACAGCGCGAGGGACGGCGCGTAGCGGCCGCCGGGGTCGCGCAGGTGCAGGTCGTCGAGGAGGGCGTACGCCCAGTTGCGGCCGAGTCTGCGGCTCCATTCGAAGGGGCCGAGCGGGTAGTTGACCCCGAGGCGCATCGCGGTGTCGACGTCCTCCTCGGTGGCCACGCCCTTGCCCACGGCGTCGTGCGCCAGGTCGACGATCCGGGCCACCGTGCGGGCGACGATCATGCCGGGCACGTCGCCGATGACGCTGACGTCCTTGCCGAGGGCCTGGAAGAGGCCGATGGCCTCGGCGAGAGTCTGCGGAGCGGTGTCCTGAGAGGCCGACAGTGCGATGCGGGTGGCCCTGCGGTAGTCGAGGGCGAGGTCGAAGTAGACGACGTCCCGGAACTCCACGGAGGTCTGGCCGTCGGCGAGGGCCAACTGGCCGCCCCCGGGCAGCACCAGGCGCGTGCCGTGGTCCTCGTCCTCCTCGCGCACCTGGATGCCCGCCTCGCGGATCAGCGCGAGCAGCTCCGAGGCGGGGCCCAGGCCGCCCTCGGCGACCACATACGCCGGCGGCTGTGCCTTCTCCGCGGTGTGCGGCTCGGCGCGCTCGGCGCCGTCGCGGTAGTCGTACCAGCCTTGTCCGCTCTTGCGGCCGAGCCGGCCCGACTCGACCAGCCGGCGCTGGGCGAGCGACGGGGTGAAGCGCACGTCCTGGAAGAAGGACTGCCACACCGAGTGCGTGACGGACTCGTTGACGTCCTGCCCGATCAGGTCGGTCAGCTCGAACGCGCCCATCCGGAAGCCCCCCGACTCGCGCAGGATCGCGTCGATGGTGGCGGGGTCGGCGCCCTGGGCCTCGTAGACCGCGAAGGCCTCGGCGTAGAAGGGCCGCGCGATGCGGTTGACGATGAAGCCGGGGGTGTCGGCGCAGGCGACCGGCGTCTTGCCCCAGGCGCGGGCCGTCTCGTACGCGCGCGTGGCGGAGGTGACGTCGGTGGCGAAGCCGGAGACGACCTCCACGAGCGGCAGCAACGGCGCGGGGTTGAAGAAATGCAGGCCCACGAAGCGGCCGGGGTTGCGCAGGGCGCCGCCGATCGCGGTCACCGACAGGGACGAGGTGTTGGTGGCGAGCAGGGAGTCGTCACTGACGATTCCCTCCAGCTCGCGCAGCAGCTCCTGCTTGACGTCCAGTCGCTCCACGACGGCCTCGACGACCAGCGAGCAGTCCGCGAGGTCGGCGAGCTCGCGCGCGGGGAGCAGCCGGGCGCGTGCCGCGTCCCGGTCGGCGGCGGTGAGGCGGTCCTTCTCGACGAGCCGGTCCAGGCGGGCACCGATCGCTTCGGCCGCCTCCTGGGCGCGTCCGGGGGCGGCGTCGTACAGCCGTACGCAGTGGCCCGCGACCAGCGCGACCTGGGCGATGCCCTGGCCCATGGTGCCGGCGCCGACGACGGCCACGGGGCTGCTGAGGTCGAGTGCTGTCATGTGCGCGATCCTCCCGCACGGGGTTTTCCACAGATGCGGCAGGCCCCCTTGTCCCGACCGATCGTTCGGTTACTCTAACTCTGACTAGCTGTTTCTGCCCATGTTCTGCCCAGGTCATGAGCTCGACGAAGAGTTCTTGAAAAGAGGAGTTGGTCCCGCATGGCCGCCGAACCGATCGTCGAAGCGACCGCCCACGAGCTGATCGCCAAGCACCGGCCCACCCTCGACCAGGCGCTCGAGGCGATCCGTACGCGCGCGTACTGGTCACCGCACCCCGAACACCCCAAGGCCTACGGCGAGAACGGCAGCCTGGACGCGGCGGCGGGCAAGGCCGCCTTCGACGCCGTCCTGAACACCCGCCTCGACCTCGGCCAGCCCGGCACGGACGACTGGGTGGGCGGGGAGGTCTCCCCGTACGGCGTCGAGCTGGGCGTGACGTACCCGCACGCGGACGTGGACGTGCTGCTGCCCGCCATGAAGGCCGGTCAGCGGGCCTGGCGGGACGCGGGCGCGGAGCTGCGTGCCGTGGTCTGCCTGGAGATCCTCAAGCGGATCAGCGACCGGACGCACGAGTTCGCGCACGCGGTCATGCACACCAGCGGCCAGGCCTTCATGATGGCGCTCCAGGCGGGCGGACCGCACGCGCAGGACCGCGGTCTGGAGGCGGTGGCGTACGCGTACGTGGAGCAGGTCCGCACCCCCGACACCGCGGAGTGGACCAAGCCGCAGGGCAAACGCGACCCGCTCGCGCTCACCAAGCAGTTCACGCCCGTCCCGCGCGGCATCGCCCTGGTGATCGGCTGCAACACCTTCCCGACGTGGAACGGCTATCCGGGCCTGTTCGCGTCCCTGGCCACCGGCAACGCGGTCCTGGTCAAGCCCCACCCGCGCGCGGTGCTGCCGCTCGCGCTCACCGTGCAGGTCGCGCGCCAGGTGCTCGCCGAGGCCGGCTTCGACCCGAACCTGGTGGCGCTGGCCGCCGAGCGGCCCGGCGAGGGCATCGCCAAGACCCTGGCCACCCGCCCGGAGATCCGGATCATCGACTACACCGGTTCCACGGCGTTCGGCGACTGGCTGGAGGCCAACGCCCGTCAGGCGCAGGTCTTCACGGAGAAGGCCGGCGTCAACACGGTCCTCGTCGAGTCGACCGGCGACTACAAGGGGATGCTCTCCAACCTGGCCTTCTCGCTGTCGCTGTACAGCGGCCAGATGTGCACGACCCCGCAGAACCTGCTCATCCCCCGCGACGGCATCCGCACCGACGAGGGCCCCCGGACCTTCGACGAGGTCGTCGCCGACCTCGCGCGGTCCGTGGACGGCCTCCTCGGTGACGACGCGCGCGCGAACGCCCTGCTCGGCGCCATCGTCAACCCGGACGTGAAGGCCCGCCTGGAGGCGGCCGCGGGGCTGGGCGAGGTCGCCCTCGCGTCACGGCAGATCAGCAACCCGGACTTCCCCGAAGCGGTCGTCCGTACGCCCGTGATCGTGAAGCTGGACGGTGCGCGGAAATACTGGGAGGGGGCGGACGACGAGGCCGCCTTCATGAACGAGTGCTTCGGGCCCGTCTCCTTCGCCGTCGCGGTCGACTCGGCGTCGGACGCGGTGGAGCTGCTGCGCCGGACGATCCGCGAGAAGGGCGCGATGACGGTGGGCGCGTACACCACCGACGAGGAGGTCGAGCGGGCCGTCCAGGAGGTCTGCCTGGAGGAGGCCGCCCAGCTCTCCCTGAACCTCACCGGCGGGGTGTACGTCAACCAGACGGCCGCCTTCTCCGACTTCCACGGCTCGGGCGGCAACCCGGCGGCCAATGCGACTCTCACCGACGGCGCGTTCGTCGCCGGCCGCTTCCGGGTGGTGGAGGTGCGACGGGAGGTCTGACCGCTCAGGTCGAGGCGCCCCCGGTGGCGCTCCAGTGGTACAGCGTCATGGCCACACTGGTCGCGAGGTTGTAGCTGGAGACCTGGGGGCGCATCGGCAGGGACAGCAGGTGGTCGGCACGCGCGCGCAGGTCGGCGGAGAGGCCGCTGCGCTCCGAGCCGAAGGCGAGCACCGCGTCGTCCGGCAGCTTCAGCCCCCGGATGTCCTCGCCCTCCGGGTCGAGGGCGAACAGCGGCCCGGGCGGCAGTTCGGCCACGCTCAACCGCTCCACGGCGGTCGCGAAGTGCAGCCCCGCCCCGCCGCGCACGACCGTGGGATGCCACGGGTCGAGCGTGCCGGTGGTGACGACCCCGGTCGCCCCGAAACCGGCGGCCAGCCGGATCACGGCCCCCGCGTTGCCCAGGTTGCGCGGGTTGTCGAGGACGACGACGGGCGCGCTGCGGGGCATGCGGGCCAGCGCGCGCAGGTTCGCGTCGCGGGAGGGCCGTACGGCAAGGGCGGCCACGGCGGTGGGATGCGGGCGCGGGACGAGGGACGTGTACGTCGTCTCCGGGACCTCCGTCAGCAGCACGTCCAGCGTGTCCCGTACGTCGGGGGCCAGCTCGTCGGCCAGCGCGAGCGCCGCCCGCCGGTCGGCGGTGACCGCCACCGGCACCTCGGCCCCGAAGCGCACGGCGTGCTTGAGGGCGTGGAAGCCGTCGAGCAGCACGGCGGCGTCCGCGAGCCGGTGCCAGACGGCCACTGCGTCGGGCCGGGCGCCCACGGGGCCGGGCACCGCAGCATCGGGCCGGGCGCTCTCGGGGTCGGTCATGCCGTGAAGCCTACGTGGGCGCGCTCTGCGTCCTCGGCGTCCTGGGCGTCCTCGGCGGTACGCCGGTCGCGCTGCGCCGGCAGGCTGTGGCCACCGCGCGAAAACAGGCGTCCACGCGCGCGTGCCGCCCAGTCGCCCAGCCGGTGCAGGAACGACGTCGGCAGGAAGACCGAGTCCGCGGCGATCATCGCCAGCGAGAAGAACGGCAGCCCGAGCACCACGGCGATCACCGCGTGCTCGGTCATCATCGCCACCAGCAGGACGTTCTTGACCCGCCGGTTGAACAGCGTGAACGGGAACGCGACCTGCACGATGACCGTCCCGTACGTCACGAGCATCACGATCGTGCCGCTCAGGGACATCAGGTCGGCGAGCGCGGGCCACGGCGAGAAGTAGTCAAGGTGCAAGGGGTAGTAGACCGCGGTGCCGTCCTGCCAGCGCGAGCCCTGGATCTTGTACCAGCCGGCCGTCGCGTAGATCAGACAGGCCTCGGTCATGATCACAAGCAGGGCGCCGTTGTGCACGATGTTGGCGATGACGTCGAGCAGGATCCGGGGCTCCGCGGACTTGGCGCGCCGTCCGACGACCCACCACAGCGCCGACGCCAGCCACACCACCCACAGCAGGGCCGGCACGGTCGGGTCGCCGTCGAGCCGCCCGGCCACGGTCACCCCGACCAGCACCGCCCCGAGCACCGCCCACAGCACGGGTCCGGTCCGGTCCGTCACCCGCTCTCCACGCGCGCGTGCCTGCCCCGCCAGGCGGGCGCGCCGCTCGTCCAGGGACCACACCCGGCCGCAGCGCGTGAACACCAGGTAGATCGACATCAGGTGCAGGACGTTGTCGCCGCCGTCCCCCATGAACACGCTGCGGTTCTGCAGCGACAGCACGCCGACCATGAAGAGCACGGACATCGCGCGCGTACGCCAGCCCAGCAGCAGCAGCGCGCTCGACAGCAGGGCGAGCGCGTAGACGGCCTCGAACCAGACCCGGCCGTCCGTCCACATCAGCGCCGTGAAGGCGCCGTTGAGTCCGGTCAGCTGCTGGGCGAGGTCCCAGTCCCATGGGCCGTCGGGGCCGTACATCTCCTGGCGGTGGGGAAACTCGCGCAGCAGGAACAGCAGCCAGGTCGCGCTGAAGCCGATGCGGATCACGGCGGTCTGGTACGGGCCGAGGACCGACTCGGTGACGCGGGCGATGCCGCCGGACACCGTCAGGGAGAACCGGTTCACTTCACGGCCCCCTCGGCCTCGTCCGCCGGGACCGACCACCAGGGCAGCACCCGGTACACCGGCTTCTGCGAGATCTGCTCGCCGCTCCACTCGGGGGGACGCACGTTGGTGGTGCTGGTGCGGACCTGGACGCTGTCGAGGACGCCGTCCCGCCCGGCCGCGCCGTCACGGTCCAGCCGCAGCACCACTATGCGGCGCAGATACGTCTCGGAAAGAGCCCCACGTATCCCCACCGGACGGTTGTCGGCGCCGTGCGTGGCCGCGAAGAAGTCCCAGGAGCGGCGCAGCAGGTTCTGGTCGACGTGGCTGGGCAGCAGGTTGCCGTCAATGGCCCGCCCGTCCTCGGCGGACAGGTCGTACCAGCCGGTGGTCCGGACCTCGCCGCCCGCGCGGACCTGGGCGCGGACCTGGACCGCGATGTTCTGCTGGAGCGGGTTCGGCGCGAAGAGCTTCCAGTTCTGTTCGAACTCCGGGTAGATCCACTCCTCGATCGCCTTGCCGTGCTTCTTGGTGACCGTGTTCGACGGCGCGACGTGCAGAAAGATCATGCCTATGTGCACACAGACGGCGACCGCGACGACCGCGAGCGCCAGGGCGGCACCGACCTGGTAGCGGGGGGAGAGAGCGGCGACGCCGGTGCGGGGCTCGGAGGGCGCGCCGGTCGCGGGACCGGGGTCGTGGGGCGCGGGCGTCGCGCCGTCCGATTCCGGCAAGGCGTCCGATTCTGTCCAGACTTCCGGTTCCGGCAAGGCGTCCAGTTCCGGCAAGGCGTCCGGTTCGGTCAAGGCGTCCGGTTCGGTCAAGGCGTCCGCCTCGTCCGGCGCCTCAGGCTCGGGCCGGGCACCCGACCCGAGCCGGGCGTTCCCGCCTCCGCCGGCCGCGTCCATTGCGCCGTACGCGTCCATTCCGCCCCGATTCCCGATCCCCGTCCGTCTTCCGGCCCCCGGGCCGCAGGCCCTCGGCCCCGGCCCGCGGCCGCAGGGCACCGTACCGCCCACGCGCGCCGCCCCGCGGCGGTCGCACGGGAACGTTACTCAGACCCGTCCGCCCGGCACAGCCCCGACGGCCCGGCCGGTCCGCCCGTGCCAGGGCCGTCACCCATCTCACCATGGTCACAGCCGTGCCCCTCGCCCGGGCGCTCGCACACCGCCCCCAGCGGCTGACACCTTACGACGGCCGTCCCGCGATCAAGTCTCGGGTACCGAACGATCGGTCGGCATCCTGTTCCACGCCGGGCAATCGACCTCCGCTCCTGCCCGTTCCCTTCTCTTAGAACCTGTTCTATCTTGACGCTCCGTCAGATCAGGCCGTCAGATCAGGCCGCCGGCCCGGTCCGTGGCCGGGGTGCGCGTGGGAGGGCAGGGACCGTGGACTTCACCTTCACCGAGGAGCAGCAGGCGGCGGCCGAGGCGGCACGGGGGGTGTTCGCCGGGGTCGCGCCCGACGGGGTGCCCAGTCCCGCGCTCACCCGGGGCGCCGTCGCCGACGACTTCGACCGGGCGCTGTGGGCCAGGCTCGCCGACGCGGACCTGCTGAGCCTGCTGCTCGACGCCGAGTACGGCGGGGCCGGACTGGACGCCATCGCGCTGTGCCTGGTGCTGCGCGAGTCGGCGAAGGTGCTGGCCCGGGTCCCGCTGCTGGAGAGTTGCGCGGCCGCGGCTGCCGTACAGGCCTACGGCGGACAGGAGCTGAAGGCCGGGCTGCTCGCGGCGGCGGGGCGGGGCCAGGTCGTCCTGACCGTCGCCTCCCACGGCCGCACCGGCCACGATCCGGCCGAACTCGCCGTGACCGCACGGCAGGACGGCGACGCGTGGATCCTCGACGGGGTACAGACTGCGGTGCCGTGGGCGCACAACGCGGACTACACCCTCGTACCCGCGCACGTACCTGCGCACATGCCCGCGCACACCGGCGCCGACCGCACCCTCCTCGCCCTGGTCCCCCGCGTCCACGAGTCGGTCGTGCTCGCCGAGCAGGTCTCCACCACCGGCGAGCGGCTGGCCGAGCTGCGGCTGGAGTCCGCGCGGATCGCGGCACGCGACGTCATCGACGCCGAGGGCGCCTGGGAGTGGCTGCGCCGGTTGCTGACCACGGGGACGTGCGCGCTCGCTCTGGGGCTGGGCGAGAACGTGCTGCGGATGACCGGCGAGTACACCGGCAAGCGGGAGCAGTTCGGCTTCCCCGTGGCCAGCTTCCAGGCCGTCGCCGTACAGGCCGCCGATCGCTACATCGACCTGCGCGCGATGGAGGCCACGCTGTGGCAGGCCGCGTGGCGGCTCGCCTCCGGGACACAGGGCGCGCTGCCCGCCTCCGGTGACGTCGTGGTCGCCAAGATCTGGGCCTCGGACGGCGTACGGAGGATCGTGCAGACGGCACAGCACCTGCACGGCGGGTTCGGCGCCGACGTCGACTACCCGCTGCACCGCTACCACGCCTGGGCCAAGCACCTGGAGCTGTCACTCGGCCCGGCGGCGGCTCATGAGGAGATCCTGGGCGACCTGCTGGCCGCCCACCCGCTCGGCTGAACCCCTGGATCTGAACCCCTGGATCGCTACAGGACGTGTCCGGGCCGGCCGTCGTCCGTCACGACGGGACGGCCCGCGGCCGCCCACACCTGCATACCACCGTCGATGTTGACGGCGTCGATGCCCTGCTGGACCAGGTACATCGTGACCTGCGCCGAACGCCCGCCGGAGCGGCAGATCACATGGACGCGGCCGTCCTGCGGCGCGGCCTCGGTCAGCTCGCCGTAGCGGGCGACGAACTCGCTGATGGGGATGTGCAGTGCCCCTTCGGCGTGGCCTGCCTGCCACTCGTCGTCCTCGCGGACGTCCAGCAGGAAGTCGCTGTCCTTGAGGTCCGTGACCTCGACCGTGGGCACACCAGCTCCGAAACTCATGTCTCCGACGCTACCTGAAGCACCGCCCCGCGACGGAGCCACGGCTATCCCAGCAGCGCGGCCAGCTCCGCCTCTCGCGCGGCGACGTCGGCCAGGAGCTTCTCGGCGATCTCGTCCAGGAGGGCGTCGGGGTCGTCCGGAGCGAGTCGGAGCATCTCGCCGATCGCGCTCTCCTCCAGGTCCCGCGCGACGTGCGCGAGCATCTCCTTGCGCTGGGCCAGCCACTCGAGGCGGGCGTAGAGCTCCTCGCTGGGGCTCGGGGCCGGCTCGGCGGGCGCCGGACCGGCCGCCCATTCCTCGGCCAGCTCCCGCAGCAGGGCCTCGTCGCCCCGGGCGTAGGCCGCGTTGACCCGGGTGATGAACTCCTCGCGCCGCTGCCGCTCGCCGTCCTCCTGCGCCAGGTCGGGGTGGGCCTTGCGGGCCAGCTCGCGGTAGAGCTTGCGGGCCTCGTCGCTGGGGCGCACCCGCTGCGGGGGCCGCACCGGCTGGTCCGTGAGCATCGCCGCGGCCTCCGGGAACAGACCGTCGCCGTCCATCCAGCCGTGGAACAGCTCCTCGACCCCCGGCATCGGCAGCACCCGGGCGCGCGCCTCCTGCGCCTTGCGCACGTCCTCGGGATCGCCGGTGCGGGCGGCTCTCGCCTCGGCGATCTGCGCCTCCAGCTCGTCGAGCCGGGCGTACATCGGGCCGAGCTTCTGGTGGTGGAGCCGCGAGAAGTTCTCGACCTCCACACGGAAGGTCTCCACCGCGATCTCGTACTCGATCAGCGCCTGCTCGGCGGCCCGCACGGCCCGCTCCAGCCGCTCCTCGGGTCGCGCCTGCTCAGCTTCCGGGGTCGTCACCCGAACAGCGTAGGCCACCGCCGGGGCGGTCCGGCTCCACCAGCCGGGGACGGTCGGCGGCCACCCGGTGCACGAAGAGGTCCCGGCAGCTCGCCTGCCACCCCGCCGTGCGCCTCGGGTCGACGACCCCGGCCGGCCCACCCGTCACCCCGCCGCGCGCCTCCGGTCGACAACCCCAGCCGGCCCACCGGGCTGCCCGTCGAGACCGACGTACTTCACGGGACCCCGTGAAGTACGTCGATGCCTCTCACACCCCCATCTCCGCGGGGATCCGTCCCGCCCGCACCGCTGCCACCAGCTGGGCGTGGTCCGCCTCCGTGCGGTCGGCGTAGGCGACGGCGAACGCGCTGATCGCCTCGTCCAGCTCCTCGTTCTTGCCGCAGTACCCGGCGACCAGGCGCGGGTCGGCGCTGTGCGAGTGGGCGCGGGCCAGAAGGGCGCCGGTCATCCGGCCGTAGTCGTCGACCTGGTCGGCGGCGAGCGCGGCCGGGTCGACGCTGCCCTTGCGGTTGCGGAACTGCCGGACCTGGAACGGCCGTCCCTCGACCGACGTCCAGCCCAGCAGGATGTCGCTGACGACCTGCATGCGCTTCTGGCCGAGGACGACGCGGCGGCCCTCGTGTTCCACCGAGGGCGCCTCGAACCCGGCACTCACCAGGTGCGGCACCAGCGCCGACGCCCGCGCCTCCTTCACCTGGAGCACCAGGGGCTCGCCACGGTGGTCCAGGAGCAGCACCACATACGACCGGGTGCCCACGCTTCCCGTGCCGACTATGCGGAAGGCGACGTCGTGCACCGCGTGCCGGGCGAGCAGCGGCAGGCGGTCCTCGGAGAGCGTGGCCAGGTACGGCTCGAGGGACGAGGCGACCGCCGCGGCCTCCGCGTCCGGGACGCCCCGCAGCACCGGAGGGGCGTCGACGAAACGTCGCCCGCCGTCCTCGGTCAGCTCGGTCGACTTCGCCGCGAAGCGCCCACTGGTGTTGGCCCGCGCCTTCTCGGAGACTCGCTCCAGGGTGCCGAGCAGGTCGTGGGCGTCGGTGTGGGAGACCAGCTCCTCGTCCGCGATGGCGTTCCACGCGTCCAGCACCGGGAGCCTGGCGAGCAGCCGCATGGTGCGGCGGTAGGCGCCGACCGCGTCCCGTGCCGCCTTGCGGCAGGTGTCCTCGGTGGCGCCGGCCTCCCGGCCCGCGAGCACGAGCGAGGCGGCGAGCCGCTTGAGGTCCCACTCCCAGGGGCCGTGGACGGTCTCGTCGAAGTCGTTGAGGTCGATGACCAGGCCGCCGCGGGCGTCGCCGTACAGGCCGAAGTTGGCGGCGTGCGCGTCGCCGCAGATCTGGGCGCGGATCCGGGTCACGGGCGTGCGGGCCAGGTCGTACGCCATGAGGCCCGCCGAACCGCGCAGGAACGCGAAGGGAGTGGCCGCCATCCTGCCCACCCGTATCGGCGTCAGCTCCTCGATGCGGCCCCGGTTGGACTCCGCCACGGCGGCGACCGCGTCGGGGCGGGAGGCGTCGAGGTCGAGTTCGGCGTGTGCCGCGCGTGGCACCCGGCGCCGCAGTGCCTTCCCCTCCTCCTTGGGCGATCCCTCCACGGGCCGCTCGGCGAAGCCCCGCACCCGGGGCAGCCGCCGGGCCACGGCCGGCTTCACCAAGTCCGTCGGCTGCACCGACTGCACCGACCCCAGCGGCTCCACCGACTCCGCCACCCCGACACCGACCTCGGCCATCACGACCGCCTCCCCCGCACACCGCACCCGAACGTCCACGAACATCAATTCGTGCTGACCGTACCGCCGGTGGCGGAAGCGCGTCAGACCCTGTGGACAACTCGCTGTTGATCACTCACCACATGCACCTCACCTGTGGACAACCACCCACAGTCTCCCGCCCGGAGCCTCACACCCGCGTCCACATACCGCGCCCTCACACCCCCGTCCTCACGCCCGCAGATAAGCCAGCACAGCCAGCACCCGCCGATGCGTCTCGACCGCGGGCGGCAGGTCCAGCTTCGTGAGGATGCCGCTGACGTGCTTGCCCACGGCCGCCTCGGAGACCACCAGTTCACGGGCGACCGCGCTGTTCGACTTGCCCTCCGCGATCAGGGCCAGCACCTCCCGCTCGCGCGGAGTGAGCCGCTCCAGCGGGTCACGGCGGCGGCGCAGCAGCTGACGTACGACCTCGGGGTCGACGACCGTGCCGCCGGCGGCGACCTCGTTCAACGCGTCCACGAACTCCTCGACCTGTCCGACCCGGTCCTTGAGGAGATAGCCGACGCCCGTTCCGTCGCCGGAGTCCAGTAGTTCGGCGGCGTACGTCCGCTGCACGTACTGGCTGAGGACGAGGACGGGCAGCGTGGGCCGCGTCTCGCGCAGGCGGACCGCCGCGTGCAGCCCTTCGTCCTGGAATCCGGGCGGCATGCGTACGTCCGTCACGACGATGTCGGGGGTGTGCTCCTCGACCGCCGCCATCAGGGCCCACGCCTCGCCGACGGCCGCGACCACCTCGTGGCCGCAGCGGCCCAGCAGTCCGATGAGTCCCTCCCGCAGCAGCACGCTGTCCTCAGCCAGTACTACCCGGAGCGATTGGTGCGATCGGTCGTCCACTCGCAAGGAAACTCCACACGCAGCAGGGTCGGTCCACCCGGCGGACTGGACAGGGAAAGTCTGCCATCGAGCACCGACACCCGGTCCGCGAGTCCGGTCAGCCCGCTGCCGCCCGCGGGGTCCGCGCCGCCCCGGCCGTCGTCGCGCACCTGCAGGAACAGCCGTCCCTCACGGTGTTCGCCGGTGACCGCCGCACGCCTCGCCCCACTGTGCCTGGCGACGTTGGCGAGGGCCTCGCAGACCACGAAGTACGCGGCGGCCTCGACCCCCTGGGGCAGCCTGCCGGCCAGTTGCAGGTCGACGTCCACGGGGACCGCCGAGCGGTCGGCGGCATCCGCGACGGCGGCCTCGAGACCGTAGTCGGCGAGCACCTTGGGATGGATGCCGTGGATGAGGTCGCGCAGCTCGGCGAGGGCCTTGCCGGCCTCCTCGTGGGCCTTGGCGAGCTGGTCGGCGAGCGGGCCGGGCGGCGCGTCCAGTCGGGCCAGACCGAGCGTCATCGTCAGGGCGACCAGGCGTTGTTGGGCACCGTCGTGCAGGTCGCGCTCGATGCGACGCCGTTCCGCCTCGAAGGCGTCCACCAACCGCAGCCGGGAACGGGCCAGTTCGACCACCCTCGCGCCCAGGTCCCCGTCGCGCGGGGCGATCAGCAGACGGGTCAGCTCGGCCCGCGCACCGGCCACCGCACCCAGGACGTAGGCGCCCAGGGCCGCGAGGACGAGCCCGAGCACGGCGACCGCGAAAGCGGTCGGCCAGGTGGTGACCGTCCACTGCTTGAGCACCTTCGCCTCCCGGCCGTCGCCGGCCGTGGCCATCAGCAGCGGGGTCGCCACCACGGACAGCGGGACGAGCAGGCCGACCGTGACGGAGAGTGCGTCGACCGGCCACAACAGCCCCGCGAGCAGCAGGGTGTACCCGAGCTCGCGCCAGGTCGCCTGCTCCCTCAGCCGGGTGGCCAGCCAGGGCCGCAGTCCCGCGACGGCGGGCGGCCGGTGCCGGCCGGACGCCGGGTCCAGGTCCACCAGGCGCAGCCGGTGCCGCTCCACCCAGGCCACCGGAATACCCGCGAGGGCCGTGAGCAGCAGGAGCGGCAGTCCCACCAGCGCGACGGCCAGCACACCGCCGACCGCCGCCGAAGTGACGATCCCCACGAACGCGACGACGCCGCTCACCGCGCCGGTGAGCAGGTACCCGGCCGAGCGCCACGGCCACGGGGACAACAGGAATCCGGGCCTGGACATGGCCTGCCACACGTTCCGAGGGTGCATGCGGCTCACCGTAGAAGGCCCGCTCGGGCGGGGCCATGGGCCCGGGCAGCGGTCGTGGGGTAGGTCTGGCCCTACCCCAAGTCTCGTTCCCGCCCGACTGTGTCGCCGTGTCCCCGCGCGGTTTCGTGGAGCCGCGACAAAACCCGGAAGACCGAAGAGGACACCGATCCGACGAGTTGGGACACATGATCAACAGCGAAAACCACGACGCGATCCAACTGCGCTCCGTCGGCAGACGGTACGGGTCGGGCGACAACGCCGTGAGCGCCCTCGCCGACATCTCGCTCTCCTTCCCCAAGGGGACGTTAACCGCCGTCATGGGCCCCTCCGGCTCGGGCAAGTCGACCCTGCTCCAGTGCGCGGCCGGCCTGGACCGGCCCACGTCGGGGTCGGTCACCGTGGGCGGGACCGAGCTGACGGGGCTGAGCGAGACCAGGCTGACGCTGCTGCGCCGCGAGCGCATCGGATTCGTCTTCCAGGCGTTCAACCTGCTGCCGTCGCTGACCGCCGAGCAGAACGTGGCGCTCCCGCTGCGGCTCGCCGGGCGCCGCCCCTCCCGGGCCCGGGTCCGCGAGGCGCTGGAGCAGGTCGGGCTCGGTGACCGGGGCCGGCACCGGCCGACGGAGATGTCCGGCGGCCAGCAGCAGCGGGTGGCCCTGGCCCGGGCCCTGATCACCCGCCCCGAGGTGCTCTTCGGCGACGAGCCGACCGGCGCGCTGGACTCGCACACCGGCCGTGAGGTGCTGACCCTGTTGCGCGGCATGGTCGATCGCGAGGGCCAGACGATCGTCATGGTCACGCACGACCCGGTGGCCGCCTCCTACGCGGACCGCGTGGTCTTCCTCGTCGACGGACGCCTCAACGGCGAGCTCGCCGGAGCGGGCGCCGACGCCATCGCCGCGCACATGACGGGACTGGAAACCACGCGCACAACCTGCCCGAAGGCACGCACGACCGAACTGGAAAACACGCGCACGACCGAGCTGAAGGCCACCCGCACGACCGACCTGAAGGCCACGCCGTGCTGAGCGTCGCGCTGCGCACCCTGCGTGCCCGCTGGGTCACTTTCGTCGGCAGCTTCGTCGCGCTGGCGCTGGGTGTCGCCCTGCTCGCCGTGATGGGCCTGGTCCTCGCCTCGTCGTCGGCCGCGCCCGACCGCAAGCCGGAACGGTTCGCCGCCGCGCCCGTCGTGGTCAAGGGGGCGGACACGCTGCGGGTGCCCACCCCGATCGGCGACCGGGTGCAGCGGCTGGCGCACTCGCGCGCCGTACCCGCCGAGGCCGTCACGAAGCTGGCGAAGCTCGGCACCGTCGTGGCGGACCGGTCGTTCGCCGTACGGGCACGGGGCGGCCCCGGCGACCTGGTGGGCCACCCCTGGTCCACCGCCGCGTTCGCCCCGTACACCCTCGACGCCGGACGTGCGCCCCGCACGGCCGACGAGGTCGTCGTCAGCGGCGACTGGGCGCGGCCGGGCACGCGCGTACGCACCGACCGCGGCACCGTGCGGGTCGTCGGCACCGTCACCGACCGCGGCTTCGAGGACGCCGTCTTCTACACCGACACGCGCGCCGCCCGACTGTCCCCTACGAGCGTCCAGCTGACGGTCGACGCCGACGCGGCGGCCGTACGCGCCGCCGTGGGCAAAAGCGCGGGCATCCAGGTCTTGACGGGCGACGCCCGCCGCTACGCCGACGCCGACCCCGAGCGGGACAGCGCGGCCCTGACCGCGATGAACGCCATGTTCGGCACGGCCGGCGGGGTCACCGCCTTCGTGTCGGTGTTCGTGGTGGCGTCCACCTTCGCGTTCGCGGTCGCCCAGCGGCGCCGGGAGTTCGGGCTGCTGCGCACCGTCGGCGCGACCCCGGGGCAGATCCGTCGGACGGTCCTCGCCGAGGCCCTCGCGGTCGGGGTGCTCGCCTCGGCCACCGGCTGTGCGCTCGGCGCGTACGGTGCCCCGCTGCTGGCCGAGCGGGTGGTCGACGCCGGACTCGCACCGGCCTGGTTCGTCATCGGCGACCCCACCTGGCCGTACCACCTGGCGTTCTGGACGGGCCTGCTCGTCGCCCTGTGCGGTGCGATCGCCGCTTCCTGGCGGGCCGGCCGCACCAACCCCACCCAGGCGTTGCGCGAGGCGTCCGTGGACGGCAGGGCGATGACGTGGGGGCGGTGGCTGTGCGGCGCCGGCCTGCTGCTGACCGCCGCCGTGACACTGGGCCTGGCCCTGGTGAGCGACCCGGGCGATCTCCTTCACCGCAAGACCTATGTGAGCCGCCCCATGCTCCTGATCACCGCGCTCGCGCTGCTCACCCCGGTCGTGGTGCGCCCGCTGACCCGGCTCCTGGCCTGGCTGCCGGCGCGGCTCCCCGGGGCCGGCGGCATGCTGGTCCGCGAGAACGCCGCCGCCGGAGTCCGCCGTACCGCCGCGATCGCGGCCCCCGTCCTGATCATGGTGGCCCTGACGGGCTCCCTCCTGGGCGCGGGCGCGACGCTGAACAACGCGAAGGCGGCCGAGACGCGGGAGCGGACGACCGCGGCCTTCGTCGTCACCACCACCGGCGGCCCCGGCTTCGACGCAGCCACACTGCGCGAGCTGCGCCACGTCTCCGGCGCCAGGATCTCCGCGACCGCCTCCAGCGCGGTCTACGTCCTCGAAGACGGCGTGGCGCTCGTCAGGTCCGAGGCGCGCGTAGCGCAGCGCGCCTCGCTTGCTGTCACTGCTCGGTTGCCGCTCACGGCGGGGAAGGCGGCCGACCTCGACGACGAGTCGATCATCGTCAACGAGGAGTGGCAGCGGCACACCGTGGGGCAGCGGGTGCGGGTGTGGCTCGGCGACGGCACGAGAAAGACGCTGCGGATCGCCGCGGTGATGACCACCGGCACCGGCAACAACGGCGTCTACGTCACCCCGGCCAACGCTCCGGGTGCGATGGTCGACCGGGTCGACGTCGCCCTCACGGACGGGGCCGACGCCGGCGCCGTGGCAGCCGGACTGCGCGCGGCGGTACGGGCCTCCGGCGCACAGGTCCTCACCGAGGACCAGTGGATCCGGGCGACCTACCCGCAGACCAACCGCACGACCCGGCTCGGCTTTCTGCTGGTCCTCGGCATCTCGCTCGTCTACACCGGCATCTCCCTGGTCAACACCATGGTCATGGCGACCTCCGACAGGGTGCGTGACCTGGCCGTACTGCGGCTGGCGGGGGCCACCCGCCGACAGGTCCTGCGACTGGTGGGCGCGGAGGCGCTGACGGTGGTCGCGGTCGGCGCCCTGCTGGGCCTGCTGGTCGCCGGTCTCAACGTCGCGGGGATGTGGGGCGCGCTGCGCCTGCTGTCCGTCCCGGGCACGATCGAGCTGCCGTGGGCGGCCATCGGCGCGGCCGTGGGCGCGTGCGCGCTGCTCGCCGTGCTCGCATCCGTCGTCCCCGCCGCCCTCGCCCTGCGCCGCCGGGCGGTGGAACTGGCGGGCGTACCGGAATGACCGGTGAGAAATGCCTCACACCGAACACCGGCTTCGGCTTCGGCTTCGGCTTCGGGCTTCGGCACATAGCGAAACGGTCGGCACCGTAATCGGTACCGACCGTTTCGTCTGGTGCGCGAGGGGGGAGTTGAACCCCCACGCCCTTGCGGGCACTGGAACCTGAATCCAGCGCGTCTGCCTATTCCGCCACCCGCGCATTGGGTGTGTCCTCGGGCCCCGTTCCTTGCGGTCCGGCGCCTTCCGACACGCAGAACATTAGCACGCGGTCAGGGGTGCGTTCACATCCCTTGTCCCTGGGCAGGCGGTGAACAGCGCCGTCCGCCTGCCAGACCGAGCGGCCCCGGCCATGTATCGACACGGAACGGTTCACGTATCAACCTCGTACCGGTCCCGCCCATCTCCCCAGGAGCCGGTCGGGGTCCACAGTCCGGTGCGGGACACTGGTCTGCGGCCCCCTCTACGATCCTGGGCAAGAGGAGTTCGTAGGGGAGTTCCGCAGGGAAGCTCGCAGGCGTCGACACCCGATCGACCGAGCCGACAGGGGGAACCAGCCGATCGACCGGCGCGTGGATACGATCAGTAAGCAGTACGAGCAGCACCAGGCAAGGCACGGACACAGCGGCAACGACGGAGGAGGTGCCCCATGGGAGTCCTGAAGAAGTTCGAGCAACGTCTCGAAGGTCTGGTCAACGGCACCTTCGCCAAGGTCTTCAAGTCCGAGGTCCAGCCCGTGGAGATCGCCGGCGCGCTCCAGCGCGAGTGCGACAACAACGCCACGATCTGGAACCGCGACCGGACCGTCGTCCCCAACGACTTCATCGTGGAGCTGAGCACGCCCGACTTCGAGCGCCTCAGCCCCTACTCCGGCCAGCTCGGCGACGAGCTCGCCGGCATGGTGCGCGACTACGCCAAGCAGCAGCGCTACACCTTCATGGGGCCGATCAAGGTCAACCTGGAGAAGGCCGAGGACCTGGACACCGGCCTGTACCGGGTGCGCAGCCGAACGCTCGCCTCCACCGGCGGCCAGCAGGCACCGCAGGCCCCCGACCGCGCGCCCGCGAGCGGCCCGCGCCCGGGCGGCTACGGCTACCCGCAGCCCGGCCCCGCCGCCGCGCCTCCCATGCCCTCCGCGCCGCCGCCCGGTGCCGGCGCCCGCCCCGGCGGCTACGGCTACCCGCAGCCGGTCCAGCCCGCAGGGCAGCGCCCCGGCGCCGCTCCCGGCGGTCCGGCGCAGGGCGCGCGCACCCGCTACTGGATCGAGATCAACGGCGCGCGCCACCAGATCTCCCGCCCGACCCTGGTGCTGGGCCGCAGCACCGAGGCCGACGTGCGGATCGACGACCCCGGCGTCTCTCGCCGGCACTGCGAGATCCGGACCGGAACGCCCTCGACGATCCAGGATCTCGGGTCCACCAACGGCATCGTGGTGGACGGGCAGCACACCACCCGCGCTACGCTCCGCGACGGCTCGCGGATCGTCGTGGGCAGCACCACCATCATTTACCGGCAAGCCGAAGGGTGAAGCGGGGGCAATGTCAGAGCTGACCCTCACGGTCATGCGGCTGGGTTTCCTGGCCGTACTGTGGCTGTTCGTGATCGTGGCCGTGCAGGTCATCCGCAGCGACCTGTTCGGAACGCGTGTCACACAGCGCGGGGCACGGCGGGAAGCCTCCCGGCCGCAGCAGCAGGCCGCCCGGCAGGCTGCGGCGCCACCGCAGCAGCGCCAGCAGGCCGCCGGCGGCCGCCAGCGCCGCAACGCCCCCACCAAACTGGTCGTGACCGAGGGCACACTCACCGGCACCACCGTCGCGCTGCAGGGCCAGACCATCACCCTGGGCCGGGCGCACGACAGCACGATCGTGCTGGACGACGACTACGCCTCCAGCCGCCATGCCAGGATCTACCCGGACCGGGACGGCCAGTGGATCGTCGAGGACCTGGGCTCCACCAACGGCACGTACCTCGACCGGAGCCGGCTGACGACCCCCACGCCGATTGCGCTGGGCGCGCCGATCCGCATCGGCAAGACCGTCATCGAGCTGCGGAAGTAGTGCTACATCATGAATAGGCGCGAGCGGAGCGAGCACGCAGCGGCGGTCCACACCCCGGACCCCGGCGCGCTCCCGACCGGAGGGTGGGCACCGTGCGGATGTACCCGGAGCCGACGGGCGAGGTGCGCATGAGTCTGTCACTGCGCTTCGCCGCCGGATCGCACAAAGGCATGATCCGGGAGGGCAACGAGGACTCCGGTTATGCCGGTCCGCGCCTGCTCGCCATCGCCGACGGCATGGGCGGCGCCGCCGCCGGCGAGGTCGCCTCCTCCGAGGCCATCTCCACCATCGTCGCCCTCGACGAGGACATCCCCGGCTCCGACGTCCTCACCTCGCTCGGCACCGCCGTCCAGCGTGCCAACGACCAGCTGCGCGCCATGGTCGAGGAGGACCCCCAGCTCGAGGGCATGGGCACCACCCTGACCGCCCTGCTGTGGACCGGCCAGCGGCTCGGTCTCGTGCACGTCGGCGACTCACGCGCGTACCTGCTGCGTGACGGTGTCCTCACCCAGATCACCCAGGACCACACCTGGGTGCAACGCCTCGTCGACGAGGGACGCATCACCGAGGAAGAGGCGACCACGCACCCGCAGCGGTCGCTCCTGATGCGCGCCCTGGGCAGCGGCGAGCACGTCGAACCCGACCTGTCGATCCGCGAGGTCCGGGCCGGCGACCGCTACCTCATCTGCTCCGACGGGCTGTCCGGAGTCGTCTCCCACCAGACGATGGAGGACACCCTCGCCAGCTACCAGGGCCCGCAGGAGACCGTGCAGGAGCTGATCCAGCTCGCACTGCGCGGCGGCGGCCCCGACAACATCACCGTCATCGTCGCCGACGTCCTCGACCTGGACACCGGCGACACCCTCGCCGGACAGCTGTCCGACACCCCGGTCGTGGTCGGCGCGGTCGCCGAGAACCAGCACCAGCTGCACGACAACGGCATCATGCAGACCCCCGCGGGACGCGCCTCCGGCCTCGGCCGGCAGGTGCCCGGACAGGGCGGGGGCGGCGAGTTCGGCCCACCCGGCTCCGGCGACACCACCGGCTACATCCCCGCGGGCAGCTTCGGCGACTACACCGACGACGACTTCGTCAAGCCCCGCAAGGGCCGCAGGTGGCTGAAGAGATCCTTCTACAGCGTGCTCGCCCTCGCCGTCATCGGCGGCGGCCTGTACGGCGGCTACCGCTGGACGCAGACGCAGTACTACGTCGGCACCAAGGGCGAGCACGTGGCCCTGTACCGCGGCATCAGCCAGGACCTGGCGTGGGTCTCCCTCTCGAAGGTGGAGAAGGACCACCCCGAGATCGAACTCAAGTACCTCCCGCCCTACCAGCAGAAGCTGGTTCAGGCCACGATCGCCGAAGGCAGCCAGGGCACCGCCCAGAAGAAGATCGACGAGCTGTCGGTGCAGGCCTCCGCGTGCAAGAAGGAGGCGGAGCGCCGCGCCGCCGAGAGCGCGAACAACTCCAAGACGGGCCAGGGCGAGGCCGGAGGCACCACGGGAACCACCACCACCTCCCTCACGTCCAAGGCATCGCCGTCGCCGAACGCGTCGGCGACGACCACGCCCCCGTCCACGTCTCCGTCCCCGTCCACGACCGCCACTCCCAGCCTCTCGGAGGAGGAGCAGAAGGTCGTCTCGCTGTGCGGTAAGCAGTAGGCAAGCCGTGAGAGGCCCCGTCACACGATGAGCAGTACTACCAACTCGCCGACGCACCACACGTCCACGATCGGCTCGATCGGCACGCCGAGCCGGCGCAACACCGAGCTCGCGCTGCTGGTGTTCGCCGTCGTCATCCCGGTGTTCGCCTACGCCAACGTGGGCCTGGCCATCGACGACCAGGTGCCGTCCGGCCTGCTGAGCTACGGCCTGGGTCTCGGCCTCCTGGCCGGCGTCGCCCATCTCGTCGTACGCAAGTTCGCCCCGTACGCGGACCCGCTGCTGCTGCCGCTGGCCACGCTGCTGAACGGGCTCGGACTCGTCGTCATCTGGCGTCTGGACCAGTCCAAGCTGCTGCAGTCCATCAAGCAGGCCGGCACCGCCGCGCCCCGCCAGCTGATGTACACCGCGATGGGCATCGCGCTGTTCATCGTCGTGCTGATCTTCCTCAAGGACCACCGCGCACTACAGCGCTACACGTACATCTCCATGGTCGGCGCGCTGTTCCTGCTGCTGCTGCCGCTCGTACCGGGCCTCGGCCAGAACATCTACGGCGCCAAGATCTGGATCTCCGTCGCCGGCTTCTCCATCCAGCCCGGTGAGTTCGCCAAGATCGTCCTCGCGGTGTTCTTCGCCGGCTACCTGATGGTCAAGCGAGACGCCCTCGCCCTCGCCAGCCGCCGCTTCATGGGCCTGTACCTGCCCCGCGGCCGCGACCTCGGCCCGATCCTGGTCGTCTGGTTCATCTCGATCCTGATCCTGGTCTTCGAGACGGACCTCGGTACGTCTCTGCTGTTCTTCGGAATGTTCGTCATCATGCTGTACGTCGCCACCGAGCGGACCAGCTGGATCGTCTTCGGTCTGCTGATGTCCGCGGGCGGCGCGGTCGGCGTGGCCAGCTTCGAACCGCACGTCCAGCAGCGCGTCCAGGCCTGGCTCGACCCGATGAAGGAGTACACCCTCAGCCGTCAGGGCGTCGCCGGCCACTCCGAGCAGGCGATGCAGGCCCTGTGGGCGTTCGGCTCCGGCGGCACCCTCGGCACCGGCCTCGGCCAGGGCCACTCCGACCTCATCCGGTTCGCCGCCAACTCCGACTTCATCCTCGCCACCTTCGGCGAGGAACTGGGCCTGGCCGGCATCATGGCGCTCCTGCTCATCTACGGCCTGATCGTGGAACGCGGCGTGCGTACCGCCCTCGCCGCCCGCGACCCGTTCGGCAAGCTGCTCGCCATCGGCCTCTCCGGCGCCTTCGCCCTCCAGGTGTTCGTCGTCTCCGGCGGTGTCATGGGCCTCATCCCGCTGACCGGTATGACCATGCCGTTCCTGGCGTACGGCGGTTCCTCCGTCATCGCCAACTGGGCCCTGATCGGCATCCTGATCCGCATCAGCGACACCGCGCGCCGCCCGGCCCCCGCCCCCGCATCCAACCCCGACGCCGAGATGACCCAGGTGGTCCGCCCGTCATGAACAAGCCCCTGCGCCGGATCGCGATCTTCTGCGGCCTCCTGGTCCTCACGCTGCTCCTGCGGGACAACTGGCTCCAGTACGTCAAGGCCGACACCCTGGCCTCCGACACGGACAACCGCCGCGTCAACATCACGCGCTACGCCACCCCGCGCGGCGACATCATCGTCGACGGCAAGGCCATCACCGGCTCCGTCGAGTCGAGCGACAGCGACTACAAGTACAAGCGCACCTGGAAGGACGGCGCCATGTGGGCGCCGGTCACCGGGTACTCCTCGCAGGCTTTCGGCGCCAACCAGCTGGAGAAGCTCGAGGACGGCATCCTCACCGGCAACGACGACCGGCTGTTCTTCCGCAACACCCTCGACATGATCACGGGCAAGAAGAAGGAGGGCGGCAGCGTCGTCACCACCCTCAACGCCGCCGCGCAGAAGGCGGCCTACGAGGGCCTGGGCAACAAAAAGGGCGCCGTCGCCGCGATCGAACCGTCCACCGGCAAGATCCTGGCCCTGGTCTCCACACCGTCGTACGACCCGTCGACCTTCGCCGGGACCTCGGGCAGTGACGAGAAGGCCTGGAACAAGGTCCAGAAGAAGAACAACGCCGACGACCCGATGCTCAACCGCGCACTGCGCGAGACCTATCCGCCCGGCTCCACCTTCAAGGTGGTCACCGCCGCCGCGGCGCTGGAGAACGGCGAGGTCGCGGGCATCGACAACGCCACCAAGACCCCGGACCCGTTCCCGCTGCCGCAGAGCACCTCGAAGCTCACCAACGAGCACGGCGCCTGCGAGAACGCCACCCTGCGCTACGCACTGATGGTGTCCTGCAACACCGTCTTCGCGAAGATGGCCGACAACGTCGGCAACGAGAAGATGATCGAGCAGGCCGAGAAGTTCGGCTTCAACAACACCGAGCTCGACACCCCGGTGCGGGCCGCGGAGAGCATCTACCCCGAGGACAACGCCCCGCAGAACGCCCTCGACGGCATCGGCCAGGGCTCCAACCGGGCCACCCCGCTCCAGATGGCCATGATCGCCTCGGCCGTCGCCAACAACGGCAAGCTGATGCAGCCGTACATGGTCGACCAGCTGCGCGCCTCCAACCTCGACGTCATCGAGACGAACGAGCCCAAGGAGCTGTCCCAGGCCGTCTCCTCCGAGACCGCCCAGAAGCTCCAGCAGATGATGGAGACGGTCGTCAACGACCCCCAGGGCACCGGCGGCAGGGCGAAGATCTCCGGCGCCACCGTGGGCGGCAAGACCGGTACCGCCCAGCACGGCCTCAACAACAGTGAGAAGCCGTACGCCTGGTTCATCTCCTACGCCAAGCTGTCGGACGGCAGCGCGCCGGTGGCCGTCGCCGTCGTCGTCGAGGACGGCGCCGCCAACCGCGGCGACATCACCGGTGGCGGTCTCGCCGGTCCGATCGCAAGGGACGTGATGAAGGCAGTCATCGACAGCAAGAAGTGACCCCGCTCACGTCACCTTCACATCGGTGCACGTTGCGATACCGGTCCTGTATCGGGTTACGGGCTTGGCCAGGTCACACAGAGCGATCCGGGTACGGTATGCCCGGACGGCAGCCTCCGCCCGCACGAACGTGCGGGTCGGGACCGACGGAGAGGGCTGGTAGGTAGCTATGGAAGAGCCGCGTCGCCTCGGCGGCCGGTACGAGCTGGGCCATGTGCTCGGCCGTGGTGGCATGGCGGAGGTCTACCTCGCTCATGACACCCGGCTCGGTCGCACGGTGGCGGTGAAGACGCTGCGCGTGGACCTCGCGCGCGACCCGTCCTTCCAGGCCCGGTTCCGCCGGGAGGCCCAGTCGGCCGCCTCACTCAACCACCCCGCGATCGTGGCGGTCTACGACACGGGCGAGGACTACATCGACGGGGTCTCGATCCCGTACATCGTCATGGAGTACGTCGACGGCTCCACGCTCCGTGAGCTGCTCCACTCCGGCCGCAAGCTGCTGCCGGAGCGGACGCTGGAGATGACCATCGGCATCCTCCAGGGCCTGGAGTACGCCCACCGCAGCGGCATCGTGCACCGTGACATCAAGCCGGCGAACGTCATGCTGACGCGTAACGGCCAGGTCAAGGTGATGGACTTCGGCATCGCCCGCGCCATGGGCGACTCCGGCATGACGATGACGCAGACCGCGGCGGTCATCGGCACGGCCCAGTACCTCTCGCCGGAGCAGGCCAAGGGCGAGCAGGTCGACGCCCGCTCCGACCTGTACTCGACCGGCTGTCTGCTGTACGAGCTACTGACCGTCCGGCCGCCCTTCGTGGGCGACTCCCCGGTCGCGGTCGCCTACCAGCACGTACGGGAAGAGCCGCAGCCCCCGAGCGTCTTCGACCCCGAGATCACGCCCGAGATGGACGCCATCGTCCTCAAGGCACTGGTCAAGGACCCCAACTATCGCTACCAGTCGGCCGACGAGATGCGTGCCGACATCGAGGCCTGCCTCGACGGCCAGCCCGTGGCGGCCACGGCGGCGATGGGCGCGGTCGGCTACGGCGGCTACCCCGACGACCAGCCGACGACCGCCCTGCGCGCGGACGCCGGCGCCACGACCATGCTGCCGCCCATGAACCCGGACGACGGCGGTTACGGCTACGACGACCGGCCCGACCGGCGCCGCCAGAAGAAGTCGAACACCTCGACGATCCTGCTGGTGGTAGCGGCGGTCCTGGTCCTCGTGGGCGCGATCCTGATCGGGAAGTGGGCGTTCGGCGGGGGCGGTGCGGGCAATGACACGGTCCCCGTGCCGCAGTTCGTGGACCAGACGCTGACGGACGCCCAGAAGCTGGCCGAGAACTCCGAGCTGAAGCTCGCCACCACCGACAAGCCCTGCGAGAACCAGCCCAAGGGCAGCGTCTGCTCGCAGGACCCGGTGGCCAAGACCGTGGTCGACAAGGGCAGCACGATCAACGTCGTGGTGTCGACCGGGGCGCCGAAGGTGGCGGTGCCGAGCGTCGTCGGCCAGAGCCTCGACGACGCCAAGACCACCCTTGAGGGCGACAAGTACCAGTTCAGCGTCAAGACGGAGGAGAAGGTGTCCTCCGAGTCGGCAGGCACCGTCCTCGAGCAGAATCCGGAACTCGGCGCGGAAGTCGAGAAGGGCTCCACGATCACGCTGACGATCGCCAAGGCCGAAGAGAAGTCCACCGTCCCCGACGTCTCGAACCAGACCTGTGACGCGGCCAAGGCACAGATGACGGCGAACAACCTCACCGGCAACTGCACCGAGGTCGAGACCGACGACCCGAACCTGGTCAACAAGGTCATCTCGACCACGCCGCAGCAGGGTCAGCAGGTCGACAAGGGCTCCACGGTCCAGATCCAGATCGGCAAGGCGAGGAGCCAGGTCCAGGTCCCGAACATCCAGGGCCGGACCGTGAAGGAGGCCAGGCAGATGCTCCAGCAAGTGGGCCTCCAGGTCGGCACCGTCACCGGCTCGCAGGACGAGAAGGCCATCGTCTTCAGCTCCGACCCGGGCCAGGGCAGCACGGTCAACTCGGGCACGTCGGTCAACCTGATCGCCGTGGACCAGGGCGGCAACGGCGGCAACAACGGCGGTACCAACATCTTCGGCGGTACCAACGGCACGGCGCTCCGCACGGAGGACTGACCCCTCCGGGTCCTACGACTGAGCCCCGGCGCCCTTCTCAGGGCACCGGGGCTCAGCCATGTCGGCCGCTGCGGTCAGCGCAGTTCCTTCGGCGGCGTCCGCTCGCTGTCCACCTTCTCGACCCGCTCCAGCTCGCCCCACACCACGTACCGGTACCGGCTGGTGTACACCGGCGTGCACGTCGTCAGCGTGATGTAGTGGCCCGCCTTCTTCTTCCCCGACTCCTTGGGGACGGCCCCGAGGACCTTGACGTTGTACTTCGAGGTCTCGGGGAGGACGGCGTAGACCTTGTAGACGTACCACTTGTCCTTGGTCTCGAAGACGATCGGGTCGCCCTTCCTGACCTTGTCGATGTTGTGGAACTTCGCGCCGTGGCCGTCGCGGTGGGCCGCGAGGGAGAAGTTGCCTTCCTTGCCGGTCGTGGGCAGCGCGGCCTTGACCGGGTCGACGTAGTAGCCGGCGACGCCGTCGTTGAGGACCTTCGAGGAGGTGCCCTTCTCGACCAGGACCTCGCCGTTCTTCATCGCGGGCACGTGCAGGAAGCCGATGCCCTTCTTGGTGTCGAGCGCGCCGGGGCCGGTGTCCTCCTCGGCGGCCCAGCTGTCGCGGACCTTGTCGGCCTGTTTGTGCGCCGTGCGGTCGGCGACGACGTTCGTCCACCACAGCGAGTAGACGACGAACAGACCGAGCACCAGGCCCGCCGTGATGAGCAGTTCACCGAAGACACTGACCGCCAGGGCGATCCGGCCCTGGCCGCGGCGCCGCGGTACGGACACGGACCCGGGCGCGTCGGTGTGCTCTTCGGTCTCGTCGGCGGTCGCTGCCACTGTTTCATCTGCCCTTAACTGACGAGCGCATCCGGTTTGCCCTTGCTGCGCGGCCGTTCCTCGATCATCTTGCCCCAGACGATCAGCCGGTACTTGCTGGTGAACTCCGGCGTGCACGTCGTCAGGGTGATGTACCGGCCGGGCCCGGTGAAGCCCGACCCGGTCGGGACGGGCTGGATGACACTGGTGTTGCTCGGCGCGGTCACCGGCAGCGTCGACGTCATCTTGTAGACGTAGTAGGTGTTCTGCGTCTCGACGACGACCTCGTCACCCGCCTGGAGCCGGTTGATGTACCGGAACGGCTCCCCGTGCGTGTTGCGGTGGCCCGCGAGCGCGAAGTTGCCCGTCTTGGCATCCGGCATGGCCGTCTTGAGTGCGCCCTCGCCGTAGTGCCCGACCATGCCCTTGTCGAGCACCTTCTTGTTGCTGACGCCCTCCGCGATGGGCACCACCACGTCCAGCTTCGGAATGTGCAGGATGGCGAAGCCCTGCCCCGGCGAGAAGGTGCCCGGTGCGCGCTTCCCGCTCGCCCAGTCCTGCTGGAGGCTGCTCGCCTCCTTGCCCGCCTGCGCGTGCGCCCGCACATTCGTCCACCACAGCTGGTAGGTGACGAACAGCAGCATCAGCACGCCCGTCGTGATGAACACCTCGCCGATCGCCCGGCTGGCGACCACGGCCGGCCCCGGCTTGCGCGCCCGCGCCTGCCGCCGCGCCTCGACCCGGGAGAGGGGCGCGCGCGGCACGCTCCCCTCCGACGGTGTCTCCGTTTCCGGCGCGCCGCCGCCATGACGCCCGCCACGGCGCTTGGCGGCCTTTCTGCGGGCCGCACGACCGCCCAGGGTGGCTGGAGTGGCATACGAGGCTGCTGAGGCCGCAGAAGCCGATACGGCCCCACCGACACCCAGGGCCGACGACTCGGGGAGTCGCAGCGCGACAGTCTCCTCGTCGATGGGGGGTTCGTACGACGAATCGTCGTACCAGTCCCCGAGCGCGGTCACGCCGTGGCCCTGCCCACCACCGGGGCGAGCCCCGCCGACCTCGCCACGGCACCCGCGTAGCCGCACTCGACCAGCCAGTTGGCCAGCATCCGGTGGCCGTGCTCGGTCAGCACCGACTCGGGGTGGAACTGCACGCCCTCGACGAGAAGTTCACGGTGACGCAGGCCCATGATGATGCCGTCGTGCGTCCGGGCCGTGACCTCCAGCTCGGCCGGAACGGTCGCCGGTTCGGCGGCGAGGGAGTGGTAGCGCGTCGCCGTGAAGGGAGACGGCAGGCCGGCGAAGACGCCCTTGCCCCCGTGCTCGACCAGCGAGGTCTTGCCGTGCAGCAGTTCCGGCGCGCGGTCCACGACACCGCCGTACGCCACCTGCATGGACTGCATGCCCAGGCAGACCCCGAAGACGGGGACGCCGGTCGCGGCGCAGTGGCGGACCATCTCGACGCAGACCCCGGCCTCCTCGGGCGTACCCGGGCCCGGCGACAGCAGCACACCGTCGAAGCCGTCCTGGGCGTGCGCGGTCGACACCTCGTCGTTGCGCAGGACCTCGCACTCGGCGCCCAGCTGATACAGGTACTGGACCAGGTTGAAGACGAAGCTGTCGTAGTTGTCGACGACGAGAATGCGCGCGCTCACTGGTTGTCCACCGTCACATCGTTGAAGGGCAGCAGCGGTTCGGCCCACGGGAAGACGTACTGGAAGAGGACGTAGACCACGGCCAGGACCAGCACGATCGAGATCAGCGCCCTCACCCACGCGTTTCCCGGCAGATGCCGCCAGATCCAGCCGTACATGCCGTCCCTTCCTTCGCACCACGGCACCGCACTCACGCCGTACGGCACCAGACTAACGGCGCAGCGCCTCGGGTTTGCCTGCCTCCACAGGCTGTGTGGAGTCCAGGTGGGCCCAGACGATCAGCCGGTGACTGTGCCCCCACTCGGGATCGCACGTGGTCAGCGTCAGATAGCGGCCGGCACGCGTGTACCCCGACTTACGTGGCACAGGGTCGATCACCTCAACGTCCGTGGGCACGGTTTTGTAGGGCCCTTTGTCGATCCGATACGTGAACCAGGTCGTCCCGTCCGTCAATACCACCGCGTCCCCGCCGCGCAGCTCGGGAAAGTCCTTGAACGGATCGCCGTACGTGCGCCGGTGACCTGCCACGGAAAAGTTGCCGGTCTGCCCCAGTTGCGCGGTGCCCGCGTAGTGGCCAAGGCCCTTCTTCAGGGTGCCGGTGGCGGTGCCTTCGAGGACCGGCTTGTTCCACGTGAAACCGAGCCGGGGGATGTACATGATCGCGAAGGGCCTGCCGCTCCTGTACGGCGTCGGGGCCGGGGCGGAGGAGGCGCTCGGCGTCGCCGTCGGCTGGACGCTGCCCCTCGACCACTGCTGCTGCAACTGGTCGATCTGGTCGTCCATGACGTGGTCGGCCTTCACGCCGGTCCAGAACAGCACGTAGCCGACAAAGAGCACGATCACTGTTCCGACGGTGATGCAGAGCTCGCTGACGGTCCTGACGATCACGCGCACCGACACAGGGCCCCCCGGCGGCTGCTACTCCACGTGCTTCTACTCCACAGGCTTCGCGTAGTGCAGATCCACTGTGCCCGAGTAGCCGGGAAGAGTCACCGTGCCGTCCTCGGTGACTTTCCAGCCGAGGCCGTAGACGTTGACGTACACCATGTAGTTCTGGATCGCCGGAGCGTCCGCGAGCGCCTTCTGCAGCTTCTCCGGGTCACCGACCGCCGTGATCTTGTACGGCGGTGAGTAGACGCGGCCCTGGAGGATCAGGGTGTTGCCCACGCAGCGCACGGCGCTGGTGGAGATCAGCCGCTGGTCCATGACCTTGATGCCCTTGGCGCCGCCCTGCCAGAGAGCGTTCACCACGGCCTGGAGGTCCTGCTGGTGGATGACCAGGTAGTCGGGCTGCGGCTCGGGATAGCCGGGGAGCTTGGCGGTCGCGTTGGGCGGGGCGTCATTGAGGGTGACCGTGATCGCATCGCCCTTGAGCTTCCGCGTGCCCGCGCTCTTCTCCAGCGCCGCCACCTTCTTGTCCTCGGCCTTCGTGCTGCCGTCGTCGCCCTCGGCCAGGGACTCGACGTCGTCGCGCAGGGTCGCGTTGGACTCGTCGAGCTCACCGTTCTTGCGGCTGCGTTCCTGGATGAGGTCCGAAAGCTTCAGCAGCGAGGTGTCCGTGCGGATATTGGTGCCCTTGGCCGTATTGAAGCTGGTGAAGAAAATAAGCCCGGCGAGAGCGAAGACGGCCACCGTCAGCACACGCACGGGCCGGAAACCGCCCCGGCGCTCAGGACTGGATCCGGTCCCGGGGAAGTCGGCAGAATTGCTCAACGTACCCTTATCTCCTTCGGCGCCGCGGAAGCACTACGCTAACGGACGCCCGGGGGAGCGCTAAGTGTCCCCTTGTACGCTGCCCCGAGCCAGCCACAGTTCCCTGCGCGGCCACGCAGCGCATCGACAGGAGAGACCCTCGTGCCGAAGTCACGTATCCGCAAGAAGGCCGACTACACGCCGCCCCCGGCGAAGCAGGCGACCGCCATCAAGCTCAACAGCCGTGCCTGGGTCGCGCCGGTCATGCTGGCGATGTTCCTCATCGGCCTCGCCTGGATCGTCGTCTTCTATGTGACCGACGGCTCCCTGCCCATCGACAAGCTGGACAACTGGAACATCGTGGTTGGATTCGGCTTCATCGCGGCGGGATTCGGCGTCTCCACCCAGTGGAAATAGGGCCCCACGGGGCTCTGCCCAGGGCTATCCGCTGAGTTATCCACAGGCGTTGTCCACATGGGGAAAAGAAAGACGATCTGTGGATAACTCATCGGGGGTTGACGTCGTCACGACGGAATCGCCGACGCCCGAAAACCTGTTCGCCCCCTGCCTGACCTGCGGAAACATGGGTCAGCGACAGGGGGCACAGCTGTTCCCACACAGTATGCACAAGATCCGGCACGCACTGTGGACAACCCTGCGCTCAGGTGAGCTGGGTGGTCCTCAGCAGCGTCATCCCCACAATCACGGCGAGCACCAGGGCACAGGTGCCGTACTGCACCAGAGTGCGGCGCTCGCGCGGGGCGTGGACCATGGCGTAGCCGACGACGACACCGGCGACGAGGCCACCGATGTGCGCCTGCCAGGCGATGTTGGCCCAGCTGAACGTGAAGATCAGGTTGATCACCAACAGGGCGATCACGGGGCGCATGTCGTAGTTGAGCCTGCGCATGAGCACGGCCGTGGCGCCGAAGAGGCCGAAGATCGCGCCGGAGGCGCCGAGCGAGGGCTGGTTGGGCGCGGCGATCAGATAGGTGAGCGCGCTGCCGGCCAGCCCGGAGACGAAGTAGAGCGCGAGGTAGCGGACGCGGCCGAGGGCAGCCTCCAGCGGGCCGCCGATCCACCACAGGCTGAGCATGTTGAACAGGATGTGGATGTAGCTGCCGTGCAGGAACATCGCGGTGAGCAGCCGGTACCACTGGCCCTGGGCGATTCCCTCGACCGAACCGAGGAGCGGGACGTAGGCCTGGCCGATGAGCTCGAAGCGCTCGGTGAAGCGGTCGCCGACGGAGAGCTTGACCAGGAAGAGGGCGAGATTGACGCCGACCAGCACCTTGGTGATCAGGCGTGGGTCGGCGGCGACGGTGCCGCCCGCGATGGTGCGGGGCCGGGTGGCGGCCGCGGGGGCGCTGCCGTTCGCCTCGCGGACGCAGTCGGGGCACTGGAAGCCCACGGAGGCGCTGATCATGCACTCCGGGCAGATCGGGCGCTCGCAGCGGGTGCAGCGGATACCGGTCTCACGGTCGGGGTGCCGGTAGCAACCGGGCAGGCTCCGGGCGTCCCGCTGGCTGCCTTGAGCCTGGTCCATGACATCCCCTAGGTCGTCGTATGCGTCGTCGAACGTGTCGTCGTATGCAATGCATTGCCCCGCTCATCCTTACGGACGAGCGGGGCAATAGGTTCCCTGCCGCGACGTGTCGGCGTCAGCCCTGGCGGGTCTCGACGACGACCGACTCGATGACGACGTCGTTGAGCGGGCGGTCGGTGCGCGGGTTGGTCTGGGTCGACGCGATGGAGTCGATGACCTTCTGGCTCGCCGCGTCGTTGACCTCACCGAAGATGGTGTGCTTGCGGTTCAGCCAGGCCGTCGGGGAGACGGTGATGAAGAACTGCGAGCCGTTGGTGCCCGGGCCGGCGTTGGCCATGGCCAGCAGGTACGGCTTCGAGAACTGCAGGTCAGGGTGGAACTCGTCCTCGAACTGGTAGCCCGGACCACCGGTGCCGTTACCCAGCGGGTCACCGCCCTGGATCATGAATCCGCTGATCACCCTGTGGAAGACCGTGCCGTCGTAGAGCTTGGCCGTGGACTTCTGGCCCGTTTCGGGGTTGGTCCACTCACGCTCGCCCTGGGCGAGCTCGACGAAGTTCTTGACCGTCTTGGGGGCGTGGTCCGGGAAGAGCCGGACCTCGATGTCGCCATGATTGGTCTTCAGGGTGGCATAGAGCTGCTCGGCCACGATCTGCCTTCCGTTGTCTTCCTGTGACCCCCTGATCCTCGCACGGTCCAGGCAGTGCGTCGCCCGACGCCCGCTGCTGAGCGGATATCCGTGGCTCACCCTTGCGGAAATCCGGACCAGTACTCCCCGGGACGTGGGCGCTCGGCGGCGATCCGTGGCATTGTCGACGACAAGCCCCTGTTCCCCCGCATTCATCCTTTATTGCACTCGATCAGTTGATGAGCCGCTCTTGATCGGAGATGGTCCGGAGTCGTCTCCCATGACCCGGATGCCCGCCCTCGCGTGCTCCGGCGTCCGTCGGCAGGCATGATCCGTAAAAGGGTGGAAAGTCGAAATACCGTACGCCACCGAGGAGGAGGAACCCGTGACCCGCATCGACAGCGTGCGCGCCGCGACCGGAACGGCGAAGGACAGCGTGCTGCACGCCGCGGAAGTGGTGGCGCCCTACGCCGACACGGCCAAGGAAAAGGCCGCGTACTACGCATCCGAGGCACGCGTACGGCTCGCGCCCAAGATGTCGCAGGCCGCAGACCAGGCCCGCGTCCAATACGACGCCCATCTGGCACCACGTCTGGAACAGGCCCGCGCACAGGCCCGCTCACATGTGCCGCCGAAGGTCGACCATGCCGCCCACGAGGCCGCGGTCCGCACCCGTGAGGTTGCCCGGCAGGCCGCCGACTACTCCCGCCCGAAGATCGAGCAGGCGGTGGCGGTGGCCGGGCCCGTCAAGGACGAGGCCGCCTCGCGCGGTGTCGCCGCACTGGCCGCGCTGCGCGGCCAGGTGACGCCGCAGGAGATCCAGAAGCTGGCCCGCAAGCACCAGCGGCGGGCGAAGGCCGGCCGGTTCGTGAAGGCGCTGACTGTCCTGGGTGTCCTGGCGGGCGGAGCCTTCGCCGCGTGGAAGTGGTGGGACAAGCAGGCCAACCCGGACTGGCTGGTCGAGCCACCGGCCGCGACGGATGTGCCTGAGTCGAATCGGCTGTCTTCGGTGGACGGCAGCCCCGACCAGTCCGTGCTCGACCCTGAGGTGCAGGCCAAGGAGGCCGACGAGGAGTCCGCGGACCGCGAAGACCGCGGCTGACGCCGGACGAGCCGCGTGACGCCGAGGGGCGGAAGACCTGGTGGTCTTCCGCCCCTCGGCCATGTTTCACATGGCACCGGCGGCGCTCTCTTTTGCGATGACGTTTGCAACGCACGAGGTCTCCACGTTCCCCACACATTTTCTTGACGGTGCGCATCCGCCTGGTCACGCGACCATGGCCGCGCCAGCTCACACAAGGCCACCGAGCAGGAACGTTCCGCTGGGGCTCCGGGACCGATACCTGTGGGGCAGCCCCCTGAGCACCCCCCTCCGCGCGTGTTTGCGCAAAGAACTGCAACCTCTTCAGGGCGCTGGAGTGACGCACGTCACGGGGCAAACAAAGGACCGGCCGGACACCCGTAGGGCGTCCGGCCGGTCCGCGATGTGGAGCCTAGGGGAGTCGAACCCCTGACATCTGCCATGCAAAGACAGCGCTCTACCAACTGAGCTAAGGCCCCGGAAACGAGGCGTCCGGCGGGAAGAACCGCATCCCGGTGGGCGCCGCAGACCAGACTACCGGGTCGCCCCGGGTATCTCGCAAAAAGATTGGGGGTCCCCGCGAACGACCACTCTCCGTAAGATGCTCGACGTGGTTCGCTACAGCGAACCGCCGTTTTTTTGGGGAAGCGATGGGGAGACGCAATGGACGCCGCACAGCAGGAAGCGACCGCGAGAGCGCGGGAACTGCAGCGGAACTGGTACGGAGAGCCTTTGGGGGCGCTCTTCCGTAAGCTCATAGAGGATCTTGGTCTTAACCAGGCTCGTCTCGCGGGAGTGCTGGGGCTTTCCGCGCCGATGCTGTCCCAGCTGATGAGCGGTCAGCGAGCGAAGATCGGCAATCCGGCCGTGGTCCAACGGGTGCAGCTGCTGCAGGAACTGGCGGGACAGGTCGCTGACGGCAGTGTCAGCGCGGCCGAGGCGACCGAGCGCATGGACGAGATCAAGAGGTCGCAGGGGGGCTCGGTGCTCAGCAACACCACGCAGACAACTGGCAGTTCGGGTGCACCCACGGTCAAGCGGGTGGTCCGCGAGATCCAGTCGCTGCTGCGGTCGGTGGCCGCCGCCGGCGACATACTCGAGGCCGCGGACACCCTCGCCCCGAGCCACCCGGAACTGGCGGAGTTCCTCCGGGTCTACGGCGCGGGCCGCACTTCCGACGCGGTCACGCACTATCAGTCCCACCAGAACTGAAGCCGACGGCCCGGTCACCGAGGGGGGGTCGGGAGCCGGGCCAACTGCCGACGGGGGGAGCGCGAGGGGGTCGCGTCGCTCGCCGGAGCCCGAGGAGGGCCTGAGGCGAAAAGGCCTGAGGCGAAGAGGCATAAGAGGGGCGCGGGAGGAGTCGTAACGCCCGCCGAGGGGGAGGCAAGGGGGGACGCCGCAGGGGGAGGAGCAGCGCACAGCCATGGGTGAGGTCTTCGCCGGTCGATACGAACTGGTCGACCCGATCGGACGCGGAGGGGTCGGCGCCGTCTGGCGCGCATGGGACCACCGCCGTCGCCGCTACGTGGCCGCCAAGGTCCTCCAGCAGAGCGACGCGCACTCGCTGCTTCGCTTCGTACGTGAACAGGCGCTGCGGATCGACCACCCGCATGTACTCGCGCCGGCGAGCTGGGCCGCCGACGACGACAAGGTCCTGTTCACCATGGACCTGGTCGCGGGTGGTTCGCTGGTCCACCTGATCGGCGACTACGGTCCCCTGCCGCCGGCTTTCGTCTGCACCCTGCTCGACCAACTCCTGGCCGGACTGGCCGCGGTGCACACGGAAGGCGTCGTGCATCGCGACATCAAGCCCGCCAACGTGCTGTTGGAAGCCACCGGGACGGGCCGGCCCCGGCTGCGTCTGTCGGACTTCGGCATCGCGATGCGGCTGGGCGAGCCCCGCCTGACGGAGACCAACCTCGTGGTGGGGACGCCCGGTTACCTCGCGCCCGAGCAGATGATGGGCGCGGAACCGGACTTCACGGCCGACCTGTTCGCTGTAGGACTGGTCGCCCTGTATCTGCTGGAGGGCGCCAAGCCCGACGCCAAGGCCCTCGTGCAGTACTTCGCGGAGCACGGGACGCCGGGAGCGCCCAAGGGCATACCGGAGCCGTTGTGGCAGGTCGTGGCCACACTGCTGCAACCGGACCCACGGGCCCGGTTCCGCACGGCCACGGGGGCACGCAAGGCGCTCGTCGCAGCCGCTGAGCTGCTGCCGGAGCCCGGCCCCGACGACGATCTGATCGAGATCTTCGACCAACTCGGCCCGCTGCCATCGGGGTTCGCAGCGGACGGGCCACAGACGCCACCGCCATCCCAGACCAACTCGCTCACCGGTGAGCCGACCGGCGAGCAGAGCACCGGCACCGTGGCCCCCGGGGCCCGAACGGGCGTCACACTCACCGATCCACGGCAAAGCGCGCGCCCCACTCCGACCCCGCCTCCGCCTCCGCCTCCGCCTCCGCCTCCGCCTGTGAACCCGACACCGCGCGTCGCCGCGCCGCAGCCCACGCAGGCTCCTCCCACGCCCCCGTCCCTCACCCCACCCCGGCCGACATCCATGTCGGACACCGGCAGCTTCCACCTTCCTCCGCCTGAAACACCTGAACCACCCACGCCCCAGCACTCCGTACACGCCTCCCCCTACGAGCCCACGCACGCCCTGCACTCCCGCTCGCGCCCGCCACGTGCTGATGCCTCTACTGCTTCGTACACCGCTCAGGTCCCGCAGGTTCCACCGTCGGCGCAGGAAATTTCACGACACCGTGCCCGGCACAGCCCCGGCCCGCCCGTGAAGGTGGCCGTCCCGCTGCTGCTCCTCGCGCTGGCCTGCTACGCCGTGGGTTTCTGGGCGTTGACCCGCATCTGAGCGATCTCCCGCGCGGCCCTGCGCCGGGCTGTCGCCGTCCACATCCCGAGCACCAGCAACAGCACGCTGCCCGTGCCGATCCCGCCTACGGCGACCGCCTTCATCACGGTGTCCCCGCCCGCTGCGCCACCCGAGGCCGCTCGGTCCCCCGCCGTCACGTCGAAGACGCCGCGCGGCAGGGACTGGCCCGCATACCCAGGCCCCGGCTCCCCCGCGCCGCCGACCCCCACACGCAGTGTCAGGCCGAACGGCCCCTCGCCGAACCGGTCGGCCACCTGAGCGGCGAGATGCACCACCAGGTAGTAGGAGCCGGCGAACCGCATGGTGCTCACCGCGTCGGCGACGTCGTAGCGGTTGGCGTAGCGGACCGGTGGCAGGGGGGCGAGCGTGGCCGACTTCTGGCTGCCGTCGTAGTTGGTGCCCACGTCCTCGACATGGGCACGCACCGGGTTGTAGAGCGACAGGACCAGGGCTCCGACGGCATAGCCGCTGCCCTTGCTCGCACTTCCCAGATCGGCGGTGGCGTACAGCTGCCGGCCCCAGTGGACGGGCACCTTGTAGAAGAGCGTCTGACCGGGTGCGATGTCGCTACGCCAGGCGCCCTGCTCCACGGTGGTCGCCGTGTCGAAGCCCGCGCCGCCCTTGCGGCCTTCGGGCTCGTCCGCGAGGGGTGCGGGAGAGGCGGAGCTCCAGGCCTCGGGCGCACTCGTCGCGCCGGCCTTCTCCAGCGGCGGCTCCGAGAACGCGGCGAGTTCCAGGCCCCAGTCCTGCGGCGAGGACCCCGTCGTACCGATGCGTTCGACGACCACGTAGTACGTGCCCGCTTCCTGGCACAGGGTCTTGGCCGGGGACACCTCGCGCGCGCCCCACGCCGCGATGGGATGCGGGCTGCGGGCGGCTCCGAAGATCGCCGAGTCGTACGAGCAGGAGTGGCTGTCGGAGTCCTGTACGGACACCCTGATCCCGTCGACGGCGGAGATGGCCGCGTCCGGGGCGGGGACGGCGGTGGCGGAGGCGTACGCGCTCGATGTGGCGTCGAGTTCGAGGCGGTAGTAGACCTTGCCGCTCCTCGGGAGCGTGCTCCGGTACGTCTCCCCGGGATCCAGGCGCGCCGCGTCGGCGGTGCTCGTCGCGCCTGTGACGGTCCGGGCGTCAGCGGCGAAGGCGTAGCCGGAAGCCGAGGCCGAGGAGGCCGATGCAGAGCCCGCGGAAGCCGATGCAGAGACCGCGAACGCCGATGCCGAGCCCTCGGAGGACGCCAGGGGGGCGGCTGCCGCGCCCTGTCCCGACGCGGCCGTGACCACGGTCCACAGCGCCGCTCCAGCGGCGACCGCACGCGCCGGTGCCGACCGACACCCCCGCCGAGCCACGGCGCGCCACCACGTCGTCGTACGCCGCCCCATCACGCGCCCCCTCGCCGCTGCCGGACCGGAACGTGGCCCATACTGCCCCGCCGGGCGGCGCGTCATCCGGCCAATGCGCACGAGCGTCCGAAACGCCCGGCCTCGGACAACACAAAACCCCGACCGCAAGGGCGGTCGGGGTCTGTTCAGAATCCGGTGTCGGGACTCACGAACCCGTGGGCACGGAGTCAGTCGCCTCCGTCCACAGATCCTGCTCGGCGCGATCCGCCTGGATCTGGCGGTACACGAGGAGCCCGCCGATGGCGGCCAGTGCGACCAGGAGAAGCTTCTTCACCGCGCGACCTCGTCTTTCCTTGACGTAGGGGACCTCTGCCGCCCGACTATACACACCGACCGATATCGATCGGTGACCTGCGTCGGGGCCCCCAACTCCCTGCCGGGGCTGCTCAATAGAAGCGGATGGAGCCACTGCGACCACCGTTCCGATCGGAGGGTGATCACACCCTTACGGACGGCGATTTCGCCCCTTCTGCTCCCTCTCCTTCGCCTTTCCGCCACTTTTCTCCACTTTTCGGGACTCTTGCACCCATCCGTGTGATGTTCATCGGAAGATCGACGCGCCACGGGCGTCGGTCCACCACTTCGCGATCCCCATACACATCATGAGGAAAGTACGCAAATCGCCGAACCCGAAAGTGAGGGGCCATGGCCCGCAACCAGGTCATGAAGCTGTGGACCGCCATCGTCACCGCCCTCCTGGCGCTGTGCACGGCGCTCGGACTCATCACGACGACCGCCACCGCGGCCGTAGCCCAGCCCGAGGCGGCCCGCAACAGCAGCACCACGCACACGACGGTTCCGGCACCGGCCCCCTGGCTCTGGTCCCATGCCCGCTCCCTGCCCCCCACGATGAAGCAGCGCATCCACGCCGAGGCCCACGGCAAGTCCCCCAGCTGCCGTCACCGCCCGACGACGGACATGGAAGCAGCCGCATCGGCGCGGTCCGCCTGCGTCCCCCTCACACCGGACGAACCGCCCACGCCCCCACAGCACTGACGGCGCAGCCGGCGAACTTGCGTACGCCAGCGGGAAAGCGCGGAGGCCCTCGACCTGATCAGGTCGAGGGCCTCCTGTCGTCCGTGGTCGCCGTCCTTCACGGCCGACCGGCCACTCAGCGCGGATCAGGGCGGGCTCAGCGGATCAGCACGGGATCAGCGCGGCATGAACACGGATCAGCGCGGGATTAGCGCGGGATCAGCTCCCTCAGGTCGGCGAACAGGCGGGTGTGGGCGGCCGCCGAGGCCGGGTCGGTGAGGTCCATGCCCTGGATGAAGCCATGGACGAGCCCGGGTTCCACGCGGTGGCGGACCGGCACGCCCGCCTCCGCGAGGCGGTGGGCGTAGGCACCTCCCTCGTCGCGCAGCGCGTCGTGCTCGGCGGTGACGATCAGCGCGGTGGGCAGCCCCGACAGGTCGTCGGCGTGGAGCGGGGAGGCGGCGCGGCGGTCGGCTGGGGCCGGGACGAACTGCTCGACGAATACGGCGAGTGCGTCCGCGTCCAGGCCGTGGCCGGTGCCCTTCTCGGCGATGGACGGGTGCTCGAGCGTCAGGTCGGTGTTCGGGCAGATCAGGGCCTGGACCGCGGGCAGCGGGCCGCCCTCGTCGCGAAGCGCGAGGCACGCCGCGGCGGCGAGGAAACCGCCGGCGCTGTCGCCGGCCACGGCATCGGGCTGCGCGAGGCGCAGGACCGCGGCGGCGTCCTCCACGGCGGCCGGGTAGGGGTGCTCGGGGGCCAGCCGGTAGTCGACGGCGAGAACGTCCAGGTCGCACGCCTGGGCGATACGCCGACAGGTCCGGTCATGGGTGTCGAGGTCACCGAAGACGAATCCGCCGCCGTGCAAATACACCAGCAGTGGGCGCGGGCCGTCGCCAGGTCGGTAGCGGCGCACGCGAACGCGCCCGTCCCCGGAGGGGACGAAGGCGTCGGCCACGTGCGGAAGTTCCGGGCCCTTGGGGCGGCCGGCACGACGCTCGCGCGCCGCGGCGCGCAGTCGGACGACCAGGTCGTGGGGTGCTGGCGACGGCTCGGGCATGGGCATGGGCTCATACTGACGGGTCCGTGAATGCGGAAGACCCCCGACCCTGACGGACCGGGGGTCTTCTTGCTGTGGGGCTAACAGGATTTGAACCTGTGGCCTCATCCTTATCAGGGATGCGCTCTAACCAACTGAGCTATAGCCCCGCCGCGCTCTGCGGTGTATGTCCCGCGCGCTGACTCCTGAAGATTAGCGCACGACGTGGGCAGTCCCAAAATCGATAGTCGGGAGCCGATGCCGAGGACCGCCGACGGAGGTTTGAAACCGTGCCGTCGGCAGAGGTCACTCGTCCTCGGCCAGGGTCAGCTCGACGCCGCCCACGAAGCCCGCGGAGAGGTTGTAGATGAACGCGCCGAGGGTCGCGAGCGCCGTCGCGAGGACGACGTCGATGACCGCGACGATCGTCGTGAACATCAGAACGTGCGGGAGGGACAGGAACGACTGAAGGTCAAAGCCGTTCGACTCGTTCGAGCCGGTGGCCTCGGAGATGGTGCCGCCGACCGTCGAGAAAACACCCATCGCGTCCATGACCATCCACAGCACCGCGGCAGCCACGATCGTGCAGATGCCCAGCGCGATGGAGAGCAGGAAGCTGACCTTCATCACCGACCACGGGTCGGCCTTGGCCACGCGCAGGCGGGCCTTGCGCACGCGGGGCGTCGTACGGGCGCCCGTGCGGGGCCGGCGCACGGTGGCAGCCGGAGCGGGCGTAGGCGTCTGGTAGGCCTGCGGCGGGTGGTAGGGCCCGGCGGGCTGCTGAGGTTGGCGCTCCCCGGGCAGCGGCGAGGTCGGCTGCGCTGCAGGCGCCGCTTGCTGGCCCGGCGCCTGCAGCGGCGCGCCCGGAGCGGACGGGCCCGCTCCAGCCGCGTGCTGCTGGGTCTGCGGGCCTCTGGTGTCCGTCACAGTTCCCCCCTGGGATCCATGAGTGTCAGGCGAGTGCGAGTCTGTCGCATTCGCGGCGGAGCCACGGCCGCCGTCCGTTTCCGTACCAGTCGAGGTACCGGCCGATCCGGCGCCCGTGGCTCCGCTCACGATGACTCACTCCTCGTGCTACTCGGCCGAGGGCGCCTCGCCCTCGTCCGTGCCGGTGGTCGCGGCACTCTCGGCGGTCTCGTCTTCGGCCACGTCGCCGTCGACTTCCTCCGCCTCGCGTCCCGCCTCGGCGTTACGTGCGATACCGACGACGGCATCGCGCTTGCCCAGGTTGATCAGTTGGACGCCCATCGTGTCACGGCCTGTCTCCCTGACCTCGCTGACTCGCGTACGAATCACACCGCCGGACAGCGTGATGGCGAGGATTTCGTCGCTCTCCTCGACAATCAGCGCACCGACGAGCGACCCACGATCCTCAACGATCTTGGCAGCCTTGATGCCGAGGCCGCCGCGACCCTGGACGCGGTACTCATCGACGGCGGTCCGCTTCGCGTACCCGCCGTCGGTGGCAGTGAACACGAACGTACCGGGTCGAACAACATTCATCGAGAGCAGCTCGTCACCCTCGCGGAAACTCATGCCCTTGACGCCCGAGGTGGCACGGCCCATCGGACGCAGGGTGTCGTCAGAGGCGGTGAACCTGATCGACTGAGCCTTCTTGCTGATCAGCAGCAGATCGTCATCGGCCGAGACGAGTTCGGCTCCGATCAGTTCGTCATCGGATCCGTCCTCCCGCTCCCGCAGGTTGATGGCGATGACACCACCGGAACGCGGCGAATCGTAATCCTTCAGAGGCGTCTTCTTGACCAGACCGGCCTTGGTGGCCAGCACCAGGTACGGCGCCGCCTCGTAGTCGCGGATCGCGAGGATCTCGGCGATCGCCTCGTCCGGCTGGAAGGCCAGCAGGTTCGCCACGTGCTGGCCGCGCGCGTCCCGCCCGGCGTCGGGCAGCTCGTAGGCCTTCGCGCGGTAGACGCGGCCCTTGTTGGTGAAGAACAGCAGCCAGTGGTGCGTCGTCGACACGAAGAAGTGGTCGACGATGTCGTCTTCCTTGAGCTTCGCGCCCCGTACGCCCTTGCCGCCGCGCTTCTGCGCCCGGTAGTCGTCCGCCTTGGTGCGCTTGACGTAGCCCCCGCGCGTGACGGTGACGACGATGTCCTCCTCGGCGATGAGGTCCTCGATGGACATGTCACCGTCGTAGGGCACCAGCATGGTCTTGCGGTCGTCGCCGTACTTCTCGACGATCGCGGCCAGCTCCTCGCTGACGATGCCGCGCTGGCGGATCGGGGAGGCGAGGATCGCGTTGTACTCGGTGATCTTCGCCTGGAGTTCGTCGTGCTCCTGGACGATCTTCTGGCGCTCCAGGGCGGCCAGGCGGCGCAGCTGCATCTCGAGGATGGCGTTGGCCTGGATCTCGTCGATCTCCAGGAGCTCCATCAGGCCCCCGCGCGCGATCTCGACGGTGTCGCTGCGCCGGATCAGCGCGATGACCTCGTCGATGGCGTCCAGGGCCTTCAGCAGGCCGCGCAGGATGTGCGCCCGCTCCTCGGCCTTGCGCAGCCTGAAGCGCGTACGGCGGACGATGACCTCGATCTGGTGCGTCACCCAGTGGCGGATGAACGCGTCCAGCGAGAGGGTGCGCGGGACGCCGTCGACGAGCGCCAGCATGTTGGCGCCGAAGTTCGTCTGCAGGTCCGTGTGCTTGTAGAGGTTGTTCAGGACGACCTTGGCGACCGCGTCCCGCTTCAGGACGATGACCAGCCGCTGCCCCGTACGGGACGAGGTCTCGTCGCGCACGTCCGCGATGCCGCCGATCTTGCCGTCCTTCACCAGGTCGGCGATCTTCTGCGCGAGGTTGTCGGGGTTGACCTGGTAGGGCAGCTCCGTGACCACCAGGCACTGGCGGTTCTGGATCTCCTCGACCTCGACGACCGCGCGCATGGTGATCGAGCCGCGGCCCGTGCGGTAGGCCTCCTCGATGCCCTTGCGGCCCACGACGAGGGCACCGGTCGGGAAGTCGGGACCCTTGATGCGCTCGATGAGGGCGTCGAGCAGCTCCTCGTGGGTCGCGTCCGGGTTCTCCAGGCACCACTGGGCGCCGGCCGCGACCTCGCGGAGGTTGTGCGGCGGGATGTTGGTGGCCATGCCGACCGCGATGCCCGCCGAGCCGTTGATCAGCAGGTTGGGGAAACGGGCGGGCAGGACGGTCGGCTCCTGGGAGCGGCCGTCGTAGTTGTCCGTGAAGTCGACGGTCTCCTCGTCGATGTCGCGGACCATCTCCATCGACAGCGGCGCCAGCTTGCACTCGGTGTAGCGCATGGCGGCCGCCGGGTCGTTGCCCGGGGAGCCGAAGTTGCCGTTGGAGTCCACCAGCGGCATCCGCATCGACCACGGCTGCGCGAGGCGGACCAGCGCGTCGTAGATCGAGGAGTCGCCGTGCGGGTGGTAGTTGCCCATGACGTCGCCGACGACGCGGGCACACTTGTAGAAGCCGCGCTCGGGGCGGTAGCCGCCGTCGTACATGGCGTACAGGACACGGCGGTGGACGGGCTTGAGACCGTCCCGGACGTCGGGCAGCGCGCGGGACACGATGACGGACATCGCGTAGTCGAGGTAGGAGCGCTGCATCTCCGTCTCGAGCCCGACGGGCTCGACGCGGAGGGTGATCTCGCCGCCCTCTTCAGGCGTGGCGGGAGTGTTTTCGTCGGTCATTGCTGGTACGGATCCTTCCTGGTGCGGTCAGCTGAGACCGACTCAGATGTCGAGGAAGCGGACGTCCTTGGCGTTGCGCTGGATGAAGGCGCGGCGTGCTTCGACGTCCTCGCCCATGAGGACCGAGAACAGGTCGTCGGCCTGGGCGGCGTCGTCGAGGGTGACCTGGCCGAGGACGCGGTGCTCCTGGTCCATCGTGGTGATGCGCAGCTCCTCGGCGTTCATCTCGCCGAGACCCTTGAAGCGCTGGATCGAGTCCTCACGGACGCGCTTGCCGCGCTGGCGGCCGAGCTCGATCAGCGCGTCGCGCTCGCGGTCGGAGTACGCGTACTCCGCGTCCTCCCGACCCCACTTGATCTTGTAGAGCGGGGGACGGGAGAGGAACACGTGGCCCGCCTCGACCAGCGGCCGCATGAAGCGGAACAGGAAGGTCAGCAGCAGGGTGTTGATGTGCTGGCCGTCGACGTCGGCGTCCGCCATCAGGATGATCTTGTGATAGCGGAGCTTGGAGATGTCGAAGTCCTCGTGCACGCCCGTGCCGAAGGCGGAGATCAGCGCCTGGATCTCCTGGTTCTGCAGGATCTTGTCGATCCTGGCCTTCTCCACGTTGAGGATCTTGCCGCGGATCGGGAGGATCGCCTGGTACTGCGGGTTACGGCCGGACTTGGCCGAGCCGCCGGCGGAGTCACCCTCGACGATGAAGATCTCGCACTTGGTGGGGTCGTTCGACTGGCAGTCGGAGAGCTTGCCCGGCAGGGACGCCGACTCGAGCAGGCCCTTGCGGCGGGTGAGGTCCCGGGCCTTGCGCGCCGCCACGCGCGCGGTGGCCGCCTGGATGCCCTTGCGGACGATGTCCGCCGCCTCGACCGGGTTACGGTCCAGCCAGTCGTTGAGGTGCTCGTAGACCGCCTTCTGGACGAAGGTCTTCGCCTCCGTGTTGCCCAGCTTGGTCTTGGTCTGGCCCTCGAACTGGGGCTCGCTCAGCTTGACCGAGATGATCGCGGTCAGACCCTCGCGGATGTCGTCGCCCGTGAGGTTGTCGTCCTTCTCCCGCAGCAGCTTCTTGTCGCGCGCGTACTTGTTGACCAGGTTCGTCAGCGCCGCGCGGAAGCCCTCTTCGTGCGTACCACCCTCGTGCGTGTGGATGATGTTGGCGAAGGAGTACACGCCCTCGCTGTAACCGCTGTTCCACTGCATCGCCACTTCGAGGGAGAGGCTCTTCTCCTTGTCCTCCGCCTCGAGGTCGATCACGGTGGGGTGCACCACGTCTCCCTTGCGGGAGTTGAGGTACTTCACGAAGTCGACGATGCCGCCCTCGTAGTGGTACGTGACGGTCTTGACCTCGTCCTTCTCGTCCGCACCCGCCTCGTCCGCCCCGGCCGTGGCCTTCGCCGACTCGCGCTCGTCAGTGAGTTTGATCGTCAAACCCTTGTTGAGGAACGCCATCTCCTGAAAGCGCCGCGAGAGCGTCTCGAAGGAGTACTCCGTGGTCTCGAAGATGTCCGGGTCGGCCCAGAAGGTGACCGAGGTGCCGGTCTCGTCGATGGCCTCGTGCTTGGCGAGCGGCGCCGTGGGGACGCCCATCTTGTAGTCCTGCGTCCAGCGGTGCCCGTCGGTCCTGACCTCGACGGAGACCTTGCTCGACAGGGCGTTCACGACCGAGACGCCGACACCGTGGAGACCACCGGAGACCGCGTAGCCGCCGCCGCCGAACTTGCCGCCCGCGTGCAGCACGGTCAGCACCACTTCGAGGGCCGGCTTGCCCTCGGAAGCCACGATGCCCACCGGGATGCCGCGGCCGTTGTCGACCACGCGCACGCCGCCGTCGGCCAGGATGGTCACATCGATGGTGTCGGCGTGCCCAGCCAGCGCCTCGTCGACGGAGTTGTCGACCACCTCGTACACGAGGTGGTGCAGGCCGCGCTCACCGGTCGAGCCGATGTACATACCGGGTCGCTTGCGGACCGCGTCCAGACCCTCGAGGACGGTGATGGCGCTGGCGTCGTACGAGGCCGTGACCTCGCCGTTCGAGGTGTCGGCCACGTCGTTCGCGCCTTCGTCGGTGGACGGGATGTTCTCGTTGGGGTTGCCGGAATCGGCCACGAAGCGCCCTTTCTGGCACAGCACGAGCCAGGCTCGTCGGCGGGTTGCCGGAGCGGCTGCGGCATGTTGCGTTGGTAAGCCTTGATCAGCGTTGCTCAGCTTTTCCCGGGCGGTCCCCACGTTTGGGGCGGGATTGGCTTCCAGTCTACCGGTAGCGCCGACAGTGATGGGGGTTTGCCGGTACCTGAGTCCGCATGTGCCGCCCTGAACCGGTCTCTTCCGGGTCCCGATATGTGGATGGGGGCTCCAAGAGGCTCACGGAGGCACTCAGCGCTTCGAGGTGTCAACCCCTCGCTACTCCGGGGTCAGATCGGGATTCGCAACCACGTGCGGTCGCCGGACAGAACCACCACACGCTTCCGTCACGTGAGGTACGTCACCCCACGTCAGCCACACCCCGACAGCCCACGTCAGCCGTAGGTGTCACCGGGTCCGGTGCTGCCGGGAGCGCGCAGGGGGCCGTAGCGACGGGCGGGACCGCTGGGGCCGTGCACCTTGATCAGCTTCACCGCGCCGTGGCCGAGGTCCTCGTTCAGGCGGGCCACCAGGGTCGGGGCGAGCAGGCGGAGATTCGTCGCCCAGGCCGTGGAATCGCAGCGCACGACCAGGACGCGCTCGTCCTCGTCGTACTTCTCCGGGACACAGTGCTTGGCCACGTCCGCGCCGACGATCTCCGGCCAGCGGCCCATCACACCGCCCACCGCCGCCGGGGTCTCCCACCCGCGCTCGGTGAGGAGCCGATTGATCGCGGCGCCGAGCGCCATGGGGTCGCGGCCGTCGGCCCGCGCGCCCGAACGCAGGCCCCCACCGCGGCGCGCCTGCTTCTTCTGCTGCGCGGCGTCCCCACGCGCGCGTGCCTGTTCCCGCGCCGCCCGCAGCGCCACGCGCGCGAGGTCCACACCGGAAGGCTCGGGAGCCTTCTTCGGGTCCTTCTTCCGGGCCGGTTCGTCGACGCTCATACGCGCTCCACCGTCCCGTCGGACACCGCGTAGCGCGCACCGGTCAGCACGTGCGGTACGTCGTCGTCGACCGCGGCCGTCACCAGGACCTGCTCCCCGGGCGCGACCAGCTCGGCCAAGCGCTCGCGACGGCGGGCGTCCAGCTCCGCGAAGACGTCGTCGAGGACCAGCACGGGCTCGTTGCCCTCGGCCCGCAGCAGGTCGTACGACGCCAGGCGCAGCGCCAGCGCGTAGGACCAGGACTCGCCGTGGGACGCGTATCCCTTGGCGGGCAGTTGCCCGAGTTTGAGAATCAAATCGTCCCGATGCGGTCCTACGAGGGTGACGCCCCGCTCGATCTCCTGCTTGCGGGCCTCGGCGAGCGCGGCCATCAGCTGATCGTGGAGCTCCTCGCGCGTGTGGCCGGTGATGCCGGCCGCGGACGCCTTGTAGTCGAGGGCGACCGGTCCGCCGCCCGGTGCCAGCTGCTCGTACGCCTTGTCGGCGAGCGGCTGGATCGCGGCGACCAGGTCGAGACGCTGGGCGAGCAGCTCCGCGCCCACGCGCGCGAGGTGCTGGTCCCAGACATCGAGCGTGGACAGGTCCATGGCACGGCCCCCGTGGCGGCGGGCCAGCGCAGCCGTCTTCAGGAGGGTGTTGCGCTGCTTGAGGACCCGCTCGTAGTCGGAACGCACACCGGCCATGCGCGGGGAGCGCGCGGTGATCAGCTCGTCGAGGAAGCGGCGCCGCTCCCCGGGGTCGCCCTTGACCAGGGCAAGATCCTCGGGGGCGAACAGCACCGTCCGTACGATGCCCAGCACGTCACGGGGTCTGACCTGCGACGACCTGTTGATGCGGGCGCGGTTGGCCTTGCCGGGATTGAGTTCCAGCTCGACGAGCTGCTGCCGCTCACCCTGCTTCACCTGCGCCCGGATGATCGCGCGGTCGGCGCCCATGCGGACCAGAGGGGCGTCGGAGGCGACGCGATGGCTGCCCAGGGTGGCCAGATAGCCGACGGCCTCGACGAGGTTCGTCTTGCCCTGGCCGTTGGGGCCGACGAAGGCGGTGACGCCCGGGTCGAGCGGAACTTCGACCCGGGCGTACGAGCGGAAGTCGGCCAGCGACAGATGCGTGACGTGCATGGTCGTGAACCGACCTCCCCCAGATTCTTCGGGTGCTGGTTACTTCGTCTCGACCGCGTGGCCGCCGAACTGGTTGCGCAGCGCGGCGATCATCTTCATCTGCGGCGAGTCCTCCTGACGGGAGGCGAACCGGGCGAACAGCGAGGCCGTGATCGCGGGAAGCGGCACGGCGTTGTCGATGGCGGCTTCCACAGTCCACCGGCCCTCGCCGGAGTCCTGTGCATAACCCTTCAGCTTCTCCAGGTGCTCGTCGTCGTCGAGGGCGTTCACCGCGAGGTCGAGCAGCCAGGAGCGGATGACCGTGCCCTCCTGCCAGGAGCGGAACACCTCGCGCACGTCCGTGACGGAGTCGACCTTCTCCAGGAGCTCCCAGCCCTCGGCATAGGCCTGCATCATGGCGTACTCGATGCCGTTGTGGACCATCTTCGAGAAGTGGCCCGCGCCGACCTTGCCGGCGTGCACCGAGCCGAAGTCGCCCTCGGGCTTGAGCGCGTCGAAGACCGGCTGCACCTTGGCGATGTTCTCGGCGTCGCCGCCGTACATCAGCGCGTAACCGTTCTGCAGGCCCCAGACGCCGCCGGAGACGCCGCAGTCGACGAAACCGATGCCCTTGGCCGCGAGCTCCTCGGCGTGCTTCTCGTCGTCCGTCCAGCGCGAGTTCCCGCCGTCCACGACGACATCGCCGGGCTCCAGCAGCTCGCCGAGCTCGTCGACGGTGGACTGGGTCGCGGCACCGGCCGGAACCATCACCCACACCACGCGCGGGCCGTTGAGCTTGCCCACAAGCTCTTCCAGGCTGTGGACATCGGCGAGGTCCGGGTTGCGGTCGTATCCGATGACGGTGTGGCCTGCGCGGCGTATCCGCTCGCGCATGTTGCCGCCCATCTTGCCGAGGCCGACGAGACCGAGCTCCATCAGTTGTTCCTTAGGTTGCGGTGTGGCGTGAGGGGCACTTTCGTACCTGCGTCCGAGCCTAAACCCGGACGCTCACGCACACCTGTGGGCATACGCGCTCAGACGTACGCCCTGCCCTGCGGCTTCATCGGCCGGTCCCGGTGTTCCACCGGGACCGCGAGCGCTGTGGACAACTGCCGGCCGCCGGGACGCGCGGTCTCTCAGCCGCTCAGCCGCACCGGCATGATCAGGTACTTGTAGGCCTCGTCCGCCTCGGCGTCCACCGCCGGCCTGCCGCTGAGCAGGGCGGGCTTCGTGGACGTCGTGAAGGACAGCTGGGCCACCGGGGAGTCGATGGCGCTCAGGCCGTCCAGCAGGAACGTCGGGTTGAAGGCGATGGAGATGTCGTCGCCCTCGAGCTGGGCGTCGACCCTTTCCACAGCCTGTGCGTCGTCGCTGGAGCCGGCCTCCAGGATGAGCACGCCCTGCTCGAAGCTGAGCCGCACCGGCGTGTTGCGCTCGGCGACCAGGGCCACGCGCTTGACGGCCTCCACGAAGGGGGCGGTCTCGATGACGGCCACGCTGTTGAACTCCGTCGGGAACAGCGTGCGGTACTTCGGGAGGTCGCCCTCCAGCAGCCGGGTCGTCGTGCGACGTCCGGCGCCCTCGAAACCGATCAGACCCTCGCCCGCGCCCGAACCGGACAGCGCCAGGATGACGCTGTCCCCGCTGGTGAGCGCCTTGGCGGTGTCCTGGAGCGTCTTGGCGGGGACCAGCGCGACCGCGGAGACGTCCGGGTTCTCCGGCTTCCACAGGAACTCGCGGACCGCGAAGCGGTAGCGGTCGGTGGACGCCAGCGTGACGGTGTCGCCCTCGATCTCGATGCGCACACCGGTGAGCACCGGGAGCGTGTCGTCGCGGCCGGCCGCGATGGCGACCTGCTGCACGGCGGAGGCGAAGACCTCGCCGGGGACGGTGCCCGTCGCGACCGGCATCTGGGGCAGGGCCGGGTACTCCTCCACAGGCAGCGTGTGGAGTGTGAACCGCGAGGAGCCGCAGACCACCGTCGCCCGTACACCGTCTGTGGAAATCTCCACCGGCCGGTTGGGGAGGGCGCGGGAGATGTCGGCGAGCAGGCGGCCGGAGACGAGGACCGTGCCCTCCTCCTCCACCTCCGCCTCCACCGACACACGCGCGGAGACCTCGTAGTCGAAGCTGGACAGGCTCAGCTGACCGTCCTCGGCCTTCAGCAGAAGGCCGGCGAGGACAGGCGCCGGCGGACGGGCCGGGAGGCTGCGCGCCGCCCAGGCCACTGCCTCCGCGAGTACGTCGCGTTCCACCCGGATCTTCACTGTTGCCGCCTCCTGCTGTTGCCGGCGCTTCTCGCCCTGCCTGGCCTTCGTCGTCTGTCTCGGTGTCGTCGACCCCTGTGACGGGAAGGACACCGGGGAACAGTCTGACGCACGGCACTGACAGTAGGTGCCTCTCGGGGTCAAGTCGTGACGAGGGGCAGCCGGGCACCGAGGGGCGAGTTGTGCACAGGGCCCCCTTCGAAACGGATTCCTCGCTCTCTCTAGTTGGGAGTAGTAGTAGGGCCTGTGGATACCGTGGATAACCCTGTTTTCCCAGCTCAGAGGCGGTTTTTTGTCCACGGGCCCTGTGGGCGACGGCGGTGGACAACTCGGGGTTTCTGTGGAGAACGGAAAGTTCTGCACACCCCATGCACAGACGGGGGCGACTTCTCCCCAGCGTCGTCCCCAGCTTTACCCGCCTTTCCCACAGCCCAACCCGGCACCCTTGTGTGACGCCTTTCACTCGACGCAGTGAGGAGGCGCGTCGCGTTGCCGAACAGTGGACAGGCATGTGGAGAAGCCGGGGATCATTGGGGACAACGGGCCCGGCCCTGTGGGTTGCCGGTGGACAACTCCGTGCACAGCTTGTGGATCATCTCGGTGTCCACAGCCTGTGGAGATCCTTCGTCCACGAATCCACAACCACCTGACCTGGTGTGATGGTCTTTCAACAGGGCCCCCTGTGGATACGATCTGGACAACTCCGCAGTCCCCAGGGTGTGGACGGGAAAAAGTCGCCCAATCTGTGGAGAGTGGCCGTAACCCGGCGGGTAATCGAACAGCGGATGGCTCGGGGATGGCTGGGCGTGCACCGGGAACGACAAAGGGCGCCCCCGGGATCTGCTCCCTGAGGCGCCCTCGACGTGTCGTCCGCGGCCCTGCCGGCCGTTGTTCCAGCCGATCCCCAGCCGTTCCTTCAGCCGTTCTTGATGCGGTTGGTCAGCTCGGTGACCTGGTTGTAGATGGAGCGCCGCTCGGCCATCAGATTGCGGATCTTGCGGTCGGCGTGCATCACCGTCGTGTGGTCACGGCCGCCGAACAGCGCCCCGATCTTCGGCAGCGAGAGGTCCGTCAGCTCGCGGCACAGGTACATGGCGATCTGCCGGGCCGTCACCAGCGCGCGGCCGCGCGAGGTGCCGCAGAGATCCTCCACGGTCAGCCCGAAGTAGTCGGCGGTGGCGCCCATGATGGCCGTCGAGGTGATCTCGGGAGCCGAGTCCTCGCCACCGGGGATGAGGTCCTTGAGGACGATCTCCGTCAGGCCCAGGTCCACCGGCTGCCGGTTGAGCGAGGCGAACGCCGTCACCCGGATCAGCGCGCCCTCCAGCTCGCGGATGTTGCGCGAGATCCGGGAGGCGATGAACTCCAGTACCTCCGGCGGGGCGTTGAGCTGCTCCTGGACCGCCTTCTTGCGCAGGATCGCGATACGCGTCTCCAGCTCGGGCGGCTGGACGTCGGTGATCAGCCCCCACTCGAAACGGTTCCGCAGCCGGTCCTCCAGGGTCACCAGCTGCTTGGGCGGCCGGTCGCTGGAGAGCACGATCTGCTTGTTGGCGTTGTGGAGCGTGTTGAAGGTGTGGAAGAACTCCTCCTGTGTCGACTCCTTGTCCGCCAGGAACTGGATGTCGTCGACGAGCAGGATGTCCATCTCGCGGTAGCGCTTGCGGAAGCTGTCTCCCTTGCCGTCGCGGATGGAGTTGATGAACTCGTTGGTGAACTCCTCGGAGCTCACGTACCGCACACGGGTGCCCGGGTAGAGGCTGCGCGCGTAGTGCCCGATCGCGTGCAGCAGGTGCGTCTTGCCGAGGCCCGACTCCCCGTAGATGAACAGGGGGTTGTACGCCTTCGCGGGCGCCTCGGCGACGGCGACCGCTGCCGCGTGCGCGAAACGGTTGGACGCGCCGATGACGAAGGTGTCGAAGAGGTACTTCGGGTTCAGGCGTGCCGTGGGCTCGCCGGGACCGGTCGCCGGCGAGGGCTGCGCGGCCAGCGGGCCGGGCGCGCCGGTGGTGGGCAGGCTGGGTCCGACCGGGCCGCCGCGGTGCACATGACCGGAGCCGGCGGGCGGCTCGGGCAGGTCGCGGCGGACGGGGTCGCGCTGGTCGTAGTCCGCGCGTGACGATTCGTAGTCGGAGCGCTGCTGGTCGTACGACGGCCGCTCCATGGCCTGCGGGCGGTAGTCCTGCGACGGCGGACCGTACGAGTCCTGCGACGAGCCGTAGGCGTCCGGTCCCGTGGGGCCGTAGGAGTCCTGGGACCCAGAGCCGTAGGCGTCACGGGACGGCGACGCGTACGGGTCGCGCTCCGGGAAACCGAGGCGCTGCTGCTGCCAGTTGTACTCGTCCTGCGTGGGGCGCGGCCAGGCGCCGGGCTCGGGGCGCTGGTACTCGGACGGATACGCGGGTCGGGCGGTGGGCAGCTGGTCCCCGCGAGCGTGGGGACGCTGATCACCCTGCGTGCCGGGAGACGGCTCGGCGCGGTGGCGGCCGTAACCCTCGTACTGGCCGGAGGGGAGCTCGGGCTCCTCGTAGCGCGGCTGAGGCTGGGAGGGAGGCGCCGGTGGGGCCGGGGGCTCGCCGGCGGAGTCGTCGACGGTGATCGCGATGCGGATCGGACGGCCGCACTCACGGCTCAGGGTCTCGCTGACGATCGGGGCGAGGCGGCCTTCCAGCACGCCCTTCGCGAACTCGTTCGGTACGGCGAGCAGTGCGGTGTCCGCGACGAGCGCGAGCGGCTGGCAGCGTCGGATCCAGTGCTCGTCCTTCACCTCGACGCCCTGTCCGCGGCCCTCGCCGAGGAGCTGATCGAGTACTCGTGGCCACACTGCGGCAAGATCGGCAGGTACGTCAGCCACAGGGCACGCTCTCTCACGGGTCCCACGAACGTGTGGTTGTGGGACGGGTCGGGGTTCACATCGGGTCGGGCAGGGACAAAGGAACGAATCGGAGTTCATCCACGGTAGTCAGGGCAACGGCTGCGGTTCAAGTTGTTGTCCCCAGGCTGTGGATAGTGTCTCTCCGTGACTCCTGGTTTGACCCAATGGCGTAGCCCCGCGTACCGTAACCAGGTCGAGTTGTCGATGGCTGCTGCCGCCTGCCTCCGATGGGCACAGATCGCGTACCGGTGATCGGAAAGCGGTGCACTCGGGCGTAACGCGAGCTACTCGTGGGCGCACGGTGACAGCCAGGACGGCACCCCGCAACCACCGATTTATTTCTGGAGCCCCCGAGTGAGCAAGCGCACCTTCCAGCCGAACAACCGTCGTCGCGCCAAGACCCACGGCTTCCGCCTGCGGATGCGCACCCGTGCCGGCCGCGCGATTCTCGCGAACCGCCGTAGCAAGGGTCGCGCCAGCCTGTCCGCCTGAATCTCACAGGTCGTGACGTCGTGCTGCCTACCGAGCATCGGCTGAGGCGGCGCGAGGACTTCGCGACCGCAGTACGACGAGGTCGCCGGGCTGGACGCCCCCTCCTCGTCGTACATCTTCGTAGCGGTGCCACGGACCCGCACGCGCCTGGGGAGAGCGCTCCCCCGACGCGTGCGGGTTTCGTCGTGAGCAAGGCCGTGGGTGGCGCGGTCGTGCGCAACAAAGTGAAGCGCAGACTGCGCCATCTGATGCGTGACCGAGTCGCCCTGTTTCCCCCCGGTAGCCTGGTAGTCGTACGAGCGCTGCCCGGAGCGGGCGACGCCGACCATGCACAGCTGGCCCGAGACCTGGATGCCGCCCTTCAACGGCTACTGGGAGGGGGCGCGCGATGAAGTACCCGCTGCTGGCTCTGATCAAGCTGTACCAGTGGACGATCAGTCCTTTGCTGGGGCCGGTCTGCAAGTACTACCCGTCGTGCTCCCACTACGGCTACACGGCCATCGACCGGCACGGCGCGATCAAGGGAACGGCACTTACCGCCTGGCGCATCCTGCGGTGCAATCCGTGGTCGCTCGGCGGGGTGGACCATGTTCCGCCGCGCAAGCGTCCGCGGTGGCACGAAGCGCTGCGCAACGCCTGGCGTGCACGCAAGGGCGGGCACTCCGCCGCCGAACCGGCCACCGAGGGACAGGGGACGCCAGACCGTCCCTCGAGCCCGGCCGCAGAGACCCCGTCCCATGTCCAAGGAGCATGATTAGTGGACACGATTGCCAGCCTCTTCAGCTTCATCACGACACCCGTTTCCTGGGTCATCGTCCAGTTCCACTCGGTGTACGGGAAGGTCTTCGGTCCCGACACGGGTTGGGCCTGGGGCCTGTCCATCGTGTCCCTGGTGATTCTGATCCGCATCTGCCTGATCCCGCTCTTCGTGAAGCAGATCAAGGCGACCCGGGCCATGCAGACGCTGCAGCCCGAGATGAAGAAGATCCAGGAGCGCTACAAGAACGACAAGCAGCGCCAGTCCGAAGAGATGATGAAGCTGTACAAGGAGTCGGGTACCAACCCGCTCTCCTCGTGCCTTCCCATCCTGGCGCAGTCCCCGTTCTTCTTCGCTCTGTACCACGTGCTCAACGGCATCGCGACGGGCTCGACGATCGGCGTCATCAACGAGTCGCTGCTCGCCAGCGCCCGTAAGGCACACATCTTCGGTGCCCCGCTCGCCGCGAAGTTCACGGACGGTTCGTCGAAGGTGGAGGCGCTCGGCGCTTCCCTCACCGACGTCCGGGTCGTCACCGCGATCATGATCGTCCTGATGTCGGCTTCGCAGTTCTACACGCAGCGCCAGCTGATGACGAAGAACGTCGACACGACGGTGAAGACGCCGTTCATGCAGCAGCAGAAGATGCTGATGTACGTCTTCCCCGTCATGTTCGCTGTCTTCGGCATCAACTTCCCGGTCGGTGTCCTCGTCTACTGGCTGACCACCAACGTGTGGACCATGGGCCAGCAGATGTACGTCATCCGCAACAACCCGACCCCGGGTTCCAAGGCTCAGGCCGCGTACCTGGAGCGCCTCCACAAGCACGTCACGCACCACGGCAAGACCCGCAGCCGCGGCGAGAAGACCATCGTCAAGGCCATCGTGGCGAAGGGTCGCGACCGTAACGAGTTCGAGCGCAAGTTCATCAACGGCCTGACCAAGGCGGGTCTTGTGGCGCAGGCCGACGGCACCGTGATCAAGGGCGAGAGCCAGGTCGCTGTCGAGACCGAGGGCGGTGCGCCCGCGACTGCTCCCAAGCGTCAGCAGCCCAAGCGTCAGACCAAGGCCCAGCGTCAGACCGGCGGCTCGAAGGTGGCAGGCGAGACCGAGCAGCCGACCACGTCGCTGAGCAAGTCCGACGACGAGCCGGAGGACGCCAGGCCCGCCGCCCCTGCGAAGAACGCCGGATCGAAGCCCAGTAGCGGCGGCACCCGCAGCAAGGCCCAGTCCGGCCAGCGCAAAGGCCCGCAGCGCCCCAAGTCCCCGTCCAAGAAGTAAGAAGGAGCCCATCCCGTGACGGAAGGCACCACCTCCGCCGCTGCCGAGGGTGCAGACACCCTGACCCGCCTGGAGCAGGAGGGCGAGATCGCGGCGGACTACCTCGAGGGTCTGCTGGACATCGCCGATCTCGACGGCGACATCGACATGGACGTCGAGGCCGACCGAGCCTCTGTCTCGATCATCAGCGACGCCGGCACCCGGGACCTCCAGAAGCTGGTCGGCCGGGACGGCGAGGTGCTGGAGGCGTTGCAGGAGCTCACGCGTCTCGCCGTCCACCGGGAGACCGGGGATCGCAGTCGGCTGATGCTGGACATCGCCGGCTACCGCGCCAAGAAGCGCGCCGAGCTCTCCGAGCTGGGCGCCAAGTCCGCGGCCGAGGCCAAGAGCACCGGCGAGCCGGTGAAGCTGAAGCCGATGACCCCGTTCGAGCGCAAGGTCGTGCACGACGCGGTCAAGGCGGCGGGCCTGCGCAGCGAGTCCGAGGGCGAGGAGCCGCAGCGGTTCGTCGTCGTCCTCCCCAACTGATTCGGTACGAACGTTCCTCCGGCCCCGTCTGTTGCGCAGGCGGGGCCGATCTTTGTCAGCCTGGTAGTTCTGGTGGTCGGCGCTCGGAGCGCCGATGCTGTACGGAAGGACGGTCCCCCGTGACGGAGGCAGCGGAGCTCCCCCCTGCGCCCGAAGAGGCGCGTGACGTATTCGGCGATCGCTTCGAGGACGCGGTCCGGTACGCCGAGCTCCTGGCCGAGACAGGAGTGCAGCGCGGGCTCATCGGTCCGCGAGAGGTGCCCCGCCTGTGGGAGAGGCACTTGCTGAACTGTGCGGTGCTCTCCGAGGTCGTCCCCGAGGGGGTGACAGTGTGCGACGTGGGCTCGGGCGCGGGCCTGCCCGGTATCCCGCTGGCGCTGGTCCGTGAGGATCTGAAGATCACCCTGCTGGAGCCCTTGCTGCGGCGCACGAACTTCCTGACCGAGGTCGTCGAGCTCCTGGGCCTGGATCATGTGACCGTCGTCCGTGGCCGCGCCGAGGAGGTCATGGGCAAGCTGCAGCCGGTCCATGTGGTCACGGCCCGGGCCGTGGCTCCGCTGGACCGACTGGCTACCTGGGGCATCCCGCTGTTGCGCCCGTACGGGGAGATGCTCGCTCTCAAGGGCGACACCGCGGAGGAGGAGCTGAAGAGCGCGGCCGCCGCCCTGAGCAAGCTGGGCGCGGTGGAGACGTCCATCCTGCATGTGGGTGAGGGCGTGGTGGATCCGTTGTCCACGGTGGTCCGGGTCGAGGTCGGGGAGAGCCCCGGAGGCGTGCGATTCGCAGCGAAGCGGGCGAAGGCAGCCCGGACGGGCCGAACGCGCCGTCGCCGGTGATGGTGGGGAGCGACTGTGATGGGTGTCTCTGATCCGTCCTGACCACGAGACGTACTCCACACAAGCTTCCCAACCTACGTAGCCCGGAGTGTCGCGAAGGTCCGGCCGCAGCCGCTGTGCATCGTGTTTCACGTGAAACGTCGCTCCCTGCTGCATGGAATCATCAGCCGTGGCCGCGCTGCGGCCGAACCTCGCGACCGCAAGCCCCTTGGATCTCTCGGTGAGACCCCTGTTTCCGGGGTGGAGGCGGCCCCCGTGGGGGGCACGGAGTTGTCCACAGAGGTGGATTTCTCCACAGAACCCCAGGGCTCACTGGTTCACGACCCCGAAGGCATGGGAGGCTCTGTTCATTGCGAGCCTGAAGTCGAGGAGAGTGAATCCTTGCGGTCCGACGCCAACATCGCGGGACCGATGACCGATCCGGTCCCCGGTCCCCGTACCGAGTCGATGGGGGGTGATGTTTCACGTGAAACACCGCCTCCGATGGACGACACTCCGATCGGTCGTGCTGCCCAATTGGCGGTGGAGGCGCTAGGCCGCGCCGGCGAAGGTCTGCCACGGCCACACCAGACCCGCGTCATGGTGGTGGCCAACCAGAAGGGCGGTGTGGGCAAGACAACGACCACCGTCAACCTTGCCGCTTCGCTGGCCCTGCATGGTGCCCGAGTCCTCGTGATCGACCTCGACCCGCAGGGCAATGCGTCCACCGCGCTGGGGATCGATCATCACGCCGAAGTCCCGTCCATCTACGACGTGCTGGTCGACAGCAAGCCTCTCGCTGAAGTCGTCCAGCCCGTTCCCGATGTCGAGGGGCTGTTCTGTGCCCCCGCCACGATCGATCTCGCCGGTGCGGAGATCGAGCTGGTGTCCCTGGTGGCACGGGAGAGCCGTCTGCAACGGGCGATCCAGGCGTACGAGCAGCCGTTGGACTACATCCTCATCGACTGCCCGCCCTCGCTCGGCCTGCTGACGGTCAACGCGCTGGTTGCGGGCCAGGAGGTCCTCATCCCGATCCAGTGCGAGTACTACGCGCTGGAGGGCCTGGGCCAGCTGCTGCGCAATGTCGACCTGGTGCGGGGGCACCTCAACCCCGTCCTCCATGTGTCGACCATCCTGCTCACCATGTACGACGGCCGGACACGCCTCGCGTCCCAGGTCGCAGACGAGGTGCGCACCCACTTCGGTGACGAGGTGCTACGGACGAGCATTCCCCGCTCGGTCCGTATCTCCGAGGCGCCGAGCTATGGGCAGACGGTGCTGACCTACGATCCAGGATCGAGCGGCGCCCTCTCCTATCTTGAGGCGGCACGTGAAATCGCGCTGAAGGGTGTCGGTGTCAGTTACGACGCGACGCACGCCCATATCGGCGCCCAGAGCGATCCAAGCATGGTGGAGGGGATCCAGTGAGTGACCGACGGAGGGGGTTGGGCCGTGGGCTCGGCGCACTGATCCCTGCTGCACCGGCGGAGAAGGCGCCGCCTCCGGCCGGGTTGGGAGGCGCGGCCTCCGTGTCCCCCGCTGCGGTTCCGGTGTTGACGGCCGAGCGCGGGGTGGCCGCGGCCAAGGTGGCTACGCTGCCGCCTGTTTCACGTGAAACCGAGGATCTGTCGGTGAACGGCGCCGTCGAGGCGCCCGCGCCTCCCATGGGCGCGCACTTCGCCGAGCTCCCTCTCGACTCCATCTCGCCGAACCCCCGGCAGCCGCGTGAGGTGTTCGATGAGGACGCCCTCCAGGAGCTGATCACCTCCATCAAGGAGGTTGGCCTCCTCCAGCCGGTCGTCGTACGGCAGCTGGGTCCCGGGCGCTACGAGCTCATCATGGGCGAGCGGCGCTGGCGGGCCTGCCGTGAGGCGGGACTCGAGGCGATCCCGGCGATCGTGCGGGCCACCGATGACGAGAAGCTCCTTCTGGACGCGCTCTTGGAGAACCTGCACCGGGCGCAGCTGAACCCGCTGGAAGAGGCAGCTGCCTATGACCAGTTGCTGAAGGACTTCAATTGCACGCACGACCAGCTGGCGGACCGGATCGGACGATCCCGCCCGCAGGTCTCCAACACCTTGCGTCTGCTGAAGCTCTCGTCGGCGGTCCAGAAGCGGGTGGCCGCCGGAGTGCTCTCGGCGGGACACGCCCGTGCGCTGCTCTCCGTCGAGGACTCGGAGGAACAGGATCGGTTGGCCCATCGGATCGTGGCTGAGGGGCTCTCGGTGCGGGCCGTCGAGGAAATCGTGACCCTCATGGGGTCGCGTCCTCAGAAGGCCTCACGTTCCAAGGGGCCCAGGGCCGGCGCCCTGGTATCGCCGTCGCTGACCGACCTCGCGAGCCGTCTCTCGGACCGTTTCGAGACCCGGGTGAAGGTCGACCTGGGCCAGAAGAAGGGCAAGATCACCGTCGAGTTCGCCTCGATGGAGGACCTCGAACGGATTCTGGGCACCCTCGCCCCGGGCGAGGGCCCCGTCCTGCAGAAGGGCCTTCAGGAGGGCGACTCCGTGGCGTCGGAGGACTGAGCCTCCTTTGGCCGGCGCAGGGCATTCGAGCTCGGCCGGTCGACAGAGCAGGCCGTGTCCGGTGTGTACCGGAACACGGCCTGCTCTTTGCTTTCTGACGGTATCGATGGAATCGCATCGTGGATACGATGCGGGTGGGGTATGGCGCATCCACCTGGCAGCACGTCTGAGTGGGAGGCGGGGGCCATGCGAACGATGGGCCGCACCGGACTGGTGAGCGCGGTACTGGGGCTGGGCGCGGTTGGCGGCTTCGTCGGCAGCCTGCTCAGGGAACGGAGCGCTCTGGCAGCCGCCCGCGACACTGTGGGCGAAGGAAGCGAGGAACAGCCTTCATGGGGCGTCGGCTCGTACCGCTCACGCTGGACAACCTTCAGGACCTTCCCCGGCGCTGTCGGTCGTGTGTCTTCTGGGAGCTGGACCCAGTCAGCGGTGAGGCAGCGGTAAAGGCGGGCACACCCGCCTTGGAGAAGGAGTCCTGGATCTCCGCGGTCCTCCTGGACTGGGGATCGTGCGGCCGGGTCGTCTACGTCGACGATGTGCCGGTGGGGTTCGTGCTCTATGCCCCTCCGGCCTACGTCCCTCGCTCCACGGCCTTTCCCACAAGCCCCGTCTCGCCGGACGCGGTGCAGCTGATGACCGCGTTCATCATGCCGGGCTACCAGGGGCAGGGGCTGGGCCGTGTGATGGTCCAGACGGTGGCCAAGGATCTGTTGCGTCGGGGCTTCAAGGCGATCGAGGCCTTCGGTGACGCTCACTGGAAAGAGCCCGCCTGCATGCTGCCTGCCGACCATCTGCTGGCTGTGGGCTTCAAGACGGTCCGGCCGCATCCCGCGCATCCGCGGCTGCGCCTGGAACTACGGACGACGCTCTCCTGGAAGGAAGACGTCGAGATGGCTTTGGACCGGTTGCTGGGAGCAGTGCAGAAGGAGCCGGCGCTCCGGCCGCTCTAGCGACGACTGGTCATGCGAATGGGCCAACCCATCCGGGTTGGCCCATTCGTGTTTCACGTGAAACATGTGCCGTCGGCTCGACGGCCCCGAACGTTACTCGGCGATGAAGTCCTCAAGGTCGCGGACGATCGCGGCCTTCGGCTTCGCACCGACGATGGTCTTGGCGACCTCGCCGTTCTGGTAGACGTTCAGGGTGGGGATCGACATGACACCGTACTTGGCGGCCGTGTCCGGGTTCTCGTCGATGTTGAGCTTGACGATCTCGATCTTGTCGCCGTACTCGGTGGCGATCGCCTCGAGCGAGGGCGCAATCTGACGGCACGGACCGCACCAGGCGGCCCAGAAGTCCACCAGGACGGGCTTGTCGCTCTTGAGGACGTCCTGCTCGAAGGAGTCGTCGGTCACGTTCTTCAGGGTGCCGGCCACAGCGGGCTCCTTAATGGTTGTGCGTGGGGCGGATGGGGGTCAGGCAGAGGTCTTCTCGGGCTCGGCCTGCTCCTCGTCCGCAAGGGCGGCGAGGAAACGCTCGGCGTCGAGGGCGGCGGAGCAGCCGGTGCCGGCTGCGGTGATCGCCTGGCGGTAGGTGTGGTCGACCACGTCACCGGCGGCGAAGACACCGGTCAGGTTGGTCCGCGTGGAGGGCGCGGCGACCTTGAGGTAGCCCTCGTCGTCCAGGTCGAGCTGGCCCTTGAACAGCTCGGTGCGGGGGTCGTGGCCGATCGCGATGAACAGGCCGGTGGCCGCCAGGTCCGAGAGCTCGCCGGTCTTGAGGTTGCGCAGCTTCAGGCCGGCCAGCTTCGGGTCACCCTGAATCTCGGCGACTTCGCTGTCCCAGACGAACTTGATCTTCGGGTCGGCGAAGGCACGCTCCTGCATCGCCTTGGAGGCGCGCAGGGTGTCCCGGCGGTGGACGATCGTCACGGACTTGGCGAACCGGGAGAGGAAGGTGGCCTCCTCCATCGCGGTGTCACCGCCACCGATCACGGCGATGTCCTGGTCCTTGAAGAAGAAGCCGTCACAGGTGGCGCACCATGACACGCCGCGGCCGGAGAGGGCGTCCTCGTTGGGCAGGCCGAGCTTGCGGTGCTGCGAGCCGGTGGTGACGATGACGGCCTTCGCCTTGTGGACCGTGCCCGCGGTGTCCGTGACGGTCTTGATCTCACCGGCCAGGTCGACGGAGACGACATCGTCCGGGATGAGCTCGGCGCCGAAACGCTCGGCCTGGGCACGCATGTTGTCCATGAGCTCGGGGCCCATGATGCCGTCGCGGAAGCCCGGGAAGTTCTCCACCTCGGTGGTGTTCATCAGGGCACCGCCCGCGGTGACGGCGCCCTCGAACACCAGCGGCTTCAGCGACGCGCGTGCGGTGTAGAGCGCCGCCGTGTAGCCGGCGGGCCCGGAGCCGATGATGATCACGTTACGGACGTCGCTCACGGCTTGATTCCTCGTCTCTGGACTGGGTCGTACGGCCGGGGGAGTCCCTCTTGGAGCTCTCACCCCACCCAACGGATCCTAAGGGGCGCGCATTCCCGCTGTGTCCGGGCACACGCAGAGGCGACACCGTACGGGATACCACGCAGGACGGAGATGAAGCGGCGGGTGCGGCGTGCGCGCTCAGGAACGCGTGTAGGAGTGGGTCAGCAGCACCTTGGCCTTGGTGGACGACGGGTGGCCGACACAGGTCGCATCCATGATGTAGACGGTCACCCGCGTGCTGTCGGAAGTGTTGGGGAGCACCACGAGGAGCGCGTCCGTCCCCTTGTAGATGCCTTCCTCAGTTGCGAGCGCCGCGTCGTCGCGGCCGATGCCCTTCTGGATGCAGGCCGGGACCGTGGGCTGGTTGAAGACCTTCGGCTTGGTGGTGCCGGGGGCGGTCTCCACGCCCAGGCCGTTCGGAGATCGTGAGCCGCCGGAGCTCTCAGCGAGGAGAGTCGCCACCTGCCGCTCGAGCTTTCCTTCGGAGAAGGTGTCCGCTGTGGTGGACTGATGCCCCTGGGCCGAGCTCCCGGGCGACGTGTCGTTCCACAACGAGGACAGCAAAACCGACCCCAGCCCCAGTGCGGCAGCCGTGAAGGCGGCGCCCAGGACGGCAACCTTGCGGCGCCCACGCCGCCGGCCGTCCTTGCGGCCCGGGCCGGTGGAGTTACGCGCGTGGCCCGCGGGGCGGTCCGTCGCGGTCGGTGTTTCACGTGAAACATGCGTACCGCCGTCCGCGCCGGAGGTGGAGCGAGTCGCGGCCACCGACAGCGGGGCGCCCACGGCATCGGGTGCCGTGGCGCTGAGCAGAGCCTCCGCGGCGAGGGCGGCGTCGATACGGCCAGCGACCTCGGCCGGCATATGGGGCGGGCCGGGGACCGTCCCGAGCAGACCCCGGATCTCCTCGAGCGACGCGTACACGTCTGCGCAGAGCTCGCACTCGTCCAGATGCCGTCGTACCTCCGCGGTACGGGACGGCAGAAGCAGGCCCTCGGTGAGGTCGGAGATCTCCGCGACGTCCGGGTGCCCGGCCATGTCCGTGGATGTCACGCTCGCCCACCTCCGCCCTTCACAGCAGCTGAGTCGCTTGATCCTGGATCGCGGGGATCCGCATCCTGCGGTCCCGCTGCCGGTGGGACGGATGTCCCCTGCGCCCGGTTCCGTCCTTCGCCCGGCCCGCCGCTCTCATCGGCCTTTTCCGGCCGCAGATGGGTGAGCAGCGGCAGGAGTCTGGCTCTGCCCCGGGCACAGCGGCTCTTCACCGTCCCGGTAGGTACGTCGAGCATGCGTGCTGCCTCGGCGACGGGGTAGCCCTGCATGTCCACCAGGACGAGGGCCGCCCGCTGGTCGGGCGGGAGCGTGCCGAGTGCCTCCACGAGCTCACGGTGCAGATCGTTGCGCTCGGCAGGAGCCGAGGCCGACTCGTGCGGCTCCAGCAGCTGCTCGAGGCGCTCGGTGTCGTCGACCGGCGAGGTCTTGCGGGAGGCGGCCTTGCGGGCGCGGTCCAGGCAGGCGTTCACCGTAATTCGGTGCAGCCACGTTGTGACGGCCGACTGACCGCGGAAGGTGTGGGCGGCCCGGTAGGCGGAGACGAGGGCGTCCTGGACCGCGTCAGCGGCCTCTTCGCGGTCGCCCAGCGTGCGCAGAGCGACCGCCCAGAGACGGTCGCGATGGCGCCGCACGAGCTCGCCGAAGGCGGCCGGTTCACCTTCGACATGGCGGGCGAGCAGATCCTGGTCGCTCACTCCGTCGTATCCGGCGCCTTCCGCCATCGGAGCCCCTCCCCCTCCGGTGAGACGTCAGCCCGTGAACTTCACGTCGGTGATGGCCTGCTTGTAGCCGGCGCTGCTGTAGCCGTCGGACGGTGCGTTCGGTACGGCGGTCACCCACAGCAGTACGTACTGCGTCTTCACCGTCTTCGACGCCTTCACCGTGAGCGAGGTGCTGCTCGTCGTGGAGTTTCCGATCTCCTTCATCCCGTCGATCCCCGTCGAGGGGGACAGGGAGTCAGCGGCGTAGAGGTGCACCGCGGTGCGGTCGCCGCCGTACCGGAGCCCTATCGACGCGGCCGAGATCTCCTGGGCCGAGCCGAGGTCGTAGACGATGCCCACGCCCGGCTTGTACGGCGCGAGTGTCGGACCCTCGTTGTAGCGCTTGGTGCGCCAGAACGTGGAGCTGTCGCCGTCGTACGTGTTGCCGACGTCACCGGGCGATTGGGCGTCGCCACTCGCGACGTACTCCTCGGCGTCCTGGATGTTGAGTGTCTTGACCGGCTTGGTCTGCTCGCCGCTCTTGTCGTTGTCGTCCGTCGTCTGCGTCTGGTTCGTGTCGTCGGACGAGTGGCTCTGATCCATCAGGGCGTCCGCGAGCTGCCAGCTGCCGAGGCCGAGGGCGGCGATCAGGAGCGCCGAGACGGCCCACTTCAGCGCCTTGCCAGTGCGGCTCTGCAGCGGGGGTGGCGGGGTCGGCACCGGCTGCGTGGCACCGGGACGCGGTGCGGGACGGCCGTACGTGCCCTGCTGGTAGGTCGTGCGCTGGTACTCGGGCGGTGCCGTGAACGCGGGCTCCGGCGGGCGGATGCGGGGCATCTCGCCGATGGCCTTCACCAGTTCCTCGGGCGTCGTGCACGGGGCTTCGTGACGGGAGGCCGTGGCGCCGTCGTTGACGAGCGCGCGCATGGCCAGCTCGGACAGGCCCCGGTGGACGTGGGCACGGACCTGGTCCGGGGCGATGAGGCCGACGTCCTTGGGCAGGCCGGACAGGCCGTAGGCGTCGTTCTCGTACGGCCAGCGCTGGGTGAGTGCCGCGTACAGCAGGGCGCCGATCGCCTCGGTGTCGGTGCGTTGCGGTGTGTCGGAACTGATGCCGCGCAGCGCGGCGTTCACGGCGAGGCCGCGGATCCGCCACTGGCCGGTGGAGGCGCGCAGCACGGCGTTGGGGTTCAGGCGCAGATGGGCGAGGCCCTCGCGGTGGGCGGCGGCCATGGCGGAGGCGATCTGGCTGACCATCTGGTAGGCGTCGTGCGGCTCCAGTGGGCCGGAGGACAGCAGCGTGGTCAGCTCGGTGGCGTCGGGCAGCCACTCGTGGACGACGTAGACGAGGTCGTTCTCCTCGACGGCGTCCAGGACCTGGACGAAGCGGGGATCGCCCAGCAGCGCGGAGGAGCGGGCCGCGGCCAGTACGGAACGGGCCCGCGCATGATCCGCGGGCAGGACGTGTACGCCGACGGCGCGACGGAGTTTCTCGTCGACCGCACGCCAACTGCTGAATCCGTCCAGACGGGTGACGCACTCCTCGAGGCGATAACGTCTGGCGAGCTTGTGGCCGCTGTGCAGCTCGGGCGGTGAGGCCTTCCCGGGACGCTCGGTCCCGCCACTCCCCTGTGCCTCGTCGATGTCCGTGTCCCGCTCCCGGTTCTGGGCCACCCCGTCGGCCGTGGACTGGTCCGCCTGTGCGGTCAGCGGCTCGTCGCCGCTGTTGTCTGCCACGTCGACGGCAGCCGTGCTCCGTTCCGCCACCGTCGTCCCTGCCTCCCCATCTGTTGCGCGCCGTCCGACGCCGATCCAATTGTGCCCACAGTCCGCCGCTATGCACGACACACGATGGCGGACGATGGTTGTGCGCCTACCCCCGCCTCAGCGCCCCAGACGCCCGCGCACCATACCGACGAGGGAGTTGAGTTCCTCGATCCGCATGCGGCGGGCGGCGACGTAGAAGATCCCGAGCAGGACGGCACCTCCGGCCAGCAGCGCGGCGAAGGAGCCGGCCACCCCCTGGCCGAGCGTGTGGCCGATGCCGTAGCAGGCAGCGCCGGCCAGCAGTGCGGCCGGTACGGAGGCGATGCACAGCCGCGCGTAGGTGCGCAGCACGCGTGTGCCGTCCAGGTCGCCGCCCAGCCGCTTGCGCAGTCGGCGCCACGCGACACCGACACCGATCGCGTAGGCGAGGCCGTACGCGGCGGCCATGCCGACCACGGCCCACCGGGCCGGGACGAGGAAGTAGATCAGGACCGAGGCGCCCGCGTTGACCGCGGCCACGATGACCGTGTTGTAGAAGGGGGTCCGGGTGTCCTCGTAGGCGTAGAAGGCGCGCAGCACGACGTACTGCACCGAGTAGGGGATCAGGCCCAGGCCGAAGGCCATCAGCATGAAGCCCATGTTGGTGGCTTCGCTGGTGCCGGAGGAGCCGAAGATCAGCGTGCACATCGGGATACCGAGGGCGAGGAAGCCGAAGGCGATGGGCACGATCGCGACGGCCGTGGTGCGCAGGCCCTGGGAGATGTCGTCGCGGACGGCGCCGCCGTCTTTCTCGGCCGCAGAGCGTGAGATCCGCGGCAGCAGGGCCGCCATCAGGGAGACGGTGATGATGGCCTGCGGCAGACCCCAGATCAGCTGGGCGTTGGCGTAGGCGGCGAAGCCGGTGCCCTTGACGTGGGAGTCCTTGCCGGCGGCGGTGGACAGCTGGGTGACGACCATGGCGCCTGCCTGGTTGGCGAGGACGAACAGCACGGTCCACTTGGCGAGCATCGCGGCCTTGCCGAGGCCGTGGCCCTTCCAGTCGAAGCGCAGCCGCAGCCGGAACCCGGTCTCGCGCAGATAGGGAATCATCGCGAGGGCCTGTACCACCAGGCCGAGCAGGACGCCGATGCCGAGGAGCCGCTGGCCCTCCGGCGGGATGTTGCCGACTTCCATCCCGGAGTTGCCGGCGGTGCCGTACACCCAGATGAACATGCCCAGCGTCACGATGATGACGATGTTGTTCAGGACCGGGGTCCACATCATCGCGCCGAACCGGCCCCGGGCGTTGAGGATCTGCCCCATCACCACATGAACGCCCATGAAGAAGATCGAGGGCAGGAAGTAGCGGGTGAAGGTGACGGCGACCTCGTTGGCCGCGGGGTCGTTGGCGACCCCGACCGACAGCATGCGCACCAGGAGGGGGGCGGCGAACATCGCCAGCGCGGTGAGCACGCCGAGCGCCACCATCACGAGGGTCAGCAGCCGGTTGGCGAAGGCCTCGCCGCCGTCCTCGTCGTCCTTCATCGCCCGCACCAGCTGAGGCACGAAGACGGAGTTGAGGCCGCCACCGACGGTCAGGATGTAGATCATCGTCGGCAGCTGGTAGGCGACCTGGAAGGAGTCACCGAGGAGGCCGAGGCCGAGGGCGGAGACGATCAGCGCCGAGCGGACGAAGCCGGTGAGGCGGGAGACCATCGTGCCGGCGGCCATGACGGCGCTCGACTTCAGCAGGCCCGAGGCCCGCCCGCCCTTCTTCGCGGCGGGAGCGTGAGCCGGGGCGGGTGCCTCCGCCGCGGGAGGCGGGGTGGGGGCCTGGTACTGCCCCACGGGCCTCTGATCCGCTCCGGGGGCGCTGGTCGGCCCCGGCACAGCGGCAGGGTCCATCGGCGGGCGTACGGTGCCCCGTTGCTGGTCCCGGAAGAGATGGGCGAAGGCGTCCGGCTCGTAGCGCTCCTCGCCGGCCTGGGTGACGAGGTCGTCGACGCCCACGAACTGGGTCGTACGGGGGTCCTCGCCGTACGGCAGGTACTGGGTCGGGCCCGCTGGTTCCGGTGCCGGGGTCTGCGCCCACACGCGCGGGTCGGGGGCGTACGGCGACTGGGGCGGCTGCGCGTACAGCGGCTGCTGCGGCTGGTACGTCCCCGGGGGCGGCGGGGGATGTGCGGCACGGTCGTAGAGCGCCTCGGCGACCGGGTCCTGGGCGGAGAGGTCCTGCGCCCGGTAGGGGTCCTGGTCGTAGGCGTCCTGGAGGTACATGTCCGCCGGGTGGTGCGGCGGCACCTGGCCGTGCTCCGGCGGCGGGCCCTCGGGGTGGTGACCCGAGCTGCCCGCGGCCTGGCCGCGGTCACCGTCGTACGGCGCGTTCATGGTTACCCCACCTCATCGTCCCGGGCCCACCGGCCACGACATCCTCAACGGTCCACTCTCTCACCCGTGCCGGACGGGTCCGTGCTTTCCGCTGCGGTGTCCGGCGTCGGGTCACTCGGCTGCTCCGGGTCTTCTGCCCCGGACCGGGTGCCGGACTCTTCCTTGAGATGGTGCTCGGGGCCCTCGGGGTTCTCCGGGCCGTCCGTCGCCTCGCCGGCCTCGCCGCTCTCGTCGGGGCCGTTCTCCTCGTCCTCCCGGGCGGCCGCGCGCTTGCGCTGGGTGTACATCCGGAACCCGGCCAGGACCAGCAGCAGGACACCGCCGCCGATGACCAGCATCACCGTGGCCGTGATCTCCGTGACCTTCACATCGAAGGTCACCGGTGAGCCGTACTCCTGGCCGTCCTCCGTGTACAGCTGGGCGACCACCGTGGTCTGGCCGTTGACGTTGGCGGACGTGGTGAACTTCACCGTCTGGCTGTGCCCGCCGGATACCGCGATGGGCTGCTCGTCGTAGGCGTTGCCGCCGATCTTGAGGCGGGTCGGGTTGGTCGAGGTGAGCCGCAGAACCAGGTGGTCGGCGCCCTGAACCAGGTTGTTCTGCACGGTCACAGGGATCGTGGCGCTGCGGCCGGAGAGCTTGGTGTCGGACTTGTCGATCAGCTTGACCTGGCCGGTGAGCGTGTCGAGATAGGTCTCCACCTCCTGGCGGAAGGTGCTCGCCTCGGTCGCCCGGCCGCGCCACGACGTGGACATCTCACGGTTCAGGGCTCGCCCGAAGGGGGTCACGACACGGGACTCGTCGGTGAGGATCACCTGGAAGTTGTCGAGTTTGTCCTGCGTGTTCGCGATCTGCTCGAAGGCCGACCGCGGCAGCTCCTTCTTGCGCAGCGAGGAGGGGTACTTCGACGCCGACGGGATCTTTGTGGTGGCACCCGGATCCGGCTTGGCCTTGGCGGCCGCCGTGAGCCCCTGGGACTGGGACCAGTTCCCGCCCTGGAGGGCGGTCAGCGCCTCGGCCATCACCCGGGCCTGGCTTGCGGTCGGCATGCGCTGCGGGGCTACGACGATACTGCGCTGATTGTCCGTCTGGAGGTTGAGCGTGAGGCTCTGGGCGAGGAACTGCTGCACGGCGAGCGTGGAGTCCGTGGCCTTCGTCAGATCGCCCTGGAAGGCAGTGGACAGCCGCGCGTCCGCGACCACCGCCGTGGTGCCGCCCCCGATCGGGCGGGCTGCCGAGGGCGTGTAGGACAGGCCACCGGTCTCCACCAGGCTGTCGCTGCGCGCGATCACCTTGTCGGCGCCCGCGGAGGTGGCCACCTTGACGATCGAGGGGTCGACGGCGCCCTCCACGGGCCAGGCGAAGTCCGTGGTCGGTGTCACGTGGAGAATCGGCTCCACCGTGTTGGCGACGACGTCGGAGGCCGCCTTGAGGTGGCTGAGCGAGCCGGTGACGCTCGTGCCGTTGTGGGCGAGGGAGGCCAGGTCCGGGTCGGCGAAGGGCAGGGCCACGACCTCCTTGTCGGCCACCGCTTTCTGCAGTTCCGCGAGCCACTGCTTGGCGACCGCCTGGTGGGTGCCCGCCGTGGTGGTGTCTCCCGCGCCCCGGACCCGGTAGCTGCGCGTCATCGCGTCGACGGACGCGAGCAGGTCCGGGTCGATCACCCATGTGACGTCGAGGTTCTTCCCCAGGGACAGGAGCTGGTCGAGACGGCCACCGGGGGAGATCTCCTTGGCCAGGTCGTCGTTGAGGAAGACAGGCGTCTGCTGCTCGTTCGAGCCGGTCTCCGCCGTCATGTGGACGGTCGAGATGAGCGGCCACAGGACGGTCGTCTTCGTCCTCGTGTCCGCCTCGTCCGGCTGCCACGGCAGGAACGTCCGCTGGATTCCCAGCACCTGTTCCCACGGTTGTGCGGCCGTCTGCCCGGAGAGCGAGACGCTGAGGGGATAGACGCCGTCCTCGCCGAGGTCCAGCTTGTCGACCGGTACGGAGATGCTGAAGTGCTCCGCGACACCGGGCGTGAGCTTGGCGAACTCCTCGACGTACTCACCGCCGATCTCCGAGCCGTCCGTGCCGGGGATGTATCCGGTGCGTTCGGCGGCGGTGTCGATCGCCGAGCGGGTGGTCAGTACCGACCCCACCCGCACGTCGACATGGGCGTCGCTGACCGTCTGCTTGCCGTTGTTCGTCACCGTGCCGGAGACGGTCACGGTGTCTCCGTCGGTGGGCACGGACGGGGTGAGTGTGTCCAGGGAGACTGACACCGTGCGGGAGCCTGAGGCAGCCTGCGCGGAGTCCTGCCCGGCTGCCTGCGCGCTCGGGGCGGCGGGCAGCTGGAGCAGACCGGCCAACAGAGGCGCACCGGCAAGCAGCGCTCCGGTGCGCCGCAGCCACCGGCGGGCAGGTGAGGGAGTCATCCCCTGGAAGTCTGCCGCCTCGGCCACGCGCTCGCCCGTCCCTCGTCGTCGTCAGTGGTCGTCGGAATGTGCGTCCACGCATGGTAACGATGCCCGCTGAGGGGAAGTGCCGCGGACTGCTCCACAAGATCGGAGGACATCGGCGGGCCGCCCCGTATATGCCCGTATAAAGAGGAGCGGCGATGTACGTCACAAGGGCAGATGTTGTGGATGTATCCATGCATATGTCCGTGCGCGCTTAATGGAGGCGCTCCCGGCCGTCTCGGCCACGTACCCTCTTCTGTTGTGCCGAACGCCAACGAAGACACCTCCAGTGCCCTGAGCCAGGTGCAGCACCGCGCGGTCAGTGAGCTGCTGCGGGTCGCCCCTGTCGCCGACGACCTCGCCCGCCGCTTCCAGGAGGCCGGGTTCTCGCTCGCCCTGGTCGGCGGTTCGGTCCGGGACGCGCTGCTCGGCCGACTCGGCAACGACCTGGACTTCACGACCGACGCCCGCCCCGAGGACGTACTGAAGATCGTGCGGCCGTGGGCGGACGCCCTCTGGGAGGTCGGGATCGCCTTCGGCACGGTCGGGGCGCAGAAGGACGGCTATCAGATCGAGGTGACCACCTACCGCTCCGAGGCGTACGACCGGACCTCGCGCAAGCCCGAGGTCTCGTACGGCGACTCCATCGAGGAGGACCTCGTCCGGCGCGACTTCACGGTGAACGCGATGGCTGTGGCGCTGCCGGCCAAGGAGTTCATCGACCCGCACGGCGGGCGCGAGGATCTCGCCGCACGAGTGCTGCGCACCCCCGGCACCCCGGAGGACTCCTTCTCCGACGACCCGCTGCGGATGATGCGGGCCGCGCGTTTCGCCGCCCAGCTCGACTTCGAGGTCGCCCCCGAGGTCGTCACCGCCATGAAGGAGATGGCCGGCCGCATCGAGATCGTCTCGGCGGAGCGGGTGCGGGACGAGCTGAACAAGCTGATCCTTTCCGCCCACCCGCGCAAGGGACTGAGCCTGCTCGTCGACACCGGCCTGGCCGACCACGTGCTCCCCGAGCTGCCCGCGCTGCGCCTGGAGAGTGACGAGCACCACCGGCACAAGGACGTCTACGAGCACACGCTGATCGTCCTTGAGCAGGCGATCGCGCTGGAGGAGAACGGATCCGACCTCACCCTCCGTCTGGCCGCGCTGCTGCACGACATCGGCAAGCCACGCACGCGCCGCTTCGAGAAGGACGGCCGGGTCTCGTTCCACCACCACGAAGTGGTCGGGGCGAAGATGACCAAGAAGCGCATGACGGCACTCAAGTACTCCAACGAGCTGGTGAAGGACGTCTCGCGTCTGGTCGAACTCCACCTGCGCTTCCACGGCTACGGCACCGGCGAGTGGACGGATTCCGCCGTCCGCCGCTATGTCCGTGACGGGGGCCCCCTCCTCGACCGCCTCCACAAGCTGACCCGCTCGGACTGCACCACGCGCAACAAGCGCAGGGCGGCCGCGCTCTCGCGGGCGTACGACGGTCTGGAGGAGCGCATCGCACAGCTGAAGGAGCAGGAGGAGCTGGATTCCATCCGGCCCGACCTCGACGGCAACCAGATCATGGAGATCCTGGGCGTCGGCCCGGGCCCGGCTGTCGGCCAGGCCTACAAGCACCTCCTGGAGCTCCGGCTCGAGAACGGGCCGATGGAACACGACGCGGCGGTGGCGGCACTCAAGGAGTGGTGGGCCGAGCAGAGCTGAGAGCACGTGAAACGGGGGGCATGTTTCACGTGAAACATGCCCCCCGTTTCACAGACGTCAGGGGCGGTGTTTCACGTGAAACACCGCCCCTGACATCTGTACCGAGCTAGGCCTTACTTGACTTCCTTGAGGCAGAGCACCACGTCGTGGGCGTTGCCGGACTGGACGTAGTAGATCGTCGCGTCCGTGACGGTCTCGCACTTGGTGTCGTCACTGGTGTCGTCAAACTTCTCTACGACCTTGTACTGGGCGTCACCGGAAGAGCAGTCGACCTCGTTGAGGTCGGCGTCGGAGTCCGTGCCGTCGTTGTGCATGCACGCGCCGACCGAGGTCGTCTCCGCGTCACTGCGGCTGAAGAACCAGCCCAGCCCCCACGCCCCGCCGAACTTCACGAGGGCGATGATGATGGCAACAAGGACACCGGCTATGACGCGCAGCGGCTTCTTGCCCCCGCGCTTGGCCGGAGCCGGGGGCGGGGGAACCGGAGCCCCCTGAGCGGGGAACGGGGCATACGGAGCGCCCTGCGGCGGAACCCCAGGCTGGACCGCCTGCTGCCCCGCAGGCGGGGGAGGCGTCTGGGCGTACGGGTTCTGGCCGTGGGGCGGCGGAGTAGTCACGTTGGGGGTCCCCCTAGAACATGGATGCGCTTGGCGCGAAGTAAGACGCACGTAAGTTATCGGGCCCCACTGGCCACTTTGCTCTCTCGAGGGCACTCTGTGGCTTTGATGTGACACTTACTGGAGCTCAAAGCGGGCCATAGTCATAGCAACCACTCCGTAGACCACGGCCACGAAGACCACCAGCGGTACCGAGCGGCCGTCCGGCGGCAGCATCACGGCGGCCACCGCGGCGGCGCCGACAAAGGCGACGTTGAACAGAACGTCGTACACGGAGAAGATCCGGCCACGGAAGCCGTCTTCGACCGAGGACTGCACCACTGTGTCCGTGGCGATCTTCGCGCCCTGGGTGATGAGCCCCAGGACGAATGCCGCGGCGAACATGGGGGCTTCGGCGAAGGGCAGGCTCAGAGTGAGCACCAGAACAGCGGCGGACGCGGAGCAGACGACGATCCAGCGGCCCGGCCCCAGCCGCCCTGCCGCAGACGGTGTCACCACGGCCGCCGCGAAGAAACCCGCTCCCGAGACGCCCACGGCCACCCCCAGCAGCGCCAGTCCCTCGTCCGAACCGGACGACCAGCCGTACCGACAGAGCATCAGGACCATGACGGTCAGGGCGCCGTAGCAGAACCGCATCAGCGTCATCGAAGCCAGCGCCCAGGCAGCCTCCCTTCTGCTCGGCTCGGCGAGATGCCGTACCCCGGCCGCAAGGCCCCGCGCGGTACCGTCCAGCGCCGCCATCAGCCGTGGCCGTACCAGTGCGCGGTCGGGACCCAGCAGTTCCGGCGCCATGCGCAGGGACGCGAGGGCCGCGCACAGGTACAGCGCGGCGCCCAGCAGCACCACGGCGGCGTCGGTGTCGGCGACCACTAGCCGTACGACGAAGGCGAGGCCGCCGCCCGCGGTCGCGGCAAGCGTTCCGGCGGTCGGGGAGAGGGAGTTGGCCATCACGAGGCGCTCGGTGTCGACCACCCGGGGCAGCGCTGCGGAGAGTCCCGCGAGGACGAAGCGGTTGACGGCGGTGACACACAGGGCGGAGACGTAGAAGAGCCAGTCCGGGACGTGACTGATCATCAGGGCAGCTGTCACCGCGGCCAGCAGGGCGCGCAGCAGATTGCCGTACAGAAAGACCTGACGACGGCGCCAGCGGTCCAGCAGGACGCCGGCGAAGGGGCCCACCAGGGAGTACGGCAGCAGCAGCACCGCCATCGCGGAGGCGATCGCGGTGGCTGAGGTCTGCTTCTCCGGCGAGAACACGACGTACGTGGCGAGACCCACCTGATAGACGCCGTCGGCGCCCTGGGAGAGCAGCCTTACGCCCAGCAGACGCCGGAAGTTCCGGAAGCGCAGCAGAACACGCAGATCGCGGACGACGGACATGGGGCACAGCCTCACACATGCGGAGGGTCCCCGGGTCATCGACCCGGGGACCCTCAACCGCCCTGGCAGGAGCAGTGTCAGCGCTGTGGCGCTCGGTCTCGCCGGCCCCACAGCGGCTGTGTCTCGCTAGCGCTCGACCTCGCCCTTGATGAACTTCTCGACGTTGGCGAAGGCCTCGTCGTCGAAGTACTGGACCGGCGGGGACTTCATGAAGTACGAGGAAGCCGACAGGATCGGACCGCCGATGCCGCGGTCCTTGGCGATCTTCGCGGCGCGCAGGGCGTCGATGATGACACCCGCGGAGTTCGGGGAGTCCCAGACCTCGAGCTTGTACTCCAGGTTCAGCGGAACGTCACCGAAGGCACGGCCCTCGAGGCGGACGTACGCCCACTTACGGTCGTCGAGCCACTGCACGTAGTCCGAGGGACCGATGTGGACGTTCTTCTCGCCCAGGTCACGGTCGGGGATCTGCGAGGTGACGGCCTGCGTCTTCGAGATCTTCTTCGACTCGAGGCGGTCGCGCTCCAGCATGTTCTTGAAGTCCATGTTGCCGCCCACGTTGAGCTGCATGGTGCGCTCGAGACGGACACCGCGGTCCTCGAACAGCTTCGCCATCACACGGTGCGTGATGGTCGCGCCGACCTGCGACTTGATGTCGTCGCCGACGATCGGGACGCCCGCCTCGGTGAACTTGTCCGCCCACTCCTTGGTGCCGGCGATGAAGACCGGGAGGGCGTTGACGAAGGCGACCTTGGCGTCGATGGCGCACTGGGCGTAGAACTTCGCCGCGTCCTCGGAACCGACGGGCAGGTAGCAGACGAGGACGTCGACCTGCTTGTCCTTGAGGACCTGGACGACGTCGACCGGAGCCTCGGCCGACTCCTCGATGGTCTGGCGGTAGTACTTGCCGAGACCGTCCAGGGTGTGGCCGCGCTGGACCGTGACGCCCTTGTTCGGGACGTCGCAGATCTTGATGGTGTTGTTCTCGCTGGCGCCGATGGCGTCGGAGAGGTCGAGACCGACCTTCTTCGCGTCGACGTCGAACGCGGCGACGAACTCGACGTCACCGACGTGGTAGTCGCCGAACTGCACGTGCATCAGGCCCGGGACCTTGGACGCCGGGTCGGCGTCCTTGTAGTACTCGACGCCCTGCACCAGCGAGGCGGCGCAGTTGCCCACGCCGACGATGGCTACGCGAACCGAACCCATTCCGGTTGCTCCCTGTGTGTACGAGTGAGGCCCTGAGTGGGACTCACGTGGTGGTGTCGTCGGGCGTATCCGGCCGGGGGCCGTCCCCCGGCCGGGGCAGGCCGCCCGGCGCTCCAGATGTCGTGTCCTGCTGAGCGAGCCCCCCGGAGGCGGAACCTTTCAGGTCCCGCCCGGCCCGCTCGCTCTCGATGAGCTCGTTCAGCCAGCGCACTTCGCGCTCCACGGACTCCATTCCGTGGCGCTGGAGCTCAAGCGTGTAGTCGTCGAGGCGCTCCCGGGTGCGCGCCAGGGAGGCGCGCATCTTCTCCAGACGCTCCTCCAGCCGGCTGCGGCGGCCCTCCAGTACGCGCATGCGTACGTCGCGCGACGTCTGCCCGAAGAAGGCGAAGCGAGCGGCGAAGTGCTCGTCCTCGTACGCGTCGGGTCCCGTCTGCGAGAGCAGCTCCTCGAAGTGCTCCTTACCTTCCGCCGTCAACCGATAGACGATCTTGGCGCGACGCCCCGCGAGTGGAGCGGCGAGGGCGTCCTCGGGAGCGTTCCCCGTCTCCTCGATCAACCAGCCGTTGGCGACCAGCGTCTTGAGGCAGGGGTACAGCGTCCCGTAGCTGAACGCACGGAACACACCCAGTGACGTATTGAGTCGTTTGCGCAGCTCATAGCCGTGCTTCGGAGACTCGCGGAGCAGGCCGAGTACGGCGAACTCGAGGATCCCGGAACGCCGGCTCATCGTCGCCTCCTCTCTGCCGCGGACGGTCCGTGACGGTCTTTATGTCGAGCTGATGTATCGACTCGATACATCATGACGATAGAACGGCCTTCCGTATGCGACAAGAGGGGAGAAGGTGAACGGGATCACATCACCGATTCGTTGGAAGCGAGTTGCCTGATTTGGGGTGAACTTCGGGGCCCGGCAGGTTTTGGCGGTGCGTAGTCTGTCCGCCATGCACACCACCGGGAACCGAGTGACGCCTGGGGACGTCCTTGTCCTCGGTGCAGTACGGGTGAATGCGCGACCGACCACATCCGTACTTCGGGGGGACCGGAAACCAGCCGCCGTTTCCAGGCGCGCAAGGGTGCGCCTGCCCGAGGAGTAATCGTTCGATGAGCGAGCACCGCCGCAAACCGCCGCAGCCGCAGGGAGGCGGACGTGCCGCGGCCCGACGCGGCCAGTCCGGCTCGTCCTCCGGCCGCCGTGCGGCACCGCGAGGCGCCACCGGGTCTCTGTCCGATTCGTACGGGTCGGGTTCCTATGAGCCGGGAGCCGAGGATCCGTCGTACGGCGGCCGCGCCGAGGCCAGGCGTGCGGCACAGAGAGGTGGCGGCCGCCGTAGAGCGGCCGAGAACGGAACCGGCGGCCGCCGCGGCGGCCCCGGCGGCCCGAACGGTCCCGGACGGGGCAGAGGGCGCGCGACTGCCTCCGGCAAGAAGCGCCTCATCGACTACCCGCGCGCCGGCAAGTACGGGTGGCGCCGCTGGGTGCCGTCCTGGAAGCTCGTCTCCGGCCTGTGTATCGGCTTCATCGGCAGCCTGGTGGCTGTCGCGGGCATCGGGTACGCCATGGTGAGCGTCCCGAACGTCGCGGATACCGCGGAGGCCCAGAACAACGTCTACTACTGGTCCGACAACAGCCAGATGGTCGCCACGGGCGGTGAGACCAACCGCCAGATCATCAACCTGTCGCAGATCCCCAAGGCGATGCAGTACGCCGTGGTGTCGCAGGAGAACAAGACCTTCTACACCGACAGCGGCATCGACCCCAAGGGCATCGCCCGCGCCGTGCTGAACATGGCCAGGGGCGGCGAGACGCAGGGTGGCTCCACCATCACCCAGCAGTACGTGAAGAACGCGCGGCTGGACGACCAGTCGCAGACCGTCACGCGTAAGTTCAAGGAGATCTTCATCTCCATAAAGGTCGGGGCCACTGTCAAGAAGGACGACATCATGGCCGGCTACCTGAACTCCGCGTACTACGGGCGCAACGCCTACGGGATCCAGGCAGCGGCCCGCGCGTACTTCAACAAGGACGCCATCAAGCTGAACCCGGGCGAGTGCGCCTTCCTGGCGGCGATGCTCAAGGGCGCCACGTACTACGACCCCGCCGGCGCGACCACCTTCGACTCGTCCGCCACAGCCACGGCCAACAGCAGGCGGGCCCTGCTCCAGATGCAGGACACCCTCGACAAGATGGTCGAGTACGGCCATCTGAGCGCCACGGAGCGGGCCAAGTACACCACGCTGCCCAACTGGAAGAACCCGCGGTCGAACACCGAGCTGAGCGGCCAGATCGGCTACCTCGTCGACCTCGCCAACAGCTACGTGGTCACCCACAGCAAAGAGACCGGGATCACCCAGGACAAGCTGACGCAGGGCGGCTACTCCATCTACACGACCTTCGACAAGAAGAAGGTCAACGAACTCGAAGCAGCCGTCACGAAGGTCCGAAAGGCGAAGATCAAGCCCAAGGAGCGCCCGGAGGACACGTTCGTCCAGTTCGGCGGGGCCTCCGTGGATCCGGCGTCCGGCGCCATCAAGGCCATCTACGGCGGTGAGGACGCGACCAAGCACTTCACCAACAACGCCGACGCGACCGGTGCCCAGGTCGGTTCGACGTTCAAGCCGTTCGTGCTCGCCGCGGCCATGAAATGGGGTGTGCGCGATCCTGACGGCCCCGAGGAGCAGGCGCAGGACGAGCGCACCATCGTCTCCCCGAAGAGCCTGTTCAGTGGCAAGAACAAGCTGAAGATCGAGGACTACAAGGGTGATGTATGGAAGAACGAGAAGGGCGAGGAGTGGCTGCAGACCAATGACGACCACTACTCGTACGGCTCCGCGCCCAAGTACAACATCGACCTCCGCGAGGCGATGAGGGAGTCGGTGAACTCCGCCTTCGTCCAGCTCGGCATGGACGTCGGTCTGGACAAGGTGAAGGAGTCGGCCGTCGACGCAGGCCTGCTCGAAAGCAGCCTGACCGGCACCAGCTACCCGTCGTTCTCCATCGGTATCTCCGACCCGAGCGCGATCCGCATGGCGGGCGCGTACGCCACCTTCGCGGCCAGCGGCGAGCAGCGCGACCCGTACTCCGTCGAGAAGGTCACCAGCAAGGACGGCGTGGTCTTCGCGCACAAGGTCCAGACGAAGCAGGCCTTCACCGCGAAGGTCGCGGACAACGTCACGGACGTCCTGAAGACCGTGGTCGAGAAGGGTACGGGTACTGCCGCCCAGCTCACCGGGCGGGAGGTGGCCGGCAAGACCGGTACCACCGACGGCAACAAGTCCGCCTGGTTCGTGGGCTACACGCCTCAGCTGTCCACGTCGATCGCCATGTTCCGCCTGGACGACGACGAGACCAAGAAGAACCGCACGTTCCTCGAGATGTACGGAACGGGCGGTCAGAAGAAGATCCACGGTGCCTCGTTCCCGGCCCAGATCTGGCACGACTACATGGAAGAGGCGCTGAAGGGCGAGAAGGCACAGCGGTTCCCGGCCCCCGAGTCCATCGGTGAGGTCGTGAACGAGGAGCCGTCGCCGACTCCCACGCCGTCGGCCAGCGAGACCGAGGAGGCCAGCCCGACACCGAGTCCCACGCCCTCGGAGACGCTGACCAGCCCCTCGCCTTCGGCGAGTAACACCTGCGGGAACTTCGGCTGGAACTGCAGCAATGGCGGTACCGGCACGGGCGGCACGGACGGCGGCAGCACCGACGGTGGTGTGACCTCGTCACCGACGGCCACGGAGACGAGTGGCAACACCAGAGGCAACGCCAACGGCAACGGAGGCCTCTTCGGAGGCTCAACCGGATAGTCGCCTTATCCCCTGCCATGGGTGTTTCACGTGAAACGCCCGGATGTTTCACGTGAAACGAGGACCGCCGCACCGGCCCAGGTGCGGCGGTCCTCGGCGTATTCCTAGGTGCGTACGGCAGGATGTGCCTCATGCCCAGTGCAGAATCGACGCCGACGAGCGTGCACGAGCCCGATCCGGTGCGGCCGACCAGGGACGACGAGGTCGCCGCGGCGGGCAGCGAGCTGATCGGCGGTCCCCTCGGACGGCATGCCCTGCTCGGGACGTCCTGGTGGACTCCCGTACGAGTCGTCGCGCTCGTGGCGATCGGCATGTTCGCCCTCGGTCTGGTCCAGAAGGCACCCTGCTACAACGGCGGCTGGTTCTTCGGTGCCAGTTCCCAGTACACGCATGCGTGCTACTCGGACATCCCGCACCTCTACCAGGGACGCGGGTTCGCCGACGGGCTCGTGCCGTACTTCGACAAGCTCTCCGGCGACATGCAGTACCTCGAGTACCCGGTGCTGACCGGTGTGTTCATGGAGGTGGCCGCCTGGCTGACGCCCGGCAGCGGAACCATCCAGCACCAGGAGCAGTGGTACTGGATGGTCAACGCCGGGATGCTCATGGTCTGCGCGGCCGTCATCGTGGTCTGCGTCTCCCGTACGCACGCCCGTCGCCCCTGGGACGGCCTGCTGGTCGCCCTGGCGCCCGCCTTTGTGTTGACCGCGACCATCAACTGGGACTTGCTGGCGGTGGCCCTGACGGCCGCGGCGATGCTGATGTGGTCACGGAGCCGCTCCCTCGCCTTCGGCGTCCTGCTGGGGCTCGCGACGGCGGCCAAGCTCTATCCCGTCTTCCTGCTGGGGCCGCTGTTCCTGTTGTGCTGGCGCGCGGGCAAGTGGCGGGACTTCGGCAAGGCCCTGGGCGGCGCGGTCGTCTCCTGGCTCGTGGTGAACCTGCCGGTGATGCTCTTCGCCTTCGAGGGCTGGTCGAAGTTCTACACATTCAGCCAGGAGCGAGGCGTCGACTTCGGTTCCTTCTGGCTGATCATGGCGCAGAACTCGACCAATCCGCTCAGCACCGACACGGTCAACACCCTGGCCACGGTCCTGATGTTGCTCTGCTGCGGGGGCATCACGGCGCTGACCTTCACCGCCCCGCGCAGGCCGCGCTTCGCCCAGCTGGCCTTCCTGATCGTCGCGGCGTTCATTCTCACCAACAAGGTGTACTCCCCGCAGTACGTCCTGTGGCTGGTGCCACTGGCCGTGCTGGCCCGACCGAAGTGGCGGGACTTCCTGATCTGGCAGGCATGCGAGGTGGCGTACTACCTGGGGATCTGGATGTACCTTGCGTACACGACCAGCGGAGACGCCCACAAGGGACTGCCGACCGACGGTTACCACTGGGCCATCGGCCTGCACCTGCTGGGGACGCTGTACCTGTGCGTCGTGGTCGTACGGGACATCTTCATGCCGGAGCGGGACGTGGTGCGCCGGGCAGGCGACGACGACCCCTCGGGCGGGGTGCTCGACGGCGCGGAGGACGTGTTCGTTCTCGGCCCGGCGGCCCATCCGCCGCGGCACGCGGCCTACTTCGACGGGCCGCAGGTGGAGTGGGGCAAGCAGCGGCCCGGCGAAAGTTCGCTCTGAGCGAACAAGATGTCAGGCGAGGCATGCGAAAGGCCGGACACGGAGTTTCCGTGTCCGGCCTTTCGGCGTTGCCGTACCGCTCAGGGGCTTACCCGCGCCGGTCAGCGGTCCATGATCCGGTCGAACTGCGTGGTGGTGTGCCGCAGATGGGCCACCAGCTCCTCGCCGACCCTCGGCTCCGGGGCGTCCGCGGGCACGAACAGGATGGAGACCTGCATGTGCGGCGGCTCGGCGAACCAGCGCTGCTTGCCGCCCCAGACGAACGGTGAAAGGTTCCGGTTCACCGTGGCGAGGCCGGCGCGGGCGACGCCCTTGGCGCGCGGCATGACGCCGTGCAGGGCCTTGGGGGCCTCCAGACCCACCCCGTGCGACGTACCGCCCGCCACGACCACCAGGTAGCCGTCCGAGGCCGCCTTCTGCTGCCGGTAGCCGAACCGGTCGCCCTTGGAGACGCGCGTGACGTCCAGGATGGCGCCTCGGTACTCGGTGGCCTCGTGGTCCCCCAGCCACAGTCGCGTGCCGATGCGGGCACGGAAGCGGGTCTGCGGGAACTGCTGCTGCAGCCGGGCGAGTTCCTCCGCCTTGAGGTGGCTGACGAACATCGTGTGCAGCGGCAGCCGGGCCGCGCGCAGCCGGTCCATCCAGCCGATGACCTCCTCGACGGCGTCCGAGCCGTCGGTGCGGTCCAGCGGCAGATGGATCGCGAAGCCCTCGAGGCGGACGTTCTCGATGGCGGAGTGCAGCTGGGCCAGGTCCTGTTCACTGATGCCGTGGCGCTTCATCGACGACATCACCTCGATGACCACCCGGGCGCCGACCAGGCCGTACACGCCGTCGATCGACGACACCGAGCGGATCACGCGGTCGGGCAGCGGTACGGGCTCCTCGCCGCGCCGGTACGGCGTCAGCACCAGCAGATCACCGCCGAAGAAGTCCTTGATGCGCGCGGCCTCGTACGTCGTGCCGACGGCCAGGACGTCCGAGCCGAGCCGCGTGGCCTCCTCCGCCAGCCGCTCATGGCCGAAGCCGTAGCCGTTGCCCTTGCAGACCGGGACGAGCCCCGGGAACTGCTCCTGCACGTGCTTGTGGTGCGCCCGCCAGCGCGCGGTGTCGACGTAGAGGGTGAGCGCCATGGCCGGACCTGGAACCTTTCTCGTGGCTGCGGTGTATCAGAGGTATGGAAGCACTGAACGCGACGTCAGCGGCGCGACATGTAGATGTCGAGCGCCTTGTGGAGCAGCTTGTTCAGCGGGAAGTCCCACTCGCCGAGGTATTCGGCGGCCTGCCCGCCCGTGCCGACCTTGAACTGGATCAGGCCGAAGAGGTGGTCGGTCTCGTCCAGCGAGTCGGAGATTCCGCGCAGGTCGTAGACGGTGGCGCCGAGCGCGTAGGCGTCGCGCAGCATCCGCCACTGCATCGCGTTGGAGGGGCGGAATTCACGGCCGATGTTGTCGGAGGCGCCGTAGGAGTACCAGACGTGGCCGCCGACGATCAGCATCGTGGCCGCCGACAGGTTCACGCCGTTGTGCCGGGCGAAGTACAACCGCATGCGGTTGGGGTCCTCGGTGTTGAGGGCAGTCCACATGCGCTGGAAGTACGACAGCGGGCGGGGCCGGAAGTGGTCGCGCACGGCTGTGATCTCGTACAGCCGCTGCCACTCCTCCAGGTCGTGATAGCCGCCCTGGACGACCTCGACACCGGCCTTCTCGGCCTTCTTGATGTTGCGGCGCCACAGCTGGTTGAAGTTCTTGTGAACCTCTTCCAGGGAGCGGTTGGCCAGCGGCACCTGGTAGACGTAGCGGGGCTGCACGTCGCCGAACCCGGCGCCGCCGTCCTCGCCCTGCTGCCAGCCCATGCGGCGCAGCTTGTCGGCCACCTCGAAGGCACGTGGCTCGATGAAGTCAGCCTCGATGTCGCGCAGCCGCTTCACGTCCGGGTTCTGGATGCCGGCCTTGATGGATGCGGCCTCCCAGCGCCGGATGATCACCGGCGGCCCCATCTTCACGGAGAAGGCGCCCTGCTGCTTGAGGTGCGCGAGCATCGGTTCCAGCCAGTCGGTGAGATTCGGCGCGAACCAGTTGATGACCGGGCCCTCGGGCAGATAGGCCAGGTAGCGCTTGATCTTGGGGAGCTGCCGGTAGAGGACCAGGCCCGCGCCGACCATCTCGCCGGTGCGGTCGTCGAACCAGCCGAGGTTCTCGGAGCGCCACTCCGCCTTCACGTCCGCCCAGGCCGGAACCTGCATGTGACTCGCCGACGGCAGACTCTGGATGTATGCCAGATGCTGCTCGCGACTGATGGTCCTCAGGGTCAGGCTCATTCGGGGCGCTCCTCGGGCTGGTGTGTCCCCATGGGTACAGGGGCTCCGGCTCTCGCGCCGAAGCCTACTGCGCCTTGCGAGCGGCCCGACTGGGCACATGGAAGCCCCGCCCCGGCCCGGAGAGCGGCCGGGGCGATACGCGGTGCTTTACGCGGTGTTCGAGGATGCTTCGACGGGGCTCAGAAGAGTCCGCCGAAGAGTCCGCCGTTTGCCATGCCGAGGAAGAACCCGATGGCTGAGGCACCGAGGCCCAGGATCAGCCCGAAGCGCTCGCGGGTCGTCTCGGAGATCCACTGCCCGTAGGCGCCGGTGAAGATGCCCACCAGGCCGGCCCAGGAGCTGAGCAAGTGCAGGTTGTGGAACATCGCCGAGACGAAAGCCGTGATGCCCAGCACCAAGGTCACTGCGAGCAGCGTGTCCTGGAGCGGGTGGGGTTTTCCGTCCGTGGCGAAAAGGCCGCCGGCGGTGTTGGGTCGCAATGCCTGTGTCATGGGGCACCTCCTGCGGAAGGCGGCGCATCGTAGCGCCGCACACACCCGATGTGTACAGATTGACGGTCTCCACGGCCGGATTTCAACCGGAAGCGGGTGTGCAGGTAGTCTGTAGCGTCTGCACCGGTGTCTGCCCAGGCAGAGCCAGGGGTCCGCCCAGGCCAACCGGGACGTCGTCAGTCGACCCCCGATTGTCAGTGGCGGACGATACCGTTGCGTACGCATCACAACCCTCCTGCCACGGAACGACCGTGGCCGCTGAGTCCAAAGGAGGTGGGTTACACATGCGTCACTACGAGGTGATGGTCATCCTCGACCCCGATCTCGAGGAGCGCGCTGTCTCCCCGCTGATCGAGAACTTCCTCTCCGTCGTCCGTGAGGGCAACGGCAAGGTGGAGAAGGTCGACACCTGGGGCCGTCGTCGTCTCGCGTACGAGATCAAGAAGAAGCCCGAGGGCATCTACTCGGTCATCGACCTGCAGGCCGAGCCTGCGGTCGTCAAGGAGCTCGACCGCCAGATGAACCTGAACGAGTCGGTCCTCCGGACCAAGGTCCTCCGCCCCGAGACCCACTGAGCTCTTCCGCTCAGCTGATCTCGGGATTCGAGTAGCAGCACCAGCAGCCAGCAGCAAACCCGCCGAGAGGTTCCCCCATGGCAGGCGAGACCGTCATCACGGTCATCGGCAATCTTGTCGATGACCCCGAGCTGCGCTTCACCCCGTCCGGTGCGGCGGTCGCGAAGTTCCGCGTCGCGTCGACCCCCCGCACCTTCGACCGCCAGACGAACGAGTGGAAGGACGGCGAAAGCCTCTTTCTGACCTGCTCGGTCTGGCGTCAGGCGGCGGAGAACGTCGCCGAGTCGCTCCAGCGAGGCATGCGCGTCGTCGTGCAGGGCCGGCTGAAGCAGCGGTCCTACGAGGACCGCGACGGCGTCAAGCGCACGGTCTACGAGCTGGATGTCGAGGAAGTCGGCCCCAGCCTGCGCAACGCCACGGCCAAGGTCACCAAGACCGCCGGCCGCGGTGGTCAGGGCGGCCAGGGCGGTTACGGCGGCGGTGGCGGCCAGGGTGGCGGCGGCTGGGGCGGTGGCCCCGGTGGCGGCCAGCAGGGCGGCGGCGCTCCTGCCGACGACCCGTGGGCTTCCGGCGCTCCCGCCGGCGGCCAGCAGGGCAGCGGCGGTGGCGGCGGCTGGGGTGGAAACTCCGGCGGCGGTGGCGGCTACTCGGACGAACCCCCCTTCTAGGCCTACGGGCAGGGCCCTTCGGGCCCGACCGGGCCGAAGGCGGGTCGTATCCCAACTTCTTGATCACACAGGAGAAACACCATGGCGAAGCCGCCTGTGCGCAAGCCTAAGAAGAAGGTCTGCGCTTTCTGCAAGGACAAGGTCACGTACGTGGACTACAAGGACACGAACATGCTGCGGAAGTTCATTTCCGACCGCGGCAAGATCCGTGCCCGCCGCGTGACCGGCAACTGCACGCAGCACCAGCGTGACGTCGCCACGGCCGTGAAGAACAGCCGTGAGATGGCGCTGCTGCCCTACACCTCCACCGCGCGATAAGGGAAGGGTGACCGACTAATGAAGATCATCCTCACCCACGAGGTCTCTGGCCTCGGTGCCGCGGGCGACGTCGTCGACGTCAAGGACGGTTACGCTCGCAACTACCTGATCCCGCGGAAGTTCGCTATCCGCTGGACCAAGGGTGGCGAGAAGGACGTCGAGCAGATCCGTCGTGCTCGCAAGATCCACGAGATCCAGACCATCGAGCAGGCCAACTCCGTGAAGGCCCAGCTCGAGGGTGTCAAGGTCCGCCTGGCCGTCCGCTCCGGCGACGCCGGTCGTCTCTTCGGTTCCGTCACCCCGGCCGACATCGCCTCGGCGATCAAGGCTTCCGGTGGCCCCGAGGTGGACAAGCGCCGCATCGAGCTGGGCGCGCCGATCAAGACGCTGGGCGCCCACGAGACGTCCGTGCGTCTGCACCCCGAGGTTGCCGCCAAGGTCAACATCGAGGTCGTCGCGGCCTGATCGCTGCGCTTGGCTTGAAAGCCGAGAAGGGGGCCGTACCCGTCAGGGTGCGGCCCCCTTCATCGTGCTCGGGCACGAGCGGCACTCAGCAGGACCCGGAGCCGACGGGGTAGAGAACCTGTTTCACGTGAAACGCCTGTTTCACGTGAAACGGTCAGCGCGTGGCGCCCGTGACGATCCACCGCCCGGAGCGGGCGCGTAGCCAGAGGGTCAGCATGCGCACCGTCATCATCAGCGTCATGGCTCCCCACAGCGTCGTGAGGCCACCGCCGAGAACCGGGACGAGCAGCGCGACCGGAGTGAAGACCGCCAGGGTGAGCACCATCGCCCAGGCCAGGTAGGGGCCGTCACCTGCTCCCATCAGGACTCCGTCCAAAACGAAGACGATGCCGCAGATGGGCTGGGAGAGCGCCACCATGAGGAGGGCGGGCAGGGCAGTGTCCTTGACCGCCATGTCGCTGGTGAACAGTGGCAGGAAGAGCGGCCGGGCGATCACCACGAGCATGCCGAGCACGAAGCCGACCACGATGCCCCACTGCACCATGCGACGGCAGGCTTCGCGGGCGCCCTGGGCATCGTCGGCGCCGAGGTAGCGGCCGATGATGGCCTGCCCCGCAATGGCGATGGCGTCCAGGGCGAAGGCCAGCAGGCTCCACAGCGACAGGACGATCTGGTGGGCCGCGATGTCGGCATCGCCGAGGCGGGCAGCGACTGCCGTGGCGATCATCAGGATTGCCCGCAGGGAGAGTGTGCGGACCAGCAAGGGCGCGCCGGCCTGCGCGGAGGCCCTGATCCCGGCTGCGTCGGGACGCAGCGAGGCGCCATGCCTTCGGGCTCCGCGGACGACCACCGCCAGGTAGACCGCAGCCATACCGCACTGGGCGATGACGGTGCCCCAGGCGGAGCCCGCGATGCCGAGGCCGGCGCCGTAGACGAGGCCCGCGTTCAGGGCGGCATTGGCGACGAAGCCCGCGATGGCGACGTAGAGAGGGGTTCTCGTGTTCTGCAGACCACGCAGGACTCCGGTGGCGGCGAGCACGACCAGCATGGCAGGGATGCCCAGCGACGAGATACGCAGATATGTGGTCGCGTACGGAGCGGCTGTATCCGAGGCGCCGAAAAGTTTCACGAGGGCCGGAGCGGAGGGCAGGACGGTGCCGATGACAACGGCTCCGAGCAGCAACGCCAGCCAGATGCCGTCCATGCCCTGGCGGATGCCCGCCTGGAGGTCGCCGGCGCCGACGCGGCGGGCCACGGCCGCTGTGGTGGCGTAGGCGAGGAAGACGAAGACGCTGACGGCCGTCGTGAGAAGGGCCGAGGCGACGCCGAGTCCGGCGAGTTGTGCCGTGCCCAGATGGCCGACGATCGCGCTGTCGGCCATGACGAAAAGGGGCTCGGCGACCAGTGCGCCGAAGGCCGGGACGGCCAGCGCGACGATCTCGCGGTCGTGCTGTCGCACGGTGGCCCTGGGGGGCGCGGGAGCCTGTGTCATGAGCACCAATCTAATCGTCCACAGGTAAGAGATGCAATGCAAAACTGACCCTTACGCACCTTCTCGCTGTGTGGACTTTCGTGCACCGTTCGAAGCGATCTTGATCCGACCGGGAAAGTTTTTCTTCTGCACAGCCGGTGGACGGGAAAGTTGCAGGTCAGGGCGCTCAATTCCGAGGGGGTGGGAGCTTGTTCACAGGCCCGTCCACCGGGTCGTGCACAGGTTTCGCGGAGTTGTCCACAGCATCCGGCCCGTCGTCCACATGGCCTGTGGATAACCAGATTGGCTGACGGTGCCGACAGGCCTACCGTGGTCCGGCGCCCGCTCCACGCGTCGGCCGTGGAACCATCACAAAACCGACGCGGCAGAACTGGAGAAGGGCCTCTTATTTGTCAGTGCCGTGCCGTAGAACAGAGGGGCACGGTGAGGTCCGCTTCGCGGACGGGAGGAGGTGGCTCGGTGAGCATTTCCGAGCCCTTGGACGATCCGTGGGCCGACAGTGGTCCTAGTGATCGTCTGCCCGCCGCCCGTCGACGTGGCGAGGGGGGCCGGGGCCGAGGCGAACAGCACGACCGTGGCCGGGACGACGGCGAGTGGGACGGCGGGGGTACGTCCTTCGAGCGTGTACCGCCGCAGGACCTGGACGCCGAGCAGTCCGTCCTCGGAGGCATGCTCCTGTCAAAGGATGCCATTGCCGACGTCGTGGAGGTCCTCAAGGGCCACGACTTCTACAAGCCCGCGCACGAAACGATCTTCCAGGCGATCCTTGACGTCTACGCCAAGGGTGAGCCGGCCGACCCCATCACCATCGCCGCCGAGCTCACCAAACGTGGCGAGATCAACAAGGTCGGCGGCGCATCGTATCTGCACACGCTCGTCCAGACCGTGCCGACGGCGGCGAACGCCGAGTACTACGCGGAGATCGTTCACGAGCGAGCGGTGCTCCGCCGTCTCGTCGAGGCCGGTACGCGTATCACCCAGATGGGATACGCGGCCGACGACGACGTCGACGAGATCGTCAACCGCGCCCAGGCCGAGATCTACGCGGTCACAGAGCAGCGCACGAGCGAGGACTACCTGCCGCTCGGCGACATCATGGAGGGCGCACTCGACGAGATCGAGGCGATCGGCTCCCGCAGCGGCGAGATGACCGGTGTGCCCACCGGCTTCACCGACCTCGACTCACTCACCAACGGCCTGCACCCGGGTCAAATGATCGTCATCGCCGCGCGTCCCGCCATGGGTAAGTCCACCCTCGCGCTGGACTTCGCCCGGGCCGCGTCGATCAAGCACAATCTGCCGAGCGTCATCTTCTCCCTCGAAATGGGCCGCAACGAGATCGCGATGCGTCTGCTGTCCGCCGAGGCCCGTGTAGCCCTGCACCACATGCGCTCCGGCACCATGACGGACGAGGACTGGACACGGCTGGCACGCCGGATGCCCGAGGTGTCGTCCGCGCCGCTCTTCATCGACGACTCCCCGAACCTGTCGATGATGGAGATCCGCGCGAAGTGCCGTCGGCTCAAGCAGCGCAACGACATCAAGCTCGTGATCATCGACTATCTGCAGCTGATGCAGTCCGGTGGGTCCAAGCGTTCCGAGAGCCGACAACAGGAGGTCTCGGACATGTCTCGTAACCTCAAGCTCCTCGCCAAGGAGCTGGAGGTTCCGGTGATCGCGCTCTCTCAGCTCAACCGTGGTCCCGAGCAGCGCACGGACAAGAAGCCGATGGTCTCCGACCTGCGTGAGTCCGGCTCCATCGAGCAGGACGCCGACATGGTGATCCTGCTGCACCGTGAGGACGCCTACGAGAAGGAGTCGCCGCGCGCCGGCGAGGCGGACATCATCGTGGGCAAGCACCGTAACGGCCCGACGGCGACGATCACGGTGGCCTTCCAGGGCCACTACTCGCGGTTCGTGGACATGGCTCAGACCTGATCGAGGGCTCCGGCGAAATGCACTCGACGCAGGGTGCCGGTCAGGGTGGACTGGGCCCATGACGTCTTCTCAAGAACAACTGCTTCCTGGTACGCGCCGTGCGCTGCTTCACCGGATCGCCGTGGCTCAGACCGAGGGGCGGGCGCCGTCGCTGGTCGCGGCGGTCGTACGGGACGGGCAGGCCGTGTGGCACGGCGCCCGCACCTCGGTGGGCGGGCATGCGCCGGACGCGCACGTGCAGTACCGGATCGGCTCGATCACCAAGACCTTCACCGCCGTTCTTGTCCTGCGGCTGCGCGACGCAGGCGTGCTCGACCTGGGTGATCCGCTGGAGAAGCATCTGCCGGGCACCGGCGTGGGGGACGCCACCATCGCCGACCTGCTCGCCCACACGAGCGGGCTCGCGGCCGAGTCGCCCGCGCCGTGGTGGGAGCGCACACCGGGATCACTGCGGCCCGAGCTCGCCGATGTGCTGGGCGAGCGGCCTTTCCTGCACCCTGTCGGCCGTCGGTTCCACTACTCGAACCCCGGCTACACCTTGCTGGGCGCGCTGGTGGAGGAGCTGCGTGGCGCTCCGTGGGAGGACGTTCTTCGGCGGGAAGTGCTTGAACCTTTGGGCCTGGACCGGACGAGTGCGCGACCGCAGTCGCCGCATGCGGGCGGGTGGGCCGTACACCCGTGGGCCGACGCCCTGCTGCCGGAGCCCGTGCAGGATCTCGGCCGCATGGCCCCCGCCGGTCAACTTTGGTCCACGACAGGGGACTTGGCTCGCTTCGCTGCCTTCCTGACCCGGGGCGACGACCGGGTGCTGAGCGCCGAAACCGTGCGGGAGATGCGGACGCCGGCAGCACCGGCCGAGGCCGCGGACGTGGCGGACGGTGTCAGCTACGGTCTCGGCATCCAGATCCAGCAGCGGGACGGACGGCTGCTCGTCGGTCACTCCGGTTCTCTGCCGGGCTTCCTCGCGAACCTCACCATCAGTGTGGCGGACGACGTTGCCGCGGTGGTGCTGGCCAACTGCACCTCCGGGCCGCTGCTGGGCGCTGTGGGTGCCGATCTCGTCGGTATCGTCGCCGAGGCCGAGCCGCGGATCCCCGAGCCTTGGCGGCCGCTGCCCGAAGTCGATCCCGCGGTTCTGGAGTTGGCGGGGCAGTGGTACTGGGGCACCCATGCTTTCGCGCTGCGGCTGACGGCCGACGGGCTGGTGTCGCTGGAGCCGCTGTCCGGCAACGGCCGACGCTCGCGGTTCCGGGCGAACGGCGACGGCACCTGGACGGGGCTGGAGGGCTACTTCACCGGCGAGATTCTGCGGGCCGTACGGCGCTCGGACGGGTCCGTGGACCACCTGGACCTCGGGTCGTTCGTGTTTACGCGCCAGCCGTACGACGAGGAAGCCTCGGTGCCCGGCGGCGTGGACCCCGACGGATGGCGAGGCATCAAGTAAGGGTCTCCAACGGCGGCGATTGGCTTGGTGAAGCTGCCGAAAGCTGATTCAGGCTCAGGCGTAACCATATGGACTGCCTGTCGTTCTACCTGATACCCGCCGCGTGCTTGAAATGCGCGCGGTCCCCACCACTGGCATCGTGCTTCACCTGCGGTGATCGGTTCAGCGTCCGGCGGGGCGGCGATCCCAGGGTGTGTCCGACTCGAAAGAGCCGGGCACAGTCCAGACGCCGGCACCGCGTCACCGCCAGTGACGCCGCACACGGGCTCTACCCAAGGATCGGCCCGGACTCGTCCGCGCTCGTCACCGCTTCCACCCTTCGAGGCCACGCGATGACCCAGGATCCTTAAGAGTCTCAGAGACGCTTTCAGCCGCTCGCCAGTGACGCGTCGACGAGTGGGAGAGCGCCCTGTTTCACGTGAAACAGGGCGCCTCTGACGTTCAGAGCTGGAGCTTGAAGCCGACGTGGGATGCCGTGAAGCCGAGCCGCTCGTAGAAGCGGTGGGCATTCGTGCGGGAGATGTCGGATGTCAGCTGCACCAACTGGCAGTCCTGGCGCCGGGATTCGTCGACCGCCCACTCGATGAGCTGCGTTCCCAGGCCGCTGCCACGCGCGTCGGCGTGGATCCGTACGCCTTCGATGATCGAGCGGGCAGCACCCTTGCGGGAGAGCCCGGGGATGACCGTCAGTTGAAGAGTGCCGATGACGCGGTCTTCACGCACCGCCACGACCAGATGCTGGTTCGGATCCGCGCTCAGGCGCTCCAGCGCTGCGAGGTACGGGGTCAGGTCGTCCGGTGACTCCCGCTGGGCGCCCAGCGGGTCGTGGGCGAGCATCGCGACAATCGCCGGGATGTCGTCCGTGGTGGCAGGCCGTATCTCAAGATCTCCCATGCCCGCACCTTATGCGGGCACGTTCAGCGACTCCACGACCCGGACCAGCGGTGCAAGCTCGGGATTCTTCGCGGCCTCGTCGAGCGCCTCACGCAAGGCGCCGTCATTGGTGGGCCGGGCCTCCGACAGAAGTGTGAGGCCGGCCTCGGTGACGTTCGTGTAGATGCCGCGACGGTCGGTGGGGCACAGGTAGCGCTCGAGGAGACCGCGGTCCTCGAGTCGGGTGACCAGCCGGGTGGTGGCGCTCTGGCTGAGGACGACCGCGTCGGCCACCTGCTTCATCTGCAGATGCCCCCCGACACCGTCGTGCTGTCGGCTGAGCACGTCGAGCAGGGAGTACTCGCGCACGCTCAGGTCGTGCCGAGCCTGCAGTGCGCGCTCGATGTGGGCCTCGATCCTCCCGTGAAGCAGGGAGAGGGCACACCAGCCCTGGGCGAGAGCGGTGAGCGCGGGGTCCGTCGCAGTCATGGGGGTCTCCTCCGTCCCGGAGCGGCTGAGTCCAGGATAGACCACGCTCGCAATAGTCTGCGCTTGCAGATAGCCAGCGTATGCAACTATTGTTTCCGAAGACAAGGCGCACCTGCAATCGTTTGGGAAGGTTGGACCCTCCATGCCTCTCGCGCTTCTGGCCCTCGCGATCGGGGCCTTCGGAATCGGCACCACCGAATTCGTGATCATGGGTTTGCTGCCCGAGGTCGCGAGCGACTTCGGGGTCTCCATCCCCACCGCCGGCTTGCTCGTGACCGGCTACGCGCTCGGCGTCATGTTCGGCGCCCCGTTGATGACCGCCCTCGGCACCAAGGTCTCCCGCAAGAGGACGTTGATGCTGCTGATGGTCCTGTTCATCGCAGGCAATCTGCTCTCCGCGGTCGCCCCCACGTTCGCCGTGATGCTGATCGGCCGCGTGGTCGCCTCGCTCGCCCACGGCGCCTTCTTCGGCATCGGCTCGGTCGTCGCGGCCGACCTGGTGGCCCCGGACAGGAAGGCCGGCGCAATCGCGATGATGTTCACCGGCCTGACCGTTGCCAACGTCGTCGGCGTCCCGCTGGGCACCCTCGTCGGGCAGAACCTCGGCTGGCGTGTCACCTTCGGCATCGTCGCCGCCCTCGGCGTTGTCGGCCTGGCAGGCATCGCCAGGCTGGTCCCGGAGATGCCCAGGCCCGAGGGCGTACACCTGCGCCACGAGCTGGCCGCCTTCAAGAACGTTCAGGTTCTGCTTGCGATGGCGATGACCGTCCTCGGCTTCGGCGGCGTCTTCGCGGCCATCACCTACATCGCGCCGATGATGACCCATGTCGCCGGTTTCGCCGACGGCTCCGTCACCTGGCTGCTGGTCCTCTTCGGCCTCGGGATGGTCGGCGGCAACCTCGTCGGCGGCAGGTTCGCCGACCGCGCCCTGATGCCCATGCTGTATGTCTCCCTCGGCGCCCTGGCCGTCGTCCTCGCCCTGTTCACGCTCACCGCGCACAACAAGGCCCTCGCAGCCGTCACGATCGTCCTGATCGGTGCTCTGGGCTTCGCCACCGTCCCGCCGTTGCAGAAGCGCGTCCTCGACCAGGCGCACGGCGCCCCGACGCTGGCTTCGGCCGTGAACATCGGCGCCTTCAACCTGGGCAACGCCCTCTCGGCCTGGCTCGGCGGTCTCGCCATCGCGGCCGGCCTCGGCTACACCGCCCCCAACTGGGTCGGCGCCGCCCTCGCCGCCGGTGCCCTGCTGCTGGCCTTCCTCTCGGCCGGCCTTGAGCGCCGTGCCGGTGCGCCCAGCGCCGTCGTCGCGGGCTCCGCTCCCGTCGAGCAGCCGACGGCCGTTCACCACTGAGTCGCTCCGGATGCGCGGCCGAGGCCGTCCCCGTGCTTTGCGCTCCACCGAGCCTCAAGAAACATCCACAAGGAGAAAACCTCATGAGCAACACCGCCGTCGCCCCCCTGACCACCCAGGACGCGGAGGTTCTCGTCACCACGGCCCGGCGTGCCGCCGAGGCCGCCGGAGTCATGGTCAGCGTCACCGTGCTGGACGCCGGTGGCCATCTCCTCGCCTTCCGGCGGGACGACCGGGCCGTGCTGATCTCCGGGGAGACCAGCACCCGCAAGGCGTACACGGCGCTCCAGCTCGACGCCCCCACCGCCGACCTTGTCGACGCCGTACAGCCCGGAGGCCTCTTCCACACCCTGCCCACCGCACTCGACCGGCCGCTGCTGTTCATCGCGGGCGGCGTGCCCGTGCGCCGCGACGGCCGTCTGATCGGCGCGATCGGGGTCGGCGGCGGCGCGCCGGAGCAGGATCACGGTTTCGCCACGGCCGCCGTGGAGACGGTCGCCTGACGGCGCCGTCCACCGCAGGAAGCGCCGGTTCCCGACGGGGGACCGGCGCTTCCGTCGTGAGGCGGTGGTCAGCCCGCCGCCACCGTCACGGGAGCGAAGCGCCGGTTCCAGTCGCCCGGCAGTTCCGGGATGCCGTACGTCATGACCGCGTTGAAGGCGACGGGCGTAAGGCCCCGGTCCTTCATCCACGCCAGCAGCTCCTCGTGCCGTACGTCGATGTCGGTCCGCAGTGGGCGGTCGGTGCGGGCGGCGAGGGAGGCGACAAGGGCCTTGGCCGTCTCCGTGTCCCGGGCGATCAGCGGACCCACCACGTGGGTGTCCATGTTGGGCCAGGCGGCGGCGTAACCGATGATCCGGCCGTTCTCCACTGCTACGCGCAGCCGGTCGGCGAAGGCGGGCAGACGCGTGACGATGTGTGTGCGATCGAGGCCGAACACCTCCTCGTCAAGCCGGAGGATCGCGGTCAGGTCCTTGGCGGTGGCCGCACGCGTGGCGATGCCGGACTGTGTTCCACCAGGCGTGAAGTGCCCGCGCACCATCTCGGCCCGCGCGGTGACCTTGAAGCCCAGCTCTTCGTACAGCGGACGACCGTTCGGTGTCGCGTGGAGGGTCAGTGGGGTGGGGCTCATCGCGGAGACGACGTGGCGCATCAGTCGACGCCCGACGCCCTGGCGTTGGTGCCGCTCGGCGACCAGCACCATGCCGATGGCCCCCAGATCGGGGCGGTCCCGCGGACCGTACTCGGTGACCACACAAGCGGCGACGAGGCCGCCGCCAGGGTCGTCGATGCCGTAGCCCTTTCCGGCCGTGAGCAGGAAACCCCACTTGTGCTCCTCCCGGGGCCATCCCCGGTCTTCGGACAAGTCGGCGCAGGCGGAGAGATCGCGAAGCGTCAGACGACGGACAGGGAGAGTGGCGGGGGAAGGAGTTGGCACGCCGGTCAGGCTGTCTGACCGGCGCCCTCGGCGTCCACCTGTTTCGAGGGAGACGCACGTGCTTTTGGCCATGTCGTGGCCGACCCCACAGTACGCGGACAGGTAGGGGGTGTTTCACGTGAAACACCGGCGAACGGCAGGCGTCCGACGGCCTCACCCAGGGCTGACAGGGCATCCCACTAACCTCGGGGCCCATGGCGACACTTCATCTCTTCGATCTCGACGGCACGTTGCTGCACGGCACTTCCGCTCCGGTGGAGATCTCACGGCAACTCGGACTCGAAGCCGAGACGATGGCGCTGGATCTGGCGGTCTCGGCGGGGCGGATCGGCCCGCCGGAGTATGCGGCGCAGGTACACGCGCTCTGGGCGCATCTCACCGAGTCGCATGTGACGGCGGCCTTCGAGGGGGCGCCGTGGCTCGCCCGCATCCGCGAGGTCTGGGCGGCGATCAGACAGAAGGGCGATTACTGTGCCGTCGTGTCACTCTCACCGTCCTTCTTCGTGGAACGGCTTCTGGGCTGGGGTGCCCACGCTGCGTACGGGTCACGTTTTCCAGCGATTCCTTTCACCGAGCCCGTGGATCCGGCCGGAGTTCTCAATGCCGCGGCCAAGGTGCGGATCGCCGAGCGGCTCTGCAAGGAGTTCGGAGTGGCGCGCTCCGACTGCGTCGCGTACGGCGATTCGATGTCGGACAAGGACCTGTTCGGCGTGGTGTCCGTCTCAGTCGCGGTCAATGGGGACAGCCATCTGTCCGGTCTCGCGACCCACTCCTACGAGGGGGAAGATCTGTGGGATGCCTATGAATTGGTGTGTGGCGCCCGGTAATTGACGAATTCACGGTTCGCCCGACGCAGCTGCCTGTCCCGGGTGAGGACGGGACTTGTGCGCGGGGCAGTGGCCGGTAGGGTCGACTCCGGTTCGCGCCCGGTTTCGCTCCGGCGCGGGGGTGCACACATCCTGTGCGAGCCGAGAGCAGGGCGATGCAGCCTAAGGGAACGGAGAGATCGAAGACCCGCATATTCGGCTATGCGACTGGGCCGACCGCACGGAGTGGGACGCTGCCGTGTGCACTGCGGCTCATGTCACACTCTCGCCCCACCTGTCGGGGCGGAGCTGGATTACGGGTTGAATGCGGCCGCATTGGTCGCGGCACGAACAGGAACTGCAAGCCGTCTACGGGGGAAAACAGGCATCTTCCGACTGAGGAAGTGCGCAGACCGACCGAAAGATGTTCGAGGCGAGGCTCACCATGGACGCTCCGACCACCGCGTCGGCCGACAACGGCACTTCCGGAGGCGGAGGCGGCTGGTTCGCCCCGCGCAAGCAGCCGGAGTCGGCTCCGGGCAGCGAACGGGAGACGACCGAGGGCAGCCGCCTGGCCGCGATGCGCCCGATGGGCCGAACCCAGGCGTCATCCGCGGGCGGCGAACCGCCGACAGAAGGCGCGGCACGCATCGTCGACCGCGCAGCAGCGTCGACCGACCCCCGAATACGGTCGGCGGAGGATGTGTCAGCCGCCGACACGCGGACACCGCCGACAGACGCCGCACCGCACCCCGCCACCTGGGCACCGCCTGCTGCGCCCGGACCCGCCGAAGCGTCGTCGGCGCCCGCTGAAGCGTGGGCCGCTCCGACCACGGCGCCGGCTCCGGCTGCGTCGGCCGAGACGCCCGCCGCGCCGACCGTAGCGCCGCCCGCGCCCGTCGAAACCCCGCCCGCCGAGCGTCGTGTGCCCGCTCAACGGTCCGCGGCCGAAGAGAAGGCGTCCCCGGACGCCATCCTCATCCGCCGCACCATGGCCGAGGTCGCTCCCGTGGCCGACAAGGTCACCTCGTACTTCTACGCGCTGCTCTTCGTACGCCACCCCGACCTGCGCTCGCTGTTCCCCGCCGCGATGGACACCCAGCGCGACCGGCTGCTGAAGGCACTGCTCACCGCCGCCGAGCACATCGACAACGCGCCCGTCCTCGTCGACTACCTGCAGAACCTCGGCCGGGGCCACCGCAAGTACGGCACGCGGGCCGAGCACTACCCGGCCGTCGGCGAGTGCCTCATCGGAGCGCTCAACAAGTACGCTTCCGCCGTCTGGGACACGGAGACGGAGGCGGCCTGGGTCCGGGCGTACACGACGATCTCCCAGGTCATGATTGACGCGGCGGCCGTCGACGAACTGCGCGCCCCGGCCTGGTGGTACGCGGAGGTCGTCTCGCACGACCTTAGAACCCCGGACGTCGCGGTCGTCACCGTCCGCCCGGACCAGCCCTACCCGTTCCTCGCCGGGCAGTACGCCAGCCTGGAGACGCCCTGGTGGCCCAGAGTGTGGCGGCACTACTCCTTCGCCTCCTCGCCCCGCTCCGACGGACTGCTGACGTTCCACGTGAAGGCGGTCCCCGCGGGCTGGGTCTCCAACGCCCTGGTGCACCGCGCCCGGCCCGGCGACGTCATCCGTCTTGGCCCGTCGACCGGCTCGATGACCGTCGACCACACCACTGACAGCGGGCTGCTCTGCCTCGGCGGCGGAACCGGCATAGCTCCGATCAAGGCCCTGGTCGAGGATGTCGCCGAACACGGCGAACGCCGACCGGTCGAGGTGTTCTACGGCGCCCGTACCGGCCACGACCTCTACGACATCGACACGATGCTCAGGCTCCAGCAGTCCCATCCCTGGCTCTCTGTGCGCACCATCGTCGACCAGCAGGCGCACCTCCAGCTTCCCGACGCGATCCGCGCGTACGGCCCCTGGAACGAGTACGACGCCTACCTGTCGGGCCCGCCCGGAATGATCCGCAGCGGTGTGGACGCGCTCAGGGACATCGGAATCCCGTCGGAGCGGATACGCCACGACTCGGTGGAGGAGCTCGTCGTCGCCGGGAACTGAGCCGTTCACACGGGCGTCAGCCCAGGTCGGGGGCGTGCATGGCACGTACGCCCTCGATATTGCCGTCCAGGTAATGCCGCAGTGACAGCGGCACCAGGTGAACGGAGGCGATTCCGACCCGGGTGAACGGCACCCTGACGATCTCGTATTCGCCGGCGGGCTCGTCCACCTCGGGGCCGTGCCGCAGGGCCGGGTCCATCGACCCCAGTCGGCAGACGAAGAAGTGCTGCACCTTCACCCCGGTCGCGCCGCCGTCCGCGCCGATGTGTTCGACGGTGTCCACGAAGCAGGGCACGACATCGGTGATCTTGGCGCCGAGTTCCTCGTACACCTCGCGGTGCAGGGCTTCGACGACAGTCGCGTCCTCCGGTTCCACCCCGCCTCCGGGTGTGACCCAGTAGGGATCCACGCCGGGCTTGGTGCGCTTGATCAGGATCAGGTCGTCGCCGTCCAGGAGAACGGCTCGGGCAGTGCGCTTGACCACGGGTCGGACGGTCATGGGAGAAATGTGGCCCGGCTGGTTCCACGTGAAACATCGCGAAACGTCATTGAACGAGCCCTCCCCGTGACATCGCGGAAGATCCGCCTCAGCACCAGTCGGCGGCGGCCCGCTGCAGCCACTCGTGGGCCCGCGCGATATGCGGCATTGCCAGCGTTCCGGTGCGGACCACAAGGAAGTAGGTCCGCAGTGGTGCCACCGCGGGTTCGTGCAATGCGACCACGTCACCGCGTTCCAGGGCGGAGGCGCACAGATAGCGCGGCAGCACCGCGAGCCCGGCGCCGGCACACGCACAGGCGAGGACGGCGCGCAGGTCGGGGACGACGACGGTGCCTGAGGTGGCGGGCCGGGAGTCGAAGACGGAGGCCCAGTAGCGGGAGACGAAGGGCAGCGACTCGTGGACCTCGACGACGGGGAGGTTCTTCAGGGCGGGTGCGCCCTTGCGGCGCGGCTTCCCGGACCCGATGCGCTCGGCCCAGTGCGGGGCGGAGACCAGGACATGCTCCTCGTCGCACAGCGGAGTCGCAGTGAGCAGGGCGCCGCGCGGACGGGCCGTGCTGATGGCCAGATCATGGTGTCCGGCTGCCAGTCCTTCGAGGGTCTCTTCGGCATTGCCGAAGGAGGCGCGCAGAGTGAGGCTCTGACCGTCGTGGCCGGTCAGCTCCGTGAGCGCGGGCAGAGCCCGCTCGGCGGTGAACTCCGGGGGCCCGGCCAGGTGCAGGGTGCGTAAGGAGGACTCGTCGTCCAGCCCGGTTTCGGCGATCTCCACCAGGGCGTCGAGATGGGGTGCGGCCTTGTGGGCGAGTTCGTCGCCGATGGTCGTCGGTGTCACCCCACGGGCCTGCCGCAGGAACAGGGGTCGGCCTACTTGCTGTTCCAGGGTGCGGATCTGGGAGGTGACGGCCGGCTGGGAGAGTCCGAGCAGAGCGGCGGCGCGGGTGAAGGATCCGGCGCGGTGCACGGTCACGAAGGTGCGTAGCAAGGCGAGATCCACGCCACGCCCTCCCCTCTCGCTGCCCTGCTCCAAGTGCCGGCCGGCCCCAACTATAAATATGTCGATAGGTCTCTGTCGCTACTGTGATTGGACACTGACACAGAGTCAACTAGCCTTGTTCGCGCGGTTCTCGGCGCGCGGAACCGAGGACGGTCCGAGCCACGAGGGGGGAGGCTCGGACCGTCCGTTGTACGTAGCAGGACACCGGCGGCGTCCGTAAACCGGTCAGTCTGCCGACTCCTCCAGCGCACGCAGCACATCCGCCACCAGGTCCGCGGGATCCTCGGCACCGACCGACAGGCGAATGAAACCTTCCGGCACCGCGTCGCCACCCCAGCGCCCCCGCCGCTCGGCCGTGGAACGCACCCCGCCGAAGCTCGTCGCGTCGTCCACGAGCCGCAGCGCGTCGAGAAAACGGTCGGCACGCGCGCGTGTGGGCAGCGTGAACGACACCACGCACCCGAAGCGCAGCATCTGCTGCGAAGCGATCTTGTGAGACGGGTCGTCGGGCAGCCCCGGATAGCGCAGCCCGGTCACCTCGGGCCGCTTCCGCAAGGCCTCGGCGAGGGTGAGGGCGGAGGCATTCTGCCGGTCGGCGCGCAGCTGGAGCGTGGCGATCGAACGGTGCGCGAGCCAGGCCTCCATGGGCCCGGGGATCGCGCCGACGATCTTGCGCCAGCGGCGTACAGCAGCCATGACCTCGGCATCGCGGCCGGTGACGTAGCCCAGGAGGATGTCGCCGTGCCCGGTGAGCTGCTTGGTCCCGCTGGCCACCGAGAAGTCGGCGCCGAGTTCCAGCGGGCGCTGTCCGAGGGGTGTCGCGAGGGTGTTGTCGACGGCTACCAGGGCACCACGCGCGTGTGCCGCCTCGACGAGCCGTCGGATGTCGCACACGTCGAGCCCCGGGTTCGACGGGGACTCGATCCACAGCAGCCTGGCGCCGTCGAGGACGTCGAGCTGGGCGTCGCCGCCGGTCGGGGCGGTGCGCACCTCGATGCCGTATGCCTCCAGTTGGGAGCGCACCAGGGGCAGCGCCTGATAGCCGTCGCTGGGCAGGACGACCGCGTCGCCCGCGCGCAGCTGGGAGAACAGGACCGAGGAGATGGCGGCCATCCCGGAGGCGAAGACGAGCGTCTCGACGCCGTCCTCGCCCGGCGCCTCCAGCTCCCCGATGGCCCGCTCCAGAAGCGTCCAGGTCGGGTTCTCGTCGCGGCCGTAGGTGTACGGGCCCGTGGGGTCGCCCGGCAGGTGGAAATGGGCGGCGAAGACCGGCCCCGGCAGCGTCGGCTCGTGCTTGACCGGCTCCGGCAGCCCGGCCCGTACCGCGCGCGTCCCGTCACCCGCGGTGCGGCCACCCGCCGTACCGCTTCCCTTGTCCTTGGCGGAGTCGCTCATGCCGTCCGTCCTTCCACATGTTCTCGTACCGCGGCGAGCAGTCCTGTGCTCGCCCCCTCCACCATCTCAAGGCACTCCTCGAAGCCGTCCATGCCCCCGTAATAGGGGTCCGGGACGTCGAGGTCGTCGTCGACGGCAGGATCGTACGAGCGCAGCAGCCGTACCTTCCGAGTGTCCTCCTCGGTGGGCGCGAGGCGGCGCAGCACCTTGAGGTGGCCAGAGTCGAGGGCGATCACGAGGTCGAGGCGGGAGAACCAGGACGCCTGGAACTGCCGGGCGGTGTGACCGCTGCCGTAGCCGTTGTCCTCGAGGACGGCGACGGTGCGCGGGTCCGCGCCGTCGCCCTCGTGCCAGCCACCGGTGCCGGCGCTGTCGACCTCGACCCGGTCGTCGAGCCCGGCCTCCGCCACGCGCGCGCGGAAGACGGACTCGGCCATCGGCGAGCGGCAGATGTTGCCGGTGCACACGAAGCAGACTCGGTAGGGCATCGCGAGCTCAGTCCTTGCCGTCGGGCAGGACGACGTTGAGGGCCCAGGAAACGACCGAGATGATCAGGCCGCCGACGACGGCCGTCCAGAAGCCCTCGACGTGGAAGCTCAGGTCGAGCTTGTCGCACACCCACGAGGTCAGCAGCAGCATCAGCGCGTTGACGACGAGGGTGATCAGGCCGAGCGTGAGGATGAACAGCGGGAAGGTCAGCACCTTCACGACCGGCTTGACCAGGAAGTTCACCAGGCCGAAGACCAGGGCGACGAGGATCAGCGTGCCGACCTTCTTGCCCGTGCTGTCACCGGTCAGGGTGATCTTGTCGAGCAGCCACACGGCGACCGCCAGGGCACCCGCGTTGGCGATCGTCTTGACTACGAAATTCTTCATGTGTCTGATCGTCGCAGAAGAGATCGGATACGAGCAGTGGTGCGAGGGCGGACAAGAGCGATGAAGGCATTCCGGCTGGACGAACTGGAGGCGGAGCGCGCCGCCCACGACGGTGCCTACCTGCAGTTTCTGCGGGAGCGGCACATGTCGGTCGGCCTGTACGCGCTCGATGCCGGCGATCACGATCCGCAGACTCCGCACAACCAGGACGAGGTGTACTTCGTGGTGAGCGGCCGCGCCTCGATCACCGTCGGCTCGGAGACGACCCAGGTGGCGCGCGGCAGCGTGGTGTACGTGCCGGCCGGAGTCGCCCACAAGTTCCACCACATCAGCGAGGACCTCAGGGTCCTGGTGGTCTTCTCTCCGCCCGAAGCCTGAGCGCCCGTCTCGGGGTTCCCTAGGGGAACGGTCAGGGGAGGACAAGGGATGCGAGGCCCCCGCCGGACCCCTTCCCGGCCCTAGCATCGAGGCAGGACATCAACAGGCCCCGGAACAACCGGGCGAAGAAGCAAAGGACGAGGGCGATGCGAGAGATCTTCGCGGGACTGCCGTGGTGGGTGAAGTGGATCGCGGTGCCGGTCATCGCCCTCTTCGTGTTCGGCAGCGTCATAGCCACGGTCGTCGGCATCGTGATCGGCCTGCTCTTCAAGGCGCTGATCTTCGTGGCTCTGGTCGGCGGACTGATCTACGTCGTGCGGAAGTTCACGTCGAGCTCCTCGTCGCGCAACGACTGGTGAGGCAACGGGAAACCGGGGACCGGTAACAGGAATCGCCGGTTCCCTCGGGCGAGGGAAGTTTCCCGGGCAGCCCGTCTGCGAGCGGTGGCAGACGGATAAAGTCCGGAACTCGACGCGGGGAAGACCCCCCGCGAGCGGCGTACCCCCCACCCGTGTGGCCCCGCACGGGCTGCCCCCTCGCGCAACGGGAGTGACCCTTGGCCACCGTTGACACCGCATCCGCAGATTCGCATTCACCCCCCACACGGTCGCGTTCCGCGATCCCTCTGGTGCAGCGTCCGCCCACGACGTCGGTCCCCGAGCAGCCGCACTCCGCGACGACCACCCTCATCGGATCGGTGCAGCGCGCGATGCGCCTCCTGGAATCCGTCGCGGCGCACGAGCACGGAGCCCCGGCCAAACAGCTGGCCCGCGAGACCGGACTCGCCCTCCCCACGGCCTACCACCTGCTGCGCACCCTCGTGCACGAAGGCTATCTGCGCCGCGACAGAGGTCTGTTCTTCCTCGGCGAAGCGGCCGAGCGGCTGAGCAGCAGCGGGGCGGCGCAGAAACGTCGCAGCACGGTCGTCGACGCGCTCGCGCAGTGGCGCGATTCCATCGGTGTGCCCGTGTACTACGCCGTGTACCGCGAGGGCGAGATCGAGGTCATGTGTGTCTCCGACACCCCGGCCAATCCGGCTGTCGAGGAGTGGGCCGACTTCCGTGAGACCGGGCACGCGCATGCCATCGGGCAGTGTCTGCTGTCCCAGTTGGACGACGATGCCCGTCGCGACCATCTGGACCGCTATCCCGCGCAGTCCCTCACCCCGTACACGGTGCGTGACAATCACACTCTGTTGCGGCGGCTGGAACGGATGCGGCGGATGGGACCGGTGACCGAGCGTCAGGAGTACGCGCTGGGAACGGTGTGCGCGGCCATTCCGATCACGCTGGGCGCGGCGGCCGCGACGATGGCCATTTCGCTGCCTTGTCATCAGGCGGACCGGCTGCTCCCAGCCGCGCAGCAGTTGCAGGCCGAGATCGGACGTCTGCTGGGGTCACTCGCGCTCTCTATCAGCATCTGAAAAATCACTCCTTGTGATCTGCCGTGTACGTTCAGCAAGATGCCACCAAATGTCAGGGGTTCATTCCCGGCCAGTCGACGGCATATGACGGGGTAGGCGATGCGCGAGTCCGTACAGGCAGAGGTCATGATGAGCTTTCTCGTGTCCGAGGAGCTCTCCTTCCGCATCCCCGTGGAGCTGCGCTACGAGTCCTGTGATCCGTACGCCGTGCGGTTGACCTTTCACCTTCCCGGCGACGCCCCGGTGACCTGGGCCTTCGGGCGGGAGCTCCTGATCGACGGGGTGGGCCGGCCGTGCGGTGAGGGGGATGTACGGGTCTCGCCCGTCGAACCGGATTCATTGGGCGAGGTCCTGATCCGGCTTCAGGTCGGGGTCGACCAGGCGCTGTTCCGCTCGTCGACGGCACCCCTCGTGGCCTTTCTCGACCGCACCGACAAGCTGGTGCCGCTGGGCCAGGAGGGCTCCCTCGCCGACTTCGATGCCCACCTCGACGAGGCCCTGGACCGCATCCTGGCGGAGGAGCAGAGCGCGGGCTGAAGCGTTACGGCACTGGGGACCTCGGACGCTTCAGCGAGGGCGTGGGGGCGTGCAGGAACGCTTTTGTAGGGTCGGGCCCAGGTGTTTCCGCGCCCAGGGTGGGGGCGTTCGGGTGACGGGGGCCGAGGCGTTCGGGTGATGCTGGGCGTACGTCTGTTGCCGCGCATACGTCACCGCTTGCGCCGTCGGCCCCTTCCGCCGCGTGCCGGAGCCGGCTGGACGTCCGTCGGTGCCGTCGCGACGGCGCCTTCCGGGCCCGGCCGGTCGGCCGCGACCACCAGCGCCGCGAGCGCGGTGGTGACCGGCACCGACGCGACCAGGCCGATCGAGCCCACGAGCGTGCGCACGATCTCCTCCGCGACCAGCTCGCTGTTGGCGACCGTCCCCACGCTGCTCTGCGCGATCGAGAACAGGAGCAGCAGCGGCAGCGCCGCACCCGCGTAGGCGAGGACGAGCGTGTTGACGACGGACGCGATGTGGTCGCGGCCGATGCGGATGCCCGCGCGGTACAGCCCACGCCAGCCCATCGACGGATTGGCTTCGTGCAGCTCCCAGACCGCCGATGTCTGTGTCACCGTCACGTCGTCGAGGACGCCGAGCGAACCGATGATGATGCCGGCGAGCAGCAGACCGCTCATGTCGATCGATGGATACAGGCCGTGGATCAGGCCGGTGTTGTCGTCGGTGTTGCCGGTGAGCGAGGCCCAGTCGATGAACAGCGAACCGAGGACGCCGATCAGAATCAGCGAGATCAGGGTACCGAGTACCGCCACGGACGTACGGGCCGACAGGCCATGGCACAGATACAGGGCGATCAGCATGATGGCGCTCGCCCCCACCACCGCCACGACCAGCGGGTTCGAGCCCTGCAGGATGGCGGGCAGGATGAAGAAGTTCAGGATCAGGAAGCTGATGGTCAGCGCGACCAGCGCCATGACGCCCCGCAACCGACCGACAACCACGACGGCGAGCGCGAAGATGCCCGCGAGCACCGTCATCGGGATCCGACGGTTGACGTCGGTGACCGAGTACTGCAGGTCCTTCGGTGCGGAGGGCTCGTAGGCGACCACGACCTTCTCGCCCTGGTGCAACTGCCGTGTCTGGTCCGGCTGGACGATCTCGGTAAACGTACGGCCCTTGTCCGAGCCGGTGTCGACCTGGATCGTCGCCTTCTTGCAGGTGCCGTTCGCCTCCTGTTGGGCGGATGAGCCCTCGGCGGTCGAGGTATCGCCGGTCGGAGTGCCCCCCGAGGCGTTCACCGACGCGCAGCTCACGCTCTCCACCTTGGTGACCGTGGCCTGCTGGGTCTGCCGGTCGAACCCGACCCCGGTGCGTTCGTGCGCCGGGGTACCACCGGGCCACAGCACCACGAGTCCCACCACCACCGCCGCCGCGAAGGGTACGAGGATCGCCGCGATGACCTTGCGCAGGTGCTTGGATACGGGGGCGGCTGGGCCGTGACTGTGTGAATGACCGTGCTCGCCACCGGATCCAGAACCGTGCCCGCCCCCTGAGCCCGGTCTGTGCTCGCCATGTGAGCCCGGACCGTGACCGCCGGGACCCGGTCCCTGCCGGTGCCCGTTCCCCAGCCCGTGCCCATGTCCGTGGTTGTGCCCGTCGCCAGAACCACCGCCGTGTCCAGGGCCGTTGGCGTGTCCGCTGCCGTGGCGGGCGCCCGGTCCGGGAGGAGGCTCGGGCGGTGGGTACGGGGGCTCGTGTGTCGTGGTCACCGACCGATCATCGCAAGAGCGGCAGAGGCCCACTGTTCACCGCGCCACAAATGACGCTAGCGTGGAGGCACCTTTGCACACGCGGGAGCTCGGAGCACCGGGCTGAGAGGGCGCTGACGTCCGTCTTCGCAATGTTTCACGTGGAACGAGTGCTGTTTCACATGAAACGTTGCCGACGGAAACCGCTGCGTCGACCGCCGAACCTGTTACCGGGTAATGCCGGCGTAGGGAGTAGGTCTCATGACCAACAAGGACGCACGCACGCCTGCCTCCGTTCAGGGCGAACAGCCCCACGAGGCCGGGAAGTCGCTGGGCTGGCACAAGGCGTATGTCGAGGGCTCACGCCCCGATCTGCGGGTGCCGGTCCGCCAGGTGCACCTCACCAACGGGCAGTCGGTCACGCTGTACGACACGTCGGGCCCGTACACCGATCCACTGCTCGGCACTGATGTCCGCAGGGGTCTGCCGCCGGTGCGGGAGAACTGGATCACCGCCCGCGGCGACACCGAGGAGTACGCGGGCCGTCCCGTGCGCCCCGAGGACGACGGAATCAAGCACACCTCGCCGCGCGGCGGTCTGCGTAACCTCGACGCTGTCTTCCCCGGGCGACCGCGACTGCCCCGCCGCAGTCGCGACGGCCGAGCCGTCACCCAGCTCGCCTACGCACGCCGCGGCGAGATCACGCCCGAGATGGAGTTCGTGGCCATCCGGGAGAACGTGGCGCCGGAAGTGGTCCGTGAGGAGATCGCTGCCGGTCGGGCCGTGCTGCCCGCGAACGTCAACCATCCGGAGATCGAGCCGATGATCATCGGCAAGCGGTTCCTGGTGAAGGTCAACGCCAACATCGGCAACTCCGCGGTGACCTCCTCCATCGAGGAGGAGGTCGAGAAGATGACCTGGGCGACCCGTTGGGGCGCCGACACGGTCATGGACCTGTCCACCGGCCGTAACATCCACACCACTCGCGAGTGGGTGCTGCGCAATTCCCCTGTCCCCATCGGCACGGTGCCGCTCTACCAGGCTCTGGAGAAGGTCGACGGCAAGGCCGAGGAGCTGACCTGGGAGATCTACAAGGACACGGTCGTCGAACAGGCTGAGCAGGGCGTGGACTACATGACCGTCCACGCGGGCGTCCGGCTGCCGTACGTGCCGCTGACGGCCAACCGCAAGACCGGCATCGTCTCGCGCGGCGGCTCGATCATGGCGGCCTGGTGCCTCGCGCACCACAAGGAGTCGTTCCTGTACGAGAACTTCGAGGAATTGTGCGAGATCCTCGCTGCCTACGACGTCACGTACTCGCTCGGCGACGGCCTCAGGCCGGGATCGATCGCGGATGCCAACGACGAGGCTCAGTTCGCGGAGTTGCGGACGCTCGGGGAACTCAACCGGATCGCGAAGCGTTTCCATGTTCAGACGATGATCGAGGGCCCGGGCCACGTCCCGATGCACAAGATCAAGGAGAACATCGACCTTCAGCAGGAGATCTGCGATGAAGCTCCGTTCTATACGCTCGGCCCGCTGACGACGGACGTCGCGCCGGCGTACGACCACATCACCTCCGGCATCGGTGCCGCGATGATCGCCTGGTGGGGCACGGCGATGCTCTGCTACGTCACGCCCAAGGAACACTTGGGCCTGCCCAACCGTGACGACGTCAAGACCGGCGTCATCACCTACAAGATCGCCGCCCACGCAGCCGACCTCGCCAAGGGGCACCCAGGTGCGCAGGAATGGGACGACGCGCTGTCCGACGCCCGCTTCGAGTTCCGCTGGGAGGACCAGTTCAACCTCGCCCTCGACCCTGACACGGCACGGGAGTTCCACGACGAGACCCTGCCGGCAGAACCCGCCAAGACGGCCCATTTCTGCTCGATGTGCGGGCCGAAGTTCTGCTCGATGAAGATCAGCCAAAGCATCGCAGAGCGGTTCGGTGGTGCTGCGACAGAGGGGGCGTCTCCCGAGGAGATCGCTGAGGGGATGCTCCAGAAGTCGAAGGAGTTCGCGGCGAGCGGTAACAGGGTGTACCTGCCCATGGCGGACTGACGCGGCCCGGCGGCCGATTGAGTTCGTTCCGCGGCTCCTGGTCCGGGCGTTGCCTACCCGGACCGGGAGCCCGAGCGCGGTCAGGCTGTGGCGTCCTGCGGGTACCAGCGGAGTTCCACGGTGTTGCCGTCCGGGTCCCGGACATAGACCGACGTGGCGGTGCCGCGTGCGCCGAAGCGCTGAACCGGGCCTTCGAGGACGGTGAAGGCTCCCGACTTGATGAATTCGTCCCAGTCCAGCGGTTCCACGGTGAGACAGATGTGGTCGACGTTGGACTCTCCCCGAGGGCGGCTGACCAGGTCGATGATGGTCTCAGGGGTGATCCGCACCGAGGGGAACGGGATCTTGCCGGCCCGCCACTCGGCCACACGCACCGGATCCAGCCCGAGGAGCCCGGTGTAGAAGCCCAGGGACCGCTCGACATCTCCGACGTTGAGGACCAGATGGTCGAAGGCCTTCACCTTCGGCAGGGCGGCGTCGATGACGGTGCGCAGATGCTCGCCGGCTTCCCGCGGCTCGTCGTCGAGCCCGGCCGGATAGGTGGTGATGTCCGAGGCGTTCATAGGGGGCCTTCCTTGGAAGGGTGGCGTGCAGGCGGACGCCTCTTACGATCCGCTGGGGGAAATCCGCCATCAAGACAGGATCGGAATACGATCGTTGAGCTTGATTAAACGCCGGGGGGATCATGCTGGAGCGGGTGGAGATCGAGATCTTCCTGACGCTCGCCGAGGAGCTGCACTTCGGCCGTGCCGCCGAGCGCTTGCACGTCACAACCGGGCGGGTCAGCCAGGTGATCAAGAAGCTCGAGCGGCGGATCGGCGGCATGCTGTTCGAGCGGACCAGTAGAACCGTTCGACTCACCGCGACAGGGCGGCAGCTGGCCGACGACCTGGTGCCGCTGGTCGCCGGGATGGCGGCCGCGGTCCGAAGAGCCGCCGATGCCAGCCGTGGTGTCACGGGAGAACTACGGGTCGCCTTCCTCGGTGAGCTGACGGCACCTGCACTCCTCAAAGCGGTCGCTCTGTTCAGCGAACGACACCCCGACTGCAGGGTCGCTGTAAGAGAGGTTCAGCTGTCCAACTCCCGTGCGAGCCTCCTCGACGGCTCGGTCGACGTTCTCATCGCCTCGTACCCGTTCGACGGAATGGCCCGTGGGCCAGTACTGCTGTCGGAGAAGCGGGTACTCGCCGTTGCCGCCGGGCATCCGCTCGCCGGCGAGGAGTCGGTGTCGCTAGAGGTGCTCGCGGAACACCCCGTGGTGCAGTACCCGGAGGTGACCTCAGCGGCGTTCAAGCGGGATCGCACACCGGACCACACCCCGTCGGGCAGGCTGGTCCCGAAGGGGCCGGCTGGAGAGTCGTTCTCCGAGATGCTCACGCTGGTTGCGATGGGCAGGGGCGTCCTTCCGGTCGGAGAACATGCCCGCCGTTACTACCCTCGGCCTGACGTTTCCTATGTGCCCATTCATGACGCACAGCAGATCGAACGGGGGCCGGTTTGGCTGGAGGGGAACACGACAGAGCGCGTCCGCGAGTTCGTACGGGCCGCGACGGACGTCGCCGAGAAGCTGAAGCCGCCGTCGGCATGAGCGTGCACCACTCGGCAGGCGACGGTGGCGATCGGCCGAGCAATGACGTGCCTCGGTGTACCTGCCGATCGCGGACTGACGGCGGTGGCGGTCCCGGGTGCTGTGACTCCCGGGGCCGTCCGGCTCGCGTGGTCTGGCTTGAGCACCGTCGCCGCGGGCCGGCGCGGAGGCTCGGACCGCCCGCGGTGGGGTGCGGGACAGGCGGAACCGGATGTTCTGTCAGCCACCCCTGCTTGGGTCCGTCGTTGGTGTGGAGGCCGGTTGCCCGGCCTGCGCCTTCCCTGCGGGGGCGCAAGCCGAGGGACTAATCCGGCTGGTGCTCCGGTCCGCCGAAGTCCGGGCTGGTGAAGTCCGGGCTCGAGTAGCTCGGGCGCGGGCCTGCGCCCGGACCGTCGTCGGGGCTGGTGAAGCCCGGACGGTCGTAGCCGAGGCGCGGCATGCGACCCGTCGGCGTCGGCGGGGGCGTACGCCGCCCGGCGGCTGTCGTGCCGGGCTGGGCGAGTGCCTCCCGCAGGAACGGCAGAATGCCCCGTTCCAGCAGGGCCTCGCGCCAGGCTTCCCTGGCCCGGGCCACTTCCTCGTTCAGCTCGGCTTGTGGTCCGGTATCGAGCGAGGGCCGGTTGCGCAGCGCGGTGAGCAGCAGCCCTACGGTGGCGACAAGGATCGCGGCCGCCGTCATGGCGCCGAACACCCATCCGGCGGTGATCATGGTCTGGGCGAATGCCGGCTCGGGGTCGAGCATCTTCAGCAGATAGCCCACGAGCAGGAAGATCGCCGCGGCGGTTCCGGCGAGGACGGGGGCCAGGACCGCGACGACCGCGACGGCGCCCGCCCCGGCGGTCTCGGCGACCTCCCCCATGGTGGCGGCGAGCCCCAGTGCACTCGCGCCCGGCTCCGCGGAGCCGGATTCGGGCACGGACGACGATGGGGTGGACGGCGCCGGCTGGCGCAGTTCCTCGCGGACCTTCACGTAATGCTGGTACTCGGTCGCCGCCGCCGCCGTGATGAGTACGGTGGCGTTCAGCGCCATGGTGCGCAGCTGTTCGGAGTTGAGCCGCTGTCCGACAGCGGCCAGTTCCGGGCGGTTTGGTGCGGAGCGCAGCACCTCACCGAGGATCCGCTCGTACTCCTGGCGGTCCTCGCTCAGCAGGTGCTGCGGAACGCTGTTCATGTGCATCCCCCGATGCTCCGTAGGGCTTGAGGCTCGCATGGCGACGAGCCGTCGGGCAGAAACGGAGGGGAGCCTGCTACGGATAAGCCGATAGTAGAGCGGCTACGGCTCAGGGTGACAGGGGGTTTCCAGAATTGGGTGCCGGCCTGCGCGGACGCCTACGGTCGGACATATGTCCGGTGAACGTTCAGGCAGTCAGCGGCAGTTGCTGGACCAGCAGCTTTCCAGCCATGGTCACGCCGCCGTCCATCGCGATGGCCAGGCCTTCGGCGTAGACGTGCGGGCCGTCGACCACGGGACCGGTGTCGTCCTCGTCGTCCTCGGAGCCGACCTCGCCCAGCAGGTAGGGAATCGGGCTGTGGCCGTGAACGATGCGGGTGCCGCCGTACGTATCGAGCAGGGAGCGCACGGCGTCGGCGCCGCCCTCGTCGCGGAAGGAGAAGCGCTTGGTGAACTTGCGGAACAGGTCCCAGACCTCGTCCGGGTCGTTGCGCGTGAGGGTCTCGCGGATGGTGTCGTTGACCGCCTCGATCGAGTCGCCGTAGTCGAGATAGGCGGTGGTGTCCGAGTGGACGAGCAGGTGGCCGTCGACCGCCTCGACGGCGTCGAGGCGGGCCATCCACTGCAGGTGGTGGTCCTGGAGGCGGTCCATGTCGGTCTTCTGGCCGCCGTTGAGCAGCCAGGCCGCCTGGAAGGTGGCGGTGCCCGCACCGGAGTTGACGGGGGTGTCGCCGAACCGCTTGGCGCCGAGCAGCAGCAGTTCGTGGTTGCCCATGAGGGCCTTGCAGTAGCCGCCGGCCGCGGCGGCCTCTGCGGACAGTCGCATCACGAGGTCGATGACGCCGATGCCGTCCGGCCCGCGGTCGGTGAAGTCGCCGAGGAACCACAGCCGAGCGGTGCCCGCACACCACTGGCCCGCCGAGTCGATCAGGCCCTGTGCCTGGAGGGCGGCCACCAGCTCGTCGAGATAGCCGTGCACGTCGCCGACGACGTACAGCGGGCCCGGGCCGACTGCGGGCTGCGGGACCGCCGCCGCCGGCTCGACGGCCACCTGAAGGGTGTCACCCCGGTTGATGACGGGCAGGTCGCGCTGGGTGGGTGTGTACCCCTCGGGGAGCTCCACCGGATCCTCGACGGGGGTGGCGGACTCGCCGGGGTGAGCGTTGTGGGCGTACGGACCGGTCTCATGGACGTACGCGGGTACCCGGAAGTCGCGCAACGTCGCCGTCCGTTCCACCTCGGGTCCCTGACCGGCCCCCTGAGTCATCAGACCCCTCCACCATCGCGCCGCATCTGCACCGCTTCGGACTGCCTGGTCGCAGCGGCCCGGGGTGCCGTGGGCCCATCATAGGAATGCGGATCGGGCCGTGTGATGACCCAGGGGTGGTGAATCAGAGCGAGACTCCGGTTCACCGCGGCTTTCGCCCCGATTGGGCAGGGCTTCGACCACCTGCTGACGCGGGCATCGACCGGCCGACGGGCAAGCCGGGCACCGATTTCACAGCTATGTCCTACGAAGGGTCCGGCCCGGCCTGCCCCCGTCAATCGGGTTCGGGCTGCCCGCGGACCGGATCCGGGGGCGTTTCCGTCAACCGGGCCGCCGCTTGCTTCCCCCTGTCGGGGACGGAGCCATGTTCACCCGCCCGGGACCCGGCCGCCTCCTCGGCCCGATGTGGCGCCGACCGAGCCCCGCTGCTGCCGGATGCCCAGCCCCCGGCGCGGCGCGCCACGGCCGAGGCCCCGATCGCCCCGGCGCGCCCCGCAGTCGCCGCCCTACCCCTTCTCGGGAGCCCTCGGCGGGCTGATCGTCGTGCGTGGCGGCCGTCGCTGCGACGAGGTACGCACGATCAGCTCGGTGGGTATCACCTGCTCGACCGGTCGGTCCGACTCGACTCCCTCGATGGCGTCGATGAGGAGCTGGACCACCGCCGTGCCGATGCGGCGCGGCTTCAGGGAGAGCGTGGTGACGGGCGGGTCGGTGTTGGCGTACACGGTGGACTCGCTGCAGCAGACCAGCAGCAGGTCGTCCGGGACGCGGAGCCCGTAGCGGCGGGCGGCGGCGAGCAGGTCGGTGCCGTTGGGGTCGAACAGACCGTAGACCGCGTCGGGGCGGTCGGGCCGGGCGAGCAGTCGGTCGGCGGCGACGGCGCCCGCGCACGGGTCGTGCGCCGGATAGGCCTCGTACACCGGATCCTGGCCGACGCGCTCGCACCAGTGCAGGTACGCGGTGGTCGACAGGTGGGTGTACGTGTCTGTCGTCGTCCCCGTGAGCAGGCCGATCCGTCGGGCGCCCGCGGCGGCCAGGTGGTCGAGGATGCCGAGGACGGCGGCTTCGTGGTCGTTGTCGACCCATGCGGTGACCGGGAGCGAGCCGGCCGGGCGGCCGTCGGAGACGACCGGTAAACCCTGGCGGACCAGCTCGCTGACGACCGGATCCTGGTCGGAGGGGTCGATGACGACCGTGCCGTCCAGGGCGACGTTCGACCACACGTCGTGGCGCGAGGTCGCGGGCAGAATGACGAGGGCGTAGCCGCGGGCGAGCGCGGCGGAGGTGGCGGCTCTGGCCATCTCCGCGAAGTACGCGAACTCGGTGAAAGTGAAAGGTTCATCCCCGTACGTCGTCACGGTCAGGCCGATGAGGCCGGACTTGCCGGTACGGAGGGTTCGGGCCGCGGCCGACGGGCGGTAGCCCAGTCGGTCGGCGACTTCGCGGACATGGCGTCGGGTGGCGTCGGGGAGCCGGCCCTTGCCGTTGAGGGCATCGGAGACGGTCGTGATGGAGACTCCGGCGGCGGCGGCCACATCCCTGATGCCCGCCCGGCCCGGCCGGCTGCCTCGGCGTGAGGTTTCCGCGCGGCTCACCTGGTGCTTCCCTGCTGCTGTCATGGCGAGCCGATAGTAGGGCTCATGCGGTGGGGTAGGGCGGACGCATATGCATGCGTTGACAGGCACGTTTTTGCATGGTCATTTGTGGCTGACGGCCTTAGAAAACAAGCCAGTTGGATGATTCAATGCCGATACGTGACTTGTCGGCAGGCACGGACCTGCCAAGTGTCCGATGTCTCGAAGAGGTCTCAACTCACCTTCACGGGGGATGCGCGCCACGGCGTGAGCTACCGGCGCGTAGATATATGTACGACGCGCCCCGTGGTTCGTGCGCCTTCATGCGCCTTCATGCGGCGATGCCCCTGATGCTGGTGTGGCGAATGAGGTGAACCTGGAGGCGGGTCGGCGTGCCGACGGGTTGGGGACCACCGGTACGCAGCCGCGCCGAATCCTCATAAGGTGATGAGTATTGGAAGCGGTGGTGGTCACGAGGAGGACTGCGGTGAGCGAGACGAGCCCCAAGCTGCGCGCCGAGTTGGAGGGGATCCCCACCTACAAGCCGGGCAAGCCCGCCGCGGCCGAGGGACCGGTGGCGTACAAGCTGTCCTCCAACGAGAACCCCTACCCGCCACTGCCGGGTGTGATGGAGAGCGTGACGGCCGCGGCCTCCGCCTTCAACCGCTACCCGGACATGGCGTGCACGGCCCTGATGAACGAGCTGGCCGATCGCTTCGCCGTGCCGGTCTCCCACCTGGCCACCGGCACCGGCTCCGTCGGCGTCGCCCAGCAGCTGGTCCAGGCGACCTCCGGACCGGGCGACGAGGTGATGTACGCCTGGCGGTCCTTCGAGGCGTACCCGATCATCACGCAGGTCAGCGGTGCCACGTCGGTGCAGGTACCGCTGACGCCGGGCGACGTGCACGACCTGGACGCGATGGCGGACGCGATCACCGACCGCACCCGGTTGATCTTCGTCTGCAACCCCAACAACCCGACGGGCACGGTGGTGCGGCGGGCCGAGCTGGAACGTTTCCTGGACCGGGTGCCCAGCGATGTGCTGGTCGTGCTCGACGAGGCGTACCGGGAGTTCATCCGCGACATCGAGGTGCCGGACGGTGTCGAGTTGTACCGCAACCGGCCGAACGTCTGCGTCCTGCGCACGTTCTCCAAGGCGTACGGTCTCGCCGGCCTGCGCGTCGGCTTCGCCATCGCCCATGAGCCGGTGGCGGCGGCACTGCGCAAGACGGCGGTGCCCTTCGGTGTGAGCCAGCTCGCGCAGGACGCGGCGATCGCCTCGCTGAACGCCGAGGACGAACTGCTCGGCCGGGTCGGCTCCCTGGTGTGCGAGCGCACGCGCGTGGTCGACGCGCTGCGCGCCCAGGGCTGGACCGTCCCGGAGACCCAGGCCAACTTCGTGTGGCTGCGGCTGGGCGAGCGCACGGTTGCCTTCGCGGCGGCGTGCGAGCAGGCGGGCGTCGTGGTCCGGCCGTTCCCGGGCGAGGGCGTGCGGGTGACGGTCGGGGAGAACGAGGCGAACGACATCTTCCTGAAGGTGACGGAAGGGTTCCGGAAGGAGCTGTAGGGCTCCGCAAAGAAACAGTGCGACGACCTACCGGGCGTCCGTTCCACGTGGAACGGACGCCCGTGTCGTAGTAGTCCTCTTCGCGGCCTCCGCGCCAAGAGACCCCCCACCTCTTCGGCTTCGAACGGCCATGCGTCATAATTGCTTGTGAATGTGAACGCGTTCACAAGCCTGTCCCGGTTGCTCCGCTGATGTGCGTAACAAAATGGGGCAAACTGCCTCTGTAGCACGGCGACGTAAGGAGACTGACGACGTGGAATTGGCTCTGGCGCCGGAGACACTGGCGCGCTGGCAGTTCGGCATCACCACCGTCTACCACTTCCTGTTCGTCCCGCTGACGATCTCGCTCGCCGCTCTCACGGCCGGCCTGCAGACCGCCTGGGTGCGCACCGAGAAGGAGAAGTACCTCAGGGCCACGAAGTTCTGGGGCAAGCTCTTCCTGATCAACATCGCGATGGGTGTGGTCACCGGCATCGTGCAGGAGTTCCAGTTCGGCATGAACTGGTCGGACTACTCCCGCTTCGTCGGTGACATCTTCGGCGCACCGCTCGCCTTCGAGGCCCTCATCGCCTTCTTCTTCGAGTCCACCTTCATCGGCCTGTGGATCTTCGGCTGGGACAAGCTGCCCAAGAAGATCCACCTGGCCTGCATCTGGATGGTCTCCATAGGCACGATCCTGTCGGCGTACTTCATCCTCGCGGCCAACTCGTGGATGCAGCACCCCGTCGGCTACCGGATCAACAAGGCGAAGGGGCGAGCCGAACTCACCGACTTCTGGCATGTGCTGACCCAGAACACCGCACTCGCCCAGGCGTTCCACACGCTCTCCGCGTCCTTCCTGACCGGCGGCGCGTTCATGGTCGGCATCGCCGCCTTCCATCTGTTCCGCAAGAAGCACGTCTCCGTGATGAAGACGTCGCTGCGGCTGGGCCTCGTCACCGTCGTCATCGCCGGACTGCTCACGGCGCTCAGTGGTGACACCCTCGGCAAGGTCATGTTCAAGCAGCAGCCGATGAAGATGGCCGCCGCCGAGGCACTGTGGGACGGCCAGAACTCCGCGCCGTTCTCGGTCTTCGCCTACGGAGACGTCAGCAAGGGCCACAACACCGTCGAGTTTTCGATCCCGGGGATACTGTCGTTCCTCGCCGACGACGACTTCAGCTCGTACGTTCCCGGCATCAACGACACCAACAAGGCCGAGCAGGAGAAGTACGGCCCCGGCGACTACCGGCCCATCATTCCGGTCACCTTCTGGGCGTTCCGCTGGATGATCGGCTTCGGTATGGCGTCCTTCGCCATCGGCCTGGCCGGACTCTGGCTGACCCGCAAGAAGTTCATGCTGCCCCAGCACCTGCGGGTCGGCGACGACGAGGTGCCGCATCTGGTCCTCTTCAGGAACAAGGCCCTCAACCCGAAGCTCAGCAAGCTGTACTGGCTCGTGGCGATCTGGACCCTGGGCTTCCCGCTGATCGCCAACTCCTGGGGCTGGATCTTCACCGAGATGGGCCGCCAGCCGTGGGTCGTCTACGGCGTGCTCCAGACCCGGCAAGCGGTCTCCCCCGGCGTCTCTCAGGGCGAGGTCCTCACCTCGATGATCGTCTTCACCGCGCTGTACGCCATCCTCGCCGTCGTCGAGGTCAAGCTGCTCGTGAAGTACGTCAAGGCGGGCCCGCCCGAGCTCACCGAGGCCGACCTCAACCCGCCCACGAAGATCGGCGGCGACCCCCGTGACGCCGACAAGCCGATGGCCTTCTCGTACTAGGCCGAGGGAGCTGCACAGTCATGGAACTGCACGACGTCTGGTTCGTCCTGATCGCCGTCCTGTGGACCGGCTACTTCTTCCTGGAGGGCTTCGACTTCGGGGTCGGCATCCTCACCAAGCTGCTCGCCCGCGACCGGCCCGAGAAGCGGGTGCTGATCAACACCATCGGCCCTGTCTGGGACGGCAACGAGGTGTGGCTGCTCACGGCGGGTGGCGCGACCTTCGCCGCGTTCCCCGAGTGGTACGCCACGTTGTTCTCCGGCTTCTACCTGCCGCTGCTGGTCATCCTGGTCTGCCTGATCGTCCGGGGCGTCGCCTTCGAGTACCGGGCCAAGCGGCCGGAGGAGAACTGGCAGCGCAACTGGGAGACGGCGATCTTCTGGACCTCGCTGATCCCGGCGTTCCTGTGGGGCGTGGCCTTCGGCAACATCGTGCGGGGCGTGAAGATCGACCAGAACTTCGAGTACGTCGGCAACGTCTGGGATCTGCTCAACCCGTACGCGCTCCTCGGCGGTCTGGTGACGCTGACGCTGTTCACCTTCCACGGTTCGGTGTTCACCGCGCTCAAGACCGTCGGGGACATCCGGGAACGGGCACGGGCGCTGGCTCTCCGGGTCGGTCTGGTGTCGGCCGTACTGGCGCTGGTCTTCCTTGTGTGGACACAGGTCGACAGCGGTGACGGCGAGAGCCTGGTCGCGCTGGTCGTGGCGGGGGCGTCGATCGTCGCGGCGCTCGTGGCGAACCAGGCGGGACGTGAGGGCTGGTCGTTCGCCCTGTCCGGCGTCACCATCGTGGCCGCCATGGCCATGCTCTTCCTGTCGCTCTTCCCGAACGTCATGCCGTCCTCGCTCAACGCGGACTGGAGCCTCACGGTCACCAACGCCTCGTCGAGTCCGTACACCCTGAAGATCATGACCTGGTGCGCGGGGATCGCCACGCCGATCGTCCTGATCTACCAGGGATGGACCTACTGGGTCTTCCGTAAGCGGATCGGCACGCAGCACATAGCCGAAGCCGCGCACTGAGTCCGACCAGGGGTGTGTTTCACGTGAAACACACCCCTCTGGACCGAAGGGCATGTTTCACGTGAAACCGATCGATCCGCGTCTGTTGAGGTACGCCCGAGCCACTCGTTTCTTCCTGGTGGCGGTGGTCGGCCTGGGTGCCGTGGGGTCCGGGCTGGTCATCGCGCAGGCGATGCTCATCGCCGAGGTGGTGGTCGGCGCGTTCCAGCACGGGATGTCGGTCGGCGAGCTCCGGACTCCCCTGCTGCTGTTGGTGGCCGTCGCGGGTGGCCGTGCCCTGATCTCCTGGCTCACCGAACTCGCGGCCCACCGTGCGAGCGCGGCCGTGAAGTCGGAGCTGCGCAGGCGGTTGCTGGAGCGGGCGGCGGCACTCGGTCCCGGATGGCTGAGCGGACAGCGGACCGGATCGCTGGTGGCCCTCGCCACGCGGGGAGTAGACGCCCTCGACGACTACTTCTCCCGCTATCTGCCACAGCTGGGGCTCGCGGTGGTCGTGCCGGTCGCGGTGCTCGCGCGGATCGTCACCGAGGACTGGGTCTCCGCGGCCATCATCGTCGGCACGTTGCCGCTCATCCCCCTGTTCATGATGTTGATCGGCTGGGCCACCCAGTCCCGGATGGACCATCAGTGGCGGCTGCTGTCGCGGCTCTCGGGGCACTTTCTCGACGTGGTCGCGGGGCTGCCGACGCTGAAGGTGTTCGGGCGCGCCAAGGCACAGGCGGAGTCGATCCGGCGCATCACCGGCGAGTACCGGCAGGCGACCATGCGCACGCTGCGGATCGCCTTCCTCTCCTCCTTCGCCCTTGAGCTGCTCTCGACGCTCTCGGTGGCCCTGGTCGCCGTGACGATCGGTATGCGGCTCGTCCACGGCGAGATGGACCTGTACATCGGTCTGGTCATCCTTGTGCTGGCGCCCGAGGCGTACCTGCCGCTGCGCCAGGTGGGGGCGCAGTACCACGCGGCGGCGGAGGGGCTCGCGGCGGCGGAGGAGATCTTCGCTGTGCTGGAGACGCCTGTCCCGGTGTCGGGAACGGCCGCCGTGCCGACGGGAGGCATGGCCTTCGAGGGGGTGACGGTCCGGTATCCCGGGCGGTCCAGGGACGCCGTGACCGACACTTCCTTCACCGTCGAACCCGGCGAGACAGTCGCACTCGTGGGGCCGAGCGGTGCGGGCAAGTCGACGCTGCTGCACGTCCTGCTGGGCTTCGTGACGCCGGCCCAGGGACGGGTCCGGGTCGGGGGCACCGACCTGACCGGCCTCGACCTCGAACAGTGGCGCTCCCGGATCGCATGGGTGCCGCAGCGACCCCACCTTTTCGCAGGGACGATCGCCGAGAACGTACGGCTGGCGCGGCCCGACGCGGACGATGGCGCGGTGCGCAGGGCGCTGGGGGACGCGGGGGCGCTGGAGTTCGTCGACGCCCTCCCGGCCGGTACCGGCACCGTGCTCGGGGAGGACGGTGCGGGTCTGTCCGCCGGGCAGCGGCAGCGGCTCGCACTGGCCCGGGCGTTCCTGGCGGACCGGCCCGTGCTGTTGCTCGACGAGCCGACGGCCGCGCTGGACGGGGAGACCGAGGCCGAGGTCGTCGAGGCGGTACGACGGCTGGCGGTGGGCCGAACCGTGCTGCTCGTGGTGCACCGGCCGGCGCTGCTGGCCGTGGCGGACCGGGTGGTGCGGCTGGGCGTGGCGGACCGGGCGGTACGGCTGGAGGAGGCGGGTCCTGCGGTCCGCGGGGCGGCAGGGGCCAGGGGCGCCGGGGCGCGTCCGGCAGCGGCGGAGTCCGTGGGAACGTCCCTCGCCACCGAGGCCGAAGCGCGGCCCACGACGAGCGCACACGGTGCTTTGGCTCGCGTCCGGGCCATGGCCGGTGCCCGGAGAGGGCGGCTCGCGCTGGCGCTGCTGCTCGGCAGCCTCGCGCTCGGGAGTGCCGTCGGGCTGATGGCCACCTCCGGTTGGCTCATCTCGCGGGCTTCGCAGCAGCCTCCCGTGCTCTACCTGATGGTGGCCGTGACGGCCACGCGGGCCTTCGGGATCGGGCGGGCCGTCTTCCGGTACGCCGAGCGGCTGGTGTCGCACGACGCCGTGCTGCGGATGCTGGCCGACACCCGGGTCGCCGTCTACCGGAGGCTGGAGCGACTGGCGCCCGCCGGGTTGCGCCGGACCCGCCGGGGCGACCTGCTGGTGCGGCTCGTCGCCGACGTGGACGCCCTGCAGGACTACTGGCTGCGCTGGCTGTTGCCCGCCGGAGCCGCCGTGCTCGTGTCCGCCGGGTCCGTCGCCTTCACGGCTTGGCTGCTGCCCGAGGCGGGTGCCGTACTCGCGGCCGGACTGCTCGGGGCCGGGGTCGGCGTGCCGCTGGTGACCAGTGCCGTGGCCCGGCGCGCAGAACGTCGGCTCGCCCCGGCCCGAGGTGCGCTCGCCATCCGGGTGGCCGACCTGCTCACCGGCACGGCGGAGCTCACCGTCGCCGGCGCCCTGCCCGCCCGTACCGCCGAGACCCGGAAGGCCGACACCGTGCTCACCCGGATCGCCTCGCGTGCCGCCGCCGCCACCGCGCTCGGCGACGGTTTCACCGCGCTGCTCTCCGGCCTGACCGTGGCCGCCGCCGCCCTCTTGGGCGCCCGGGCGGTCGCCGACGGGAGGCTGAGCGGGGTGGCGATGGCCGTCGTCGTCCTCACCCCGCTGGCCGCCTTCGAGGCCGTCCTCGGACTGCCGCTCGCCGCGCAGTTCCGGCAGCGGGTCCGCAGGAGCGCGGAGCGCGTGTACGAGGTGCTCGACGCCCCCGAGCCCGTGCGCGAAGCGGAGCAGCCCCGGCAGGCGCCCGCGTCGCCGTTCCCGGTTGTCGTCAAGGGGCTGACCGCCCGGCACGCCGGCCAGGACCGGGACGCGCTCGGCGGAGTCGACCTCACGCTGGAGGAAGGGCGCCGGATCGCCGTGGTCGGGCCGTCCGGCTCCGGCAAGACGACGCTCGCGCAGGTGCTGCTGCGTTTCCTGGACGCGGAGGCGGGCTCGTACACGCTGGGCGGGGTGGACGCGTCCGCGCTGGACGGCGACGACGTACGGCGGCACGTCGGACTGTGCGCGCAGGACGCGCACCTCTTCGACAGTTCGGTACGCGAGAACCTGCTCCTCGCCAGGAAGGACGCGACCGAGGACGACCTGCGTGACGCGCTCGGCCGGGCCCGGCTGCTGGACTGGGCGGACAGCCTGCCCGATGGGCTCGACACGCTGATCGGCGAGCACGGGGCCCGGCTGTCCGGCGGGCAGCGGCAGCGCCTCGCGCTGGCCCGTGCGCTGCTCGCCGACTTTCCCGTGCTCGTGCTCGACGAGCCCGCCGAGCATCTCGACCTGGCTACGGCCGACGCGCTCACCGCCGATCTGCTGGCCGCCACCGAGGGCCGTACGACCCTGCTCATCACCCACCGGCTGGCCGGCCTCGAGGCGGTGGACGAGATCCTCGTACTGGACGAGGGGCGAGTGGTGCAGCGAGGGTCCTACGCGGAACTGGCCGCCGTGGCGGGGCCGCTGCGCAGGATGGTGCGGCGGGAGGCGGAGTCGGAGCTGCTGGTGGGGGCGCGGTGATGGGGACGGCGCTTGGTGCCTTGGCGGCAGCCGGTGGAGCGAAGCCGACTTTCCGTCTCAAATGACGCTAATTAGGCTCGGGGTATGTCCACCGCATCGCCCCTCGAGCCCCCGTCGGACCTGTCGGCCGAGCTGGCCGCGCGGGTGCCGCGGTTGCTGGAGGCGATGCGGTCCGTCGGCAGTGGCCTGGAGCTGCACTCGACGCTGGACCGGATCTGTGAGACGGCGGCGGACCTGACGGAAGCCCGGTACGCGGCCATCGGCGTCGTCGCCGAGGACGGGGAAGGGCTGTCCGACTTCGTTCACCACGGGGTCGGCGAGGCGACCGCCCGGCGGATCGGGCGACTGCCGGACGGGCGCAAGGGGCTGCTGGGCGCGCTCATCCGCGACCCGGAACCGGTGTGGCTCGCCGACCTGACCACGGACCCGCGCTCCTGCGGCTTCCCCAGGCACCATCCGCCGATGCGCAGCTTCCTCGGCGTCCCCATCCGCGTCCACGGCGACATCTTCGGCAACCTGTACCTGACCGAGAAGCGCGGCGGGGAGCCGTTCAATGACCACGACCTCGACATGGTCCGGGTGCTGGCCACGGAGGCGGGCATCGCCGTGGGCAACGCCCGTCTGTATGAGGCCGCCAGGCAGCGTGAGCGTTGGATCGACGGATCGGTCGCCGTCACCACCGCCCTGCTGTCCGGTGGCGACGCCGAAGACGCCCTTCAGATCGTCGCCGAACAGGCCCGCCAACTCTCCCGATCGGCCGCCGGAGTCGTGCTCCTGCCCGCCGATGAAGGCGGCCTGGAGATCGTCGCCGTGGCCTCCGGTAAGCCGTCTGCCCTGCTGGGCGCCGTCATCCCGCCGGAGAGCGGAATCGTCGCCGAACTCCTCCACGGACAGGCGGTCTTCGTCGACGACGCGGCCGACGACCCGCGCACGGCCATCGGGTTCACCCACGCCTACGGGCCGACCATGATGCTGCCCCTGCAGAGCGACGGGCGCGTTCTGGGCGCCCTCGTCACGCCACGCGCGCGCGGAGAGCGACCGTTCAGGCAGACCGAGCGCGCCCTCGCGGTGCAGTTCGCCTCACAGGCGGCGCTCGCCCTGATGATGGCCGAGACACAGCGCGACCGGGAGCGCCTCGCGGTGTACGAGGACCGTGACCGCATCGCCCGCGACCTGCACGACCTCGTCATCCAGCGGCTGTTCGAGACGGGGATGATGCTGGAGAGCGCCCGGCGCAGGTCCGTCGTGCCCGAGGTGCAGGAGGGCGTCGGCAAGGCGGTCGACGAACTCGATGTCACCATCCAGGAGATCCGTACCGCGATCTTCGCGCTCGAGCAGGGTCCCGTACAGGCTCCGTCGGGGCTGCGCAGGCGCGTGCTGCGTGAGATCAACATGGCCGCCGTCCCGCTCGGCTTCACGCCCTCGCACCACTTCGTCGGAGCGGTCGACGACCTGGTCGGCGATCTCACCGGCACGAATCTCATCGCCGCTCTGCGCGAGGCACTCTCCAACGCCTTCCGGCACGCCGAGGCCTCCCGGATCGACGTCGTGGTGGACGCGACCCTCACCCTGCCGGACGGGCGGCCCGGCGTCCGCCTGACCGTCGCGGACGACGGCGTCGGCATCCCCGCGGGCGGCCGGCGCAGCGGCCTGCGCAACCTCGAGCGGCGCGCCGAGTCCCTGGGCGGAGACAGCCGGTACGGGCCGGGTATCGGGGACGACGGCAGCGGTACGACGGTGGTGTGGCAGGCGCCGTACTGAGCCGAGCCCGCAGCGGCCGGGAGCCGGCCCGCACAGCCCGTACTGAGCGATCAGACGCGGTCCGGTCGGGCAGGACTTCGCCGTCGGACAGTCGTGGGCGGCTACACCCGTTCCGCCAGCATCCGTTCGATCACGACCGCCACCCCGTCCTCGTTGTTGGCGACCGTCCGCCCGGAGGCAGCGGCGACCACGTCCGGGTGGGCGTTGCCCATGGCGTACGACTGGCCCGCCCAGGTCAGCATCTCGACGTCGTTCGGCATGTCCCCGAAGGCGACGACCTCCTCGTGGGAGATGCCCCGCTCAGCACAGCACAGGGCGAGGGTGCTGGCCTTGGACACGCCGGGGCCGCTGATCTCCAGCAGGGCGCTCGGGCTGGAGCGGGTGACGTTGGCGCGACCGCCGATCGCGAGGCGGCCGACGGTCAGGAAGGCGTCGGGATCGAGGTCGGGGTGGTACGCGAGGATCTTCAGCACCGGCTCGGCGGCACCGGGACCGTCCGGCGCCAGCAGGTCCTCGGCGGGCGCCAGATTGTCGGGGATCTCCATGTGCAGTTTCGGGTAGCCCGGCTCCTGGTAGAAGCCGTACGTCTGCTCGATCGCGTACACCGTGCCGGGCGCCGCGTCGCGCAACAGCCGTACGGCGTCCAGCGCGTTCGCGCGCGCCAGCTCCCGCACCTTCACGAACCGGTGCGTGCCGGGGCCGCCGTGCAGGTCGACCACGGCGGCCCCGTTGCCGCAGATCGCCAGGCCGTGACCGTGGACGTGTTCGCTGACGACGTCCATCCAGCGGGCGGGGCGGCCGGTGACGAAGAAGACCTCGATACCCGCCTCCTCTGCGGCGGCGAGGGCGGCGACCGTGCGCGGCGACACCGACTTGTCGTCGCGCAGCAGGGTGCCGTCGAGATCGGTGGCGATCAGCCGGGGCGGAACGGCCGCGGCCGGGGTCTCGGTCTCTCTAGTCGCTGAGGTCACCCGGTCATTCTCGCGCATATGCTCGCACGGGCGTGCGGGACTCCGCACAGATGAGACACAGATGACGTGGCGTCGAGGTCAGCGCAGTTGCGCCGGTGCCTCCATGGCGATCTGCTCGAAGACCTTCTCGTCCGCGGCGAAGTCCGAGTCGGGAATGGGCCAGTGGATCACCAGCTCGGTGAAGCCGAGCTCCTGGTGCCGGCCCGCGAAGTCCACGAACGCGTCGAGTGACTCCAGCGGACGTCCGCGGTCGGGGGTGAAACCGGTGAGCAGGATCTTGTCGAGCCCGTTCACGTCGCGGCCGAGCGCGGCGCAGGTGTCGGCCAGCTTCTCGACCTGGCCACGCAGGGCCCGGACCGACTCGTCAGAGGTGCCGTTCTCGTACAGCTTGGGGTCGCCGGTGGTCACCCACGCCTGCCCGTACCGTGCCGCGAGCCTCAGCCCGCGCGGACCGGTGGCGGCTACGGCGAAGGGCAGCCGCGGGCGCTGCACGCATCCGGGGATGTTGCGCGCCTCGTGCGCCGAGTAGAAGTCGCCCTCGTACGACACCGAGTCCTCCGTCAGGAGCCGGTCGAGGAGCGGGACGAACTCGGCCAGCCGGTCGGCCCGCTCGCGCGGGGTCCAGGGATCCTGGCCGAGCGCCGTGGCGTCGAAGCCGGTGCCGCCCGCGCCGATTCCGAGGGTGACGCGGCCCCCGGAGATGTCGTCGAGGGAGATCAGTTCCTTGGCGAGGGTCACCGGGTGCCGGAAGTTCGGCGAGGTGACCAGGGTGCCCAGACGCAGTCGATCGGTCACGGCCGCGGCGGCCGTCAGCGTCGGGATCGCCCCGAACCAGGGACCGTCCCGGAAGCTGCGCCAGGACAGATGGTCATAGGTGTACGCGGTGTGGAAGCCGAGCTGCTCGGCACGCATCCATGCCGAACGGCCGCCCTCGTGCCAGCGGCGGTACGGGAGGATCACGGTGCTCAGACGCAGACTCATGCTCCGAGCGTATGCGCCCGAATGTGTTTCACGTGAAACGGTCACCGTACGCGGCTGCTCAGCCACGGACTGAGGCCGATCATCGGCATGTACTCCTTGACCGCACGTTCTCGGGCAGCGGCACGATCGGGAAGTAGCCCGGCGGAAGGCGGCGCGCCCTGACGTGGGCGAGGCCGTCGAAGACGCGCGGAGGAAGGCGGGCACGTCGTCACGCGCCGGGTCGCAGTGGCTCAGCGTGCTCAGTGTGCCTGGGGGAACCGCAGATACCGCGGCGGTACGGCCTTCGTCAGCCACACTCCGTTCGCGCTGACGTGGAAGATGTGGCCGTCGCGGTGCATGGCCGCGGCGTCCACGCAGAGCACGACGGGCCGCCCTCGGCGGGCGCCGACGCGGGTCGCTGTCTCACGGTCGGGCGAGAGGTGCACGTCGTGCCGGTTCATGGGCCTGAGGCCCTCGGCGCGGATGGCGTCCAGGTTGCGGGCCACGGTCCCGTGGTAGAGGTACGGCGGCGGGGTCGTCGGCGGGAGTCCGAGGTCGACCTCGACGCTGTGGCCCTGGCTGGCGCGGATCCGGGTGCCCTCGATCGCGAAGCGTTTCTTGTCGTTGGCGGCGACCACGTGGTCCAGTTCGGCCCGGGTGATGCGGAACCCGTGCGCGGCGGCCGCCGCGATCAGCGTCTCGATCTCGACCCAGCCGCCTTCGTCGAGCGTCAGGCCGATGCGCTCGGGCTGGTGGCGCAAGTGCTTCGAGAGGTACTTCGACACCTTCACGGTGCGTCTTTCGTCCATTTCGACAGCATGCCGCGCGAGACATGGATCACGCATATTGTTTTGCCGTGGATGTTTGATCCACAACCAACTGTAGTTATCCACAGGCAAATTGAAGAATCTGTGGACAACTGGGCGTTGATTCGGGCGGGTTCGTCAAGATCGACTTGTGAGGCAGGACTTGCGGCGATCTGGTCCAAGGTTCGGGACTGCACCTCGCATTGGACGGCCACTTCGAGAGGAACGGCAGCCTGTTACTGCCCAACCAGTCGCTCACTGGCCCGCATTGTCTCGCCGAGCAGTGCCGCGGAACGCGTCCCGTCCCGTGGATGCGGAGGCCCGTCGTGCCGAGGCGCTGACGACAAGAGTGGGTGGCCAACGGGCGCATCGCGCACGGCGGTTCGGCCTCCAGGGTTTGCTGGGGGAGGGGTCCGATCGACGCACGAGGGACGCCGCCTCGACCGCGTTCGCGTCGTTCGCGCGTTGTGGGCCGTCGAGGTGGCCGACGAAGACATGCTTGGCGATGAACTCCGGGCAAGGAAAGGTGACGTACTCGATCTGGGACCTCAACTCCCCTGAACGAATACCGCGGTCCACGAGCGGACCCGTAACTCCCGTCCCCTACACCGGCGGCTCCACCCGCGCCAACGCCCGCAACGCCCCCGGCATCAACCGCGTCAGCAGATGCGCACCGCGCGCCTCTGGAGTCACCGGAACCACGGCCTCGTTGCGGACCACCGCACGCAGGATCGCGTCGGCGACCTTCTCCGGTGGGTAGTTGCGAAGGCCGTAAAGGCGTGCGGTCCGCTTCTGGCGGCGCTGCTGTTCCTCCGCGTCCGTTCCCGCGAAGGTCGCCGTCGACGTGATGTTGGTGTTGACGATGCCGGGGCATATCGCCGTCACGCCGATGCCCTGACCGGCCAGTTCCGCACGCAGACACTCGCTCAGCATCAGGACCGCCGCCTTGGAGGTGCTGTAGGCGGGCAGGACCTTGGAGGGCTGGTACGCCGCCGCAGACGCGGTGTTGACGATGTGGCCGCCCTGGCCGCGCTCGGCCATCTGCCGGCCGAAGAGGCGGCAGCCGTGGATGACGCCCCACAGATTGACGTCCAGGACCTTGCGCCAGTCGTCCGGTGTCGTGTCGAAGAAGGAGCCCGACAGGCCGATACCCGCGTTGTTCACCAGCACGTCGACCACGCCGTACTCGGCGGCGACCTTCTCGGAGAGCTTCTCCATGGCCTGCTCGTCGGAGACGTCGACCGTCTCGGCCCAGGCTCGCGGGGCGCCGATCAGACGGGACAGTTCGGCGGTGCGGGCCGCGGCCTCCCCGTCCCGGTCGACCGCCACCACATGTGCGCCGGCCTCGGCGAACGCGAACGCCGTGGCTCGCCCGATGCCGCTGCCGGCGCCGGTGACCAGCACGAGCTGCCCACCGAAGCGTTCGGCGTACCGGCCGGTGGCCTTCGCCTGTGGCCGCCCGCCCTCGACGCCCGTCGCGAACTCGGCGATCCAGGCGGCGAGTTGATCAGGGTGGGTGCGGGGGACCCAGTGCTTGGCAGGGAGTGTGCGGCGGGTCAACCGCGGAGCCCACTGCTCCAGTTCGTCGTAGAGCCGCTCCGACAGGAACGCGTCGCCGAGCGGCGTGATGAGCTGCACGGGCGCGTGCGCGTAGGCGTCGTCGCGCGGCCTGCGCAGCCGTGCCCGTACGTTGTCCCGGTACAGCCACGCTCCGCGCACGGCGTCCGAGGGCAGTGACGAGGTCGGGTAGTCGCCCCCCGGCACCTTCTCCAGGCGCTGGAGGATCTTCGGCCAGCGCTTGCCGAGCGGGCCGCGCCAGGCCAGTTCGGGCAGCACGGGCGTGTGCAGCAGGTACACGTACCAGGACTTCGCGCCCTGGCCGAGGAGCTGGCCCACCCTGCGGGGCGTAGGCCGCTTCACTCGCGCGTTGATCCAGTGCCCGAAGTGGTCGAGCGACGGCCCCGACATCGACGTGAAGGACGCGATCCGTCCCTCGGTGCGCCCGACCGTGACGAACTCCCAGGACTGCACCGACCCCCAGTCGTGCCCCACCAGGTGCACCGGCCGGTCCGGGCTGACGGCGTCCACGACCGCCAGGAAGTCGTCCGTCAGCTTTTCCAGGGTGAAGCCTCCGCGCAGGGGCTGCGGTGCCGTGGAGCGGCCGTGGCCCCGGACGTCGTACAGCACCACGTGGAAGCGGTCGGCGAGGCGGACGGCCACCTCCGACCAGACCTCCTTGCTGTCCGGATAGCCGTGCACCAGGACCACCGTCGGCTGCTCCGGGTCGCCCAGCTCGGCCACGCACAGCTCGACCCCGCCGGTCCGCACCCAGCGCTCCCGCGCGCCCTTCAGTGTCGTCACCCTCGTCACCTGTCCTCCGCCCAGCGCCGCACATGCGGCAGATCGTCGTCCAGCCAGAAGGCGCTCTCCCCGGGGTCCCGGGAGTCCGTGACCACCAGGATCTCCTCGAACTTCGCGCCCGTCCCCCGGATACCGAGGTGCGGTTCGACCGCCCACAGGCCCGGCTGCGGCGGGTGGTCGGAGAAGCGGTACGGCGACCACAGGGGCGACCAGCCCTCGCGATGGCCGTGGACCGCGTCCCCCAGCAACCCCTTGAGGGACTGGGTCCCGAATCCGAAGACGTGCGGTGACCAGCGGCGCTGCTTCACCCGGTCGACCTTGTGCGCGATCACACCGAAGGGGTACGCGCGGTGCCGGTTGGCGTAGCCCTGACGCACCATGAGACGGTCCACGTCCTCGTAGATCTCGCGCAGCGACCGCCGTTCGCGCACCTCGCGCAGGATCAGCGCGCGATGGCTCTCCAGGTCGGCCATCAGCCTGTCCTGCACCGGATTGACCCCGAGCGAGCCCGAATAGCCGATGTCCGCCGTGTATCCCTCGTACACCGGGGCCATGTCCAGGATGAAGGGCATCCCGGGCTCCAGTCGGCGGTCGGTCGGGAAGAACTGCAGCGGGACACGGAAGTTCACGAACGCCGTGCGGTCGCCGAACCAGGCGAACGGCAGGTGGAACCAGTCCCGCACCCCGCGCCCGCGCAACCACTCCCGCTGCATGCGCGCCGCCTCGCGCTCGGTCACGCCCGGTCGCAGCCGGCTCGCCACCGCCTCCGCGCACTCGTAGGCCAGGCGCTGCACCCGCCTGAATCCCCGCAGTTCCTCGGAGAGTTCGCGTGTCTCTGCCGTCGTCATGCCAACGCCCCACCCGTCCCAGCCGCCGACTGCGGTACGTGTTCGTAACTTGACACTGGTGAATGTGGCAGTTGTTAGAGGTGGCGTCAATAGGCGTGGGTGAGCCTGTGGACAGCGGAGACGATGTGGAAAACCGGCCGGACGTTGTTCGACCTCAGGGTGACCCTGAGACCCCCGTACGACTCGAGGCTGATACCAAGACGGCTCTGCGGGGTGATGTCCGGCGTGGTGCGCGTCACTACCGTCGAAGGCGTGACTGTGATCGCGACCGAAAGCCTGAGCAAGCGGTTCCCCCGGGTGACCGCGCTTGACCGGCTCTCCGTGGACGTCGGGCCCGGTGTGACCGGACTCGTCGGAGCCAACGGGGCCGGCAAGTCCACACTGATCAAGATCCTGCTGGGTCTGTCCCCCGCCACCGAGGGCCGAGCCGAAGTGCTCGGACTCGATGTCGCCACCAAGGGCGCCGCCATCCGGGAGCGCGTCGGCTACATGCCGGAGCACGACTGCCTGCCGCCCGACGTCTCGGCCACCGAGTTCGTCGTGCACATGGCCCGCATGTCCGGCCTGCCGCCCACCGCCGCGCGCGAGCGCACCGCGGACACGCTGCGCCACGTCGGGCTGTACGAGGAGCGCTACCGCCCCATCGGCGGCTACTCGACCGGCATGAAGCAGCGCGTGAAGCTCGCCCAGGCCCTGGTCCACGACCCGCAGCTGGTCTTCCTCGACGAGCCGACCAACGGCCTCGACCCCGTCGGCCGCGACGACATGCTGGGCCTCATCCGCCGCATCCACACGGACTTCGGCATCTCGGTCCTGGTCACCTCGCACCTTCTGGGCGAACTGGAGCGCACCTGCGACCACGTCGTCGTCATCGACGGCGGCAAACTGCTGCGCTCCAGCTCCACCACCGACTTCACCCAGACCACGACCACCCTCGCCATCGAGGTCACCGACACCGACGAGCACCCCGACGGCACCCGCGCGGTGCGCGACGCGCTCCACGCGCGCGGGGTGGAGGTCCTCGACGGCAGCGGCGGACTGCCGGGCGCGGGCCACGTCCTGCTGCTCACCGCCCAGGGCGAGGAGACGTACGACCTGGTCCGCGACGTCGTCGCCGACCTCGGCCTCGGCCTGGTGCGCATGGAACAGCGCCGGCACCACATCTCCGAGGTCTTCACGAACGACACGGACAGCGGCGAACAGCGGAAGGAGGCGGTCGGCCATGGCGGTTGAGCAGCCCGTAGCAAGTACTCGCGCGGGTGACCGGACCCCCGTCCACGACACGCGCATCCACGACATCGGCTACCGCACCTACGACGGCCCGCGCCTGGGCCGTGCCTACGCCCGCCGCTCCCTGTACTCGCAGTCCCTGCGCGGCGCCTACGGCCTCGGCCGCTCGGTCAAGTCCAAGGTGCTGCCGATGCTGCTGTTCGTGGTGATGTGCGTGCCCGCGGCCATCATGGTCGCCGTCGCGGTCGCCACCAAGGCGAAGGACCTGCCTCTGGACTACACGCGGTACGCGATCGTCATGCAGGCCGTCATCAGCCTGTACGTCGCGTCCCAGGCGCCCCAGTCCGTCTCCCGCGACCTGCGCTTCAAGACCGTCCCGCTGTACTTCTCGCGGCCCATCGAGACCGCCGACTACGTCCGGGCGAAGTACGCGGCACTGGCCTCGGCGCTGTTCGTCCTCACCGCCGCGCCGCTGCTCGTGCTGTACGTGGGCGCGTTGCTGGCCAAGCTCGACTTCACCGACCAGACCGAGGGATTCGCGCAGGGACTCGTCGCCGTGGCACTGCTCTCGCTGCTCTTCGCCGGCCTCGGCCTGGTCATCGCCGCCGTGACCCCGCGCCGTGGCTTCGGCATCGCCGCCGTCATCGCCGTACTGACCATCTCCTACGGAGCGGTCTCCACCCTCCAGGCCATCGCCGAGAACCAGGGAAGCACCGACGTCATCCCCTGGGTCGGCCTGTTCTCGCCCATCACGCTCATCGACGGAGTGCAGTCCGCCTTCCTGGGCGCGAGCTCGTCGTACCCCGGCGGGATCGGCCCGTCGCACGGGGAGGGCGTGGTGTACGTCCTCGCCGTCCTGGGCCTCGTCGCCGCCTGCTACGGCCTCCTCATGCGCCGCTACCGAAAGGCCGGACTGTGACCACGCTCAGCATCGACCACGTCTCCCGCTGGTTCGGCAACGTGGTCGCCGTCAACGACATCACGATGACGATCGGCCCCGGCGTCACCGGCCTGCTCGGCCCCAACGGTGCCGGAAAGTCCACCCTCATCAACATGATGGGCGGCTTCCTGGCCCCCTCCACCGGCTCCGTCACCCTCGACGGACAGCCGGTGTGGCGCAACGAGCAGATCTACCGGCACATCGGCATCGTCCCCGAGCGCGAGGCGATGTACGACTTCCTCACCGGCCGCGAATTCGTCGTCGCCAACGCCGAGTTGCACGGACTGGGCGCCAAGGCCGCCCAGAAGGCGCTGGCCACCGTCGAGATGGAGTACGCGCAGGACCGGAAGATCGCCACTTACTCCAAGGGCATGCGGCAGCGCGTGAAGATGGCCTCCGCGCTGGTCCACGAGCCCTCCCTGCTCCTGCTCGACGAGCCCTTCAACGGCATGGACCCGCGCCAGCGCATGCAGCTCATGGAGCTGCTGCGGCGCATGGGCGACGAGGGCCGCACGGTGCTGTTCTCCTCACACATCCTCGAGGAGGTCGAGCAACTCGCCTGGCACATCGAGGTGATCGTCGCCGGCCGGCACGCGGCGAGTGGCGACTTCCGCAGGATCCGCCGACTGATGACCGACCGCCCACACCGCTACCTGGTGCGCTCCAGCGACGACCGCGCCCTCGCGGCCGCGCTGATCGCCGACCCGTCGACGTCCGGCATCGAAGTCGACCTCGCCGAGGGCGCGTTGCGCATCCAGGCCGTCGACTTCGGCCGGTTCACCGCCCTGCTCCCCAGGGTGGCCAGGGATCACGGCATCCGCCTGCTCACGGTCTCGCCGTCCGACGAGTCCCTCGAGTCCGTCTTCTCGTATCTCGTCGCGGCGTAGGAGGCCGAAGATGTACGACCCCACAGTCGCCCGGCTCACCTACCGGGCCCTGCTCGGCCGCCGACGTGCCCTTGTCCTGGGCGCGCTGCCGCTGCTGCTGATCGTGATCTCCGTGGCCGTCCGGGGCCTCACCGGAGCCGACGACCAGACGGCGTCGGACGTGCTCGGCGGGCTGGCGCTCGCCACGATGGTGCCGATCATCGGCGTCATCGCCGGCACCGGAGCGATCGGGCCGGAGATCGACGACGGCTCGGTGGTGTACCTGCTGTCCAAGCCGCTCAAGCGGCCGACCATCATCTTCACCAAGCTGATCGTGGCGATCGCGGTGACGATGGTGTTCTCGGCGCTGCCGACCCTGATCGCCGGGCTGATCCTGAACGGCAACGGGCAGCAGATCGCCGTCGCCTACACGGTCGCCGCGCTGGTCGCCTCCATCGCGTACGCGGCGCTCTTCCTGCTGTTGGGCACGGTGTCCCGGCACGCGGTGGTCTTCGGGCTGGTCTACGCCCTCGTCTGGGAGGCGCTGTTCGGCTCCCTGGTGCCGGGTGCGCGCACGCTCAGCGTCCAGCAGTGGTCGCTGGCCGTCGCCCACAAGGTCGCCGGCGGGCAACTCGTCACCTCCGACGTCGGGCTGACGACGGCGACGGTGCTGCTGGTCGCGGTCACAGTGCTGGCCACCTGGTACGCGGGGCAGAAACTGCGCTCGCTGACACTGGCCGGGGAGGAGTAGGAGTCCCGGTCTTGACAGGGGCTTCACCTCTGTCCGGGCACACTGGGCAAAGCGGATGCACGGCTAGGAGGGCCGGGGATGGCAGAGGAGACGCCGCGGAGCGACAGCCGCGGGCAGGGCGGACCGGGCGAGGACGTGTGGGACGACCTCGCCCTGGACGAGGAGTTCATACGGGCCGCCCAGACGGCCGAGCCGTCCGCACGGGCCCGTATGCTCGCCGCCCGCTGGCGTGCGGAGGGGCCCGAGCCACAGCCCTGGCGCTCCGACGAGCCGCCCGCCGGATGGTTCTTCAGCAAGGCCCGTCGGCGCAGGTGGCGGCGCCGGTAACAGCCCTGCGGCAGCCGATATTCAGTGGCGCCCGACTCGGCGGCCAGGCACAGTGGGTGTGTTCACGCCGCCGGGTACGAGCCGGCGCCACATTCTGGGAGAGGAGCCGGGCGATGTCCATGCACGACAGTACGTCCAGCTCCCGACAGGGCAGCCCGCGGCGGACTCCGGAGTAGCTACGCTCCGTCGAGCCCGCCTCGTATGGGGAGCTGTCCGGGGCGGCCGCTTCGAGCACGCGACTCGCTCTCGCGTGGGCCGCCCACCCGGAGGATTGGCCGAGTGGTAAGGCACCGGCTTGCGCTGTGTTCCATCAGAAGCAAGTCGTGGTCGGGGTCACCCCCGCGCACGTTCGATCCGTGCATCCTCCGCCAGACGCGGTCGCTACAGGGTGAGCAACCGTTCCAGTACCACCGCGATCCCGTCGTCCTCGTTCGAGGACGTCACCTCGTCGGCGACCGCCTTCAGTTCCTCGTGGGCGTTGGCCATCGCCACGCCCCGCGAGGCCCAGGCGAACATCGGGATGTCGTTGGGCATGTCGCCGAAGGCGATCGTGTCCGTGGCCTTCAGGCCCAGACGGCGCGCGGCCAGCGACAGGCCGGTCGCCTTCGACAGACCCAGCGGGAGCAGCTCCACGATGCCCGCGCCCGCCATCGCGACCGTGACGAAACCGCCTGCGGCCTGGCGGGACGCCTCGGCGAGCTCGTCGTCCGTGAGCGTCGGATGCTGTATGTAGATCTTGTTCAGCGGAGCGGTCCAGAGGTCGGACGCGTCCGTGAACGGAGTGGCGGGAAACGCGCCCGTGACCGCGTAGCCGGGGCCCACCAGCACCTCGCCGTCCAGGCCGGCGCGGCTCGCTGCCAGGAACAGGGGGCCCACCTCGGCCTCGATCTTGGCCAGGGCCACCCCCGCCAGCTGCCGGTCCAGGGTCACCGACGTCAGCAGACGGTGCTCGCCGGCGTCGTACACCTGCGCGCCCTGGCCGCAGACCGCGAGGCCCCGGTAGCCGAGGTCGTCGAGGATGTGCCGCGTCCAGGGGACGGCGCGTCCCGTCACGACGATGTGCGCGGCGCCCGCCGCGGTGGCCGCGGCGAGCGCCTCACGGGTGCGCCGCGAGACCGACTCGTCGGAGCGCAGGAGCGTTCCGTCGAGGTCGGTGGCAACGAGCCGGTAGGGGAAACCCGTGCTCACTTGGCGACCGGCTCCAGGACCTCACGGCCACCCAGGTACGGGCGCAGCACCTCGGGCACGCGCACCGAGCCGTCGGCCAGCTGGTGGTTCTCCAGGATCGCCACGATCGTGCGCGGTACGGCGCACAGCGTGCCGTTGAGCGTCGCGAGCGGCTGGACCTTCTTGCCGTCGCGCATCCGCACGGACAGCCGGCGGGCCTGGAAGCCGTCGCAGTTGGACGCGGAGGTCAGCTCGCGGTACTTGCCCTGGGTCGGAATCCACGCCTCGCAGTCGAACTTGCGGGACGCCGAGGCGCCGAGGTCGCCGGACGCCACGTCGATGACCTGGAAGGGCAGTTCGAGGCCGGTCAGCCACTGCTTCTCCCACTCCAGGAGCCGCTTGTGCTCGTTCTCGGCGTCCTCGGGAGCGACGTACGAGAACATCTCGACCTTGTCGAACTGGTGCACTCGGAAGATGCCGCGGGTGTCCTTGCCGTACGTTCCGGCCTCGCGGCGGAAGCACGGCGAGAAGCCCGCGTACCGCATCGGGAGCTTGTCGGCGTCGAGGATCTCGTCCATGTGGTACGCCGCGAGCGGGACCTCGGAGGTGCCGACCAGGTAGTAGTCGTCCTTCTCCAGGTGGTACACGTTCTCCGCGGCCTGGCCGAGGAAGCCGGTGCCCTCCATGGCGCGCGGGCGGACCAGTGCCGGGGTCAGCATCGGCGTGAAGCCGGCCTCGGTGGCCTGGGCGATCGCCGCGTTGACGAGAGCGAGCTCCAGGAGCGCGCCGACACCCGTCAGGTAGTAGAAGCGCGAGCCGGACACCTTCGCGCCGCGCTCGACGTCGATGGCGCCGAGCGCTTCGCCGAGCTCCAGGTGGTCCTTGGGTTCGAAGCCCTCGGCGCCGAAGTCGCGGATGGTGCCGTGCGTCTCCAGGACGACGAAGTCCTCCTCGCCGCCGACCGGTACGTCGGGGTGGATGAGGTTGCCGAGCTGGAGCAGGAGGCGCTTGGTCTCTTCGTCCGCTTCGTGCTGCTCGGCGTCGGCCGTCTTGACGTCGGCGGCGAGCTGGCTCGCCTTCTTGAGCAGGTCGGCCTTCTCGTCACCCGAGGCCTTGGGGATCAGCTTGCCGAGCGCCTTCTGCTCGGAACGGAGCTCGTCGAAGCGGACGCCGGACGACCTGCGCCGCTCGTCGGCAGACAGGAGAGCGTCGACGAGCGCGACGTCCTCTCCACGGGCGCGCTGGGAGGCGCGCACACGGTCGGGGTCCTCACGGAGCAGGCGAAGGTCAATCACGCGGTCAAGGCTACCGGTGCGGGGGGACGGCCCACGACTCACTATTCCGAATGACGACGTACGTTCCGTTATGGACCGATGGCCCTGTGTGCTCAGGAGTGTCAATAAAAGGCGTCTCACTCCCTGGAACAGGGCAGGCCGGCGCCGGTGGGTTGACTCGATCTCCTTGTGGAGAACGGGACTTGGGGGCGAGGTTGTCCACAGGAGGCGACGGCTCCGGAAAGTTATCCACAGGCTGTGCGAAAGATCTGTGGACGTCGGAATTGATCATTCCGAATCGGGCATGCCGGGCGAGGAATTCGCGTCCCAAACCAACTTCGCGCCCACTTTCGAGTGGAAATGGGTCGCCTCAAAGGATTGATCGAAGGAAACGGGTGGACGAAGGGTGACGTGGGGGGGCTGTGGACAGGATTGGGGCCTCCAGGGCGATTTGTCGACTAGGTGGCACTTCGTTGTCGACTTGTCCCCAGGTCGAGAAGCAGGCCTGTGGAAAACTCCTGTGGATAACGAAAGGCGGCAGGTAAGACCGGTCAGAACCGGCCGTCCTGGCACCGCGCCACCCAGTCCGCCGCCGACACGAACTCCTCGTCCGACGTCCCGGGCCGCAGAGCGCGCACGTCCTCGGCGCCCACGTCCGCACGCGGGTACGAACCGAGGAACCGCACCTCCAGACAGATCCGCTTCAGCCCCATCAGAGCCTCCGCCACCCGCCGGTCGGAGATATGGCCCTCGGCGTCGATGCAGAAGCAGTAGTTGCCGATGCCGGCGCCGGTCGGGCGGGACTGGAGCAGCATGAGGTTTATGCCGCGGGTGGCGAACTCGCCCAGCAGGTCGCGCAGGCCGCCGGGGTGGTCGTCGCGCTGCCAGAGCACGACGGACGTCTTGTCCGCGCCGGTCGGTGCCGCGGGCCGGGCGGGCCGGCCGACCAGCACGAACCGGGTCTGCGCGTTCTCGGCGTCGTGGATTCCGGTCTCCAGCGGCTCGAGACCGTAACGGGCGGCCGCGAACTCGCCCGCGAAGGCGGCGTCGTAGCGGCCCTCCTGGACCAGGCGGGCGCCGTCCGCGTTCGAGGCGGCCGACTCCCAGACCACGTTCGGGAGGTTCGCCTCCAGCCAGTTGCGCACCTGGGGCTGGGCGGCCGGATGGGCGGTGACCGTCTTGATGTCGGACAGCTTCGTACCCGGCCTGACCAGCAGCGCGAAGGTGATGGACAGCAGCACCTCGCGGTAGATCATCAGCGGCGCGCCCGCGACCAGCTCGTCGAGGGTGGTGGTGATCCCGCCCTCGACGGAGTTCTCGATCGGCACGAACGCGGCCTCGGCCTCGCCGGTGCGCACCGCGTCGAGCGCGGACTGCACCGACACGTACGGGATCAGCTCCCGGGTCGCCGCCTCCGGAAGCATGCGCAGGGCGACTTCGGTGAAGGTGCCCTCGGGACCGAGATACGCATAACTGGCTGGCATGACCTCACACTAATGGGCCTTGCCGAGCCCGGCGTGGGTATCTCACCCGAGCCGCTCCGAGTCGCTCCCGGGGCGATCAAGGACGACCTGGGGCGATCAAGGGTGACCAAGGGCGACCAAGGGCCGCCAGGGGCTCGACCCAGGTGACCCTCAACCCTCCAGCAGCCGCTGCCCCACGTACTCCCCCTCGGCCGCCCCGCCCGGCACGGCGAACAGTCCGCTGGCCTCGTGGCGGATGTACTTCGACAGCGCGTCGCCCCGGTCGAGCTTGCGCTGCACGGGCACGAAGCCGCGCAGCGGGTCGGCCTGCCAGCAGATGAAGAGCAGCCCCGCGTCCGGCACCCCGTCCGTGTCGAAGCCGTCGTGATACGAGAAGGGCCGCCGGAGCATCGCCGCGCCGCCGTTCCGGTCGGGCCGGGTGATACGGGCGTGCGCGTCGAGGGGAACCACCAGGTCTCCGTTGGAGTCCCGCTTCTCCAGGTCCATGGCGGTCGTCTCGGTGCCCCCGGACAGCGCGGCGCCGTCGGACTTGCGACGCCCGATGACCTGCTCCTGGGCCTTGACGGAGAGCTGTTCCCAGTCGTCGAGGAGCATGCGGATACGGCGTACGACGGCGTAGGAGCCGTTGGCCATCCACGCCGGGTCCTTCGCGCCGGACGCGGGCACGAAGATCCGCTGGTCGAAGTCGGACTCGGACGGCTTGGGATTGCGGGTGCCGTCCATCTGGCCCATGAGGTTGCGGGCGGTCATGGGGTGGGCGGTCGCGCCGGGCGAGCGGTTGAAGCCGTTCATCTGCCAGCGGATGCGCGCCGCGCTGCCCGTCTCCTTCTGGACGGCGCGCAGGGCGTGGAAGGCGACGAGGGCGTCGTCTGCGCCGACCTGCACCCACAGGTCGCCGTTGCTGCGGGCCTTGTCGAGGTGGTCGGAGGAGAAGTCGGGCAGCGGGTCGAGGGCGACCGGGCGCTGTTTCTCCAGTCCGGTCTTCGCGAAGAAGCTGTATCCGAAGCCGAAGGTGATCGTCAGGGAGGACGGGCCGGCGTCCCGGGCCACGTCAGTGTCGTCGTGCGCGGCAACCTCGCCCGCCATCAGCCGCTGGGCCGTGGCGGACCAGCGGCGCAGCAGCGCGGCCGCCTCCTTGCGGCCCGCGCCGGCCGCCAGGTCGAAGGCGACGAGATGGCCACGGGCCTGGAGGCCCTCGGTGATGCCGGCCTGATGTTTCCCGTGAAACATCGCCCGGTCGGCGCCCAGCGAGGTGAGAGGGGTCGCTGGGGCGGGCGCGGCGGCATAGCCCACGGCTCCGCCCGCCGCGCCGAGGACGAGACCCGTGACACCGGCGGTGCCGAGCAGCTTCCGCCGCGTGAGGCCGTCCTGAGAGGGCACCTTGTCGGAGGTGCCCCCCTCGACGGCGGCCTCGGGCGTACGGGCGTCCGGAATGGACTGGTCAGCCATGGTGTGGTTCAGCCGATCTGCGCGTTCTTGGAAACGGTCACCTGGTCGATGTCGGAGGTCCGCACGGTCACGGCGATCTTCCAGTCGCCGGCCATGGGGATCTGCACTCCGCTCGCCGCCCAGTGCCCGGTCGTGATGTGGTCGGGGACGACGGGCAGCGGCCCGATGCTCTTGGCGGTGAGGGTGAAGGCGACTTTCACCTCGGGGACGTCGAAGCCGCGGCCGTTGGGCCGCTCCACGTAGACGTGCATCTCGTTGGCGCCGACCCGCGCGGGGTCGAGGTCGATACTCACGACGCCCTTGCCGTCCTTGCCGCCGGTGTCGAACGGCATGTCGAGCGTCAGGGCGCCCGACGCGGACGTGTCCGAGGACGAGGACGAAGAGGACGACGAGGTGGCGGCCCTGGCCTCCTGCTCGGTGCGGCCGGGCTCGGTCTGCGTCAGCACGGTGGTGACGGCCAGCAGAACGACGGCCACGCTCGCCTCGGCGAGCACCGAGCGGCGCAGTCCGTGGCGGTCGGGGTCGGCGTCGCGCAGCCGCTTCTGCCGGGCGGCGTCGACGGCGGCGCGCTGGCGGGCGAGTTGGGCGGCGCGTTCGGTGTCACCCGCTGCCGACGCCTTCGTGCCGGACGCAGCCTGCTCGGCCGGGGACGTCTTCGCGCCGGATGCGGATTCCCCAGCTGCGGACGCCGAACCCTTCCGTACCCCCGCGGGCTCCCTCTCCTCCTCGCTCTCGCTCTCGTCCTCGCTCTCGCCCTCGTGCGGCTTCACCGGCTCCTCGGCCGCCATCGGGTCCGACAGCCGCGCCGTCCACCGCCGTGAGATCCAGGCGATGCCGACGAGCAGCGCCACGAGACCGATCTTGACGAGGAGCAGCCGGCCGTAAGTGGTGTCGGTGAATGCCGACCAGGAGCCCAGCTGGCGCCACGACTGGTAGACCCCGGTCGCCACCAGCGCGACGACGCTGCCGAAGGCGACGGTCGAGAAGCGGCGTACGGCCGAGGCGTCGACGGGAGTGTCGGTGGGTGCCCGGTACAGCGAGACGAGGAGGGCGACGAGCCCGCCGAGCCAGGTGGCCACGGCCAGTAGGTGGACGACGTCGACCGGCATCGCGATGCCTGGCTGGAGCCCGGTCGAGGCGTGCTCGGCCATGGCCCAGCTCGCCGCGAGCCCGGCCGCCACGACCGTCCCGCCGACCGCGAGCCCGAACGTCAGGTCCTGCTTCTCCTCGTGGTCCCGCTTGTCGTACGCCCCGAAGAGCACGGCGATGAACAGTGCGGCCGCGGCGAGCAGCAGCAGCCGGGAGACCAGTGCCGCACCCGTCTTGGTCTGGAGGACCTCGCCGAGCAGGTCCAGGTCGAAGATGTCGCCGACCTTCCCTGAGCCGGTGTAGGAGCCACGCAGGAGCAGCAGCGCGAAGGTGGCCGCGGTGAGCGCGACCCAGCCGGAGACGACGAGCCTCTGCACGGCCCGCACTCCGGAGCCGCGCTGCCAGCAGGCGAGGACGAAGGCTGCTCCGCCGACCAGGAGGATGAAGCCGGCGTACGACATGTACCGCCCGAAGCCGTACAGCCAGCCGACCACTCCGCCGCCTGCCGTCGGCTGGGACGCGGAGACGGTGGTCTGTGAGGGCGAGCCGATGGAGAAGGTGTACGCGCCGGAGACGGGATGGCTGTCCGCCGACACGACCTGGTAGGTGACGGTGTAGGTGCCGTCGGGCAGTCCGCTGTGCAGCTGCACGGAGTACGTCGTGCCGCTCACGTTGGCGGGCTTGCCGCTGTCGACGCGGTTGCCCTTGGGGTCGAGCACGCGCAGCGCGTCGTCCGACATCGCCACCTGCTCGGAGAAGGTGAGCGAGACCTGCGTCGGGGCCTTGTCGACCACCACCCCCTGCGCGGGGTCGCTGCCGGTCAGCGCGGCGTGCGCGGAAGCCGGACCGGCGCCGACGAGCAGCGCGCCGATGACGGCCAGGAACAGCAGCACCAGGGTGCGGACGCGCGGGGCGATGGTCTGCGTCAAGGTGGTCCCTCCCTCAGTGCCCGGTCTTCGGGTTGTACGTGGCCGACTTCACCGGTATCTCAACCGTGACGGGGCCGGACTCGGCGAAGTGCAGTTCGGCGGTCACCTTCTCGCCCTGCATCGGCTTGCGCTTCAGCTTCTCGAACATCAGGTGGTTTCCGCCGCTCTTGAACACGAGTTGACCGTGCGCGGGGACGTTGAGGGACGTCACCTCCTCCATCGACGACCCGACGGTCTCGTGGACGGTGACGCTGCCCGCGATGTCGCTGGTGACGGAGGTCAGCTCGTCCTTCGTGCCGCCCTTGTTGGCGATCGTCAGGAAGCCCGCAGCCATCGAGTCGGACACAGGCTGCGGCATGTAGGCGGAGTTGACGGACAGCTCGGCCCCCGAGGCGCCGGAACCGGAGTCGGGGTCGGAACCGGAGCCGCCGCAGCCGGCCAGGGCCAGTGCCCCGGCCGTCACCACGGCCGCCGTACCCAGCAGCCTCACGGGTTCTCCCCCTTGATGATCTTGGGGAGGTCCTTGGTGTAGTCGTCGACGGTGGCGTCCTCGCCGTAGAGCAGGTAACCACCGTCGGTCTTCGGCGAGAAGGCGATGACCTGGGTGCCGTGCGTGGAGACGGTCTTGCCGTTCTTGTCCTTGTGCGGCGGCTCGATGGAGATGCCGAGGGTGCGGGCGCCGGCCTGGATGGTGTCGAAGTCGCCGGACAGGCCGACGACCTGGGGGTCGATCCCCTTGAGCCACTTGCCGAGCGCGGACGGGGTGTCCCGGTCCGGGTCGGTGGTGACGAACACGATCCGCAGCTTGTCCTGGTCGGCCTTGGACAGCTGCTTCTTGGCGACGGCGAGGTTGTTCATCGTCAGCGGACAGATGTCGGGGCAGTTGGTGTAGCCGAAGTAGACCAGCGTCGGCTTCCCCGCGGTCTCCTTGCGGAGGTCGTACTTCTTGCCCTGGGTGTCCGTGAGGACGAGGTCCGGCTTTTCGAAGGGCTGGTCGAGGACGGTGGCGGCCTGCTGCGAGGTGTCCTCGGAGACGACGGCGACGGGGCTGTTGCTGTCGTCACCGCCACCGCAGGCGGAGAGGGTCATCGTGGCGGCGGCGAGCAGCGCGGCCGCGGCGAACGTCTTCTTGCGCATAGAGAAATGTCCCAGATGTGTGAACTCCGGTGCGCACCGGGGGGCCGGGCCGGGGGGCCGGACACCCCCGATGCGCACCGCGAACGATCAGGTTCAGGCGTTGCTGTCGGCGCCGCGCCGGCGGCCGGCGGTCACGCCGTACGCCACGCCCGCCACGCCGACGGCGATACCGGCCACGGCCAGGACGCGGGCGGTGGTGTCGGAACTGTCGGCCGAGGCGGCGGCTTCCGTGCTGCTGCTCGCGGCGGCCTTGGCGTCGTCGGTGCCGGCGGAGGCGTCCTCGGCGGTGGAGGAGCCGTGGGAGTGCCCGTCCTCCGAGGCGGCGGACAGCTCCAGCACCGGAGCCGGGTTCTCGGGCTCCTCGGCGCCGTCCTCCTGCACCTCGATCCAGCGCACGACCTCCTTGTTGGAGTACGTCTGGATCGCCTTGAAGACGAGTTCGTCGGCGTCCTCGGGCAGTGCGCCGATGGAGATCGGGAACTTCTGGAAGAAGCCGGCCTTGATGCCGTCGCCGGTGGCCGTCCAGGTGATCTTGGACACGGCCTCGGTGATCTTCTCGCCGTGCAGTTCGAGCGGCTTGTCGAGCTTGGACTTGGTGACCTTGACGTCCCAGCCGTTGATCGGCTCGGGCATCGCCGAGGCCAGCGGGTGGTCGGTCGGGAAGGTGACCTCGAGCTTGGTGGTCGAGGCGTTGTCGCGCTCGTTGGGGACCTTGAAGTCGACGACGGCGTAGCCGCCCTTGGCGGCCGTGCCCTCCGCCTGCACGCTGACGTGCGCGAAGGCCGGGGCGGACAGGGCGAGAACGGCCGAGCCGGCGACAGCGGCGGCGGCGGCGATACGGGAAGCCTTCATGAAGGGTGCACTCCACTTCGAGTGTGGCTCCGGTGCGGAGTCCTGTGTGGACCCTGGCAGCGGATTCCGGCACTGGATTCCGGCACCGGATTCCGGTGATGAAGAGGGATGCGCGTGCGGGTTGGTGGTCCTTCGGACGTTGGTGATCCTTCGGACGGAGTCACGTGCACGCGCGTGTGCCGCACGACGGCGGCCGCCCCCTCCTCGCGGAACTCCCGCGGAGTGGCTCGGCTGGTCGCGTCGTGTCAGGCAGCGAGGACGAGTGCGCAGGCGGCCGGCGGGCCGCGCCTGATCACCGTGTGCTGGAGTGCGGCGGTACGTGGTTTCGGCGCGTTGTGCGACGCGGTGCGCGCCGGGCGCGGGCCCGCCTCCGGTGCGGCCGGCAGCCCGACGCGCAGAGCGCGCACGAGCGCGAGGGCGCCGCGCAGGGACCGTACGAGCGCCCCGTCCGCGACTCCCTCGGCCGAGAGTTCGACGATCCGCAGCACGGCGGTGTCGCCGCGGCGCAGCAGCCAGCCGGCGGCGAGGGCCGCGAGGACGTGGCCGAGCAGCATCGGCAGGGAGGGCAGCAGGGACATCGTGGAGCCGACGGTGCTCGACAGGGCGTCCGCCGGGTCGTGCATGGCGGCGGTCCCCGCGCCGGTGCCCGTTCCTGTTCCCGGGTAGATCCGCGCGTCGGCGAGAATCCGCTGGGCCTGGACGGGGCTGAGCGCCGATGCGGTGCTTCCGCACAGGATGCGGGCGGCCCGCTCGATGAGCGCGGTGTCGGACATCGAGCCCATCGAGCCCATCGAGCCCATCGATCCCATGGACATCGCACCGGACGTGGATGTCGATGCCATGGCCGTGTGCTGCCCCAGCCCGAACAACGCGTGCAGCACGGTCTGACCGACGGCGAGCAGCGCCGCGATCCCCGGCAGCGAGCGTTCCCGTCCGGCGAGCGGCGCTACGACCGCCAGGACCCCCAGGAATCCCGCGCCCAGCGTCCACAGCGGAACCGTGGCGCAGGAGGCGAGGGCGTGACCGGCCGCGGCCAGCACGACACAGACCGCGGCGAACACCGCGGCCCGCAACAGCCGGAGATCACTTCCGGAGCGCGCCGTGCGCGGGTGGGGGGCAGACATGGCGGCCTCATCATTGCACTGGACTTATCGGCTCCATACGGCAGGTCCGCAAGATGACCAAGATTCCACGGAAACCGGAAGATCACCTTCTGTGGCGACTGATGTAGATGAGTACCGCATACACCGATTAACCCCTCGAGCGCATCCCCTAAATGGGCGGCATCACATCAAATCCGCGCTTACGCAAGGGCCCTCGGGGCAATACGTAACGGTATGTCGAGCCGCAGCCAGGAGGCTGGAGCATGAGCATCTGGTGGTCACTCCATCTGCGGCGCGAAGCCGCGAGCGTTCCGCTCGCCCGGCGCCTGCTGCTCGGCACGATGGAGACGGCGGGCGTCGATCCCGACATCTCGTACGACCTCTCCGTCGCCCTGAGCGAGGCCTGTGCCAACGCCGTCGAGCACGGCGGGGGCACCGCGCACGGCGGCTGCTCGGAGGCGTACCGCGTCACCGCCTACCTCGACGGCGAGAAGTGCCGCATCGAGGTCGCCGACTCGGGTCCGGGCTTCGCCGGCGACCGCGGTGCCCGCGCCGTGCACGCCGACGGGGCTTACGCCGAGCCGGTTCACGCCGACGCGGTTCACGCCGACGGGGCTTGCGCCGAGGCGGAACACGGGCGGGGGCTGTATCTCATCCAGGCGCTCGCCGACCATGTGCACATCGGCAACAGGCCGGGCCGGGGCGGCGCGGTGGTGAGCTTCGACAAGATCCTCAAGTGGCGCAAGAACGCTCCGCTGGTGACGGCGTCCTGAGCATTCCGAGAACCCTGACCGGGGTTTCAGCTTCCTCAGCATTCACAGCTTGTTCTTACCGTCACCTCATGTCCCTGACGGCCTGCGTTCCTACGTTCGCGACCATGACGGGAAACCACAAGAACAAATCCATCACCCGGCGTCGTGCCATCGCGGTGACCGGAGGCACTGTGGCGGCGGGCGGTCTGGCCGTCGCCGGGTACCAGTCGGCGTTCGCCGACACGACGACCGAGGCGGACGCGAGCGCCACGGCCTCGGCGACCTCGACCAACAGCGGTGCGTGCGTGCTGATGTCGAGCGTCACGGAAGGCCCGTACTACCTCGATGGTGCCTTGGTGCGTAAGGACATCACCGAGGGCAAGAGCGGGGTTCCGCTGACCCTGCGCATCACGGTCCAGGACACCACCGAGTCCTGCAACCCCGTCGCCGGTGCGGCCGTGGAGATCTGGCACTGCGACGCCTGGGGTTACTACTCGGGCTACACCACCGCCAACCCCGGTGGCTCCGCGCCCGCGGAGAGCGAGGACGGTTCGACCGCCAACGACAACACCTACCTGCGTGGTTACCAGATCGCCAATGGCAACGGTGTCGTCAAGTTCGAGACGATCTTCCCGGGCTGGTACACCCCGCGCACCTGCCACATCCACGTGAGGGTGCACACCGGTGGCGCGAAGGAGGACGGCACGTACGAGGGCGGCAAGATCAACTACACCGGTCAGCTGTTCTTCGACGACGCCGCCGCCGAGGCGATCTTCGCGCTCGAGCCGTACTCGAAGCACAGCGGCAGCTACACCACGCTCGACAACGACATGGTCTACGACGGCGGCGGAGCGTCAAGCGGTCTGCTGACTCTCGAGCCCGTGCACAAGAAGGACCCGTCGAAGGGCTACAAGGGGTTCATCACCCTCGGTATCGACCCCGACGCCGAGAGCACCGGCGCGGGCAGCGGCGGCGGTGGTGGTACGCCCCCGAGCGGCGCGCCCAGCGACGCCCCGACGGGCACCCCGCCGAGTGACGCCCCGAGCGGCAGCGCGTCCCCTGCGTCGTCCGCTTCTTCGTAAGGTGCGGCCATGAGGAGCCGCGAGGACGAGACGCTGGCGCAGGCCGCGGTGGACGCACTGACCGGACAGCTGGCGCTGGCTCCCAAGCCCGGGCTGCCCGATCCGCGCGATCTCGCCGCTCGGACCACCCGCCGGGACCACTGTTCCCTGCGCTGGTCGGCCAAGGCGCTCGCGCCCGGTCTCGCGGCGATGGCCGCCGCCGCCCGCCGCGTCGGCGAGCCCACGCCCCAGCTCCGTGCGGAGCTGGGCGCGATAGGGCGCTGCACCGAGCATTCGGTGGGCCTCGCCGGCGGTGGACACCGGGGTGCCCTGTGGGCGCTCGGCCTGCTGGTCGCGGCGGCCGCCCTCGACCCCCGCGCGGGGGCGCGCGAGGTGGCCGCGACCGCCAAACGGATCGCCGCGCACACCGACCGCGGTGGCCCGCGGCGGCCGTCGCGAGGATCGTCGGTGTCGGCGAAGTACGGTGCGGCCGGGGCCCGGGGCGAGGCGAAGGCCGGATTCCCGCACGTGCGACGGGCGTTGGACACGCTCGCCGCCGCACGCTCGGCCGGCGCCACCGAGGAACAGGCCCGTCTCGACGCCCTGCTGACGGTGATGTCCACCCTCCAGGACACCGAACTGCTCCACACCGCGGGCCCGATGGGTCTGCGCCACGTCCAGGCGGGCGCCCGCGCGATCCTGGAGGCCGGTGGTACCGCGACGCAGACGGGTCGCGACGCCCTGTCCGCCCTCGACACCGACCTCCACACCCGCGCATGGAGCCCACGCGGTAGCGCCGGCCTGCTCACGGGCGCCCTGTTCCTGGACGCGCTACCGGTCGGTTCCCGCGCCTGACGCCGGAGGGTGCCGGGGTGGGACGCGCCTGGGAGGCCCTGCCCGGGGTGGCTGTGCCCAAGGCCGGCCGCGTCTGAGGCAGCCCGCCCCGAAGGAGGTCCCCGGAACAGCCCGCCCCCAAGGAAGCCCCCCCAAGCTCCCCAGAACAGCCCGCCCCGCCAAGGGAATTCACCCCGCCAAGGGATTCATCCCCCCTCCAGCACCTTCCCCAGCACCTCCAACGCCTCGGGATAAACCCGTTCCCGGGGCGTCCCGTACCCGACGACCAGGCCCTGTGGCCGTGGCTCGTCGCCAGCGGTGTGCCAGTGCTCGCCCAGGTGGCCGACGGCGAGGCCCTCCGCCTCGGCGCGGGCGAGGATCTCCGTCTCGTCGGCGACTTCCACCAGGGCGTGCAGCCCGGCCGCGACGCCGCGCACGCCCCGGCGCGCCCCCAGCCGGGCCAGGAGCTGATCCCTGCGGCGCCGGTATCTGAGGCGGCAGGCGCGTACGTGACGGTCGTAGGCGTGGCTGTCGATCAGTTCGGCGAGCGCCAACTGGCCGATGGACTCGGTGTGGTGGTCGCTGTGCAGCTTGGCGTCGGCGACCGCGTCGACCAGGGGCGGTGGCAGCACCATCCAGCCGAGCCGGAGCCCGGGTCCGAGGGTCTTGGACGCGGTGCCGAGGTAGACGACCTGTCCCGGCGCCATGCCCTGGAGCGCGCCGACGGGCTGGCGGTCGTAGCGGAACTCCCCGTCGTAGTCGTCCTCGACGATCAGCCCTCCACGCGCGCGTGCCCAGTCGGTGAGCGCCCGCCGTCGTTCCGGGTGCAGGGTCACGCCGGTCGGGTACTGGTGTGCGGCGGTGACGACGACGGCCGACACGTCGCCGCCCCCCAGGTCCTGTGGGCGTACACCCCGTTCGTCCACCCGTACCGGCACCACACTCCCGCCGTTGCGCCGCACCACCTCTCGGTGGAACGGCAGCCCGGGATCTTCCATGGCGACCTGGGCGCCGTCCAACACGCGCGTGAGGAGCGCGAGGCCCTGCACGTACCCGGAGGTGATCACGATCCGTTCCGGCGGCGCGAGCACCCCGCGCGCCCGCCCCAGATACCCCGACAGCGCCGTGCGCAGTTCGATCCGGCCGCGCGGGTCGCCGTAGTCGTACGCCAGTGAGGGCGCCGTCGCGATGGCGCGGCGCAGCGCCCGAAGCCAGGCCGCCGCCGGAAACGCCCCGACGTCCGGGCTGCCGGGCCGCAGATCGAGACGGGGCGCACGCGTGCGTGCCGCCACGTCCGGAGCCGTGGCGTCGGCCGAGGGCAGCGAGGCGACCTGGGTGCCCGACCCCTGTCGCGCCGTCAGATAGCCCTCGGCGACGAGCTGGTCGTAGGCCGCCTTCGCGGTGTTGCGCGAGATCCCCAGTTCGGCCGCGAGCCGCCGGGTCGCCGGGAGCAGCGTCCCGGGTGCCAGCCGTCCGTCCCGCACGGCGTCCCGCAGCGCCCGTTCGAGGCCCGCACGCCGCCCTTCCGCTCCGTCGGGCTCCAGATGCAGATCGACGCCGACACCGGACCAGAAGTCGTTCACGAGAACCCTCCCCCTCAGGCACGCGAAATCCCCCCGCGCGCGAAATCCCCCGCGTATGAACACCGCCGCGCACGCGAACACCCCCGCGCACGTGAATGTCCCCGCGCACGCGAATGGCCGGGCACCTCACCGGTACCCGGCCATCGCCGTCGTATCAGCCCTTCAGCGACGCCATCCAGGACTCGACCTCGTCGGAGCGACGCGGCAGCCCCGCCGACAGGTTCCGGTTTCCGTCCTCGGTGACCAGGATGTCGTCCTCGATGCGCACGCCGATGCCGCGGTACTCCTCGGGAACCGTCAGGTCGTCGCTCTGGAAGTACAGACCCGGCTCGACGGTGAGGACCATGCCGGGCTCCAGCGTGCCGTCCACGTACGACTCGACCCGGGCGGCAGCGCAGTCGTGGACGTCCATGCCGAGCATGTGACCGGTGCCGTGCAGCGTCCACCGGCGCTGCAGACCGAGCTCCAGAACCCGCTCGACCGGGCCCTCGACCAGGCCCCACTCGACGAGCTTCTCGGTCAGCACGCGCTGCGCGGCGTCGTGGAAGTCGCGGTACTTGCCGCCCGGCTGCACGGCCGCGATACCGGCCTCCTGGGCCTCGTACACGGCGTCGTAGATCTTCTTCTGGATCTCGCTGAAGCGGCCGTTGACCGGCAGCGTGCGCGTGACGTCGGCGGTGTACAGCGTGTGCGTCTCCACGCCGGCGTCCAGCAGGAGCAGGTCTCCGGAGCGGACCGGGCCGTCGTTGCGTACCCAGTGCAGCGTGCAGGCGTGCGGTCCGGCGGCGGCGATGGTGCCGTAGCCGACGTCGTTGCCCTCCACGCGCGCGCGGAGGAAGAAAGTGCCCTCGATGTAGCGCTCGCTGGTCGCCTCGGCCTTGTCGAGGACCTTCACGACGTCCTCGAAGCCGCGCACGGTCGAGTCGACGGCCTTCTGCAGCTCGCCGACCTCGAACTCGTCCTTGACCAGGCGGGCCTCGGAGAGGAAGACGCGCAGCTCCTCGTCGCGCTCGGCGGTGACCTTGTCGGTCAGGGCCGCCTCGATGGCGGCGTCGTAGCCGCGCACGACGCGGACCGGGCCGGTGGCCTCGCGCAGCGCGTCCGGCAGCTCGCGTACGTCGGACGCGGGGATGCCGTACAGCGCCTCGGACTCGGTGAGGGAGTGGCGGCGGCCGACCCACAGCTCGCCCTGCCCGGAGAGCCAGAACTCGCCGTCCTCGCGGTTCGAGCGCGGCAGGAGGTAGATCGTCTCCTGGTGGCCCTCCGCGGTGGGCTCCAGGACCAGGACGCCGTCCTCGGTCAGGTTGCCGGTGAGGTACGCGTACTCGACCGACGCCCGGAAGGCGTACTCGGTGTCGTTCGAGCGGGTCTTCAGATTGCCCGCGGGCACGACCAGGCGTTCGCCGGGGAAACGCGCGGACAGCGCGGCACGGCGGGCGGCGGTCTCGGCGGCCTGCGGGATCGGCTCCAGGCCGCGCAGCTCCGTGTCGGCCCAGCCGGACTTCATGCTCTCGGCGAGCTCGTCGGACACGCCCGGGTACAGGCCGTTCTTGCGCTGCTTGATCGGCTCTTCCGACTCAGTCTCCGGGGTCTCCGGGGTGAGCTCGTCCGCCACGGTCATCCTCCTTGATACGGCACTGGACCGTCTCCATCGTACGGTCGTGCGTAGGGGAGCCCAGGGCCCAAGGACCTGTTACCGGGGGATCGCCGACGGATCACCCGTGGATCATCCGTGGATCACCGGGAGATCGCCTGGCCGATCACTCGAAGCGAGCCGCCAACAGCACCACGTCCTCCGCGCTGTCCACCACGTCCAGCCCGTCCGGCAGCACGGTGCGCAGCACGTGCTCGGCGACGGTGTCCGGGTCGTGCCGCAGCCCTCTGGGGATGCCCGCGGCCGCCGCATGCAGCCGGGCGAAGGCCCGGTCCACGGAGTCGCCGGTACGGTGCAGCAGCCCGTCGGTGTAGAGCAGAACCGTCTCTCCCGGCTGCGGCTGGACCTCTACGCCGGGCGCCTCCCAGCAGGCGAGCATTCCGAGCGGCGCCGAGACGGAGGTCTCCACGAACTCCGTACGCCGCTCGCCGAGCAGCAGCGGCGGGCAGTGCCCGGCGCCGGCCAGGGTGATCTTGCGCAGCGCGGGTTCGCAGTAGGCGAACAGAGCGGTGGCGGAGCGGGCGGGCTCGGTGAGCCTGAGCAGCAGCTCCAGGTCGGACAGGACGGCGACGGGGTCCTCGCCCTCCATCACGGCGTACGCCCGCAGGGACGCGCGCAGCCGGCCCATCGCGGCGACCACGCTCGGCCCGGACCCGGTGACCGACCCGACGGCCAGGCCCAGCGCCGCGTCGGGCAGCGGCAGCGCGTCGTACCAGTCGCCGCCGCCGCGCGGGCCGGTGCGATGCCGGACGGCGAGCTGGACTCCGGAGACCCGGGGCAGCCGAGAGGGCAGCAGCTCCTCGGACATCGTCGCCAGGCACGCGCGCGCGCGCTCCACCTCGACGAGCCGGGCGAGGTGTTCGGTGGCGTAGCGGGTGTACAGGCCGACGAGATGGCGCTGGCGCTCCACCGGCTCGGCGGGCTCGTCGTAGAGCCACACGGCGGCGCCGAGGCGGCCCGCGGCCTCGGTGGACAGGGGGAGCGCGTAACTGGCGGCGTAGCCGAGGCGGGCGGCCACCTCGCGGTGACGGGGGTCCAGTCCGTCCTCGGCGAACAGGTCGGGCTGGACGATCTCGCTCTTGCCGCCGGGCAGTCCGGCGTCGGTGTCGAGGAGCGTGCCGTAGGACATGGCGCTGCGCGGCACGGTCTCCATGTGCCCGAGGTCGGCGCGGGCGAGGCCCAGGCCGATGGTGGTGTCGGGGCCGAGTCCGTCGGAGGGTTCCAGCACGACGAGTCCGCGCCGGGCGCCCACCAGGGCGGTGCCGGCGCGCAGCAGTTCCTGGAGCGCGTCGGAGAGCGAGTCCGTGCGGACCAGGCGCTCGGTGAGTTCGTGCAGGGTGGTGAGGTCCGAGACCCAGCCGGCGAGCCGGTCCTGGAGCAGGGCGCCCGGCGGAGTGGGGGAGGGGACGGGAGAGGAGACCGGAGAGGCGCCCGGGACGGCGGGCGCGGGCGCGACAGTGTGTGCGGGTGAGGGAACCGTTGAATCGATTCCAGCCACTTTCGGAGGGTGAGGGGCATTCATGTCATCCGGCTTTCCGACCGGTGCGTATTGCTGAAAAGCATCGCAAACCCCCATGTCATTCTGCGCCGCTAGCAGTGTCTCCACATGTACACGCACTCGTGAGGGGATGTCCAGCATTGTCCTGCTGGGATTCCTGGTGTCCATGGGGTTCTGGGAGACTTCTGATGAATCCCTCCCGCACCCCTTGCGGAAAGGCAAAGTTGGCTTAAAACTGCCTCGGGTAACGGGTGATTGCGGTCGACTGGGCTTGCTCCACGGAGCGTCACAGCGGTCGTGATGGGTACGTACTCGGTAAGGGCCAGGGGCGGTTGGGAACCACCCGGAACCTGGTGACCGACCCGGGCGTCTTAGCCACCGACGACCGAGCCCCATCCTCCCGTGGCGGAGGCGGAGAGAAAAACGCGCGACGGCGAAACGCCAGACTTCGCCACCCCCACGCCACGCCCATGCATTTGATAGACGCAGTGTGGACGGAACGGCCGCGGACGCAGCCAACGTTCGGCCCATAGGGGTTCCCCTTGTCTTCGGCAAGGGTGTGATGCGCCAACAGGTACGCACAGTGAAGTGATCGACACATGGTGTGATGTGGCCCACGGTGTTGCCAGGCGTGCAACGGAAAGGAACGAGCGCTCATGCGCGAGATCCTCGGAAGGCGACGCAGGCTCCTGTCCCCGCGCGGCGACGGGGGGCCTGAGTTGATCAGCACGGCCCTGACTTTCGCGACGGAATGGCAGTGGCCCGTACTCCCGGGCGTGGCGGCGGATCCGCAGGGGCGTGCCCGCTGTGGCTGCCCCGACCCGGAGTGCACGGTGCCCGGTGCGCATCCCTTCGATCCCGGCCTCCTCGCGGCCACCACCGACGCGCGCATGGTGCGCTGGTGGTGGACCAACCGCCCCACGGCGCCGATCGTCCTCGCCACCGGCGGCAACGCCCCCTGCGCGGTGAGCCTCCCCGCCCTCGCGGCCGCGCACGCTCTCGCCGCGCTCGATCGCAAGGGCATGCGCCTCGGCCCGGTCGTCGCCTCGCCCACCCGCTGGGCGCTGCTCGTCAAGCCGTACTCCATGGAGCAGCTGGGCGAGCTGCTGTACGCCCAGGAGTTCGTCCCCGGGTCCCTTCGCTTCCACGGCGAGGGCGGCTATCTCGCCCTGCCGCCGTCCGAAACCGGCCAGGGCGCCATCCGCTGGGAGCGCGCGCCGCTGCCCGGTTCCGCCTCGCCCTGGGTGCCCGACGTCGAGGCCGTGGTGGGCGCGGTGGTCGAGGCTCTCACTCGTACGGGTGTGAGCGCGCCCGAGTTGTAGGGGTGTCGGGCGCGCGCCGGACGGGGCGCCCGCCTCGGGTCGTTATCTTCCCTTTTATGAACGTTCGTCTCCTCGCCCTCGCGGGCGTTGTGGCAGGCGCGGTGGCGCTGCCGCTGGCGGTGGCGTCCGCGGGGCCGGTGGGGCGTGCGGACGAGGGGCGGTCGGTCGTACGTTCGTCAGCGCACGGTGACGGTTCCGCGGCCGACTCCTCTTACTCCGCCGGCTCCTCAGGGTCTTCAAGGTCCTCAGGGCCCTCGAGCTCCGTCGGCGGTGACGAGAAGGCGCCGTCCGCCGGTCCTGCCCGCTCCCCGCTGCTGCTCGGCCTGGGCCTGGCCACCGCCGTCCGCTGCGGCCCCGAACTCACCTCCCCGGACGGCATCGAGGCGCAGACCTGTGTCCTGACGCAGGGCGAGGACACCTGGGCGCGCACCTACTACCGCAACGCGACCGGCGACGACCTGGACGCCGCACTGAGCGTCATGGCGCCCGGCGGGCGCACGGTGCAGATCAACTGCGCGGTGGGTGCCGAGGACGAGCCGGGGACCTGCGAGACGCCCCGCGAGCGCACCCAGGGGGCGCTGGACGCCTACACGGCGGTCGCGGAGTTCGCGGGCCGGTCCGGGCGCGGCCCGCTGCTGCTGCGTTCGGGGAGCGACACCGAGAGCGGTGCGGCGAGCGGTCCGGCAAGCGACCTGGAGAGCAACTCCGGCTTGCATACGGGGAGTTGACGCGCGGCAGCGTTCGGTGAGCGGGGCCGCGCATGGAAAGACCCGGTTGCTGGCGACGGGGGATGCACCAGCAACCGGGCTGATGGAACGGTAACAAGAGATCGGCCTTACGCAAATTCGATCTCTTGTCTTCCTCGGCTATTCGGACACCGGGCGGCACGCCGTGACGGGGCTGATCGGACACCGACTGACCTGCCGTTGACGGGAGTTGTGACGGGAGTCACGGCTTCCGCATCACCCCCTCGGGCTGACCGGTCGGTCAGCCCGAGGGGATGCCTGTCCTGTGCGTCAGCTGAGCGTCACCTGTCGGTTGGTGAGTCCGCCACGCGCGCGACGCTCGTCGGGGGTGAGCGGTGCGTCCGAGGCCAGGGCCGTGGCGAGGCGCTCGGCGAACTCGGCCGCCGGCTTCTCGACGTCCTCCGCGCCGACACCGCTCGGCAGGTCCCAGACCGGCACGGTCAGGCCGTGAGCGCGGAAGGAACCCACCAGACGGGTGCCCTCGCCGAGGCTGGAGCGGCCCGCCGCGTGCAGCCGCGCCAGGGCGTCCAGAAGGTGCTCCTCGGCGTGCGGCATGACCCACCGCAGGTGGTTCTTCTCCGGGGTCTCGCACCAGTAGGCGGCGTCCACGCCGGTCAGCTTCACGGTCGGGATGGCCGCGGCGTTGGCCCGCTCCAGGGAGGCGGTCACCTCCGGAGTGGCGTTCTCCGCGTCCGGCACCCAGAATCCGAAGCCGTCGTGCACAACTGGCTCGAACGTGCCTTCGGGGTCGAGGAGATCCTGCAGTCGCGGACCGTCCGCCGGGGCGCGGCGGCCCTGCACCGGGGTGCCGGGCTGCGCCTCCAGCGCGCGCAGCAGCGTGTCGGCGAGGTCGCGGCTGATGTCGCCCGACGCGGTGTCGTTCTGCAGGCCCAGCAGCACCGAGCCGTCGTCGCGGCGCAGGGCGGGCCACGCCATGGGCAGGACCGTGGCCAGCGTGACCGAGGGGACGCCCTCGGGCAGGCCGTCCTTCAGCGTCAGCTCGACCGTGGCCGCGGGCACCAGCTCGCGCAGCGCGACCCAGTCGCACTCGCCGGCCAGCCCCTCGAAGGGGCGGTGCACCAGCTCGGCCGCGGCCTGTGCGGCGGCCCGGCCGTGGCACGCCTTGTAGCGGCGGCCGCTGCCGCAGGGGCAGGGTTCGCGGGCGCCGACGACCGGGATCTCCGCATCACTGAGCTGCGGCCGCTTGGCCGTCGTCTGGGGTCGCTTCTTGGCCATCGTGGGTGTCTCCCGGTTACGGCTCGTCTGTACGGGCGGGAGCCTAGCCGCTCGTACGAGAACCCACGGGACCCTGTGGACGACGCACGGGAGCGGTGTCCCACGACCGGTGTCGTGCCCGCCGCTCAGCCTCCGACCCGAACGGCGGGTCCTACGGGTCCCTGCGGGTTCCGGCGCGTCCTGGCGGGCCCTTGAGTCACCGCCATCGGTCCTGGTCCAGGTCCTCGAACGCGTCCGTGAAGGACAACTCCCGCATCGCCGGCACGGACGCCGACGCGGGCGGCGGTACGGACGCCGACACGGACTTCGCCGTGACGCGCGCGGCGAAGTCGGCGCGCCGGCACCCGGCGTCGGGATCATGGACGTCGTCGTGGACGACGACCCACACGGTGACCTCGCCCCGGGCGTCGTCCCGGACGCCCCAGTCGTCGGCCAGTGCCGTGATGATGTTCAGTCCTCGGCCGCCGTGCGCGGTGACCGAAGGGGTGGCCGGAGCCGGGCGGGTCGGACCGCCACCGTCCGTCACCTCGACGACCAGCCGGCCGCCCGCGTCCACACGCCACGCGGCCCGGACATCGCCGTCCTCGGCCAGCGCGTCGCCCAGCGGGCGACCGTGCTTGCACGCATTGCTCAAAAGTTCGGAAAGGATCAGTACGGCGTCGTCGATGACCGGTTCCGACACGCCACCTCTGCGCAACTGATCACGCATCCGGTGCCTTGCTTCCCCCACGCCCGCAGGGCCATGGGGTACGGCCATGCTCGACGACGTGGGCACCTCCTGTGCCACCACCAACGCCACCCCCGAGACCTCCTTCGCCCCACGCCACGGAGTGGATGCCCCTCTGGCCTGTACCGGAAACCGGCCAATCCTCGTCCGGTGACGCATTCGCAACGATCGAACACGGACCGAACGCGCCGGAGCACTCCCTGTTATCGAGTGGCTGGATTTCGTCGGTATGGCCGAATCGGAGGATGCTTCAGTGAAACGCCTGGGTCAAGGTTCGTTTCATGGGACAGCTGTGTCAGCGACCCAGCTGATCAAGCACCGCGCGCGGGCGGTTGGTGATGATGGCGTCGATGCCCAGGTCGACGCAGAGATCGACGTCCTCGGGCTCGTTCACGGTCCACACGTGCACCTGGTGACCCGCCCGCTTCAGACGCTCGATGTACGCCGGGTGATTGCGCACGATCCGGATCGAGGGGCCCGCGATCCGGACACCCGCCGGCAGCCGTCCGTCGCGCAGCCGGGGTGAGACGAACTGCATCAGGTACACCGTGGGCAGCGTCGGCGAGGCGGCCCGGACGCGATGCAGCGAGCGCGCCGAGAAGCTCATGACGCGTACCGCCGACTCGACGTCGGTGGCCGGGGTGTCCAGCCCGAACCGCTTCAGGAGCAGCAGGAGACGCTCCTCGACCTGCCCGGCCCAGCGCGTGGGGTGCTTGGTCTCGATGGCCAGCTCCACCCGCCGTCCCGAGTCGGCGACGAGTTCGAGCAGCCGCTCCAGGGTGAGGACGGAGGTGTCCTCGGGGTCCTCGGGACGGAACTCCCAGTCGGGCTCCTCGTCGCGCGCGTGCCAGAGGTCCCGCTTCTTCCGGGAGCCGAAGTCCAGTGCCGAGAGCTCCGCGAGCTCCAGGGCGGACACCGCCCCCCGGCCGTTGGACGTACGGTTGATGCGGCGGTCATGCACGCAGACGAGATGGCCGTCCGCGGTCAGCCGGACATCGCACTCGAGAGCGTCCGCGCCGTCCTCGATCGCCTTCCGGTACGCGGCAAGGGTGTGCTCGGGCGCCTCCTCGGAGGCCCCGCGGTGGGCGACGACTTGAATGTGGTGCTGCCGTGCGTGGGTCACCGCGTCATGGTGCCACCGGCGCGGGGCGTGCGTCGGGCCGGAGGGATCCGAAAAAGTGTCCGTTCGGAGCAGAATGTCGCATATAAAGAATGGTCGGCCATCCACAGCCACCGCTTATGGTGCTCTGACGGCCCGTGGGAAAAGCTGACGGCATACAAAAGCACATGCACAGCTGCAGCGCGCCGGGTCGACGACAAGCGTGACCGAGCGTGACCGAGTGCGACCGAGAACATTAGCCGTGGATCGAGGAGAAGAGCTGTGAGCACCGAGAACGAGGGCACCCCGGTACCCCCGGCCCCGTCTGCACCCCCCGTGCCGGTGGAATCTCCCGCGGCTTCCCCGCAGGCCGCCGCGCCCGAGGCCGGCGTACCCACGACTCCGGCACCGGCATCTGCACCGGCACCTGCGCACGCGCCGGCGCATGCGCAGGACACCACCGGCACCCCGGAGCAGGACCTTGTGCACGCCGGGCACGCGCCCGCGTACGCCTCGGCGGGCCCGCACGGCCCGCACGACGGCGCTCAGAACACCGGATCCGCTCCCGAGAGCGGCTGGCCGCCCCCGCCGCCCGTCACGCCCGCGTACGCCGACGGCGGCGCCGGTGCGGGATCCGGCTGGGGCTCCTCGTACCAGCAGCCGCCCGCGCCCAAGTCCGGCGGCGGGCGCGGCGGCCTGGTCGCGGCGGTCCTGGTGGCCGCGCTCGTGGCGGGCGGCCTGGGCGGCGGCCTCGGCTACACGCTGGCCAAGAACGACGACACCGGCGGCTCGACGACCGTCTCCTCCTCCACCAGCGGCGGCGCCGTCAAGCGCGACCCGGGCACGATCGCGGCCGTGGCCGCCAAGGCGCTGCCGAGCACCGTCACCATCGAGGCCGAGTCCACCAGCGGCGAGGGCGGCACGGGCACCGGCTTCGTCTTCGACACCGAGGGCCACATCGTCACCAACAACCACGTCGTCGCCGACGCGGTCGACGGCGGAAAGCTCACGGCCACCTTCCCCAACGGCAAGAAGTACGACGCCGAGGTCGTCGGCCACGCGCAGGGCTACGACGTCGCGGTCATCAAGCTCAAGAACGCCCCGTCGGACCTGAAGCCGCTGACCCTCGGCAACTCCGACGAGGTCGCCGTCGGCGACTCCACCATCGCTATCGGTGCCCCCTTCGGCCTGTCCAACACGGTGACGACGGGCATCATCAGCGCCAAGAACCGCCCGGTGGCCTCCAGCGACGGCACCAGCAGCCAGGCGTCCTACATGAGCGCCCTGCAGACGGACGCCTCGATCAACCCGGGCAACTCCGGCGGCCCGCTCCTCGACGCCCAGGGCAACGTCATCGGCATCAACTCCGCGATCCAGTCCACCGGCAGCGGCGGCCTGGGCGGCACCAGCCAGTCCGGCTCGATCGGCCTGGGCTTCGCCATCCCGATCAACCAGGCCAAGTACGTCGCCCAGCAGCTGATCAAGACCGGCAAGCCGGTCTACGCGAAGATCGGCGCCTCCGTCTCCCTGGAGGACACCACGGGCGGCGCGAAGATCACCGACCAGGGCGCCGGCGGCGCCTCCTCCGTCGAGGCCGGCGGCCCCGCCGACAAGGCGGGCCTGAAGTCGGGCGATGTCATCACCAAGCTCGACGACCATGTGATCGACAGCGGCCCCACCCTCATCGGCGAGATCTGGACCCACAAGCCCGGCGACAAGGTCACGATCACCTACGAGCGCGACGGCAAGACCCACACCGTCGAGGTCACCCTGGGCTCCCGCGTGGGTGACAGCTGAGAGGCAGACCAGCACAGCGGCGGACCCGGCGCCCGATGTACCGCGGCTGCGCCAACCGGCGTGCGGCGTCCGGGCAGTTGCGCACAGCGATCTTGCGTAACGATCGCGTGTGAACCCAGGGGGTTCACGCAACGCCCGGCGATCTTCGGCCGGCTGCACGGTGAGGACGAAGGCCTGTCCGGCCCATGACCGGACGGGCCTTCGTCCTCACCGACCAAGGCACTCGGCGGGCGTGGTGGCCACTGCCCCGGTGACAGCGCAAGACGGCCCCGTGCGGGCAACGCCCCACGACGGCGCCGGATCCCGGTAGGCTGTAGCCGCTCCGCCCCAGGTGGGCCGGGGCACGGGTGGGTTGCCCGAGCGGCCTAAGGGAACGGTCTTGAAAACCGTCGTGGCGCGAGTCACCGTGGGTTCAAATCCCACACCCACCGCGTGTGAGTGAAGGGGTGTCCCGTTGAGGGGCACCCCTTCCGCATGGCCGGGCGCTACAGCTCGTAGTCCCGTGCCAGCTCCTCCCAGGCCAGTTCGCGCAGCCCGGCGTCCGCGTCCTCGCCGGCCGGGGGCTGCGGGCTGGGCTGGAACCACACGACGGTGAGGGCCGAGCGGTACATGACCGGGTCGTGGGACGGGTCGAGTGCGGTCGCGCGGAAGGAGCCGACGCACGCCGCGGCGGGCAGCACCTCGACGGGACCGAAGCCGCCCGCGTACTGGTCCGGGTACTCGCGCGCGGGCGGGACGAGATGTACCGGTGAGGCCAGGAAGGCGCGCTCGGCCGTACGCAGAAGGCCCCTGATCCGCATGTCGTTGACGGGACGGCAGGGATAGCCCTCCAGCATTCCGCCGTACGTCGAGGAGAGCCGCAGCTCACAGAGGTCGACGGAACGGCCGGACGTGAGGATGACGCGGCTCAGGGACATGATCCGCACTCTAGGACGGTGCTCCGCCGGACTCCTCCGGTTTTGACGGGCGGCCGGTGTCTCCTCCCCTCACGGCCGATGCCCCCGTCATCCGCGCCGCCGACGCGATCGTCGCCCGTGCCTCGCGTTCGGTCAGGCCCGTGTTGAGCGCCGCGTCGACCAGGGGAGCTACGAGGGCGGGGCCGATGCCGTTCTCGTAGGCACGGCAGGCGGCCCAGAACAGGCGCGTGTTGCGCTGGCCCTTGTGCGCGGCGAGGACGAACTGGACCAGGCCCTGGCCGCGGTCGCCGGCCGACGGATGCGTCGCGGGGTGGGTGGGGCGCGGCGGCGGTAGCAGGAGGCGCAGCAGGGCGGGCGGGCAGGCGGCCGGGGCGAGGTGCGCGGAGCCGGGGGCGGTGCCGTAGACGCCGTGGTCGGTGCGGGAGCCGGGGCCGACGAGGTAGCCGCCGGCGCCGCGGATGTCGATGCCGGGGGCGAGGCGGCCGGCGGAGTTGGGGACGACGACGTCCGGTGGGCCGGTCAGCCAGAGGTGGCGGCCGCCTGACGGGGTGAGGACGACGACCGTGGGCGGGATCGTGAACAGGTGGCGCAGGGCCAGTTCGCGCAGGGCCGCCGAGGAGTCCGTACCGGACTTGGTGTCGAGGTCGACGCCGATCAGGTGGTGCGGGGGCAGACCGCAGGCGATGCCGTAGCCGGTCGCCCAGGGCGCGGCGGCGAACAGTGCGCGGATGCGAGCCGGGTCGGTCGAGGCGTCGTACACGCCGTGGCCGAAGTGGCCGCATTCGCCGCGGCAGGGCGGTGTGGTCGGGTCGGATCGGTGGGGGGAGCGCAGGGCCGGGAGTTTTGTCCGGGACAGGGGGATGACGGCCAAGCCGCGTTCGGCGGCTGACAGGGCGTGTGCGAGGGCCAGCGTCGTGGCCTGCCGGTCGGTGGTGGCCATACCTTCATGTTCGTACGTACGTTCGAAAAAGGGAAGGGGGTGGGTCCCGACGCGCCAGGTCGGGGGGAATGGCTGGAAATGTGACGGAACGCTTCAGCTCATGCGGCGCTTGGGGAGGAAGCGTCCGCACTGCCCTGATCTGGGATGTTGAGACACGGAAGGTGACGAAGAGGGTTTATCGACTTGTCCTCACGCTTGAGGGCGAATAGCGGCTTCCGGGGTGGTTCGCCGGGGATTCGGTGGGCAACTCTGATCTCGCGACGTCGTGCACAAAGCCGAGGCGGTCTGCCAACTGCCTTGAAAGAAGCCGTACTTCACGCACTTCCGGTCATGAGCCCGGATGTGTCATTGGTTCTGGAGGAACAACATGGCAAGCATCCGTACTGCCCGCGTTCTCGCCGCCGTCTCCGCCCTGCCGCTCGCGGCCGCCCTGTTCACCGGGGTCGCGGCGGCGGACAACGGCGCCTTCGCGGACAACGGATCGAACGCCGGCGCGGCGAGCGTCTCCGGCAGCGGGGTCGGGCTCGACAACTACGGCAACTCGTCCACCACGCAGCAGCAGGCGGTCGGCTCAGGCGCCTCGAACCAGAGCAATACCGCCCAGGTCAACGGATCCGCGTTCACGGCCGTCAATCAGGGCAACGAGAACGTCGCCGTCAGCTTCGCGCCGCTGTGGTGGTGATCTGAGGGGGCGGGGCGGCCGGTGCGCCGGCTCCGGCCGCCCCGCCCCTCGACTTTCGTGCGGGGTGTGCTCTGTGAGGGTGTGACGTCTGCGTGGCGGTGCTTCGGCGCCGTTGCGCAGACGCTTTCATGGCAGGGGCAGGGGCAGGGGCAGGGGCAGGGGCAGGGGCAGGGGCAGGGGGCGAAGGGACTGGTGCGACCTTGACAGTCCATGCGATCTGACGGACAGTCAGAAATCTTCGCGGAGATTGTGGGAACCGCTACGGCGGTCGCGGTGTACCAGATATGTCAGCGCGCCAAGCGACGCGGATCGAAGAGGGGCCGAGAGGGTCGACGAGGGGGACGGTGGTGAGCGATGAGCGACGAGTGGGACGTGCGGCTGAAGGCGTACGAGGGCCGGCCGGCCGTGGTCGCCGGTGTCGGCAAGGACCCCGTCAACGCGCCGATGATCCGGCACTGGTGCGAGGCGATGGGGGACACCAGTCCGGCGTACGAGGGGCCTGAAGCCGTCGCGCCGCCCACCATGCTCCAGGTATGGACCATGGGCGGCCTGGGCAGCCTGGGCGGCCACACGGAGCGGATGAGCCACTCGGGGCGGACAGGAAGCACGGGGCGGACGGAACGCACGAAGCAGACGAGCCACACGGCGCTGACGGGAACCACAGGGCAGACGGAACCCACGGGAACCACGGGGCGGACGGAGGCGTACGACGAACTGCTCGCCCTGCTCGACGAGGCAGGCTGCACCTCGGTCGTCGCCACCGACTGCGAGCAGGAGTATCTGCGGCCTCTGCGCCCGGGCGACGAGGTCACCTTCGACGCGGTGATCGAGTCGGTCTCGGAGCGGAAGACGACCAAGCTGGGCACCGGGTACTTCGTCACGACCAGGATGGATGTGCGCGTGGGTGCCGAGCTCGCGGGCACACACCGTTTCCGCATCCTCAAGTACAAGCCCGCACGCCAGAAACCGAAGTCCCGTCGCCCCCGCCCGGTCGTCAACCGGGACAACGCCGGCTTCTGGGAGGGCGTGGCGCAGCACCGGCTGCTCATCCAGCGCTGCACGGGTTGCGGGGTCCTGCGCCACCCCTGGCTGCCCGGCTGCAACGCCTGCGGCTGCCCGGACTGGGACACGGTCGAGGCGAGCGGCGAGGGCTCGGTCTACTCGTACGTGGTTATGCACCACCCGTCCTTTCCGGCCTTCACACCATCCGGTCACGCCGCTGACGCGGCAGGCCCCTATGCGGTCGGCCTCATCGAGCTGGCCGAGGGCGTGCGGATCGTCAGCAACGTGATCGGGGTGCCGTACGACAAGGTGCGGATAGGGATGCCGGTGCGGCTCGAATTCCATTCCTACGACGACGAGTTGGTGCTGCCGGTCTTCCGCGCCAGGGAGGCGGTCTCATGAAGGCCATGGAGGACATGAAGGCCATGACGGCGGGTGCGGAACTGCCGCCGCTGGAGATCGAGATCACCCGCACTCTGATCGTTGCCGGAGCCGTCGCCTCCCGCGACTACCAGGACGTGCACCACGACCCGGAGCTGGCCCGCGGCAAGGGATCCCCCGACATCTTCATGAACATCCTGACCACCAACGGCCTGGTCGGCAGGTACATCACGGACCACTTCGGTCCCACGTCGATGCTCCGCAAGGTGGCCATCCGGCTCGGGGCACCCAACTATCCGGGAGACACGATGGTGTTGACCGGCACGGTGAAGGAGGTCGACGGCGACACCGCCACGGTCCGGGTGGTCGGGGCGAACGGCATCGGCCGGCATGTGACCGGCACGGTGACGGTGACCGTCCCGTCGGGAGGCGCGGGATGAGCGTAAGGAACCGGGACGCCCTGGCCGGGCGGGCGGCGATCGTCGGTATCGGGGCCACGGAGTTCTCCAAGGACTCGGGGCGCAGCGAGCTGCGGCTGGCGGCAGAGGCGGTGCGCGCGGCGCTGGCGGACGCGGGGCTGACGCCGGACGACGTGGACGGGCTGGTCACCTTCACGATGGACACCAACCCGGAGATCACCGTGGCCCAGGCCTGCGGGATGGGCGAGCTGTCCTTCTTCTCCCGCGTGCACTACGGCGGCGGGGCGGCCTGCGCGACAGTCCAACAGGCGGCGCTGGCGGTGGCGACGGGGGTCGCGGAGGTGGTGGTCTGCTACCGGGCCTTCAACGAGCGCTCGGGGCGCCGCTTCGGCTCGGGGGTCCAGCACCGGGAGCCGTCGGCGGAAGGCACGGCTCTGGGCTGGTCCCTGCCGTTCGGGCTGCTCACCCCGGCCTCGTGGGTGGCGATGGCGGCCCAGCGCTATCTGCACACCTACGGGCTGACCCCGGAGGCCTTCGGGCACGTGGCCGTGGTGGACCGGAAGTACGCGGCGACCAATCCGGCTGCGTACTTCCACGGCAGACCCATCTCCCTCGCCGACCACGCGGCCTCCCGCTGGATCGTCGAGCCGTTGCGGCTGCTGGACTGCTGCCAGGAGACGGACGGCGGCCAAGCGGTCGTCGTCACCTCCGTGGAGCGGGCCCGCGATCTGCCGCATCCCCCGGCCGTCGTCGCGGCGGCCGCCCAGGGCGCCGGCCGAGCGCAGGAGCAGATGACCAGCTTCTACCGCGACGACCTGACCGGACTGCCGGAGATGGGCGTGGTGGCGCGCCAGTTGTGGCGGACGTCCGGGCTCACGCCGGCCGACATCGACGTGGGGATCCTGTACGACCACTTCACTCCCTTCGTGCTGATGCAGCTGGAGGAGTTCGGCTTCTGCGCACCGGGAGAGGCCCCGGGCTTCGTCGCCGAGGAGCGGCTCCCGCTCAACACCCACGGCGGCCAACTCGGGGAGGCGTACCTCCATGGGATGAACGGCATAGCGGAGGCGGTACGGCAACTGCGCGGCACGTCCGTGAACCGAATACCCGGCGCGGGCCGGGTTCTGGTGACCGCGGGGACCGGTGTGCCGACATCGGGCCTGGTCCTTGCCGCGGACGACTGAGCCCCCAGGGGTGATCCCGCAGTAGACCCCGGCTGCTCGTCCACCTCCAGGAGGTGGAGCCAGCACCACCCCTACAACCTGAGGCGGAGTCCGCTTCGGGACCTGCGGCCGATCCGCCGGAGCAGGAGGCACTCATAGCGTGGAGCCATGACCACACCCGTCTGCACCAGCGCCTCGAACGCCGCTGCACCAGCGAGGCAGACCCTCCCTCACTCTCGGCTTCGCCCGACCGGGGGGACCCCCACGTACCCGTCATTCTCGTCGTACGTGAGGGCCCGCCATTCGGTGCTGTTGCGTACGGCCCGGTCGCTGACCGCGAACCCGAGCGACGCCGAGGACCTGCTGCAGACGGCGCTCACCAAGACGTACGTCGCCTGGGAGCGGATCGAGGACCACCGTGCGCTCGACGGCTATGTGCGCCGGGCGCTGGTGAACACGCGCACGTCGCAGTGGCGCAAGCGCAAGGTCGACGAGTTCTCGTGCGAGGAGCTGCCCGAGCCGGAGCCCGTGCCCGGCGGGGACGACCCGGCCGAGCAGCAGGCGCTGCACGACGCCATGTGGCGGGCGATCACGAAGCTGCCCGACCGGCAGCGGGCGATGGTCGTCCTGCGGTACTACGAGGACCTGAGCGAGGTTCAGACCGCGGAGGTGCTCGGGGTGTCGGTCGGCACGGTGAAGTCGGCGGTGTCGCGGGCGCTGGGGAAGCTGCGCGAGGATCCCGAGCTGGGGCTTGTTCGATAGTGGGCCGACGTGGGGGGCATTGGGACCCCGCGTGAAGCGATCGATCACCCGGGCCTAGTGACATACCGCGTGGTATGTGCGCAGAATCAGCGCAACCGTTACCACCGCGTAGGCAATGACGCCCGGGAGGACGCCGTGCTGAGCACCATGCAGGACGTACCGCTGCTGATCTCGAGGATCCTGACCCATGGGTCGACGATCCACGGCACATCACAGGTGATCACCTGGACCGGTGAGGGAGAGCCGCAGCGTCGCTCCTACGCCGAGATCGGCGCCCGCTCGGCCCAGCTGGCGCACGCCCTGCGCGAGGACCTCGGGGTCGTGGACGACGACCGTGTGGCGACTCTCATGTGGAACAACTCCGACCACGTGGAGGCGTACTTCGCGATCCCCTCCATGGGTGCGATCCTGCACACCCTCAACCTCCGTCTGCCCGCGGAGCAGCTGGTCTGGATCGTGAACCATGCGGCCGACAAGGTCGTGATCGTCAACGGTTCGCTGCTGCCGCTGCTGGCCCCGTTGCTGCCGCACCTCGGGACGGTCGAGCACGTCGTCGTCTCGGGCCCGGGTGACCGCGCCCTGCTCGCGGGCGCCGCCTCCGTCCAGGTGCACGAGTACGAGGACCTGATCGCCGGGAAGCCGACCGCGTACGACTGGCCGGAGCTGGACGAACGCCAGGCGGCCTCCATGTGTTACACCTCCGGCACCACGGGCGACCCGAAGGGCGTGATCTACAGCCACCGTTCGATCTACCTGCACTCCATGCAGGTCAACATGGCGCAGTCCATGGGCCTGACCGACCGGGACACCTCGCTGGTGGTGGTCCCGCAGTTCCACGTCAACGCCTGGGGTCTGCCGCACGCGACCTTCATGACCGGTGTGAACCTGCTGATGCCGGACCGGTTCCTCCAGCCCGCGCCTCTCGCCGAGATGATCGAGGCCGAGCGTCCGACGCACGCGGCTGCCGTCCCGACCATCTGGCAGGGCCTGCTCGCCGAGCTGACCGCCAAGCCCCGCGACGTCAGTTCCCTCACCCAGGTCACCATCGGCGGCTCGGCCTGCCCGCCGTCCCTCATGGCGGCCTTCGACAAGCTGGGCATGCGGGTCTGCCACGCCTGGGGCATGACGGAGACGTCCCCGCTCGGCACGATCGCCCGTCCGCCGGCCCATGTGGTCGGTACGGAGGAGGAGTTCGCGTACCGGCTCACGCAGGGTCGTTTTCCGGCCGGCGTCGAGGCCCGCCTGAGCGGCCCCGGCGGCGAACGCCTCCCCTGGGACGGCGAGTCCGCGGGCGAGCTGGAGGTGCGCGGCCCCTGGATCGCCGGCGCCTACTACAACGGTCCTGGTGCCGACCTCCTGCGCCCCGCCGACAAGTTCAGCGAGGACGGCTGGCTGAAGACGGGCGACGTGGGAACCATCAGCCCGGACGGCTTCCTCACCCTCACCGACCGCGCCAAGGACGTCATCAAGTCGGGCGGCGAGTGGATCTCCTCCGTCGACCTGGAGAACGCCCTGATGTCCCACCCGGACGTCACCGAGGCCGCCGTCGTCGCTGTCCCCGACGAGAAGTGGGGCGAGCGCCCGCTGGCCACCGTGGTGCTGAAGGACGGTTCCACCGCCGACTTCGACTCCCTGCGCGGCTTCCTCGCCGAGGAGGCCGGAATCGCCAAGTGGCAGCTGCCCGAGCGTTGGACGATCGTCGGGGCGGTGCCCAAGACCAGCGTCGGCAAGTTCGACAAGAAGAAGATTCGCGAGGCACACAGGCTGGGGGAGCTCGACGTGACCAAGCTCGGCTGACCTCGGCTGAGCCCGTTCAGAGCCCCTGGCAACCCCGACGGACGCCCGCCGCACGCCGCACGCCGCACGCCGTACGACGTCGGCCGCACGCCGTACGACGCCGACCGCACCACGTACGACGCGCACCGCACCAGTACGACGCCCGCCGCCCTGCCGTGCGACACCGGACGACCACACCGCCGTGCGACGCGCACCGCACCGCCGAACGACATCGCCTCACCGTCGCCGCACCGCCGTACGACGTCAGCTCACCCTCGTACGGCGGGTGGTCGCCGCCCACCCCAGTGCCAGCCAAACCGCTGCCACCGCGCACACCCCGCCCCAGCCCCAGTGGCTGAAGGCGGTGCCGGCCAGGATCGAGGCGAGGGCGCCGCCGGCGAAGCCGGAGACGACGTAGGCGGTGTTGGCGGTGGCCGGGGCCGTGGTGGTGGTCAGAGCCAGGGTCTGGTTGGCGACTTGGGAGGCCACCAGGGCGATGTGAATCAGGATCGCCGCGACGAACAGTGCCCCGATCACCTTCCCGCCCAGCCAGAACAGCGGCACGGACACGGCGGCCAGCAGAGAAGACCAGGACCTGTCCCGGGAGACCGTCCTAGTTGGTGCCGATACGGGCGAGCAGGTCCACGATCCGGCTCTGCACCTCGGCGCTGGTGGACCGCTCCGCGAGGAACAGCACCGTCTCGCCCGAGGCGAGGCGCGGCAGGTCGGCCTGGTCGACGGCGGCGGTGTAGACGACGAGCGGGGTGCGGTTGAGCTGCCCGTTCGCGCGCAGCCAGTCCACGATCCCGGCCTGGTGCCGGTGCACCTGGAGCAGGTCCATCACGACCAGGTTCGGCCGGAACTGCCCCGCCAACGCCACCGCGTCCGCGTCGCTCGCCGCCCGCGCGACCTGCATCCCGCGCCGTTCCAGCGTCGAGGTCAGCGCCAGCGCGATCTCGGCGTGCTCCTCGATGAGCAGCACGCGCGGCGGGTGCTGCTCACTGTCGCGTGGCGCGAGCGCCTTCAGCAGTACGGCGGGATCGGCGCCGTACGCCGCCTCCCGCGTCGCCTGCCCGAGCCCCGCCGTGACCAGCACCGGCACCTCGGCGGCCACGGCTGCCTGCCGCAGCGACTGGAGTGCCGTACGCGTGATCGGCCCGGTCAGCGGATCGACGAACAGCGCCGCCGGGAACGCGGCGATCTGCGCATCCACCTCCTCGCGCGAGTGCACGATCACGGGCCGGTAGCCGCGGTCGCTCAGCGCCTGCTGCGTGGAGACGTCCGGGGCCGGCCAGACCAGCAGCCGGCGCGGGTTGTCCAGCGGCTCCGGCGGCAGCTCGTCGTCCATCGGCTGCGGCCGCGGCATGTCCGCGACCTCGACCGCTCCGCCCGGACCGTCCAGCGGCTCGGGACCCTCGGCGGCGTTCTCGTCAGGTGCTCCTATGGCGTACGACCGTCCGGCGCCCTCGGTGGCCGACGCCAGCCGGGACTGCCCCGCGAGCGACGGCTGCGCAGGCTGCGGCGCGGGGGTCTTGGCCACGGCGGCCTGCGGCGCGGCCTTCCGGGGCGCGGCAGACTGCTCGGCCGACGGGTGCGGCCGGGCAGCCTGCTCCGGGCGCGTGGCCGGGTCGGGCGGCGTACCCAGCTTGCGGCGCCGACCGGAACCACTTCCCCCGTGCGGGGGCGGCGTGGTGGCCGCCGACGGCTGCTGCACCTGCGCCGCCTGCCGGGTGAACGGCACGCCCTGCCCCAGCGTCCGCACGCTGATGGCTCGCCCCTGCGTCGAGTTCGGGTCCACCGGCGCCGCCGCCCGCGCGGCCTGCGCCGCCTCGGCGGGCAACGGCTGCGCCGCCCGCGGCTGCGGTTGCACGGGCGCGCTCTCGGGAGGCAAGGGGGTGCCGGCCGCCGGGGTAAAGGTGGCCGCCGGTTGCTGGCCGGCCGGGGCCTGGGGCTGGGCCTGCGGCTGGGGCGCGGGGATGCCGTTCGGCGGTGCTGGTACGGGTACGCCGGTCCCGGCGCCGGGACCGGCGTCGTCGCCTCGCCACGGCTGCGGGACGGGGGTGCCGGAGGCCGGGGTTGCCTGGCCGGGAGGCGCCTCCGCGGGAAGCGGCTGGGCGGGGGCGGGCAGTACGGGGACGCCCTGCGCCGGGACCGGCTGCTGCGGGACCGGCTGTGCGGAAGGTACCGGAGTTGCCGGAGTTGTCGGAGCGGCTTGAGCGGTCGGAAGGGCTTGAGCTGCCGGAGCGGCGGCGACAGGCTGCTGCTGCCCCGGGGGCACCTGCGCCGGAATCGCCGCCGTGGGCGCTCCCTGCGCGGGCATCCCGGGCGTCTCGTCCGCTTCCGCCGGCTGACCAACGGCCCGTCGGCGGCGGCCGGTCGGCGTGTTCGTGGGGTGCGGCTGCGGCGGGGTGTGGTCGTCGGACTGGTCGTGGGGCACGGCGTCGTGCCGACCGTGGTCGATCAGTGCGTCACCCGAAGGACCCTGCACGGGCACCGGTACCGGCGCCTGAGCCTGAGCCGGGACGGAATTCACGGGAGTGGACTGTCCCTCTTCTCCCGTCCCGTCGGACGGGCGGTCCGCCTCGGCGGGCGGGAGGGCGAAGACCGTACGGGGGGCCGCCTCCTGCGCGGCGGCACGTTCCGTCGCGGCGGCCAGGGCCCGCCGCCGACGTCCGGTCGGCTGCGAGTCGTCAGGGTCCGTACCGTCCACAGGGGCGGCCTGCTCCGGGGCGGACGCCGCGGGCAGTGCGGGCGGCAACGCGTGCTGTTCGTCGGAGTCACGCCGTGCGCGCCGTCCGGTGGGGGGTGCGGGCACACCCTGCGGCGGGACGGTCCCGCCCAGACCGGTCCCCGAGGCCGCGGTTCCCGCGGCATGCTCGGCGGCCGTGACGACGGCCCCCTCGGCCACCCCCTCGACCACACTCGCGGCGGCCTCCTGGCCCCCGCCCGCGGGCGCGGCCGCGATCTCGGCCGGTCGCCCGCGCCGCCGCCCGGTACCGCCGGAGACCTCCCCGGCGTCGGCAGCAGCGGCCGCCGACTCCTCGGCGGCCGCCCGCCTCCGGCGCCGCCCGGTCGGCGACGCGGCCTCCGCCTCGGCACCACCGGACTCGCCCGGCACCTCGCTCTCCAGGAAGGCGTCCACGGAGGATCGCCGTGCCCGGCGCCCCCGCCCGCCACCGGAGCCCTCCGCGGGCCCCGCGTCGTCGGCGCCCGGCTCCCCGCCGGCAGCGGACTCCAAGGCATGAGTCTGCCCCTGCCCGTGTCCCTGCCCGAGCTCCAGTGCCTGAGAGGGCACGGCCCCCGCCCCGCCGCCGAGCGGAACCTCCAGGACGTACGCACTGCCGCTCATCCCCGGCACCTCGTGCGTCTGCAGCACACCGCCGTGCGCGCGCACGATCCCGCGCACGATCGGCTCGTGCACCGGGTCTCCCCCGGCATACGGCCCACGCACCTCGATCCGTACGACCTCACCGCGCTGCGCCGCCGCCACGACGACGGTGTTGTCCATGTAACCGCCCGCAGACACGGGCGCGTTGCCGGTCGCATCGACCCCGGCGACGTCCGCGACGAGATGCGCGAGCGCGGTCGCGAGGAGGCGCGCGTCGACCTCGGCCTCGATGGGCGGCGCGTGCACGGCGAACTGCACACGGCCGGGTCCGATCAGCTCGACGGCCCCGTCGACACCGGCGGCGACGACGGCGTCGAGCATGACCTTCGTGCGAGTGATGCCCTCGGTCCCGGCGTCGAGCAGCTGGTAGCCGAGGACGTTGTCGATGAGGGTGGTGATCCGTGAGTAGCCCGCCGACAGGTGATGGAGCACCTGGTTGGCCTCGGGCCACAGCTGCCCGGCGTCGTCCGCGGCGAGCGCGGCCAGCTCGCGGCGCAGCTCGTCCAGGGGCCCGCGCAACGACTGCCCCAGCAGCGTGAGCAACTGCTCGTGCCGCCCGGCGAGCGCCTCGTACCGGTCCTTCTCCCGCTCGCCGAGCGCGGCGTACCGCTCCTCACCGGCCGCGAGCTCCTCCTCGTGCTGCTCGCGCAGCTCCTCCAGCTCGGTGACGTGCTGCTGGCGCAGGGCGGTGAGGTCGGAGGCGTGCTCCTCGGAGAGCCGCTCCAGCTCCTCCGCGTGCCGCGTGTCCGCGGCCTCCTTCTCCTCCGCCAGGGTGTCGTACGGCCGCCGGTCGTTGAACGTCATCACGGCGCCGACGAGCTGGTCGCCGTCGCGCACGGGCGCGGTGGTCAGGTCGACCGACACCTTGTCGCCGCTCTTGGACCACAGCACCTGCCCGCGCACCCGGTGCTTGCGCCCGGAGCGCAGGGTGTCGGCGAGCGGGGACTCGTCGTACGGGAAGGGCGAGCCGTCGGCGCGCGAGTGCAGTACGAGGTCGTGCAGCTCCTTGCCGCCGAGGTCGCCGGCCCGGTAGCCCAGTATCTGGGCGGCGGCCGGATTGACGAGGACGATCCGCCCGTCGGTGTCGGTCCCCACCACACCCTCGGACGCGGCCCGCAGAATCATCTCGGTCTGCCGCTGCGAACGCGCCAGCTCGGCCTCGGTGTCGACGGTGCCGGACAGGTCGCGTACGACGAGCATCAGCAGCTCGTCGCCGGTGTAGCCGTAACCGTCGTAGGCCTGCTGCCCGTTCTCGAGGTTGGCGCTGGTGACCTCGACGGGGAACTCCACCCCGTCCGTCCGCCGGGCGATCATCCTGGTCGGCTTGGTCCGTCCGACCGGGTCCATGTGGTCGGGGCGGCGCATGGAGCCCGGGATCAGCTTGGAGTCGAACTGCGGCAGCAGATCGAGCAGCCCGCGTCCGACGAGGGCGGTGCCCGGAGCCTCGAAGGCTTCCAGGGCGATGGTGTTGGCGTTGACGACCGTCCCGTTGGCGTTGACCAGCACCAACGCATCGGGCAGCGCGTCCAGTATGGCTGCGAGGCGAGCAGCGCCTCGGGATGGCCTGCTGCTCACGAGACGCTTCCTCCCTGTTACCGCACCTTGCCGACCGCTCGGGCCATCTTGCCAACCGGCCCGCGACGTGTCACGCGAGGGAGTCTAAAGGCTGGGATCGCGCTCGCGGCGCCGGATGGGAGGGAGCTCGCACGACGAAGTGACACAGAACGTGTGACCGCATCCTCGGGCTTCGCGGGACCTTCGCGGGACTTTTACGAGACCGTTGTCTCCACCGGGAGACCCCTGTGAACGACCTCCCTCCGCGACGGGCCTCCGATCGTCCTCCGCCGGGACCTCTGGCGGGACGACCGGCGGGACCACCGACGGAACCACTGCCGGGGCCTGTGATGGACCTCTACGGACCCAGGTCCGGAAGCAGCGGCACGAACCGGTCCCAGCGGGCGATCTGGCACCCGTTGCTGCGGTCGTACGTCGCGTCGACGGGCCGCCCGGCCCAGGTTCCGGCGACATGGGCGGTGGCCGGCCCGCCGTACTCCATGGTGCAGACGCTGCGCTCGGGCACGGGCGCGAAGGTCTCTCTGCCCCATCGGGTATTGCGCTCCGCCGCACGACAGGCGCCTCCCACGTCCGGATGACTGCCGCCGCCGGGGTGGCAGTACAACTCGTACGTCCCGTCCGCGCCGCCACCCGCGTGGCGCACGGTGACAGTGAGGTGATCGCCGCCGCCGGCCCGATCCTCGTCCGGGACGGGCGGGGGCATGACACGGACGCCGGCGCTGCCGGTTTCCGTGATGACCCCTGCGTACGCGGCCGTGGGCGCGCCGGACAGGGAGGTGACCGCGGCGAGGGAGGCGGCGGTGACGAGCCGGCGGAGACCGCCGGAGGTGACCTGCGACATGACCTGACTAACGCGGTGCACGTCGGTACGTTGCGCGTCCGCCTCACCGGTGCGAATGGCTTTGCTCTACGGCCCACCTGCCTAGTACCGTAGAGGCCGATTGGTGACACGACGCTCGACTGTGTCATCATCTGCACGCACCACTCGCGCTCGCGTGAGCGGTTGTGCGGGAGGCGTCGCCTAGTCCGGTCTATGGCGCCGCACTGCTAATGCGGTTTGGGTCTTAAAGCCCATCGAGGGTTCAAATCCCTCCGCCTCCGCGCGATCAACGAAGCCCCGGTCCACTGGACCGGGGCTTCGTTGTTCCGTATGTCCTCCAGAACCGCTCCAAAGCGCGTTTCCGCAGGTCACAAGGGGTGTGGCTAACGGATTTCACATGTCGGCGGCAGTCATGTAATGTTCTTCCTGTCGCCGCGAGCGGGCCGGAAGGGCCGGGAGCGAAGACGAAATAACAAAAGACAAGCACTCGTAGCTTAACGGATAGAGCATCTGACTACGGATCAGAAGGTTGCAGGTTCGAATCCTGCCGAGTGCACACCAGACCAGAGGCCCTGTGGAGCGATCCACGGGGCCTCTGGCTTTTGCTTCGGGGCTGCTGATCGCGGGGCCGAACCCGGAGACGAAGCCGCCGATTTCGGCGGCCCGGGGCGGCGGCGGAGGTGGGCGACGGCGGAGTTCTGGACGTCGGCGTCAAGGCTCAGGCCTTGGTCCGCCGTTGTCAGTGGCTGCGCCTACGCTCGAAGGTGATGGCACAGGCATGGAAGTGCTCGGGACTGCGGTGGTCGGCGGACGGTCCCGTGCTGATGTGGGACGGCGGGCGGGGCAGCGCGCTGTCGCGGGGGAAGCAGGTGGCCTTCGGGGTCGCGGACGGGGGTGTGCGGACGTGTGTGGGGGCGCGCGGGCATCCGTGTGCGGTACGGGCGGTCGTGTCGGGGCGGAGTACGGGGGCGCGGTGCGAGGAGTGTGCGCGGCTGGACCGGGCGCACTCGGTGGCCGCCGACACCATCGCGGACGACCCGCGGCCGTACCACGTATATCTGGCGTGGTTCGGGCCCGGCATGGTCAAGGTCGGCATCACGGCGCTCGAGCGGGGGCCGGCGCGACTGCTGGAGCAGGGGGCCGTCTGTTTCAGCTGGCTCGGTGCCGGGCCGTTGATGGCCGCGCGGCGGGCCGAGGAGTTGCTGCGCGCCGCGCTAGGGGTGCCGGACCGCATTCCGTACGCCGACAAGCGCGCGGTGCGGTCCGCGCTGCCCGGTACGGAGGACGAGCGGGCCGCCGAGATCGCCGAGCTGCACGCGCGGGCGGTGGCGCTCCGTGAGTGGCCCGAGTCGCTGACGCGTGAGCCCTTCCGGCCTGTGGATCACGTGGGAGTGTTCGGGCTCGCCGGGCTGCCCGCCGCCGTCGGAGAGGTGAGAGAGCTCGTCGCCGGGGGCGTGGTGAGGGGGGAGCTGGTGGCTGCCGCCGGACCTGATCTCCATCTGATGAGCGGGGGCGAGGGCGGCGGGGCCGTCGTGGTGCTCGACACACGGTTGATGACCGGGTGGGGGCTGGTCCCGGCGGAGAGTGGCGCACGCGTACTCGACGTTCCTGTACGGGAGTTCAGGCGAACGCCGAGTGTTCAGGAAGGGCTCTTCTGACGGGTCGTGCGGTGAAGTGGGCCGTGTCGGTAAAGAGTTGGATCCCTGCGGGATCCCTTTCGGTAAGGGGGGTGGAGGCCGTGGGCGGCACGGGTGATCGTGGGTGACATGAGCGATCAGCGCATTGCACCTGTCCCGGCCCATCAACCCCCTTACTACGCGGTCGTCTTCACCTCGGTACGCACCGAGGGAGACGGAGACGGCGGCGGCGGAGACTCGTACGCAGACACCGCCGAGCGTCTCGGTGAGCTGGTCAAGGACATCCCCGGCTTCCTCGGTGAGGACTCGGCCCGTACCCCCGGCGGGCTCGCCGTCACCGTCGCCTACTTCCGGGACCTCGCCGGCATCGAGCACTGGCGTACCCATGCGGAGCACCGTGCGGCCAAGGAGTACGGCCGGGCGCACTGGTACGAGCGGTACTCCCTGCACATCGCCAGGGTCGAGCACAGCCACGGCTTCGAACGGGCGGTGTCGGCCCCGTCCCCAGAGTAGGAATTGCCCAGGGCTGCCCTGAGAGGCTCCTGTGAGCTTCTCAGGGAAATCACAGATTAGTGAAAGCGTGCTCTCAGAGGACCCCGACATGGTGTCCACCATGACCACGACCTCGCCCCAGGGGCGCACCGAACTGCTGAGGCCGGACGGGAGCCCCGTCCGAGTGCTTGTGGTGGACGACGAGCTGTCGATCACCGAACTGCTGTCCATGGCCCTTCGCTATGAGGGATGGCAGATCCGGAGCGCGGGTGACGGGACGGGGGCGATCCAGACCGCCCGCGAGTTCCGGCCCGACGCCGTCGTCCTGGACATGATGCTGCCCGACATGGACGGCCTGACCGTCCTGGGGCGGCTGCGCCGCGAGCTGCCCGACGTGCCGGTTCTCTTCCTGACCGCCAAGGACGCGGTCGAGGACCGGATCGCCGGGCTCACCGCCGGTGGCGACGACTACGTCACCAAGCCGTTCAGCCTCGAAGAGGTCGTGGCTCGGCTGCGCGGGTTGATCCGCCGTTCCGGTGCCGCCGACCGGCGCTCCGACTCCGTGCTCGTCGTCGGTGACCTCACCCTCGACGAGGACAGCCACGAGGTGTCGCGGGCCGGGGACAACATCCACCTCACCGCCACCGAGTTCGAACTGCTGCGCTTCCTCATGCGTAATCCTCGTCGTGTACTCAGCAAGGCGCAGATCCTGGACCGGGTGTGGTCCTACGACTTCGGCGGTCAGGCCAACGTGGTCGAGCTGTACATCTCGTACCTGCGAAGGAAGATCGACGCGGGGCGCGAGCCGATGATCCACACCCGGCGCGGCGCCGGTTACCTGATCAAGCCGGCCGGCTGAGGCCGGGTATCCGGTGGGGCCGTCGGTCTTCGTGCCTGCCGCCCGTGTCGTGGAGGAGCGTCCCCGTGTCGCTCCTCCACCTGGTCGTGAGCCCTGGCGCAGCGACCCCGAGACCCTTGCGGACGCTTCGGTGAAGGCAGCGCGATGAGCAGGCAGAGACAGCGACAGCAGCAGAGGCAGAAGCCGAAGAGGCAGCGGACTCCACGAACCCTGCGGTCGCGGCTCGTCGTCTCCGCCGTCACGCTGATCGCGGTCGTGTGCGCGGTGATCGGCACGGTGACGACGCTCGCCCTGCGTTCCCACCTGTACGACCAGCTGGACGACCAGGTCTTCGACGTCGCCATGCGGGCCGTGGGCGGTCCCAAGCCGGGCGTCGACACTCCTGGCGGTCTGAACGGCAACGGCAACGCCGACGGCACGTCCGGCACCTCGTTGACGACGGACGAGAAGCTCCAGTTCACCAGCCGGGGCCCGACGCAGCCGGGCACCGTCGTCGCCGTCATGAACGACGACGGCAACGGGATCGCCGAGGCGGTCGTCGCCCGTGAGAAGAGCTACCAGGGCGGCATGACCACCACGCGGCTCAGCACGGCGCAGAAGGCCGCGCTCGCCGAGGCGTCGAAGACCGGAACCGAGACCGTGGACATTCCCGGTCTGGGCGGCTACCTGGTGAAGTACATCGAGAGCCAGAACGGCCGCGGAGCGTTCTACGTCGCGCTGCCCACCGCGGACGTCGACAACACCATCAACACCCTCCTCCTCGTCGAGGTGAGCATCACCGCCGCCGGTCTCGTCGCCGCCGGCATCGCCGGTTATGTGCTCGTCGGCGTCGCCACCCGCCCCCTGCGCAAGGTCGCCGCCACCGCCACCCGGGTCTCCGAACTCCCCCTGCACACCGGCGAGGTGAACCTCAGCGAGCGGGTGCCCGAGTCCGAGACCGACCCGCACACCGAGGTCGGACAGGTCGGTGCCGCGCTCAACCGGATGCTGAACCACGTCCACGGCGCCCTGCACGCCCGCCAGCAGAGCGAGACGCGGGTCCGGCAGTTCGTCGCGGACGCCAGCCATGAACTGAGGACACCTCTCGCGTCGATCCGCGGGTACGCCGAGCTCACCCGACGCGGACGTGAGGAGGTCGGGCCCGACACCCGGCACGCCCTGGGCCGTATCGAGTCCGAGGCCGGGCGCATGACGCTGCTCGTCGAAGACCTGCTGCTGCTCGCGCGACTCGACGCGGGCCGGCCGTTGCAGTTCGAGCAGACGGACCTCGTACCCCTCGTGGTCGACACCATCAGCGATGCCCGTGCCGCGGGACGGGACCATGTCTGGCGGCTGGAGCTGCCCGACGAGCCCGCCCTCGTGTCCGCGGACGCGGCCCGGCTGCAGCAGGTGCTCGTCAACCTGCTGGCGAACGCGCGCACCCACACCCCGCCCGGTACGACCGTCACCGCACGTGTGCAGCGGCGCGGACCGTGGCTGTGCGTGGACGTCCAGGACAACGGCCAGGGCATCCCGCCGGACCTGCTCCCGCATGTCTTCGAACGGTTCGCGAGGGGTGACTCCGCGCGCTCGCGCGCCACCGGGTCGACCGGTCTGGGCCTGGCCATCGTGCAGGCCGTCGCGACCGCGCACGGCGGTGCCGTCACCGTCGACAGCGTGCCCGGGCGGACGGTGTTCACCGTGCATCTGCCCGCCCTTGCCCCGGCCGTCCCCCAGCCGGCGCCCGAAACGAACTGGCAACTCGACTCACAGGTACAGCACAGTGCCACCACATGGGTGCAACAGGGCGCTTGACAACAGTCGTTGTCATGCGAACCGACTCTTCTCCCGGCAACCTGCCGGCGCGGGAGCACCTCCCGGCCGCGGCAGCCGGTACGCCTGTCCTGGACGTAGTGATCCCCGTCTACAACGAGGAGAAGGACCTCCGGCCGTGCGTCGTCAGACTGCACGAGCACCTCGAGCGCACGTTCCCGTACCCGTTCCGCATCACCATCGCGGACAACGCCTCGACGGACACGACGCCGCAGGTGTCTCAGCGGCTGGAGGCAGAGATCGCTGAGGTGAAGGCCTTCCGCCTCGAGCAGAAGGGCCGCGGTCGTGCGCTGCGGACCGTCTGGTCGGCCTCGGAGGCGCCGATCCTCGCCTACATGGACGTGGACCTTTCCACCGACCTCAACGCGCTGCTGCCGCTGGTGGCCCCGCTGATCTCGGGCCACTCGGACCTCGCGATCGGTTCCCGGCTGGCCCGTAGCTCCCGCGTCGTACGCGGACCCAAGCGGGAGTTCATCAGCCGGGCGTACAACCTCATCCTGCGCGGTTCCCTCCAGGCCCGTTTCTCGGACGCGCAGTGCGGCTTCAAGGCGATCCGCCGTGACGTCGCCCAGGTGCTGCTGCCGCTGGTGGAGGACACCGGCTGGTTCTTCGACACCGAGATGCTGGTGCTCGCCGAGCGGGCGGGGCTCCGTATCCACGAGGTGCCCGTCGACTGGGTCGACGATCCCGACTCCACGGTGCACATCGTGAAGACGGCGACCGAGGACCTGAAGGGGGTGTGGCGTGTGGGCAAGGCCCTGGCCACCGGTTCGCTGTCCCTGGAGCGGCTCGCCCGCCCGTTCGGCGACGATCCGCGCGACCGTGACATCCAGGACGTGCCCAAGGGGCTGGCCCGCCAGCTCGTCGGCTTCTGCGTGGTCGGCGCTCTGTCGACCCTCTTCTACCTGCTGCTCTACAGCGCCTTCCGCAACTTCAGCGGTTCGCAGATCGCCAACGCGCTCGCGCTGCTGGTCTCGGCTGTCGCCAACACGGCCGCCAACCGTCGCCTGACCTTCGGGGTGCGCGGCAGCGGTGGCGCCGTCCGGCACCAGGCGCAGGGCCTGGTCGTCTTCGGTATCGGCCTCGCGCTGACCAGCGGTTCGCTGGCCGCCCTGAACACGGCGACCGCCAGCCCCGCGCACTCCACCGAACTCGCGGTGCTGATCGCCGCCAACCTCGCGGCGACCGTGCTCCGCTTCCTGCTCTTCCGCGCGTGGGTGTTCCCGGACCGGCGCGACGCCGACGCCTGCGCCCACTCGACCGTGGTCGCCTCCCACACCCCGTCCTCGCCGACCTGCGCGACGGCGCGGGCCCCGCAGCAGCCCGGCGGCCCGTACGCACCGCTGCCCCAGCGCCCGGTGGCGCAGCAGCCGTACCCCTCCACGCACGACACGACCCGGTTCCGCGCCGGCGAAGCCGCGGACGGCACCGTGGGGGTGCCCCCGCTCGAGCGAAGCCGAGAGTGGGGGAGGGACGCGACCATGCGGCTCCAGCCGGTGCGCCCTTACGACACCGACCCGGGGGACTCACGATGACCACCCAGTACGACCGGACGATCGACCAGGGGGGTGCGCCCACCTCCTGGGGGCCGCCCCCGACCGCTCCGCCCCAGGAGCCGGCGGCTGTGCAGTCGCCCGCCCCCGAGGCCGGCGAACCCGAGCAGCCCTTCGTACGGAGACTGTGGCGCGGCCGCCCCGAGGACCCCCGCTGGGTGCGCCCGGCCTTCCTCGGCCTGCTGCTGGCGACCGGTCTGCTCTACCTCTACGACCTGAGCGCCTCCGGCTACGCCAACTCCTTCTACTCCGCGGCAGTCCAGGCCGGCAGCAAGAGCTGGAAGGCCTTCTTCTTCGGCTCGCTGGACGCGGGCAACGCCATCACCGTCGACAAGCCCCCGGCCGCCCTGTGGCCGATGGAGCTGTCGGTCCGGATCTTCGGCCTGAACTCGTGGGCGATCCTCGTCCCCGAGGTGATCATGGGCGTCGCGACGGTCGCCGTCGTGTACGCGTCCGTGCGCCGCCGGTTCAGCCCGCAGGCAGGTCTGATCGCGGGTGCGGTGCTCGCGCTCACCCCCGTCGCGGCGCTGATGTTCCGGTTCAACAACCCGGACGCCATGCTGGCGCTGCTGATGGCCGTAGCCTGCTACCTCGTCGTCCGCGCCCTCGAGGACGGCCGTACGAAGTGGCTGCTGTGGGCCGGTGCGGCGATCGGTTTCGCCTTCCTCGCCAAGACCCTGCAGGCCTTCCTGATCCTGCCGCCGCTGGCGATCGTGTACGGCGTCTGCGCGCCGGTGAAGCTGAGGAAGCGCCTCGGGCAGCTGGCCCTGGCGACGGTCGCGCTGGTCGTCTCGGGCGGCTGGTGGGTCGCGATCGTCGAGCTGTGGCCGGCGTCCTCCCGCCCCTACATCGGCGGTTCGCAGAACAACAGCTTCCTCGAGCTGACCTTCGGCTACAACGGCCTGGGCCGTCTCAGCGGCGACGAGACCGGCAGCGTCGGCGGCGGCGGTGGCGGCACCGGTACCGGCCAGTGGGGCGAGACCGGCTGGGACCGGATGTTCAACTCCGAGATCGGTGGCCAGATCTCCTGGCTGCTGCCGGCCGCGCTGATCCTGCTGGTCGCGGGCCTGGTGGCCACGCGCAAGCTCGCGCGGACGTCCGTGACCCGGGGTTCGTTCCTCGTCTGGGGCGGCTCGCTGCTGATGACCATGGTCGTCTTCAGCTACATGGCGGGCATCTTCCACCAGTACTACACGGTGGCCCTGGCCCCCTACATGGCGGCCGTGATCGGTATGGGCGCGGGCATCCTGTGGGAGAAGCGCGGCGAGATCTGGGCGTCGATCACCCTCGCGGCCTCGGTCGTGGCGGCCGCGGTGTGGAGCTACGTCCTGCTCGACCGCACCTCGGACTACCTGCCCTGGCTGAAGTGGCTGGTCCTGATCGGCGGCCTGGTCGGCGCGCTCGGCCTGGTCTTCGCGGGCCGGCTGAACCGGCGGCCGGCCCTCGCGGCGGTGGCCGTGAGCGTCGTGGCGGCGCTGGCCGGGCCGACGGCGTACACCCTCAGCACGCTCCAGGAAGGTCACACCGGATCCATCGTCACCGCCGGTCCGTCCGGCGCGAGCATGATGGGCGGCGGCGGTCCGGGCGGCGGTGGCGGCCGGGGCGGCTTCGGCGGTAACGGCGGCGGTCCCGGCGGCGGCAACACCCAGGGGCAGCAGGGCAACGGCACCACCCAGAACGGCAACGGGTTCCCGGGCGGCGGCACGGGCGGCACCGGCGGCTTCCCCGGCGGTGGCATGCCGGGCCAGGGGGGCCAGGGCCAGGGTCAGCAGAACGGCAAGGGCGCCCCCCAGAACGGCAACGGCTTCCCCGGCGGCGGTCAGATGGGCGAAGGCGGCGGCATGGGCGGCGGCGGTGGTGTCGGCGGCCTGCTGAACGGCGCGAGCGTCAGCTCCGAGGCCAAGAAGCTGCTGGAGACCGACTCCGGCAAGTACACGTGGGCCGCCGCGGCCATCGGCGCCCAGAACGCCGCGAGCTACCAGCTCTCCACCGGCGACGCGGTGATGGCGATCGGCGGCTTCAACGGCACCGACCCGTCCCCGACATTGGCGCAGTTCAAGAAGTACGTGGAGGAAGGCAGGATCCACTACTTCATCTCGAGCGGCTCCGGCGGCGGCATGGGCGGCAGCAGCACCGGCACCTCCTCGCAGATCACCTCGTGGGTCGAGAGCAACTTCAAGAAGGTCACGGTCGGTTCGGCCACCTTCTACGACCTCACGCAGGCGGCGAGCAGCTGACGGCCGGCGCAGAACGAAGGGCGGTGGCTCACGGCACCGCCCTTCTTCATATCTGCGTTGTACACCGTATAGGAGCTGCTCTACGGTGTAGAGCATGCCCGTTCCCGCTTCTGATCCCACTCCCACCCCCACCCCCATTCCCCAAGGCCACCCCCAGCGCTGGCTGATCCTCGGCGTCATCTGTCTGGCGCAGCTCACCGTGCTGCTCGACAACACCGTGCTGAACGTCGCGATCCCCTCACTCACCCGTGAGCTGGGCGCGGCCACCTCCGACATCCAGTGGATGATCAACGCGTACTCGCTGGTGCAGTCCGGTCTGCTGCTCACCGCGGGCAGTGCGGCCGACCGCTACGGCCGCAAGAAGCTGCTGGTCGCCGGGCTCGCCCTGTTCGGTGCCGGCTCGCTGGTGGCCGGCCTCGCCGACTCCACCGGCCAGTTGATCGCCGCGCGGGCCGGCATGGGCGTGGGCGGCGCGCTCCTGCTGACCACCACTCTGGCCGTGGTGATGCAGATCTTCGCGCCCGAGGAGCACGCCAAGGCGATCGGCATCTGGGCCGCGGTCAACGCCCTCGGCTTCGCGATCGGTCCGCTCATCGGCGGCTTCATGCTGAACCACTTCTGGTGGGGCGCGATCTTCCTGATCAACCTGCCGGTCGCGGCGCTGGGCCTGGCCGCGGTCGTGGCGCTCGTCCCCGAGTCGAAGAACCCCCGGGGCGACCGTCCGGACCTGCTCGGCGCCCTGCTGTCGACGATCGGCATGGCCACGCTGGTATTCGCGATCATCTCCGGCCCGGTACACGGCTGGACGTCGGCCCGGGTGCTGGCCGGCGCGGCCGTCGCGGTGGTCGTCCTCGCCCTGTTCGCCTACTGGGAGAGCCGTATCCCGTACCCGATGCTCGACCTGCACTTCTTCCGCGACCGCCGCTTCACGGGCGCCGTCGCCGGCGCGGTCCTGATCACCTTCGGCATGGGCGGCGCACTGTTCCTGCTCACCCAGCACCTCCAGTTCGTGCTCGGTTACGGCCCTCTGGAGGCGGGCCTGCGGACGGCGCCGCTCGCCCTGTCCGTCGTCGTCCTGAACTTCTCGGGCCTGTCGGCGAAGTGGACGGTGAAGCTCGGTACGCCGGTGTCGATCGCGCTGGGCATGGTGCTGATGTCCGGGGGCCTGGTGTCGATCGCCACGCTGGCGGAGCACGGGTACACGGGCACGCTGCTGGGCCTCCTGCTCATCGGCGCGGGCTGCGCGGTCGCGAACCCGGCCATGGCGCACGCCATCATGAGCGCGATCCCGCCGGACAAGGCCGGTGTGGGCGCCGGAATCAACGGCACGCTCGCGGAGTTCGGCAACGGGCTGGGAGTCGCCGTACTGGGCGCGGTGCTCAACGCGCGGTTCGCCGCGCTGATTCCGGTGGCGGCGAGTTCGCTGCCGGCGGCGCTGGCGTCCGCCGACGGGGAGCGGGAGAGGGGCCGTATCACCGACGCGTTCTCGTCCGGACTGGAGACCAGTCAGTTGGTGGGGGCGGTGGCCGTGCTGCTCGGCGGGTTCCTGGCGGCGGCGTTGCTGCGCAGGGCGGAGCGGGCAGACTCCGAGGTGGTGGTGGCCTAGGTGTATTGCCCTGTCGACCTGGGAGCTCGGCCGGTGGTGGCTGCACCTAGCATCGTGACCGGGGGCCGCAGGAGTGTCGAGGAAGGTGCGCCATGGTGAAGGCGGTGAAGGCAGCCGAGCGGGCCGCGCGGAGCAGCGTGTGGCTGGAGGACAAGGCGCGCCGGGGCGGGCGCGGTGGCGGGCAGCCGTCGGGTCTCGACCGGGACCGGATCACCACGGTCACGGTCCGTCTCCTGGACGCCGAGGGGCTCGACAGGTTCTCCATGCGCCGGCTCGCCACCGAGCTGAACGTGACCGCGATGTCCGTCTACTGGTACGTGGACACCAAGGACGACCTCCTCGAACTCGCCCTGGACGCGGCCTTCGGCGAGCTGCGCCTGCCCGGTCCGGAGGCCGCGGACGCGGGGGACGCCGCGGACGCGGTGGACTGGCGCGACCAGTTGCGGGCGCTGGCCACGGAGTACCGCGCACTGCTGGTACGCCACCCCTGGCTGTCGCCGCTCGCCGGCCGGTATCTCAACATCGGCCCCAACGCGCTGGCCTTCTCCCGCCTCGTGCAGCGTGTCATCCGCCGTACGGGGCTGCCCGCGCACGGCGTCACGGGCGCCATCTCCGCCGTCTTCCAGTTCGTGTACGGCTACGGCACGATCGAGGGCCACTTCTTTGCCCGTGTCGCCGATGCCGGTGTGACCCCGGACGACTACTTCCAGCAGGCCATGAGCGCGGTGACCGAGTCACCGGACACCGCCGAGGTCATCCAGGAGTCCAAGGACATCATGGCGGCCCGCGGCGGCGACACGGTCGCGGAGATGCTGGACCGCGACTTCACCTTCGCCCTGGACCTGCTGGTGGCGGGGATCGAGGCGATGGTGGAGCGCGGCTGACGCTCCTGTCTCCGGCGTCTCCGGCGTCTCCGGCGTCTCCGGCGTCTCCGGCGTCTCGGGCGTCTCCGGCTCCTCTACTCCTCGGACACGAGCCGCGCCGGGAACCCGCCCGTCGCCACCGGCCCCCACCGCTCCGGGGTGACCCGGATGATCGACTTGCCCTGCTTGAGCATGGCCGCCCGGTACTCGTCCCAGTCCGGGTGCTCACCGGCGATGTTCCGGTAGTACTCCACCAGCGGCTCCACGGAGTCGGGCGTGTCGATGACCTCGGCCGTGCCGTCGATCTGGACCCAGGGTCCGTTCCAGTCGTCGCTGAGCACGATGACGCTGACCCGGGGGTCCCGCTTGGCGTTGCGGGTCTTGGCCCGTTCCGGGTACGTGGAGACCACGATCCGGCCCGAGTCGTCGACGCCGCAGGTCAGCGGCGATCCCTGGGGGCTGCCGTCGGCCCGCCGGGTCAGCAGGATGGCGCGGTGGCGGGGACGTACAAAGTCCAGCAACTCTTCCAGTGCCACGGGCGTGTTCGTCGCGATGTTCGGTGCCATGGCGCCAGCCTAGGCCGACAGGGCCTCGGTCAGGTCGTCGTACACGGGGACGTCGCGTCGTACGCCCGTCAGTTCCAGGACACGGCGCGGCAGTCCGCGGGGCGACGCGGCGACCCGGAGCGGGGTGCGCGGGCCCAGCAGGCGGCGTACGTCGTCGACGAGGCGGGCGCCCTGGGAGTCGATGAAGTGGGTTTCGGTGAGGTCCAGGACCAGCATCGGCAGCCGGCCGCGGCGGACGTGCACGGCGGCGGCGACGGCGTCGAACAGGGGGCCGGCGTTGGAGAAGTCGATCTCCGGGGGCAGGGTGAACAGGGTGCAGCCGGGAAGGTCGTGCACCCGGCAGGACGTCGGGAGGAAGGTCACGGCACTCACCTGGCAGAGGGCGTACTCGTCCGGGTTTCGGTGGCCACTTCCTGACCTGTGGTCCATTCGACCACGCCCACGGCGCATGCGAAAGCTGTTCGGACGGGCCGTCAGCCAGGCGTCACCTCCGCGCAACGGAGCAGATAAAGTGCTCTCCGTCCTTTGCTCGCAGTCGGGAATGTGCTGCGGAGCTCTCCTGCGCATGGCCGTGGCGGTCGTGCATGCCGAAGAGGTTCGTGGTGACTGCGTCCGAGTTTTCTGATTTGCCCCGCTTTCCGGTCGGTTTCGAGCTGGCCGAGGCACTTACGGTGGCGGCCCGGCAGCTGCACGACACGATCACCCCGCACAACACCCTGCGCACCGCGGTGCGGCTGGCCGTGCACCTCCTGCCCGGTGCCGAGCACGCCGGGATCTCCGTGCTCGACCGCTCCGACCATCGCCGTACGGTCGCCTGGTCCGACGAGGTCGTCCGCGCCGCCGAGTCCCCGAACGGGGCCCGCGCCGCGCGTCCCTACTGGGACCAGCTCTGGCACGCGCCCGTCGTACACCTGGACGACAGCGAGAGCGAGGACGGCGACGGCGACCTCGCGGACCTCGGGCTGCGCTCGGCGCTCGCGCTGCGGCTGCGGGCCGACCGCCGCCGCCTGACCGTCCTCACGGCGTACGCCCGCAAGCCGCGGGCCTTCGACGAGGCGGCCACCCGCATCGGGCGGCTGTTCACCGCGCACGTCAGTCTGGCCCTCGACTCGGCGACGGTGCGCGAGCAGCTCACCGAGGCCATGCGCACCCGGGACCTCATCGGCCAGGCCACCGGCATCCTCATGGAGCGCCTGAACATCGACGCGGCGGAGGCCTTCGACAGCCTGGTACGGGCCTCGCAGCGGGAGAACATCAAGCTGCGCGATCTCGCCCGCCGGGTCGTGGACGCGAACAACCCCACATGAGGGGCGCGTTTCGCCGGCGCCCCTCATGACCCGCCCGCGGCCGGGGAAGATGCTTCTGGTGACGAACAACAGCCCCGACGACCTCGGCCCCGACGACCGGTGGCCGCTGCTGCCCGCGTGGATGTGGGACTGCCGGGAGTGTGTCCGCAAGTACGAGGCGATGAAGTACCTGCAGGCCGAGATCGCGGGGCTGGTCGCCGACGATCCCGGCGTGGACCGGGACTTCATGGACAGCATCGTGGGGACGCAGATCAGCCTCAGCCGCCACCTGGCCGACGCCCACCCGGAGATGCTCCCCGGCTGGGACCCCGACTGCCGCACCTGCGCCGGCCACCGGGGCCGCCTGGCACAGACGGAGGAGTCGTCGGAGTTCCGGCTCGGCACCGTGATGGTGGCCGACGAACACCGGGCCCGGCACCTGTTCGCCCCGCCCCGCACGGTCGGACTCATGTAGGGCGGGGGTGTCGAGCCACGGCCGGCGAATCCCGGCCGTGGCTATGCCTGCGGCAGCGACTCGCCCTGGACCGCCTGGATGTCCAGCTCGACCTTGAGGGTCGTACCGATGGCCGCGATGCCCGCCTGGACGATCTGGTTGTAGTTCATGGCGAAGTCCTCGCGGTGCAGCTCCGTGGTCGCCCGGAAGGCGGCGCGGGTGCCGCCCCACGGGTCGGCGCCGGTGCCGAGGTAGGCGAGGTCCAGGTCGACGGGCCGTACGACCCCGTGCAGGCCCAGCTCCCCGTGGACCGTCCAGCGGTCGGAGCCCGCCGCCGCCAGGCCGGTCGAGCGGAAGGTGATCTCGGGGAAGGTCTCGACGTCCAGGAAGTCCGCGGAGCGCAGATGCGTGTCGCGCATGCCGTTGCCGGTGTCGATGGACGAGGCGCGGATGACCGCCTCGACCCGGGACTTGGCGATGTCGTCCGGGGCGATCTCGACCGTGCCCGCGAACTCCGTGAACCGGCCGCGCACGCTGGAGATGCCCAGGTGCTGGGCGACCGCGCCCACCGTGGAGTGCGCCGGGTCGATGGTCCACGGCCCCGGCGGAGGCAGCTCGGTGCCGCCCTGCCGGGCCAGCGTCACCGTCCCGACCTCGGCCCGCCCGCTCGCGGTGACGATGGCGCTCGCGGCGGCGGGCGCGTACCCGACGGCCGTGACGATCACCGTGTACGCCCCCGGCGCCAGCGGGTTCACGTCCCGCACCGCGCCCTCGGCGTCCGCCTCGATCCGCAGCACCTGCGTGCCCGTCATGTCGGTCACCGTGACGACCGCGTGAGACACGGCCCATCCGTCCCTGGTACGGATCCTCGCGGTCAGTCCCATCCCGTTTTCTCCCTGCAAAACATCAGAAATTGGTCGCAATGAAGCCGGCCCGCGGCAGGGACGCGCCTCCGCTCGGAGCGCGCCGCCCGCCACGGGCCGGGGTCGAACTACTCGCCGGGGTGGGCGAGTTCGATGTCGTGGCCGTCGACGCCGGGTCCGGCGACCGTCAGCGCGGTGGCCACCGGCGGGTAGCCCGTCGCGATGACGGTGTACTCGCCGCCGTTCAGGTCGGTGAAGGCGTACGCCCCGTCCATCCCGGTGGTGGCCGTGCCGACCACGTTGCCCGCCGCGTCCACCAGCGTCACGCGGGCGTCGGCCAGCGGACCGTGCGGAGCGCGCACGACGCCCTGGAGCTGGGAGCCCGAGTCGAGGTCGACCTCGATCCGGGTGACCCCGGTGCCGCCCACCTCGACGGGCAGGGCGCGCGGCCGGTAGCCGACGGCGTTGACCGCGAGGGTCACCGTGCCGGGCACCAGCTCGGCGAAGGAGAACTCGCCCTGCTCACCGGTGGCGGCGGTGGCCAGCAGGTCCCCGCGCACATCGGTGACGATCACCATCGCGTCCTTGACCGGCAGCGAGGTCTCGGCGCCGCGGACGACACCGGTCAGGCCGCTGGTGCCGCTGAGCAGGATGTCGTACGCCACCGGCTCGTCGTTCACGACGATCGTGGAGGCCTGCGGCTGGTAGCCGTCGGCGGAGGCGATCAGGACGTACGAGCCCGCGCCGGGCGCGTCCACCCCGTAGGAGCCGTCGGCCTGTGCGACCGACCGGCCCAGCTGACGTCCGGCCAGGGAGATCAGCGTGACCGCGGCCCGCGGAACGGGCGCGCTCTCGGCGCCGCGGACGAAGCCGCGCACCGGCGTACCGCCGCCCGCCGACTCACCGACGGCCACCGTGGCGACCGCGGCCAGGCGCTGAGTGCCCTCGGGACCGGTCTCCGTGGTGGCGGAGGCGGCGGCCCAGCTCGGGACGTTCTCCTCGGCCGGGGATCCGGCCGGAGCCACGGCGGCGGCCGGAGCCTGCGCCGGGGACTCGTCGCCGGCGGCCTGCGCGAGGGAACCCTTGGTCTTCAGGGGGACCTCCTTGATGAACAGCGTGATGAGGAAGGCGAGCAGCGCCACGCCGGCCGCGATCAGGAAGACGTCCGCGATGCCGTGGCCGTACGCGCTCTCCATGACCGTGCGCAGCGGCGCGGGCAGCGCGTCCATGTCCGGGATGCTGCCGGTGGAGCCGGACGCGGCGCCGGCGTACTTGGGGCCGAGGTCGGCCAGGCCGTCCTTGACGTAGTCGGTGATGCGGGTGGCCATGACCGCGCCGAGCGCGGAGACGCCGATCGCACCGCCGAGGGACCGGAAGAAGGTGACCGTGGAGCTCGCCGAACCGATGTCGGAGGGCGCCACCTGGTTCTGCGTGGCCAGGACCAGGTTCTGCATCATCATGCCGATGCCGAGACCCAGCAGGGCCATGAAGATGGCCATCTTCCAGTAGTCCGTGTCGTACCGGATGGTGCCCAGCAGACCCAGACCGGCCGTCACCAGCACACCACCGCTGACGAGCCACGCCTTCCACTTGCCGGTCCGGGTGATGAACTGGCCGGACAGGGTGGAGGAGACGAACAGACCGCCGATCATCGGGATCGTCAGGACGCCGGACATCGTCGGGGACTTGTCGCGGGCCAGCTGGAAGTACTGGCTGAAGAAGGTCGTGCCGCTGAACATCGCGACACCCACGAAGAGCGAGGCGAGCGACGACAGGGTGATGGTGCGGTTGCGGAACAGGCGCAGCGGGATGATCGGCTCGCTCGCCTTGGACTCGATGAGCACGAAGATCAGCCCGAGCACGATCGCGCCGCCGACCATCGCGTACGTCTGCCACGAGATCCAGTCGTACTTGTCACCGGCGAAGGTGACCCAGACCAGCAGCAGCGAGACCGCTGCGGCGATGAAGAACGCGCCACCCCAGTCGACCTTCACCTCCCGCTTCACGACGGGCAGCTTCAGGGTCTTCTGCAGCACGATCAGCGCGATGATCGCGAACGGCACACCGACGTAGAAGCACCAGCGCCAACCCAGCCACGAGGTGTCGGTGATGACACCGCCGAGCAGCGGGCCGCCGACGGTCGCAACAGCGAACGTCGCGCCGATGTAGCCGGAGTACTTGCCCCGCTCACGCGGAGAGATCATCGCGGCCATGACGATCTGGGCAAGAGCGGACAGACCGCCGGTGCCGATGCCCTGGACGACGCGGCAGGCGATCAGCATGCCGGGGTTCTGGGACATACCGGCGACCACGGAGCCCAGCACATAAATGACCAGGGCTATCTGGACGAGCGCCTTCTTGCTGTACAGGTCGGCGAGCTTGCCCCACAGGGGCGTGGTCGCGGTCATGGAGAGCAGCGCGGCCGTGACGACCCAGGTGTAGGCGGACTGGCCGCCGCCCAGGTCGCCGATGATGCGGGGCAGGGCGTTGGAGACGATCGTCGACGACAGGATCGCGACGAACATGCCGAGCAGCAGCCCGGAGAGCGCCTCCATGATCTGCCGGTGCGTCATCGGCGCGTCGGAGGAGCCTCCCCCGTTCTTGGCGTGAGCCCGCACACCGGCTGGTGTGGTCGTTGCCATGGACTTCCTTTTCTTAAGTGTTTGCGGGTGTACGGGTGGTCGTTTCGAGTTCAGCAGGTGGCAGCCGGGGTGCGGAACGGCAGTCCCCGAAGCTGGCCCTGAGTCGTGTCATGAGCCGGGTGAGCTGCCCGACCTCGTCGTCGGTCCAGTCGCTCAGCCGTTCGGCGAGCAGCTGGCTGCTCCGCTGGTGCAACTCGTCGATCTGGTCGCGGCCCGCGTCCGTGAGGTGCAGGATGCGCGAGCGCTTGTCCGCCGGGTCGGGGGACCGTTTGATCCAGCCCCGCTCCGCGACGTGCGCGACATGGCGGCTGGTGACCGACATGTCCACGGAGAGCAACTCCGCGAGCTTGCTCATGCGCATGTCCCCGTGACGGCCGAGCAGCATCAGCACGGCGGCGGAACCGGCCGGGCAGTCGTGCGGCAGGATCCGCCCGAGGTCCCGTTTCACGGCCCCGACAGCGCTGAGCTGATGCGCCAGCTCCTCGAACTGCGCCTGCTCGGCCATCACACCTCCGGGTATTCGTTGCTTAGGGCAACCATAGGAGAGCTTGGTTGCTACAGGCAAATAAAAGAGGGGGTGCGGGTCCAAAAACTTGGCAAAGGCAAGTATTGCGAACGTAAACCCGCAGGTGGGTGCCTGTGGTGCGGGTGGGCCCCGGGAGTGGAGCCCCCACTTGGGCCTGACCCCCCGACTTCGCTAGGGTCCTGGCTCATGGCTAACACCCAGGACCCCCAGGGCAACTACGACCCCGCCGGCAGCACCCAGATGTTCCGCGCGTTCGTCGACGAGGCCCCCCAGGGCCGACAGCAGCAGGCGGCGGCCTCGACGGGCGGCGGCCCCCGCATCGGCCTGATCGTGGGCGTCGTCGTCGCCGTGGTGATCGTCGCCGCGGTGGCCTGGCTCGCGCTCAAGTAGGACGAACCGCTACTTCCCCTACTACTTCCACTGGACGGACACGTCCCGCGTCTCCACGTGCATCCCCAGCGGCACATGCCACGGGTCGACGCACACCGTCCAGGTCTTCTCTTCCCGCGCACCGGCCGCGATCGGCGCCGGAAGCTCCACGGCCGACTCGACCGTCGCCCAGTCGATGCCGAGCGCGCCGATGACGTGCGTCCCGAAGGTCACCGTGCCCGAACGCACCGCGGTCCCCCCGGTGTTGCGGAAAACGAGGGTCACCTTCTCGCACCACCGCTCGTCCGCCGCCTCACGCACGGGCTCGCCCGCGCTCAGGGCGGCGGGCGTACGGGGCGTCGTACGAGGCGTCGTACGAGGGGACGCCGGCGTGGATGACGGCGGACTCGCGCTCGGGCGAACGGACTTGGTGCCGTCGGAAGCCGGCACGGGGCTTCCGGTCGTAGGGCGCGGCCCGGAGGTGGGGTCCGAGCCGGCCTCCGAACCGCCGCCCGTGTCAGGCGAGTTGCGCGTGCCCCCTGTTCCGCCGCCGGTCCCGTCGAGCGGCACGAGCGTCACGCCGCCCGTCGGCCCGACCGCCGTACCCGACGCCTGGGGCGGCCCGCCGGCCGCTCCGACCGCGACGTAGCCGCCACCGCCTCCGTCGCTCCCGAGGGCGCCCAGTACCCCGCCCAGACAGACGACGGCCGCCGACGCGCCCAGTGCGGCGCCCCGGCGGCCATGTGTCCATGTCGCCCATGTCGCTCGAAGCATCGCGCCATGGTGGCTGACGCTCCGTCAAATGGGAAGTCTCGCGACCTCCTGGGGTCAGTCGGAGATGAGACCGTCCCGCAGCTGTGCCAGCGTCCGGGTGAGCAGTCGGGAGACGTGCATCTGGGAGATGCCGACCTCCTCGCCGATCTGCGACTGGGTCATGTTGGCGAAGAAGCGCAGCATGATGATGCGCCGCTCGCGGGGCGGGAGTTTGGCCAGGAGCGGCTTCAGGGACTCGCGGTACTCCACGCCCTCCAGGGCGGTGTCCTCGTAGCCGAGGCGGTCGGCCAGGGAGCCCTCGCCGCCGTCGTCCTCGGGGGCCGGCGAGTCCAGGGACGACGCCGTGTACGCGTTGCCCACCGCGAGGCCGTCGACGACGTCCTCCTCCGACACGCCCAGGACGGCGGCGAGTTCGGGCACGGTGGGGGAGCGGTCCAGCTTCTGGGAGAGCTCGTCGCTGGCCTTGGTGAGTGCCAGGCGCAGCTCCTGGAGGCGGCGCGGCACGCGCACCGACCATGACGTGTCGCGGAAGAACCGCTTGATCTCGCCCACGACGGTCGGCATCGCGAACGTCGGGAACTCGACGCCCCGTTCGCAGTCGAAGCGGTCGATCGCCTTGATCAGGCCGATGGTGCCGACCTGGACGATGTCCTCCATCGGCTCGTTGCGCGAGCGGAAGCGTGCCGCCGCGTAGCGCACCAGCGGGAGGTTGAGCTCGATCAGGGTGTCCCGGACGTATGCGCGCTCGGGGCTCTCGTCGTCGAGGGCGGCGAGCCGCAGGAACAGGGAGCGGGAGAGGGTGCGGGTGTCGATGGCTCCCGAGGCCGGAAGGGCCGGGGCCGGCGTTGCCTCGAGGGCCGTAACGTCGTCGAGCGCGTCGGGCACGACGGGCTCTACGGGCGCCTCAGCACTCTTCGTGAGCGTGAGCACCTTCGAGCTGCCCTGGTCTGCGGACATGCCACCCCCTTTGGGTCGCGGGACGGTCGCGGCGGACGCTCCCGGAGAGGAACATCAGCCTGCACCCTGAATACCGGAGCCGGAGCCGCGGCAAACGCTCTTCCCGCAGAATGTCACATGTCGGCAACACGCTGTAGTGACATGTCGACATGACAGTAGCGAATCGGCCCTGGAAAGAAGGGGTCTGACGGTTTTTCACCACACAACTGTCGGGAAGTGCCCTGGTGAGCGATTCGCTCTCGGCGGTGACGACTCGATCCGGTGTGCGGTTATGCCTCGATACGGTTCGCGGACCGCAGTCGCTGGAAGCTACGCGCGAGTAGCCGCGAGACGTGCATCTGGGAGACGCCGAGTTCCGCACTGATCTGCGACTGGGTGAGATTGCTGTAGTAGCGCAGAAGCAGAATGCGCTGTTCGCGTTCCGGCAGCTGGACCAGTAGATGGCGGACCAGGTCGCGGTGTTCGACGCCGTCCAGTGCCGGGTCCTCGTAGCCGAGCCGGTCGAGCAGTCCGGGCAGTCCGTCGCCCTCCTGCGCGGCCTCCAGCGAGGTCGCGTGGTACGACCGTCCGGCCTCGATGCAGGACAGCACCTCGTCCTCGCCGATGCGCAGCCGCTCGGCGATCTCGGCGGTGGTCGGGGTGCGCCCGAAGGAGGTCGTCAGGTCCTCGGTCGCGCTGTTGACCTGTACCCACAGTTCGTGCAGCCGACGCGGTACGTGGACCGTGCGGACGTTGTCGCGGAAGTACCGCTTGATCTCGCCGACGACCGTCGGCATCGCGAACGTCGGGAACTGCACGCCCCGCTCCGGGTCGAAGCGGTCGATGGCGTTGATGAGTCCGATGGTGCCGACCTGGACGACGTCCTCCATCGGCTCGTTGCGGCTGCGGAAGCGAGCGGCCGCGTAGCGCACGAGCGGGAGGTTGGCCTCGATGAGCGCCCCGCGCACCCGGTTGTGCTCCGGCGTGCCCGGCTGGAGGTCCTGGAGCTGGGAGAAGAGCACCTGGGTGAGAGCCCGGGTGTCGGCGCCGCGACGCTTCTCCGGAGTCGGAGCCAAGGCGGGGGCCTCCTCCTGGGCAGGGGCCTCCTCCTGGGGTGGCGCAGTACTGGCCGACACGGTCAACGCCACCTCTTCATCGCTCAACCATCCGTCAAAAGCGGTCATAGCATCACAAGACATGTGCACCGTGTGCAAGCACCGCATAACGCCGTGTTGAGGGCGAGTTGGTGTATATGACGCAAAAGAGCCTCGCACTGTTCGTTCAGTTGCGAGGCTCCGCGGGGCTGTCGGTGTCGGCGTACGGCCTACGGCTCAGAATTCGTAGTCCGCGACCACCCACGAGGCGAACTCCCGCCACAGCGCCACGCCCGCCTGGTGCGCCGGGTGCTCGAGGTAGCGCTTCAGGGCGTCCGCGTCCTCGACCGCCGAGTTGATCGCGAAGTCGTAGGCGATGGGCCGGTCGGTGACGTTCCAGCCGAGCTCCCAGAAGCGCAGCTCCTCGATCTGGCCGCCGAGCGCCCGGAAGGCCGCGACGCCCTCCACGACGCGCGGGTCGTCGCGCTCGACGCCCTCGTCGAGCTTGAAGAGGACCAGGTGGCGGATCACGAGCACTCCCTAGTTCTTGGCTCCGTCGATGAGCCAGGTCATGAAGTCGCCGATGGCCTGGGCGGCGTCCGATATGCCCTCGAAGCCTATCTGGACGTAGTCCGCCGCCTTGGCCGGGTCTGTGATGATCACATACAGCGCGAAGACCACGAGCGCATAGACGGCGATCTTCTTCGCGTTCACCGCCATGGCGGCCTCCCCTGTGACTGCCCGTGCCCCGTGGGCCCCCGGTTACCGGCGGCGAGTTTAACTTCACGTCCTATTTAAGGACCAACGATCTTCGGGCATTTCTTGCCCGGAGCGCAGGAAGGGCCCCGTCTCGCGACGGGGCCCTTCTTCAGCGGTAGCGGAGGGATTTGAACCCTCGGTGACTTGCGCCACACTCGCTTTCGAGGCGAGCTCCTTCGGCCGCTCGGACACGCTACCGAGGGAGACCCTACCCCAAGGTGGGCCGTGCTCTGAAATCCGTTTCCCGACGTCCTCGGGGCCCGGGTTCAGCGGTCCCGGAAGAACTCCGTGAGGAGTCGCGCGCAGTCCTCGGCCAGGACGCCCTCGACGACCTCTGGGCGGTGGTTGAGCCGCCGGTCCCGTATGACGTCCCAGAGGGAGCCGGCCGCGCCCGCCTTGTCGTCGCGGGCGCCGTAGACGACCCGGTCCACGCGGGACTGCACGAGCGCGCCCGCGCACATCGTGCACGGTTCGAGCGTGACGACGAGCGTGCAGCCGGTCAGCCGCCACTCGCCGAGCGCGGCCGCCGCCCGCCGGATCGCGAGGACCTCCGCGTGCGCGGTCGGGTCCCCGCCGGCCTCACGCTCGTTGTGCCCGGCCGCGAGCACGGTCGTACCGTCCGGAGCCAGTACGACGGCGCCGACGGGGACGTCCCCGCCCTGGACTGCCCGGCCGGCCTCGTCCAGGGCGAGCCGCATCGCGGCCCGCCAGCGGTCGCGTACCGGGTCCGGTGCCCGTGCCGCGTCTGGTGCGGTCAGCGGACGGTCTCCAGGACGTCCGCGGCGCCCAGGGCCTCGGCGATCTCGGTGAGCGCGTCGTCGGACAACGACTTCAGCTCCTTCTCGCTGATGCCGAGGTCGTCGAGGATCCCGGGGTCGCCGACCGGGCCGTGCGGCACCGCCTCGGCGGAGCCGCCGTCCCCGGCGGTCTCGTCGTCCTCGTCCTCGTCCTCGTCGTCGCCGTCCTCGGTGCCGTCGAGGTCGAGCGAGTCCAGCTCGTCGTCGGGGTCACCCGGGTCACGGCCGAGCAACTCGTCCGTGAGCAGGATCTCCCCGTAGCTGCTGCGGGCAGCGGCGGCGGCGTCGGAGATGTAGATACGAGGATCGTCCTCGCCGTCCACCCGGACGACCCCGAACCACCCGTCCTCCTGCTCGATGAGCACGAGCACCGTGTCGTCATCGGGAGAGGCTTCCCGGGCCAGGTCGGCCAGATCCGACAGGGTCTCCACATCGTCCAGCTCTGTGTCGCTCGCTTCCCACCCGTCTTCGGTGCGCGCGAGCAGTGCGGCGAAGTACACCGTGACTCTCCCACTGGTCATAGGCGTGCCGGTTGGGGGTCCCCCCGGCGGAGGTTGTGGGCGGGGAGAGCTGTGCTCCGAGCCCCACCCACTCGGAATCGTGGCAGAAACAAGGCGTTCAGGGGACGTCTTCGGCTCCCTGTGTCTGGCAGTTTTGATCGCACGGGGGCAAGCGCGTCCGAACGGGACTCACCAGCGCACTCGTTGCCGCCACCTGCGGATCGTACGCGGCTTTGCGCGCCGCCCACGCACGACCACCCCTTGATCGCCTCCACTCGATCGGCTCCGTGGGCCGGGCGAGTCCTACCAGCGGAAGGTCCGCATGCGCATCGCGTGCCGCAGTCGGGCCGTCCTGGCGCGGCGCGGCTGGACGCGGTCGCGCAGCTCCCGGGCCTCGGCCAGTTCGCGCAAAAACCGGGCGCGTCGCCGACGGCGCTCGGCGTCCGTCTCCCGCGCTTCGCCCGCGTTCGGCGAGTCGCGGCCAGGCAGCTCAGGCATAGACACATCACCCCGGTCCGTCCTCACCACTTTCCCCCCGACGGGCGGTTCGACGCCAGCGAACGGCCCAAGCCCGGGGCGGAGGCTCACTGTGTGTGGGGCGCCGGGCCGGTTCGACGCGGTTAGTGTTGTGGTCATGCGTCTCCACGTCGTCGACCACCCCCTGGTCGCCCACAAGCTCACCACGCTGCGCGACCAGCGCACGGACTCCGCGACCTTCCGCCGTCTCGCCGACGAGCTGGTCACCCTCCTCGCCTACGAGGCCACGCGTGACGTGCGCACCGAACAGGTCGACATCGCGACGCCGGTCGCCTCGACGACGGGCGTCAAGCTCGCCCGCCCGCGCCCGCTGGTGGTGCCGATCCTGCGGGCCGGGCTCGGCATGCTCGACGGCATGGTCCGGCTGCTGCCGACCGCCGAGGTGGGCTTCCTGGGCATGGTCCGCAACGAGGAGACGCTGCAGGCCTCCACATACGCCTCGCGCATGCCGGAGGACCTCTCGGGCCGCCAGGTCTACGTCCTCGACCCGATGCTCGCCACCGGCGGCACACTGGTCGCGGCGATCCAGGAGCTGATCAAGCGCGGCGCCGACGACGTCACAGCGGTGGTGCTCCTGGCCGCCCCCGAGGGCGTCGAGGTCATGGAGCGCGAGCTCGCGGGCACCCCGGTCACGGTGGTCACGGCGGCCGTCGACGACCACCTCAACGAGCACGGCTACATCGTGCCGGGCCTGGGCGACGCGGGGGACCGGCTCTACGGAGCCGCTGAATAGCTCTGCGGACTCGCTGAACAGGCCGTACGGCCGTCAGTGGCTGCTCCAGGCCGTATTCCCTGAGCACCTGCTCCCGGCGGTGTCACGCGCTTGAGCAGCTACTCAAGGCGGTGTCACGCCCTTGAGCACCTGCTCCCGGCGGAGCAGCCGCTCCCGGCCGTACCACGACCTTCAGCAGCTGCTCTTCGACGTGGTGGACGACGGCTCCGGCGCGGTCAGGCCGGCCAGCGCCTTGTCGGCGTCCGCCTTGGCCGTCAGCGCCTTGAAGCCGGTGCCGATGACGAGGTCGACGGCGTCGCCCTTGCGGGCGGCGTCGGTACGGCGCTCGGCGGTGCCGAGCTGGGTGGCGAGCACCGGCAGCGAGGTGTTCAGGGAGGACGCGGGGCCGAGCAGTATCCCGGTGCCGGCGACCTTCTTGTCGTACTCCTTCGACGCGTTGCCCACCTCGCCGATGCGGAAGCCGCGCTTCTTGAGCTCGTCCGCGGTCTGCTTGGCGAGCCCGCTGCGGGGCGTGGCGTTGAAGACGTTGACGGTGATCTGTGCCGGCTTGGGCACCGCGTGCGCGGTCGCTCCCGCCGAGGGGCTCACCTTCGTCGAGCAACTCGCCTTGGTACCGGCCGCCGCCGCCTCTTTGCCGCCGCCCGTGAAGACGTCGATGAGCTGCAGCGTGCCCCAGCCGACCACGCCGAGCACGGCCACGGAGGCGACGGCCACGACGACGAGCCTGCCGCGCCGCCGGGGAGGGCGCATTCGCGGGTACTTGTCCCCCGTGATCCGGTACTGGCCGCCCATGCCAGGAGGAGTCAGCATGCTCATGAACGCAGCGTAGTGCGCCTGAGCGGCCCTGACTAATAGATGATCATCCGAGACGGTCAATGAGGACCCGAAAGGGTCAACCGTGGCCTGGGGAGGTCATTCCAGTTCGAGCACGCGCGCGTGCAGCACCTGGCGCTGCTGGAGTGCCGCCCGCACCGCGCGGTGCAGCCCGTCCTCCAGGTACAGGTCGCCCTGCCACTTCACGACGTGTGCGAAGAGGTCGCCGTAGAAGGTCGAGTCCTCGGCGAGGAGGGTCTCGAGGTCGAGCTGCTGCTTGGTGGTCACCAGCTGATCGAGGCGGACCGGGCGCGGCGCGACGTCCGCCCACTGCCGGGTGCTTTCCCGGCCGTGGTCGGGGTACGGCCGGCCGTTTCCGATGCGCTTGAAGATCACACGGAAAGCCTACCGGCCCAGACCTTCCGGGCGCAGCCATGGCGGCGGAGTGCAACGCTGGAAAAGACGCCGTAAAGCGGGGCAAAGGGGAACAGGGGCCGGAGATGAGTGACAGCGAGACCGTGCCGCAGGCCGCCGCCCCCGAGACCGGCGGGAGCGCCCCCGCCCTCCCGCCGGAGGCCCTGAAGATCGCCTCCGGCTACGCCTTCGCCGGGCCCGCGCTCGACCTGGGCGCCCTGATCTGGGACGGGAACTGCCTGCCCGACGCCCAGGTCCGCATCCCGCTTGCCGTGCTCAACCGCCACGGTCTGGTCGCCGGCGCCACCGGCACCGGGAAGACCAAGACGCTCCAGCTGATCGCCGAGCAGCTGTCGGCGCAGGGCGTGCCCGTCTTCCTCGCCGACATCAAGGGCGACCTGTCCGGGATCTCGCAGCCGGGCCGGTCCGACGACAAGGTGCGGTCCCGCGCCGCCGAGGCGCACCAGCGGTGGACGCCGGCCGGCTTCCCGGCCGAGTTCCTCGCTCTCGGCGGACTCGGGTACGGCATCCCGGTCCGGGCCACGATCACCAGCTTCGGGCCGGTGCTGCTGTCGAAGGTGCTCCAGCTCAACCGGACCCAGGAGCAGTCCCTCGGCCTGATCTTCCACTACGCCGACACCAAGGGCCTGGAGCTCGTCGACCTCAAGGACCTCAGGGCGGTCGTCGCCTTCCTCACCTCCGACGAGGGCAGGGCCGAGCTGAAGAACATCGGCGGTCTGTCCACCGCCACGGCCGGCGTCATCCTGCGCTCCCTCACCTCCTTCGAGGCCCAGGGCATGGCGGACTTCTTCGGCGAACCGGAGTTCGACACGAGTGAGTTCCTGCGCACGGCGTCCGACGGCCGGGGCATCGTCTCCGTCCTCGAACTCCCCGCCGTCCAGGACAAGCCGCAGCTCTTCTCCACCTTCCTGATGTGGCTGCTGGCCGACCTCTTCCACGACCTGCCCGAGGTCGGCGACGCCGACAAGCCGAAGCTGGTCTTCTTCTTCGACGAGGCGCACCTGCTGTTCGACGACGCGTCCAAGGCGTTCCTGGACTCGATCACGCAGACCGTCCGGTTGATTCGCTCGAAAGGGGTCGGTGTCTTCTTCGTCACGCAGACCCCGAAGGACGTCCCCGGCGACGTCCTCGCCCAGCTCGGCAACCGGATCCAGCACGCCCTGCGCGCCTTCACCCCCGAGGACCAGAAGGCCCTCAGGGCCACGGTGAAGACCTTCCCGGACTCCGCCTACGACCTGGAGGAGCTCCTCACCGGCCTCGGCACCGGCGAGGCCGTCGTCACGGTCCTGAGCGAGAAGGGCGCCCCGACCCCGGTCGCCGCGACCCGCCTGCGCGCCCCCGAGTCCCTGATGGGCCCGGTCGACGCCACGGCCCTGGACCAGGCGGTGCGGTCCTCGCCGCTCCACGGCCGTTATGCACAGGCTGTGGACCGGGAGTCGGCGTACGAGAAGCTCGCGGCGCGGCAGGAGCAGGCCCCCGAGCAGCCGGTCCGCAGGGCCCCCAGGGCCAAGGAGGAACCGTCCGTCGTCGAACAGGTCGTCGGCAGCGGCATGTTCAAGTCCCTGGCCCGTTCCGTCGGCACCCAGATCGGCCGCGAGATCACCCGCTCGCTCTTCGGTACGACCCGCCGCCGGCGGTGAGAGACGGGACGGGCCGGACGCGCGCAGGCGCCCGGCCCGCAAGATCAGCCGTGTTCCCGCTGCATCACGGATGACGGCCGCGGCTTCACTTCCTTCGCTGCCTTCGTTTCTCTCACGTCGGGCTTCGGCGCGTTGCGTGCGGCCTCCGCGCGCAGCAGCGCGTGCAGGACCGCGTACGGGTCTTTGGGCATGGCTGTCGTGTTCCTTGCGTCGTACTGAACCGAGGGGACCGGGAGGATCGGTTCTCGTCAGCAGCGCAGGACCACCGTGCGCAGGGCGGCGTGCGGGGCGCACGAGGTTTCGACCGGAGCGCGGCCGGCCTGGCTCTCAGCCGCTTCGGGCGCCGGGTCCTGAAGGGGCGCCGGACGCGTGGGCACCATGGGCCGGTGGGCGGCGCGGGCCGGTGGGCGCAGGGCGGTGTCGAGGGCGTCGTACTCGACCGTCTCGCCGGAGGCGGCGACGGCGGGTGCGGCATGGACCTCGGCGTGGGTGACCGGCACCAGCAGCGCGAGCAGCAGGACGAGCACCCGCAGCCAGCCACGGCCGTACGGGGGGAGGTGCGGTGCGGTGCTGCTCACGAGGCTCATCTCCCCGGGCGGCGGACGGCGTTCATCGCGCGGTACGCGAGAATCGCCCGCTCGGCGTAGGTGGAGGTCATGCGGGGTGTGGGGTCTGCCGGGTCGGCGTGGGCGGGGTTCATACGGTGCGCGGGGTCTGCCGGGCCCGCCCGTGGATCCGGATCGCGGTGACGATCTCGACGATGCCGACCGCGATCAGCCAGATCCCGCCGACCAGGGTGAGGACGGCGACCGACTCGATCGGCGAGTCGATCAGCACGATCCCGGCGATGAAGGTGACGATCCCGAGGAAGATCTGCCAGCCGCGCGCGGGCATGCTCCGGTCGTGGACGGCGGCCAGCGTCTGGGTGACCCCGCGGATCAGCCAGCCGATGCCGATCCACAGTCCGAGCAGCAGGATCGACTGCATGGGGCCGCGGAAGCAGAACAGGCCCAGCAGGATCGACAGTGCGCCGCTGATGAAGGCCAGCACGCGCAGCGAGGTCGTCTTGTGGGTGCCGAAGGCGGAGCTCAGCTGGAGCACGCCGCTGACCACCAGGTAGACGCCGAAGAGGATGCCGGCGGCGTGCAGGGAGGCGCCCGGCCAGACCAGGACCAGGACGCCCAGGATGAGAGAGGCGACGCCGGTGACCAGGACGACCTGCCAGGCGGCCTCGGACAGGGTCTGCAGCGGCCCCACGAGCGGCGGTTCGGGCTCGTGGCCGCCCGCCGGGCCGGGCGCGTGCTTCGCGTGGACCTTGCGATCGTCGTACTCCGGGCCCCAGGAGGAGCCGCTCGTTGGCTCGGTCATGGTCCATCCTTGGACCGGACGTCGGAGTGTCGCCAGCCGGGTGGGCCGGTCGACTGACGCTTACCTGCCGGCTGCCTTCGCCGCCGCCTTCATCTCCTGCTTGTGCGCCCGCACCTTGGCCAGCGACTCGGGCCCGGTGATGTCGGCGACGGAACGGAAGGACTTGGGCTCGCCGTAGGCACCGGCGGCCTCCCGCCATCCCTCGGGCCGCACCCCGAGCTGCTTGCCGAGCAGCGCGAGGAAGATCTGCGCCTTCTGCTTGCCGAACCCGGGCAGCTCCTGGAGCCGCTTCAACAGTTCCGGCCCGCTGCCGACGTCCCGCCAGACGGCCTCGGCGTCACCGTCGTAGTGCTCGACGAGGTACTGGCACAGCTGCTGGATCCGCTTCGCCATCGACCCCGGGTAGCGGTGGACGGCCGGCTTCTCGGACAGCAGCGCGGTGAAGGCCTCCGGGTCCGTCGCCGCGATGTCGTGCGCGTCCAGGTCGTCGGTGCCCGTCCGCCGGACGATCGTCGACGGCCCCTTGAACGCCCACTCCATCGGGACCTGCTGGTCCAGCAGCATCCCGACCAGCGCGGCGAGCGGGGAGCGGCCGAGGAGTTCGTCGGCCTCGGGGTCCTGGGCGAGGTGAAGGGTGACGTCCATGGGTCGATGATCGCGCCTGCGGGGTCAGGATGCGCGCCAGTACCCCAGTGCGTGCACCCGCTGTCTCGGAACGCCCAGGTCCTTGCGTACGTACGACGACAGCGCCCGGGTCGTCACCGTGTCGCAGGCGATCCACACGTACGGGTCCTGGGTGGTCCGGAGCAGTTCGGGAGCATGCCGCCGTCGGTGAGGTGGAGTCGCCGGTAGTGGGGAGTGACGTCCTCGACGCCGGTCACCGTGAAGGTGAAGTCCTTGGCGCGCAGCAGCCTGAGGACCGCGCCCTCCCATCCGCGACCCTGCCCCATGGCACTCCTTCACGCCTCGCGTACGATTCCACCACGGCCTACTTAGGCAAGGCTAACCTAAAAGACAGAGGGGCCACAGGGGTGACCACCGAGATCCACCGAGACGCGTGGGGAATCCCGCATCTGCGCGCCGACAGCGCCCGCGAACTGGCCCACGCCCAGGGCCGGGTCACCGCCCGCGACCGCGCCTGGCAGCTGGAGGTCGAGCGACACCGCGCCCAGGGCACCTCCGCCGCCTTCCTCGGCCCCGAAGCCCTGCCCTGGGACCGCTTCGCGCGACGCGCCCGCCTCGACGACACGGCCAGACGCTGCTACGCCGCCCTGGACGAGAACGACCCCGAGACGGCCGACTGGGTCCGTGCCTACACCGACGGCGTCAACGAGGGCCTGGCAGCGACCAAGGCTCCGGAGTTCACCCAGGTGGACCTCGCCCCCGGCCACTGGGAACCCTGGACCCCGCTCGCCGTCTGGCTCTCCACCCACATCCTCTTCGCGGGCTTCCCCGCCAAGCTGTGGCGCGAGGAGGCCGTACGCCACCTCGGCCCGGACGCGGTCGGCCTGTTCGCCACCGACGGCCCCGGCACGTCCGGCAGCAACGGCTGGCTGGTGAGCGGCGAGCGCACGGTCACCGGGCAGGCCGTCATCGCCGGCGACCCGCACCGCTACATCGAGGCCCCGGGCGTCTACCAGCAGATCCGCCTGGCCTGCCCCGAGTTCGACGTCGTCGGCCTCGCCGTCCCCGGCGTCCCCGGCATCGCCCACTTCGGCCACACCGGCACGGTCGCCTGGGCCATCACCAACGCCATGGCCGACTACCAGGACCTCTACCGCGAGCGGCTGCGCCGCACCGGCGCCGGCGTCGAGGCCCTCGGCCCGGACGGCGTCTGGCACCGCGCCGCCCGGCACACCGAACTCGTCCGCGTGGCCGGCGAGGCGACGGTCGAGGTCGAGGTGATCGAGACCGACCGCGGCCCGGTCATCGCCGGCGGGCCCGAGGGCCTCGACGACGGCACCCCCCTCGCCCTCAGCCTCCGCTACCCGCCCCGCGTCACCGCCGACCTCGGCTTCGGCGCGCTCCTTCCCCTGCTGCGGGCCCGCCGGGTCGCCGACGTCGACCGCGCCCTCGACGTCTGGGCCGAGCCCGTCAACGTCGTCCAGGCCGCCGACACCGAGGGCGGACTGCTGCACCGGGTCGCGGGCCGGGTGCCGGTGCGCGCCGACGCCAACCGCACCCGTCCGGTCCCCGCCTGGGAGCCCGGCCACGAGTGGACCGGCTGGCACGAGACACCCCGCGCCGGCGTGACCGACGGCATCGCGGTGATGGCCAACCAGCGCGGTCCCGCGGCCCCCCTGGGCGTCGAGTTCGCCCCGCCCCACCGCGCCGACCGCATCCGCGCTCTGCTCGACGAGCGCCGTACCCTCTCCGCCGCCGACATGCCGGCCATCCACATGGACACCCACCTCGCCTCCGCCGCCCCCCTGCTGGACCGGCTGGCGGCCCTGGACGACCTCACTCCGCAAGCCGCCGCCCTGCGCGACCGCCTCCTGCGCTGGAACCGCCACATGGACGCCACCAGCACGGACGCGTCCGCCTACGCGGCCCTGCGTGGCGCGGTGGTCCGACGGCTTGCCGCCCACCCCGCCTTCGCGGCCCTGACCGTCCCGCCTGCCTACCCCGAGGTCCTCCTCCCCTGGCTCGCCCTCGCCCCACGCATCGGCTTTGCCCTGGAACACCTGCTGCGAGCCGAGAAGCTGTACGGCATCGACCGCGCGGCCGTCGTCCGCGCGGCCCTGGAGGAGACGGCAGCCGCCCACCCGACCGACCGCCCGTGGGGCGACACCCACCGCCTCGCCCCCTGGCAGGCACTGCCCGACCCGTCGTACGCCGGGCCCGCACTCTCCGGCGACCACGACTGCGTGCTGTGCACCTCCGCCGTGCCCGGCCTCACCGACCTCGCCGCGCGCGGCCCGGCGGCCCGCTACGTGTGGGACCTGGCCCGCCGCGAGGACAGCCGCTGGGTGGTGCCGTTCGGCGCCTCAGGAGTCCCCGGCGCACCGCACCACCGTGACCAGCTCCCGCTGTGGCTGGCGGGAGATCTCGCTCCGGTCGTCACCGACTGGGACCAGTTGGAGAAGGAGACCGATGGCTGACCCGTACGACCCCTCCGCCCCCGCCCGCGAGGCCGTCCACGAGCACGTGACCCACGGCTTCGGAACCGTCCGCATCCTTCCCCTCGACGCGCGGGCCGACGCCGGGGTCGTCCACCGCTGGGTGAGCGAGGAGCGCGCCGCCTTCTGGGGCATGAACGGCCTGACGGAGGACCAGGTGGCTGAGATCTACGCCCACATGGACACCCTCGACACCCACCACGCCCACCTCGTCGTCAAGGACGGCGACCCGGTCGGCCTCCTCCAGACCTACGAGCCCGAGGCCGACCGCGTCAGCGAGTGCTACGAGGTCCGGCCCGGCGACATCGGCGTGCACGTGCTGCTCGCGCCCGCCGGGCACGCGGGCTCGCGCCCCGGCTGGTCGGCGGCCCTCCTGAGCGCCTTCGCCTCGTACGTCCTGCTGGGCCTGGACCGGCGCCGGATCGTGGTCGACCCCGACGTGCGCAACGAGAAGGCGATCGCCCGCTTCCTGCGGCAGGGCTTCGAGGCGGGCCCCGTCGTCGTCCTGCCGGAGATCGACATCCCGGACGTGTACCTGCCGGAGAAGCACGCCCAACTGGCCTTCCTGCGCCGGGAGGTAGCGTTTCCCGGGTGACCCCGGAAGATCTCGTCGCCCACTATGGACTTGAGCCCCTGCCACGTGAGGGCGGCCTGTTCCGCCGTACCTGGGCGGGCCCCGAGCGACCCGACGGCCGCCCGGAGGGCTCCGCGATCGTCGCCCTGCTCACCGCGGACGACTTCTCGGCCCTGCACCGCCTGCCCAGCGACGAGGTCTGGCACTTCTACCTCGGCGACCCGCTCCGCCTCCTGCTCCTCGCCCCCGACGGCACCTCGGACACGGTCGTCCTGGGCCCGGACCTACGGGCAGGCCAGCACGTCCAGTTCACCGTGCCCGCGGGCACTTGGATGGGGGCGCGGGTCGACGCCGGCGGCGCGTGGACGTTCTTCGGCTGCACGATGGCCCCCGGCTTCACGTACGAGGACTACGAGCACGGCGACCCGGCGGAACTGACGGCGCGCTATCCGGCCGAGGCCGCGCGGATCGTGGCACTGTGCCGCCCATGAGCGGTCTTCTCCAGGGACAGGTCGCCCTGGTCACGGGTGCGGGCGGCGGCATCGGCCGGGGCATCGCGCTGAGGTTCGCCCAGGAGGGCGCGGCGGTGGCGCTGCACTGCCGTACGGGGATGACGGCGGCGCGCGAAGTGGCGGCCGCCGTACGGGACCTGGGCGCCCGGACCGTCGTACTGCAAGCCGACCTGACCGACGAGGACGAGTGCCGCGGCCTGGTCGGCGAGGCGGCCGAGTGGGGCGGGGGCCGGCTGACGGCGCTCGTCAACAACGCGGGCGTGCAGCCCACGCAGGGGCTGGCGGGGATGACCGCGGCTCAGTGGCGGGCGGTGGTCGACACCAACCTGTCGAGCGTGTTCGCCTGCACGCAGGCCGCCGTGGAGATCATGCGGGAACAGGACGCAGGCGGCACGGTGACGCACATCGCCTCGATCGAGGCCCGGATGCCCGCCGCCGAGCACGCCCACTACGCCGCCTCCAAGGCCGCGGTGGTGATGCACGCCCGTTCCGCGGCCCTGGAGTACGGGCGGTACGGCATCCGCGTCAACACCGTCTCGCCCGGCCTCATCGACCGCGCGGGACTGGCGGAGGCCTGGCCGGAGGGGGTGCGGCGGTGGCAGCGGGCGGCCCCGGCCGGCCGGTTGGGGCGCCCGGAGGACGTGGGCGACGCCTGCGTGTTCCTGGCCTCGCCGCTCGCGTCCTGGATCACGGGACACGACCTGGTGGTGGACGGCGGGGTGTCGGCGCGGCCCACGTGGTGAGCACGACGGGGTTTTCCCGGGTGCGTACCGGTCGGTGGTGCGCTCGACGGGGGCCCTTCGTTCGTACCCGTCCGTCCGCGGTGAGCACGACAGGGGCTCGCGTCCGTACGTATCCCGGAGCACACGAGTCCGAAGACGGAGCGGTGACGTGAGCGAACGGCGCGATGGCGGACCACGGGACGGCGCACGGCACGGAAAGCGGCGACTTCAAGGGCTGGTGCTGCTGGGCACCGTGCTGGTCCTGCTCCTCCTCGGCAGCGCGGGACCGGCCTCGGCCCACGCCGCCCTCCGCGACACCGACCCCGCCGACGCCGCCGTCCTCAAGGCGGCCCCCCGTGACATCACCCTGACCTTCACCGAGTCCGTCGGCCTGCTCGACGACTCCTTCCGCGTCTTCGACCCCGACAACCACCGGGTGCGCACCGGCGAACCGCAACACGCGGCGGGCAGCTCGGACACGGCCCGGGTCACCCTGCCCGCCGAGCTGGGCAAGGGCACCTTCACCGTGGCCTGGCGGGTGGTGTCGGCGGACAGCCACCCGGTCTCCGGCGCCTTCACCTTCTCCGTCGGCGAACCCACCCCGGCCACGGCCGCGGTGAACACCGGCCCGACCGAGGACCCGGCCACCGCCGGCCTCTACGACATCGCCCGCTACGCCGCCTACCTCGCCGCGGCCCTTTTCATCGGCACGGCCGCGTTCGTCCTGGCCTGCCGCCCGCCCGACACCGCCCCGCTGCGCAAACCGCTCGTCGTGGGCTGGTGGATCCTCCTGGCGTCCACCGCGGTCCTGCTGGTGCTGCGCGCCCCGTACGAGGCGGGTACGGGCCCGGCGACGGCCCTCGACCCGTCCGCCCTGGCCCGCACACTGACGGGCCGAACGGGCGTGCTGCTCCTGGCCCGCCTGGCCCTGCTGGCCACGGCGGCCGTGGTCCTCGTACGGGCACGCAGGCGTCGCCTCTCGCGCGTGACCCCCGCGTCCGCCGCCGCGCTCGCCGTCGGCCTGGCCCTGACCTGGGCGGCCGCCGAGCACGCGTCGGCCGGGATCCAGGTCCCGCTCGCGATCACGTCCTCGGCCCTGCATCTGCTGGCGATGGCGGTCTGGCTGGGCGGCCTGACGGCCCTGCTGACGCTGCTCCACCGCACCGCGCTCCCGGCCGACGTGGTCACCCGCTTCTCCCGCGTCGCGTTCACGGCCGTCACCGTCCTGGTGGTGACCGGCGTCTACCAGTCCTGGCGCGGCCTCGGCTCCTGGACCACGCTCACCGGCACGACGTACGGCCGCCTCCTGCTCCTCAAGCTGGCCGCGGTGACGCTGCTGCTGACGGCGGCGTCCTACTCGCGGCGCTGGACGGCACGGCCTGCGTCGGCGGAGGCGGCCGTGGGGGAACGGGTGCCGGAGATGGCGGGCGGACCACCGCTCCCGGGACCAGGACCGGGACCGGTACCGCCTCCCGAGGCGGAGCCGGACGTCAGTGCCGCGCGCGGCCTGCGCCGCTCCGTGCTGGCCGAGGTCGCCGTCGGAGTGGTGGTGCTGGTGATCACGACGGTGCTGACGGGCACCCTCCCCGGCCGCGCCGAGGCCGAGGCAGCGGAGTCGGAGTCGGGGACGTCCGCCACCGGCATCGCCACCGCCTCCGTGACCATGGTCCCCTTCGACCTCGGCACCCCCGGCGCCCAGGGCAAGGTGCAGGTCACGCTCGACCCCGGCCGGGTGGGCGACAACTCGGTGGAGGCCGTGGTCTACGGCCCCGACGGCGGCCTGTCCTCGGTCCCCGAACTGCGCATCTCCTTCACCCTCCCCAGCCGGCAGATCGGCCCGCTCGACACCAAGGTGACGGACAAGGGCGGCTATTGGGCGACCGACGCGTTCAACCTCCCGCTGCCCGGCACCTGGACGATGAAGGTGACGGTCAGGGTGTCGGAGGTGGACCAGATGAGCGAGACGCGGGAGGTGCGGATCGGCCGCTAGGCCGGGTCGGACGGTTCCGACCCCTGTGGCCGCGCCCAGGACGCGCCGGGCCTCAGCCGGTTGAAGGATGGACCCCGTGCCCGAGCTGCCAGATGTCGAGGGATTCCGGAAGGTGCTCGAGTCCTGTGCGAAGGGCAGGGTCATCGAGCGCGTCGACGTCCGCGACGCGGGCGTACTGCACGGCGTGAGCAGGCGGCGGCTGCGCGAGGCGCTGGAAGGCCGGCGGTTCACCGAGCCGGAGCGGCACGGGAAGTGGCTGCTCGCCCGCACCGGAGACGGCCCGACCCTCATGCTGCACTTCGGCATGACCGGTCGCCTGGTCTGCGGCCGCCCGGACGATGCGGCAGAAGCCCACGACCGCGTCCTGTTCACCGTGAGCGGCGACCGTCAGCTCCGCTATCGCGACCAGCGCAAGCTCCAGGGGCTCTGGCTGGCCGACGACGACTCCGACGTCGCACGGCTGCTGGACGACCAGGGCCCCGACGCGATGGCGGTCGACCGTGAGGACTTCGAGGCCGCGCTCTCCGCACGCCGTGGCCGCGTCAAGACCGTCCTCACCGACCAGTCCGTCCTGGCCGGACTCGGCAACCTGCTCGCCGACGAGATCTTGTGGCGTGCCGGGCTGAGCCCTGCCCGCCGGGCGAACGATCTCACCGATGCCGAGCGCCGCCGCCTGTACTCACAGATGCGCCGCACCCTGCGCTCCGCGGTCACCGCCGGCCGCGTCCCACCGCGTGCCTCCTGGCTCACCGGCCACCGCGACGCCCCCGACCCGACCTGCCCGCGCTGCGACGGCCACCTACGCCGGTCCCGTATGGCAAGCCGCACCACGGTGTGGTGCCCGCGCTGCCAGCCGGAGGAGTCCAGAGCCCCGGGAAAATCCGACGGAGACGGAAACTGAGGCGGAAACCGAAACGGACAACGTCGAAGGGCCCCACCGCAAGCGGTGGGGCCCTTCGACATCGTGCCCGGTGAGGCACTGGCGGAGGATACGAGATTCGAACTCGTGAGGGGTTGCCCCCAACACGCTTTCCAAGCGTGCGCCCTAGGCCTCTAGGCGAATCCTCCGCCGCAAACAATACAAGACGTTGAGGAGTGCTCGCGAACTCGTTCCCGACCCCTGGCATCGGTTACTGCCCGACCCCCGGTATCGGGTACTGTTTGAGCAGCCCCTCACGCGGCGCTATCTGACTGAACTCCCCCAGGGCCGGAAGGCAGCAAGGGTAGGTCGGCTCTGGCGGGTGCGTGGGGGGCGCTTGCGTTCGCGGGCGGGGCTGGTTGTCAGTGGGCGCCTATAACCTCGTATGTGTGTCGTCTCTCGCGCTGTACCGCCGCTATCGCCCGGAGTCTTTCGCCGAGGTCATCGGGCAGGAGCATGTCACCGACCCGCTGCAGCAGGCGCTGCGGAACAACCGGGTCAATCACGCGTACCTGTTCAGCGGGCCCCGCGGGTGCGGCAAGACGACCAGTGCGCGGATCCTCGCCAGGTGCCTGAACTGTGAGCAAGGTCCCACGCCGACCCCGTGCGGCGAGTGCGACTCGTGCCGTGACCTGGCGCGGAACGGGCCCGGGTCCATCGACGTCATCGAGATCGACGCCGCATCGCACGGTGGTGTGGACGATGCCCGTGACCTGCGGGAGAAGGCCTTCTTCGGGCCCGCCCGCAGCCGGTACAAGATCTACATCATCGACGAGGCCCACATGGTCACGCCGGCCGGCTTCAACGCCCTGCTGAAGGTCGTCGAGGAGCCTCCGGAGCATCTGAAGTTCATCTTCGCGACCACCGAGCCCGAGAAGGTCATCGGGACGATCCGGTCGCGGACCCATCACTACCCCTTCCGGCTCGTGCCGCCCGGGACCCTTCGGGACTACCTCGGCGAGGTGTGCCAGAAGGAGGCCATCCCTGTCGAGGACGGCGTTCTGCCGCTCGTCGTGCGGTCCGGTGCCGGGTCCGTACGTGACTCCATGTCCGTCATGGACCAGCTGCTGGCCGGCGCCGGGGCGGACGGTGTGACGTATGCCATGGCGACGTCCCTCCTCGGCTACACCGACAGCTCGCTGCTCGACTCCGTCGTCGAGGCCTTCGCCACCGGTGACGGCGCCGCCGCCTTCGAGGTCGTCGACCGCATCATCGAGGGCGGCAACGACCCGCGGCGCTTCGTCGCCGACCTGCTGGAGCGGCTCCGGGACCTGGTGATTCTGGCCGCTGTGCCGGACGCGGCCGAAAAGGGACTCATCGACGCCCCCGCCGACGTCGTCGAGCGCATGCAGGCCCAGGCCGGCATCTTCGGCGCCGCCGAGCTCAGCCGCGCCGCCGACCTCGTCAACCAAGGGCTGACCGAGATGCGCGGCGCCAACTCGCCCCGCCTCCAGCTCGAGCTCATCTGCGCGCGCGTGCTGCTGCCCGCCGCCTACGGCGACGAACGTTCGGTGATGGCTCGCCTGGACCGCGTCGAGCGCGGCGTGAACTTCTCCGCCGGCGGCGCGCCCGCGGTGGCATACGTGCCCGGGCCCGAGGCGCACGGGGGAGCGGCGCCGGTCGGTGCTCCGCCCGCCCAGCAGCAGCCTTCCGGCGGTGTGGCGATTCCGCCCGGGGGCGGGGCCGCGGCGGCCCGGGCCGCGGTGCGGGGTCCGGGGACGACGGGTGCACCGGCGCCGGGAACGGGCGCTCCGGCCGCCGCGCAGGTTCCGGCTGCCGCCCCTCAGGCACCGGCCCCGACCCCAGCTCCTGCCGCGGCCGCGACCAGCGCGCCTCCGGCGCAGGACGCCGCGGCCGCTGCCGACGCGAGCACGCAGACGCCGCCCCCGGGCGCCTGGCCCACCGCCACGGCCGTCGGCAGTGGCCGACGCCCGGGCGGCTGGCCCACCGCAGCGCCCGCGGGCAGCGGCGGCAGCAGGCCTCCGGCGACGCCTGCCCCAGCCACGCCTGCCCCCGCCGCCCCAGCCCCGGCTGCGTCCGCCGCCTACGCGCCCCCCGCCGGTGGCCTCGACCCCCGCAATCTCTGGCCGAACATCCTGGAGGCGGTGAAGAACCGCCGCCGGTTCACCTGGATCCTGCTCAGCCAGAACGCCCAGGTGGCCGGCTTCGACGGCACCACCCTCCAACTCGGCTTCGTCAACGCCGGTGCCCGCGACAACTTCACGAGCAGCGGCAGCGAGGACGTACTGCGGCAGGCGCTGGCCGAGCAGTTCAACGTCCAATGGAAGATCGAGGCGGTCGTCGACCCGTCGGGCGGCACCTCGACACCCCCGGCGACGGGCGCGCCCGCCGGCTACGGAGGCGGTGGCGGCGCCTACGGCGGTGCTGGTGGCTACGGAGGCGGGGCCGGTGGCTACGGCGGTGGCGCCCCCGCCGCCCAGCGCCCGGCACCCACGCAGCCCGCGTCCTCCACTCCGGCACCCGCCGACACGTCGGCCTACCCGGCCTCCACCCCCGCTCCCACCCCCCAGTCCTCCGCCCCCGAGCCGCCTCCGGTCTCCCCCGAGGACGACATCCCCGAGGACGACGACCCCGACCTCGACGAGTCGGCCCTCTCCGGGCACGAACTGATCGTGCGGGAGCTCGGGGCGACGGTGGTGGAGGAGATCTCGAACGAGTAGTCCGCGAGCCCCGGCCCCGGCCCCGAGCCCGAGGCCGGGGCTGACTCCGGGCTGAATCCTGGGCTGACTCCAGGCCGACCCGGTACGCGGCTCCGACCCGGAGCCCGAACCCGAACCCGACTCCACGGTCCCGTCCGCGCCCCCGGCTTGGAGGAACCCACAACCGCCCCGCCCCCTCCGCCTCGGAAGCCCGCACAAAGCATCCTGGCCCGTGCCCGTTAGGCTGACCCCGTGAAGGTCCTCGTCATCGGCAGCGGCGCCCGCGAACACGCCCTGTGCCGCTCCCTGTCCCTCGACCCCGACGTCACGGCGCTGTACTGCGCCCCCGGCAATGCCGGCATCGCGGAGGTCGCCGAGCTGCACCAGGTCGACGCCCTGGACGGCGCGGCCGTATCCGCGCTGGCCACGGAGCTCGGCGCCGAGCTGGTGGTCGTGGGCCCGGAGGCCCCGCTGGTCGCCGGCGTCGCGGACGCCGTCCGCGAGGCGGGCATCCCGGTCTTCGGCCCGTCCAAGGAGGCCGCGCAGCTCGAGGGCTCGAAGGCCTTCGCCAAGGACGTCATGGCACGGGCCGGCGTCCCCACCGCACGGTCCTACGTCTGCACGAACCCCGACGAGGCCACCGAGGCCCTCGACGCGTTCGGCGCCCCGTACGTCGTCAAGGACGACGGACTCGCGGCCGGCAAGGGCGTCGTCGTGACCTCCGACATCGACGCGGCCAAGGCGCACGCGGCCGCCTGCGACCGCGTCGTCATCGAGGAGTTCCTCGACGGCCCCGAGGTGTCCCTCTTCGCGATCACCGACGGCGAGACGGTCGTCCCGCTCCAGCCCGCCCAGGACTTCAAGCGCGCGCTGGACGGCGACGAGGGTCCGAACACCGGCGGCATGGGCGCGTACTCCCCGCTGCCGTGGGCCGACCCGAAGCTGGTGGACGAGGTGCTGGAGACCGTTCTCCAGCCCACCGTCGACGAGATGCGCCGCCGCGGCACGCCGTTCTCCGGTCTGCTCTACGCGGGGCTCGCGATCACCAGCCGGGGCGTACGGGTCATCGAGTTCAACGCCCGCTTCGGCGACCCCGAGACCCAGGTGGTCCTGGCCCGCCTGAAGACCCCGCTGGCCGGTGTCCTGCTGGCCTCGGCGAACGGCACCCTCCACGACCTCCCGCCGCTGCGCTGGAGCGACGACGCCGCGGTCACCGTGGTCGTCGCCTCGCACAACTACCCCGACACCCCGCGCACCGGCGACCCGATCACCGGCCTCGACGAGGTGGCCGCCCAGGACGCCCCCCACGCGTACGTCCTGCACGCGGGCACGAAGCACGACGGCGACGTCGTGGTCAGCGCGGGCGGCCGGGTGCTCTCGGTCACCGCGACCGGCAAGGACCTCTCCGAGGCCCGTGACCGCGCCTACCAGGCGGTCTCGCGCATCGGGCTCGACGGCTCCCAGCACCGTACGGACATCGCGGCGAAGGCGGCGGCGGGCGCGTAACACCCGAACCCCGCCGCCGCTCACGCCGGCCACCCCTTTTCCGTCGATCAGGCCCCGGAGAAATCCGGGGCCTGATCCTTGCTGTCCGTCGTCCACCTCTGACCAAAGCCATTCCATCGAGTGACCGATGCCCTATCCGGCTGACGGGGGCCGGAGCCCCAACTAGGGTGCGGCGCAAGCGTTCGGGCACTTGGCCCACCGGCATTGCGATGTCAGTGGCGGGTGCCACAGTGGGGGAGTGAGCTTCACCAGGACAACCGGGAGAGCCGGGACAGCCAGGCCAGCAGGGAGGGGGTGAGTCCGGCCGTGACCGGGATCGGTGTGGAGGTGGGCGCGCAGGCCGCGCGCTCGAGGGGCCTGGCCGTGCTGCGCATCCGTGGCCGGGCGCTGGCGGTCGCCCTGCTGCCGGCCGCTGTGGCGGTGATCCTGCTGGCCGGCGGTTCCACCGGGCACCTGGTGGGCCGGGGCTGGGATCTCGCCCGCTGGATCGTGACCCCCGTCGCGGTGCTCGTGCTGCTCGCCGCCGGCGTCATCGCGCTGGTGGTGGCCAGGGCCCGTCCCGCCGTCAGCCCGACGGTCCCGATCGCCGAGGAGTCGGCCCCCGATCTGTACCGGCTGGTGCGCGACCTCGCCGACCGCCTCGACGTCCCCGCGCCGTCGGCCATAGCGCTCACCCCGGACTGCGACAGCTGGCTGGAGGACCGCACCCACCCGCCGCACGGCCCGCCCGCGCCGCCGGACGGCCACGACCGCGACGAGATGGCCGCCCTGGGCAGGCCGCCCCGCCGCACCGCCGCCACCGTCCTCGTGATCGGCTCCCCGTTCCTGTGGTGGATGCGCGTCGGCGAACTGCGCGCGGTTCTCGCCCCGGTCGTCGCCGGTACGGGACCTTCGGCGCACCCGGACATAGCCGCCGCCCGCCGCTTCGTGCGGGGCCTGGACGCGGCGGTGGCCGTCGCCTCGACGCCCGGCCGCTGCCCGCTGTCCCGCGTGGTGTGCGCCGGCATCGGCTGGGTGGCCCGGCTGCTGCTGCGCGGCTGCCGGGAGCACGCGGCGCTGATGGAGCGGGGCGTGGCGGCAGCCGCCGCCGAGCGTGCACAGGCTGTGGACTACGGACTCAGGATCGTCGCCCAGGAACAGGTGGGCCTGGCGTACGCGGGCTGGGACCGACTGCTGACCCGGGTCGCGCTGCCCGCCTGGCGGATGGGCCGCTGGCCCTCCCGCCTGGACGCGGGGGTGGTGGCCGCCCTCACCGAGCTGTCCCGCCGCGACCGTCTCGCCGAGGGCTTCACGTCCCGCCTGGGCGAGCGCCCCGCCTGCGACCTGCTCGAAGAGCCCGGCCTGGTGGACGAGGCCGCCTCGCTGCTGGCCGCCCGTCTCTTCCACGGCGGCCCCGCCGAGGCCGGCCCGGACTGGGCCCCGGTGGACTGGCAGGAGTACCCGGACGAGGTCGTCGACCGCAAGTGGCGCACCGACGCAGCCCGTCTGCACCGCGTCCTGGACAGGCTGGGCGTCCGCCGCTGCGCCGACCGCACCGCACCGCACCGCGACGGGCCCACCCTGGCCCGCGTACTCGACCACCTGGCGGCCCCGGACCCGACTCGCCCCACCAGCACCCCGAAACCCCCGCCGCAGCCCTACGAGGCGATGGCCGCCGAGGGCGACGAGGAGACACCCGGGGGCGGCACCGAGCGGAGCATGGCGCTGGCCTCCGGGCTCACCGCGGAACTGGCCCGCGAAGAGGCCGACGCCCCGGCGGTACGGAAGCCGCCCGCCGGTATCGCGGGCCAGGGCCCCGACATGGCCCTCTGGGACGACGGCGCTCTCCCGCTCTTCCCCCTCCAGCCCCCACGCACCCCCCGTGAACTCCTCGCCGACCACGTCACCGCGATGGTCTGCTGTGCCGCGATGGACACCGCCGGCGCCACCCCCGGCCTCGACTGGCTCGACGGCCCCTCCCTGCTGATCGGCGGCGAACGCACGACCGACCTGACGCCGAGAGTCCTGAGCCTCATAGAGGACGGCAACCCGGCTCCGCTGCGGACGTGGCTGGTCGAGTGCGGGATACGGCCGGAGAAGCCGGTACGCCTCGTCTGACGGCCGCCGAGCTTCCTGTCGGAGCCCCCGGTTCCACTTTCGGCGAATTCGCAACGAATAGTGACAGCATGCGTGCGTAATGTGATGTGCTGGGACCGAACGCGCACATGGCATGCGCTTGCGACATACGACAGCCGGGGAGCGAGGGAGGGGAGCGAGCATGGGATCGGAGCAGATCCGTCGCTGGGAGTCGGGAGCACTGGCGCACGCCGTGACGGACCCCTTCGGCCAGGGCCCCGTTCCCTGGCTCCGAGGCAGCGAGACGTACTTCGACGACACCGGCCACGTCGTCCCCTGGTACGTCGACCCGGCCCCGGGCCACGCGACGCAGCAGGGCACCCCCCGGATCCCCGCCCCTCGCCCCGCCCCCGGCGGCGGTCCGCGCTCCGCCGACGACGTCCACCGCCAGATCAAGGGCTTCATCTCCACCGGCGCGGTCGCGCCCGGCGAAGCAGTCGACTTCCATGTCACCGTCGACCCGCCCCAGGAATTCGCCGTCGACATCTACCGCATCGGCCACTACGGCGGTGACGGCGCCGCCAAGATCACCACCAGCCCCCGGCTGTCCGGCATCGTCCAGCCGCCCCCGCTCACCGCCGACCGCACGGTCTCCTGCCACCACTGGTGGCTGTCCTGGCGGCTCCAGATCCCGCCCCACTGGAGCATCGGCGCGTACGTCGCCGTCCTCACCACCGTCGACGGCTACCGCTCCCACATCCCGTTCACCGTCCGTGACCAGCACCCCGCGGACCTGCTACTGCTCCTGCCCGACATCACCTGGCAGGCCTACAACCTCTACCCGGAGGACGGCCGCACCGGAGCCAGCCTCTACCACGCCTGGGACGAGCAGGGCCGCCTCCTCGGCGAGGCCGACGCCGCGACGACGGTCTCCTTCGACCGCCCGTACGCCGGCGCGGGCCTCCCGCTCCACGTCGGCCACGCCTACGACTTCATCCGCTGGGCGGAGCGCTACGGCTACGACCTCGCCTACGCCGACGCCCGCGACCTGCACGCCGGCCGCGTCGACCCCACCCGCTACCGCGGCCTGGTCTTCCCCGGCCACGACGAGTACTGGTCGACGGCCATGCGCCGCACCGTGGAACTCGCCCGGGAGTACGGCACCTCGCTCGTCTTCCTCTCCGCCAACACCATGTACTGGCAGGTGGAGCTGGGCCCCTCCCCGTCAGGTGTCCCCGACCGCCTGCTGACCTGCCGCAAGCGCAAGGGCCCGGGCAAGCCCTCGCTGTGGCGCGAGATCGACCGTCCCGAGCAGCAGCTGGTCGGCATCCAGTACGCGGGCAGGGTCCCCGAGCCCCACCCCCTGATCGTCCGCAACGCCGACCACTGGTTGTGGGACGCGACCGGCGCACACGAGGGCGACGCGCTCGACGGCCTGGTCGCGGGCGAGGCCGACCGCTACTTCCCGCGCACCCCGCTCCCCGACCACGAGGAGCGCATCCTGCTCGCCCACTCTCCGTACACCGACAACGACGGCGTCCTGCGGCACCAGGAGACGTCCCTGTACCGAGCCCCCTCCGGCGCCCTGGTCTTCGCGTCGGGAACGTTCGCCTGGTCACCGGCCCTGGACCGCCCGGGCCACGTCGACCCACGCGTCCAGCGAGCCACCGCGAACCTTCTGGACCGCATCTGCAAGCGCGACTGACCCGCTGTCCGGCTCCGGCCCCGCATACGGGACAATCGAGCCACTTGGACAGAACCACGGGGAGGAACCGTGTCCGGATTCGTCGAAAAGCCCGAGCCGATCCAGGTTCCGGGTCTGGTACATCTGCACACCGGCAAGGTGCGCGACCTGTACCAGAACGAGGCGGGCGACCTCGTGATGGTCGCCAGCGACCGCATGTCCGCCTATGACTGGGTGCTGCCCACGGAGATCCCCGACAAGGGCCGCATCCTCACCCAGCTCTCGCTGTGGTGGTTCGACCAGCTCGCCGACCTGGCTCCCAACCACGTCCTGAGCACCGAACTGCCCGCCGGGGCCCCCGCCGACTGGCTCGGCCGCACCCTCGTCTGCAAGTCCCTTCAGATGGTCCCGGTGGAGTGCGTGGCCCGCGGCTACCTCACCGGCTCGGGCTTGCTCGAGTACAACGAGTCCCGTACGGTCTGCGGTCTCGCCCTCCCCGAGGGCCTGGTCGACGGCTCGGAGCTGCCCGCCCCGATCTTCACCCCGGCTACCAAGGCAGCGGTCGGCGAGCACGACGAGAACGTGTCGTACGAGGAGGTCGCCCGCCAGGTCGGCGCCGACACCGCTGCCCAGCTGCGCCAGGCGACGCTCGCGGTCTACGGCCGCGCCCGCGACATCGCCCGGGACCGGGGGATCATCCTGGCGGACACGAAGTTCGAGTTCGGCTTCGAGGGCGAGGACCTGGTCCTCGCGGACGAGGTCCTCACCCCGGACTCGTCCCGCTTCTGGCCGGCCGACCAGTGGCAGCCGGGCCGCGCGCAGCCGTCGTACGACAAGCAGTTCGTCCGGGACTGGCTGACCTCCGCGGAGTCCGGCTGGGACCGCAAGAGCGAGCAGCCCCCGCCCGCGCTGGCGCAGCACGTCGTGGACGCGACCCGCGCCAAGTACGTGGAGGCGTACGAGCGACTGACGGGCGTCAGCTGGTAAAGCCGGTGAAGAAAGAAGCCCCCCGGCCGGAGCCGGGGGGCTTTTCTCTGGAGCGGACGACGAGGCTCGAACTCGCGACCTCAACCTTGGCAAGGTTGCGCTCTACCAACTGAGCTACGTCCGCAGTGCGCCGTGGCGCGAGAGCAACTATACCCAACCTCGCGCGTGTGCGAGACGCACCGCGGCGTGCCGGTTCTCCGCCCCGAGCTTGGAGACGGCCGACGACAGGTGGTTCCGTACGGTCCCCTGCGCCAGCGCGACCTGCTCGGCGATCTCCGCGACGGGTGCCCCGTCGGCCGCGAGTTCCATCACCTCGGCCTCCCGTGCGGTCAGCGGTGAGTCCCTGGAGGTGATGGCGGCGGCGGCCGACTGGGGGCCAACGGTGGGGTCCCGCCACGCCTTTAAGGCAGACGCCTTCAAGGCAGTGGGGGACGTTTCCGGCGTGCACGGTACGGATGATCTCCGCGAGCCGCTACGTGCTGACCGTCTTCGGGACGAACCCGCGCACCCCTGCAAGCGCCCGCTTCAGATCCCCGGCCGGCCGTGACTGGTGCCGATCAGCAGCTGGCAGGACGGAAGTTCGGCCCGCAGTGATGTGGCGACCCTCACACCGTCGGCGCGGGGTTCTGGAGGTCCAGCACGACGATGTCGGGTTCGTGCACCCGCGCCCTCGCCGGCGCCTCGGACCCGGTGGCCGCCTCGGTGACGATCAACGGGTCGTCCTCCGGGGAGAGCAGCGCGGCGAGCGCCCCCGGATGAGGTGCTCGTCGTCGTCGGCGAGCAGCAGCCGGACCGGAGTCGTCACGCCGTGACCTCACTCACAGCGCCCGCGGGTCAGGGGCGCCTCCGCCACCAGCCGGGACCCGTCCCCGCCGAGGGCCCCGCCTCCAGCGTCCCGTCCACCGCCCGCAGCCGCTCCCGCAGCCCCGCGAGTCCCGAGTCCCCGGTCTCGCCTTCCTCGGTGGCCGCCCGGTGTCCTCCACCGTCAGCACCACCCGTTCCTCCAGCACCAGTAGGCGCACTGTGCACCGCCCGGCGTGCCCGTGCCGCAGCACGTTCGGCGTCGCCTTCCGCACCACCCGGCCGAGCGCCGGCTGCACCGCGGCGGGCAGCCCGGCCGTCTCCCCCGACCTCGCACGCGATCCCGGCCGTCGTCAGCACCCCCTGTGCCCCCGCGAGTTGGACCGCGAGGCCGGCCGCGCGACAGCCGCGTACGACATCCCGCACCGTGCGCTGCGACTCCTGCGCGATCCGCTGCACCTCGATCCTCTGCTCCACCGCTTCGAGCTGCCCGCGCCGGGCCGGCTGCACGGCCGGCTCGCTCTTCCGCGCGACCAGGGCGAGGTTGCGCTCCATCACGTCGTGCAGATCCCGCCCGAACCGCAGCCGTTTCCCGGCGACGGCGACGGCGAGCCGGGCGCGGGTCTCGCGGGCCTCGTCGAGTTCGTAGAGGGCGCGCACGGCTTCGAACCCGCCCCGTACGCGCGCCGCAGGTCGGTGACCTCGATCACGTGCTCGCGTTCGTCGGTGTCCATGACCTCAGCGTCCCGACGGACAGGGCCCGGCAGGAGTGCGCGCTGTCATCACTCCGCATGGCAAATGTCAGAAGCGGGGGGGGAAGGCGAGGGGAGGCACGAAAAAACCCCGGTCGCGATGACCGGGGCTTTCGTGGAGCGGACGACGAGGCTCGAACTCGCGACCTCAACCTTGGCAAGGTTGCGCTCTACCAACTGAGCTACGTCCGCATTGCCTCCGACCGGCTCTCACCGATCGGTGCAAGCACCAGCCTACCTGATCCACAAGAGTGGTTGAGACTGTGCTGCAGAGCGGGTGACAGGAATTGCACACTGCGCCTTCCCCCTGGAAGGGGGATGTTCTGCTACTGAACTACACCCGCATGTACTCCGTGAGGTGGGGCCTTTCGGCCTCGCCCCTCGGCGTGCTCCAGACTCTAGCTGACCAGGAGGGGTGCAGCGCAAGTCGGTTGTCCCGAAGGGCGAGTGACCGGCCGTCGGCCCAGGCCTCACTGAGCCTCGGCGAACGCCTCGTAGACCTTCTTGGGGATCCGCCCGCGCGCGGGAACGTCCATCTTGTTCGCCTGGGCCCAGGCCCGGACCGCCGCCGGGTCGGGGGCGACCTCCGTCTGCCGGTAGGCCTTGCCCGACTTCGACCGCTTGCGGCCGGCGTCCACGTACGGGGCGAGTGCCTTGCGCAGTTTCCTGGCGTTGGCTTCATTCAGGTCGATCTCGTACGACTTGCCGTCGAGTCCGAAGGCGATCGTTTCCGCCGCTTCCGAGCCGTCGATGTCGTCAAAGAGAGTGACCACGACCTTCTGCGCCACGAATATCGGTCCCTTCGTGCGACATCTCCGCGATGACGTGCCAGGACGTCTCGGAGATGCCGACTGTCCGCCTGTTATTGGACAAAGTATCGGCTATTGCCAATTCATTTGTACAGTGCCCGGCATTGCAATGTGAAGCCCGACTAAATCTCCCTGCGTGTCCGGGGCGCAATAGGCGCCGGGCGCAGATCCCGGATCTTTCCCGGAAATTTTCGTGAGGGCACCCCTCCGATGCCGGATCGTGATGGTCGTCACGTACTTTCCTACAACTCTACCCGCGTAGAAATTTTGTGCGGGTAGTCTGAAGGAACCTGCTCAGCACCACACACCGGGAGTGCCAGTGGCACGCGTCGTAGTCGACGTCATGCTCAAGCCGGAGATCCTCGACCCCCAGGGCCAGGCGGTGCAGCGCGCACTGCCGCGGCTGGGATTCGAAGGCATCTCCGACGTACGTCAGGGAAAGCGATTCGAACTGGAAGTTGACGGCCCGGTCGACGAGGCCGCCCTCGCCCGCATCCACGATCTTGCGGAATCCTTCCTCGCGAACACCGTGATCGAGGACTTCTCCGTCAAGGTGGAGGAAGTCGCGGAGGCCGCGAAGTGACCGCTCGTATTGGCGTCGTCACTTTCCCTGGAAGCCTCGACGACCGGGACACACAGCGCGCGATCCGCCTCGCGGGCGCCGAACCGGTCGCGCTCTGGCACAAGGACAAGGACCTTCACCAGGTCGACGCCGTGGTGCTGCCCGGCGGTTTCTCCTACGGCGACTATCTGCGCGCCGGGGCCATCTCCCGCTTCTCGCCGGTGATGGAGACCGTCATCGCGCAGGCGAAGGCCGGTCTTCCGGTCCTCGGCATCTGCAACGGCTTCCAGATCCTCACCGAGGCCCACCTGCTCCCGGGCGGGATGCTCGGCAACAACCACCTTCACTTCATCTGCCGCGACCAGAAGCTGCGGGTGGAGAACGCGGACACCGCCTGGACCGCCGACTACTCGGCCGGCCAGGAGATCCACATCCCGCTGAAGAACATGGACGGCCGGTACGTCGCCGACGAGTACACCCTCGACAAGCTCGAGGCCGAGGGCCGGGTCGCCTTCCGGTACGTGGACTTCAACCCGAACGGCTCGCTGCGGGACATCGCCGGCATCACCAACGAGGCCGGGAACGTCGTCGGCCTCATGCCGCACCCCGAGCACGCCGTCGAGCCGCTGATCGGTTCCGGCCGCACCGACGGCCTCCCGTTCTTCACCTCGATCCTCAAGAAGCTGGTCAACGCATGAGCCGGACGCCTCTGGACACGGTCGAGCACGCGGCCGCGACCCCCGACGTCGAGCTGCCCTGGGCCGAGCTCGGCCTGAAGAAGGACGAGTACGAGCGGGTCGTGGAGATCCTCGGCCGCCGGCCCACCGGTGCCGAGCTCGCCATGTACTCGGTCATGTGGTCCGAGCACTGCAGCTACAAGTCCTCCAAGGTCCACCTCCGCCAGTTCGGCGAGAAGGCCCCCGAGTCCGACGCCCTCCTCGTCGGCATCGGCGAGAACGCCGGTGTCGTCGACGTCGGCCAGGGTTACGCGGTCACCTTCAAGGTCGAGTCGCACAACCACCCGTCGTATGTCGAGCCCTACCAGGGCGCCGCGACCGGCGTCGGCGGCATCGTGCGCGACATCATCGCGATGGGCGCGCGCCCGGTCGCGGTCGTCGACCCGCTCCGCTTCGGCGCGGCCGATCACCCCGACACCAAGCGCGTCCTGCCCGGTGTCGTCGCCGGCATCGGCGGCTACGGCAACTGCCTCGGCCTGCCGAACATCGGCGGCGAGGTCGTCTTCGACTCCTGCTACCAGGGCAACCCGCTGGTCAACGCCGGTGCCATCGGCGTCATGCGGCACGAGGACATCCACCTCGCGAAGGCGTCCGGCACCGGCAACAAGGTCATCCTGTACGGGGCCCGCACGGGCGGCGACGGCATCGGCGGCGCCTCGATCCTCGCCTCCGAGACCTTCGACGACGCCAAGCCGTCGAAGCGTCCCGCCGTGCAGGTCGGTGACCCCTTCCAGGAGAAGCTCCTCATCGAGTGCACCCTGGAGGCCTTCAAGGAGAAGCTGGTCGTCGGCATCCAGGACCTCGGCGCGGCGGGCCTGTCCTGCGCCACGTCCGAGCTCGCCTCCAACGGCTCCGGCGGTATGCGCGTGACCCTGGACGACGTACCGCTGCGTGACTCCACGCTCTCGCCCGAGGAAATCCTCATGAGCGAGTCGCAGGAACGGATGTGCGCGGTCGTCGAGCCGGAGAAGGTCGACCGGTTCCTCGAGATCTGCGAGAAGTGGGACGTCATCGCCACCGTCATCGGTGAGGTGACCGACGGCGACCGCCTCGAGATCTACTGGCACGGCGGCAAGATCGTCGACGTCGACCCGCGCACGGTCGCCCACGAGGGCCCGGTCTACGAGCGTCCGTACGCCCGCCCGTCCTGGCAGGACGAGCTCCAGGCCGACGACGCGAACAAGCTGCCCCGGCCGGCGACGAGTGAGGAGCTGAAGGACCAGGTCCTGAAGCTGGTCTCCTCCCCGAACCAGGCATCCAAGAAGTGGATCACCTCCCAGTACGACCACTTCGTGCAGGGCAACACGGTTCTCGCCCAGCCCGAGGACTCCGGAATGATCCGCATCGACGAGGAGAGCGGGCTCGGCGTCGCCATCGCGACCGACGGCAACGGCCGGTACGCGAAGCTCGACCCGTACGCGGGCGCGCAGCTGGCCCTCTCGGAGGCGTACCGCAACGTCGCCACCACCGGCGCCAAGCCGCTTGCGGTCTCCGACTGCCTGAACTTCGGCTCGCCCGAGGACCCGGCCGTCATGTGGCAGTTCGCGGAGGCCATCCGCGGCCTCGCCGACGCCTGCCAGCAGCTGGGCACCCCGGTGACCGGCGGCAACGTCTCGCTCTACAACCAGACGGGCGAGGCGGCCATCCACCCCACGCCGGTCGTGGCCGTGCTGGGCGTCATCGACGACGTCGCCCGCCGCACGCCCGTCGCCTTCCAGGAGGAGGGCCAGCTGCTCTACCTCCTCGGCGACACCCGCGAGGAGTTCGGCGGGTCGGCCTGGTCGCAGGTGGTCCACGACCACCTGGGCGGGCTGCCGCCCAAGGTCGACCTGGAGCGGGAGCGGCTGCTCGGCGAGATCCTGATCTCCGCCTCCCGCGACGGCATGATCGACTCCGCGCACGACCTGTCCGACGGCGGTCTGATCCAGGCCGTGGTCGAGTCGGCGCTGCTCGGCGGCAAGGGCGCGCGTCTGGTCGTACCGGACGGGCTCGACGCCTTCACCTTCCTCTTCTCGGAGTCGGCGGGCCGTGCGGTCGTCGCCGTTCCGCGTTCGGAGGAGGTCCGCTTCAACGACATGTGCGGGGCGCGCGGTCTGCCCGTCGCCCGCATCGGCGTCGTCGACGGGGACGCGGTGGACGTGCAGGGCGAGTTCGCACTGTCCCTGGAGGAGCTGCGCGAGGCCCACGAGGGCACGATCCCGGCGCTGCTCGCGTAAGAAGCCGTACGACGCCGAAGGCCCCGCCCGTTCCCACGGGCGGGGCCTTCGGCGTGCCGTTCACACCGGCACCGGCTCCTCCTCCGGCGCCGGGTCCACGTCCGCCGAGGGCCTCGGCTTGGGCAGCCGCAGCGCCAGGACCAGGCACAGCGCCATCAGCGCGGCCCCGCACAGGAACACGGTGTCCATGGCGGCGACGTACGCCTCCGACACCGCGCCCGCACTGATCGCCGCATCCACGCTGAGCGCCGCCCGCAACGCCCTGATCGAGGAGCACAACCGCCGCCTCGAGGCCGGTGAACCCCTCGACGCCATCGCCGCCGGCGCACCCCGACTCGCCGAGCGTGCCTTCGCGTTGGTGGAGAGCGGCCTGAGCGACTACGCCCGCGAGGCGTGCTGCCGCACTACGCTCACGCCATGTCCCCGGCAAAGAAGCGCACCCGGACCTACGATCCCGCCAAGACCCGTACGGCGGTCCTCGCCCAGTTCGGGAACGTACGGGAAGCCGTCCGCACCCTCACCCCCGAACAGCTCGTGCTCCCCACCCGGCTCGGGGAGTGGACCGTACGGGAACTGGTCGCGCACATCGGGATGGCGCTCATGGCCGTCGGCCGGTTCCTCGACAAGCCGGAGCCGGTGAAGCAGGACGCCACGGTCCTCGACTGGCCGTTCGCGACCTCCGCGAACTCCGGTGGCATCGACGCCATGGCCCACCTGCTCGCCGAGCGGAACCCCGACCTCGACATGTTCCTCGCCGACATCGAGCGGCGCGTCACCGAGCACCTCGACGCTCACCCCGGCACCCGACTGCTCGCCACCAACGTCGGCGCCATGCCGCTGGCCGACTACGTCGTCACCCGCACCGTCGAGCTCATCGTCCACACCGACGACCTGAACGCCGCCGTGCCGGGCCTCGACATCCCCTACGACCGCCAGGCCCTCGCCGCCTGCACCCGCCTCCTCGCCGACGCGCTCGCCGTGCGGGCACCCGGCGGCTCCACGGAGGTGCGGATCCCGCCGTACGCCGTCGTGCAGTGCGTCGAGGGGCCCCGGCACACCCGCGGCACCCCGCCCAGCGTCGTCGAGACCGACCCGCTGACCTGGATCCGGCTGGCGACCGGGCGGGCGGAGTGGAAGGACGCGGTGGACGAGGCGAGGGTCAGCGCGAGCGGTGAGCGGGCGGACCTCGGGGGACTACTGCCGTTGATGGCGTAGCGGTAACCGGCCCGGTCCACCACCCGAAGATGTGCGACGCCTCACTCATGCACACGGAACGGACGCCGCCGAGGCTCCGGGATGGTCCGGTCGGCCACCGGCCGGACCACCGTATACCCGCGCTGACCAGCGAAAACGGCGAGACCCTACAAGGGGTCCAGGACGAGTGATCCATTACCGCCGGGTATCCCCAATTCGGACCAGTGGTCGATCTCGCCTACACTCGGTGGCGTGCCACGTGGTGACGGTCGACTCAGTCATGATCTGCTCCCCGGTGAGAAAGGCCCCCAGGACGCTTGCGGCGTCTTCGGTGTCTGGGCTCCCGGCGAAGAGGTCGCCAAGCTCACTTACTTCGGGCTCTACGCCCTCCAGCATCGGGGTCAGGAATCCGCGGGAATCGCGGTCAGCAACGGCTCCCAGATCCTCGTCTTCAAGGACATGGGCCTCGTCTCCCAGGTCTTCGACGAAACCTCGCTCGGTTCGCTCCAGGGTCATATCGCGGTCGGACACGCCCGCTACTCGACCACCGGCGCCTCCGTGTGGGAGAACGCCCAGCCGACGTTCCGCGCCACCGCGCACGGCTCCATCGCGCTCGGTCACAACGGCAACCTGGTGAACACGGCGCAGCTCGCCGAAATGGTCGCCGACCTGCCCAAGGACACCAACGGCCGCTCCACCCGTGTGGCCGCCACCAACGACACCGACCTGCTCACCGCGCTCCTCGCGGCCCAGGTCGACGCCGACGGCAAGCCGCTGACCATCGAGGAGGCCGCCCACGCGGTCCTCCCGCAGGTCAAGGGCGCCTTCAGCCTCGTCTTCATGGACGAGCACACCCTCTACGCCGCCCGTGACCCGCAGGGCATCCGCCCGCTGGTCCTCGGCCGCCTGGAGCGCGGCTGGGTCGTCGCCTCCGAGTCCGCCGCCCTCGACATCTGCGGCGCCGCGTACGTCCGCGAGATCGAGCCGGGCGAGTTCGTGGCGATCGACGAGAACGGCCTGCGCACCTCCCGGTTCGCGGAAGCGAAGCCCAAGGGATGCGTCTTCGAGTACGTGTACCTGGCCCGCCCGGACACCGACATCGCGGGCCGCAACGTGTACCTCTCCCGGGTCGAGATGGGCCGCCGGCTGGCGAAGGAAGCCCCGGCCGAGGCGGACCTCGTCATAGCGACCCCGGAGTCAGGCACGCCGGCCGCGATCGGCTACGCGGAGGCCTCCGGCATCCCCTTCGGCGCCGGCCTGGTCAAGAACGCGTACGTCGGCCGGACCTTCATCCAGCCCTCGCAGACCATCCGACAGCTCGGCATCCGCCTGAAGCTGAACCCCCTCAAGGAAGTCATCAAGGGCAAGCGTCTGGTCGTCGTCGACGACTCGATCGTGCGCGGCAACACCCAGCGCGCCCTGGTCCGCATGCTCCGCGAGGCGGGCGCGGCGGAGGTCCACATCCGGATCTCGTCCCCGCCCGTGAAGTGGCCCTGCTTCTTCGGCATCGACTTCGCGACCCGCGCCGAGCTCATCGCCAACGGCATGACCATCGAAGAGATCGGCACCTCGCTGGGCGCGGACTCCCTGGCGTACATCTCCATCGGCGGCATGATCGAGGCGACCACCATCGCCAAGCCGAACCTCTGCCGCGCCTGCTTCGACGGTGAGTACCCGATGGAGCTCCCGGACCCCGAACTGCTCGGCAAGCAGCTCCTGGAGACCGAGCTGGCCGCCGGACCGGCCGCCACGGCCGCGACCGACGCGATCCGTCGCCCGTAGAGCTCGTCATACCTGCCGTACGACACGAAAGTTCTCACCGTCATGTCTGAGACAACTGGTGCCAGCTACGCAGCCGCGGGCGTCGACATCGAAGCGGGCGACCGCGCCGTAGAGCTGATGAAGGAGTGGGTGAAGAAGGCCCAGCGTCCCGAGGTCCTCGGTGGCATCGGCGGCTTCGCCGGCCTCTTCGACGCCTCCGCACTCAAGCGCTACGAGCGTCCGCTGCTCGCCTCCGCCACGGACGGCGTCGGCACGAAGGTCGACATCGCCCGGCAGCTGGGCGTGTACGACACCATCGGCCACGACCTGGTCGCGATGGTCATGGACGACATCGTCGTGTGCGGCGCCGAGCCGCTGTTCATGACCGACTACATCTGTGTCGGCAAGGTCCACCCCGAGCGTGTCGCCGCCATCGTCAAGGGCATCGCCGAGGGCTGTGTGCTGGCCGGATGCGCCCTGGTGGGCGGTGAGACGGCCGAACACCCGGGCCTGCTGGGTGCGGACGACTTCGACGTCGCCGGCGCCGGTACGGGCGTTGTGGAGGCCGACCGGCTGCTCGGCGCGGATCGCATCCGCGAGGGTGACGCCGTGATCGCCATGGCGGCGTCCGGGCTTCACTCGAACGGGTACTCCCTCGTCCGGCACGTCCTGCTGAACCAGGCGGGCCTGTCGCTGGACGCGCGGATCGAGGAGCTCGGCCGCACGCTGGGCGAGGAGCTCCTGGAGCCCACCAAGATCTACTCGCTGGACTGCCTGGCCCTGACCCGCACCGCCGATGTGCACGCCTTCTCGCACATCACCGGCGGCGGACTGGCCGCCAACCTGGCCCGCGTCATCCCGGACGGCCTGCACGCGATCGTCGACCGCTCGACCTGGACCCCGGCGCCGATCTTCGACCTCGTCGGGAAGACCGGCAACGTCGAGCGTCTGGAGCTGGAGAAGACCCTGAACATGGGCGTCGGCATGATCGCGATCGTGCCGGAGGAGTCTGCCGACGTGGCCCTGGCGACGCTGGCCGACCGCGGGGTCGAGGCCTGGGTCGCCGGTGAGATCACGGACCGGGGCGACCACGCGACGGGCGCCGAGCTGGTCGGCGACTACGCCGCCTGAGACACGGCGGTCCGGGACATGGCGGTCCGAGGCACGGCGGTCCGGGACATGGCGGTCCGAGGCACGGCGGTCCGGGGCATGGCAGTCCGAGAGACGGCCGCCCTGGACCCGCGGCAGCCCAGCCGCGCCGGTCTCGGATATGACGGTCCCAGACGCGACCGTGTCAGGCACGCCGGTCTCAGACACGACAGCACGAAACCCGGTCCGGTGCTGATGCCCCGGACCGGGTGAGGTGCAGTTGCTACGAGAGTCGCGGAAACTGCAGGAGGCGCTGCTGCGTCAAGCGCCGCGACGTTGTTGCGACGAGGGACCGGACTCGTCGTCCTCGTCCTCATCGTCGTCGTTGTACAGATCCGCGTACTGCGCGTACGGGTCGTCTTCTTCGTCGTCGTCCTCGAACGGCTCGCCGTTCGGCGGCTGGCTCGAAGTCGATGCGCCCAGCTCGCTGGCCAGACGCGACAGGTCAGTCCCACCGCTGTTGTACTTCAGCTGGCGGGCGACCTTCGTCTGCTTGGCCTTGGCCCGGCCGCGCCCCATGGCTCGACCCCCTCGGTGACGGGGCTCGACGGCCCCAGAGTCTGACACGCGTTCATGATCCGGAACGGACTCTCCGCAGAGAGGCCGGTCCGTAGGGCTTCCACGGTACCTGAGCCCGCGCCCATACGGTACGTCGCCCGCAGGACGCGCGTGTGCGCAGGACCTTCGAGGCGCCCTGTCCTCGCTGGTCAGTGGCGATTTTAACCACTTATCCGAGCACGACCCGCCGGTGGACGTGAGAGTTCTCTCCAAGTTCCCGCCGACGGGTACCGCTCGAACCCGCGAGCGCACGCTCGGTGCGCCCCCGATCAGTGTGCTGTACGGCCCTCCGCCATCCGCTGCTCGGCGATCCGGTCGGCCGCGGCGGCCGGCGGAATCCCGTCCGCCTTCGCACGTGCGAAGATGGCCAGCGTGGTGTCGAAGATCTTCGCGGCCTTCGCCTTGCACCGCTCGAAGTCAAAACCGTGCAGCTCGTCGGCGACCTGGATGACCCCGCCGGCGTTCACCACATAGTCCGGCGCGTAGAGGATCCCGCGATCGGCGAGGTCCTTCTCCACACCCGGGTGGGCGAGCTGGTTGTTGGCCGCGCCACAGACGATCCTGGCGGTCAGCGCCGGCACGGTGGCGTCGTTCAGCGCCCCGCCGAGCGCGCAGGGGGCGTAGATGTCGAGGCCCTCGACCCGGATCAGCGCGTCGGTGTCGGCCACGGCGGACACACCCTCCGGGTGCCTGTCGAGGATCCGCCGTACGGCGTCCGCGCGCACGTCCGTGATCACGACCTGGGCGCCCTCCGCCCGCAGGTGCTCCACCAGGTGGTGCCCGACCTTGCCGACGCCCGCGATGCCGACCGTGCGGCCGCGCAGCGAGGGGTCGCCCCACAGGTGCTGGGCGGAGGCCCGCATGCCCTGGTAGACCCCGAAGGCGGTGAGGACGGACGAGTCGCCGGCGCCGCCCTTCTCGGGCGAGCGCCCGGTGGTCCAGCGGCACTCGCGCGCGATGACGTCCATGTCGGCGACGTACGTACCGACGTCGCAGGCGGTGACGTACCGGCCGCCGAGCGAGGCGACGAAACGGCCGTAGGCGAGGAGCAGCTCCTCCGTCTTGATCCTGTCGGGGTCACCGATGATCACGGCCTTGCCGCCGCCGTGGTCCAGGCCGGCCATGGCGTTCTTGTACGACATCCCGCGCGCGAGGTTCAGGGCGTCGGCGACGGCCTCCGCCTCGGTCGCGTACGGGTAGAAGCGCGTACCACCGAGGGCGGGGCCCAGGGCGGTGGAGTGGATGGCGATGACGGCCTTGAGGCCGGTGGCGCGGTCCTGGCAGAGCACGACTTGCTCATGACCCCCCTGGTCCGAGTGGAACAGGGTGTGCAGTACATCAGCATGCGCGCCGGTTACATCGGTCACTGTGGTGACTCCTGGGTAAGTAGCGGCGGTCGGAGACCAGCTCCCGTACAGGTGGCGGGCGCTGTGGCATGAGGGTAGAGCCTGCCCGTGCCCGCCGACCGCGCAGTGCTGAGGATCACCTACCCCCGGAGTACGGCCGTGCGACCATTTGCATAGTTTTCCCGCGTGTTCGTGCGCGAGTTCCGCAGGTTTCCCGGTCGGTCCGTGGGGGATGGAGCAGGCGTGCCCAAGGTGTCCTCGGTGATCGTCCCGTACGCGACCTATCTACGCGTCTACGAACCGCTGGCCGCCTTCCCGGAACCGGAGCGAAGCCACTGGGCGCGCTACGCCCGGCGTGCGGAGCAACCCTCCTACCAGGACGAGCTGCGCCGCTCGCTGGCCGACCTGCTGCCCACCCCGCCGGTCCCGGTGCCGGTGCACGAGAGCGGGGACGGGTTCGTGCTCGACGTGGAGGGGGTGCTCTGCGTCTGCCCCTGGCGCACCCGGCTGCGCGGCTGGCAGGCGCTGGAGGAGCTGCCCGAGGAGCTGCCGAGGACGGTGCTGGACGCCGTGCTCCCGCCGCTCGTGCGCGGGCAGGCCGCCCAGGACTACGAGCGCTGGCTCGCCCGCAACCCGGACGCCCGCCCCTGGATCCGCACGGCGACCTGGCAGGTGCCGCTGAGCTGGTTCGTGCTCGTCTCCGACGAGGAGCGGGAGTACGACAAGGGAGCCGGCGCCGCCGAGGACGAGCCGCCCGTGCTGCGATACCGCACGCCGATGGTGCAGGCGCGGCGCCGGGTGGCGCGTGGGCTGCGCACCCTCAGGGGCGCCATGGACGAGGGGCCGCTCATCGACGGGCTGGTGGACGTGGGGCGCTGGCTGGAGGAGTTCCATCCGCGCTCGCTGGTGGAGCTGGACTACGGCGGCCTGGTGCACGTCCTGCCGGCCGGCGAGCTGGAGGACGACCACTCGGCGGCGGACGTGGCCGAGGGGATCGAGGCGCTGCGGCGTGGCGACGGGGCCGCGGCGGGCGAGGCGTACGTCCGGCTCGTGGAGCGGTGGCGGTCGGTACGGGACCGGCGTTCGGCGAACTGACGAGGTGACAGGCGTTACGGGGGTGACGTACGTCACGATCCGAGAGCGCTTCGAACGACGTACGGTCTACCGGACTTCGAGGAACTGACGGGACGTAGGTCCCGATCCGGGCTTTCGTATCAAGCGTGACAGATCGCACGTACCCGTCTCTTGCATCCCTTGCCCCCCCTCGTGCCAAAATAGGACAAGGAGTCCGGGGAGGGCTCCGTCTGTCCAACTGTGCTCCACTGTGGGCGGATTCTCGGTATTGCGTGCTTTAGGGGGTCTGGTGACTCCTGATCGCCACTGTGACTGATCGTCACAGTGGCGTGACTGTCCGCTATGGCATGGTCCATCGGCTTCCGTCGCTGATGAACACCTGGGAGGGCAATTCCATCGGTTTGGCCGACGCGGCTGGACAGATGGTGTAGTTGTAGTGCCGAGGACAAGCCGTTCGTCCTATAACCGACTCGACTCGCGTCCGCCATTTCGGGCAACGCGGGTCAAGGTGCAGAATTTAGAGGAAAGAACCGAGAAGGTTCGGTTCTCCCGAGGAGGCCGCTCATGACCGCTCGCACCCCTGATGCCGAGCCGCTGCTGACCCCGGCTGAGGTCGCCACCATGTTCCGCGTCGACCCCAAGACGGTCACGCGGTGGGCGAAGGCCGGCAAGCTCACGTCCATCCGCACGCTCGGCGGACACCGCCGTTACCGCGAGGCTGAGGTCCGCGCGCTGCTCGCGGGCATCCCGCAGCAGCGCAGCGAGGCCTGAACAGCCTGAACAACTGAATACCGGGCAAACCGGCAGGCCCCCCAACCCGCCGAGGCGCCCGACATCACAGCTCCAAGCGACGCGGGTCCTGCCCCAACAGGCCCCCCGCCCAAGCGGTCAGGCAACTGAACAGGGTGCGTCGTGGATCGCGCTGGACTCCGCCGGGTCCAGCGCGATCTTTTTTTGTGCCCGCACCCGCCCTGGCGTCGCCCTGGCGGGTGCCCCGGCGTGGCCCTGACGGTGTACCGATGTGAACCGGTGGTGCCCGGTCGGTGCCCCGACCATGTGCCGGCGGTCGGCCTGTGAGCGGCCTTGTCGGAGTCTGGGGAGGCGTGTCGGATCTCCTGTGTGCGGGTGCCGACACCGGTGCAATTGCACATATTAAATTGACTAGTTGTAGGAGCCGGTTAAGTACCGCGCTTTCAAAAACTCATGCGGTGACACCCGTCACACGCCGAACTCCTTGTTGCCTCTGGCTCATGTGCGCTAAAAGAGGCGCGGCTGCGCCGGTCATGCCGTGGCGGCGCGTTCGTCCTCGACGGCCTCCGGGGCACCTTCCGTGCCTCGGGGAGCCGCGTCCATCGCCAGCCGCAGCAGGCGGTGACAGACCGGGCAGTGGCGCGTCAGATGCCGGTAGGACGACGCGGCCGCCAGATGCGCACGGAGCAACGCCCGCGTCTCATGCCTGGCCGACGCCGCCATACGCCACCTCCGGGGCCGTGCGGGGAAGGGACCTGCTCTCTGGGTACTGGGCGGATGTGACGGCGTCAAGACGGCGTGGGTGCCGGGGGCCTGTGCGGTCGACAGAAGGCGAGGCGTGGACGCGTGCGGGCGGGCCCGGCTCCGAAGGCCGGGGCGCTCTTGCCCCATGCGGTCCTGACAGGGACACAGGAATGACCGAGGCCGCCTTCCCGTGACGGGCGCGGGCCTCGGTCGATCTGTGCGGTCCTGACGGGATGTGCCGTGCCTGATTGCGGCTGCGCCGCGGGCGCGGCCTCCGTCTTGTCCGGGGAGGGGAGTCCTGGCGGGAATGACTGAGGCCCGCTTCCCATGATGGGCGCGGGCCTCAGTCGATCTGTGCGGTCCTGACGGGATTTGAACCCGCGGCCTCCACCTTGACAGGGTGGCGAGCACTCCAAACTGCTCCACAGGACCAGGTTTCGCGGCGCTTTTCCTGCGTTGCGCTGCGAGAAGAAACTGTACAGGAGGGTGAGCCCCTGGTCGAACTCACCCAGAGTGTGTACGCCGTTACGGCACCGCCGCGTCGATCGCCTTCACGATCCGCTTGTCGGAGACGGGGTACGCCGTGCCCAGCGCGTGGGCGAAGTAGCTGACCCGGAGCTCCTCGATCATCCAGCGGATGTCGAGGACCGAGGAGGGCACCGGGCGGCCCTGGGGCATCTGCTCCAGCAGCCACGCGTACTCGTCCTGCATCTCGTGGACTTTCTCCATGCGGGTCGTGTCCCGCTGGACGTTGGTCGGCATCTGCTGGAGGCGGCGATCGACGGCCACCAGATAGCGCATCAGGTCGGGCAGGCGCCGCAACCCGGCCGCCGTGACGAAACCGGGCTTCACGAGGGCGTCCAGCTGCTTGCGTACGTCCTGGAGGTTTGCCAGGAGGACGGGGCTGCGTACGCCCTTCAGACGGCGCTCACAGGCCTGCCAGGCGGCCAGCACCTGCTGCACCTGTCCGACCGTACGGACCGTCGTGTCGACGATCTCCGCGCGGACCTTGTCGTACAGCTTCCGGTGCGACTCCTCGTCCCACGCCGGCCCCCCGAAGTCGCCGATCAGCTTGTCCGCCGCGGCCATCGCGCAGTCGTCGAACAGCGCCTGGATCGAGCCGTGCGGGTTCGCGGACAGGGCGAGCTTCTGGGCGTTCGTCAGCTTCTCGGACGCGAACTTCGCCGGGTTCACCGGGATGTTGCGGAGGATCAGGCGCCGCGTGCCCTTCCACATGGCTTCGGCCTGTTCCGCCTCCGTGTCGAAGAGGCGTACGGAAACCGTGTCGCCGTCGTCGACCAGCGCCGGGTACGCCTTCACCGGCTGGCCGGCGCGGCGGGTCTCGAAGACGCGGGTGAGCGCGCCGATGGTCCAGTCGGTCAGGCCCGTCCGTTCAATGGCTTCGCCGCCCTGGCGCTCGGCGGTGGCTGCCGCGGCCTGGGAGAGGGCCTGGCGGGCCTTCGGCTTGAGCCGGAGCTTCAGGGGTTCCAGAGCCTTGTCCTCGGCCAGCTTGCGGCGCCGCTCGTCGACGATCCGGAAGGTGATCTTCAGGTGGTCGGGGACCCTGGCCCAGTCGAAGTCGTCGGCCTCGAAGGGGACGCCGACCATGCGCTTCAGCTCACGGGCCATGGTGGTGGTGAGCGGCTCCTGCAACGGCACCGCCCGCTCCAGGAACGCCTTCGCGTAGTTCGGCGCGGGCACGTAGTTGCGGCGGATCGGCTTGGGGAGGGAACGGATGAGCTCCGTCACCACCTCCTCGCGCAGGCCCGGGATCTGCCAGTCGAAGCCCTCGTCCGTGACCTGGTTGAGGACCTGGAGCGGGATGTGCACGGTCACACCGTCGGCGTCCGCGCCCGGCTCGAACTGGTAGGTGACGCGGAACTTCAGCGGCCCCTGCCGCCAGGAGTCCGGATAGTCGGCCTTGGTGACCGCCTCCGCCGACTCCCGGATGAGCATCTCCCGCTCGAAGTCGAGGAAGTCGGGCTGCTCGTGCCGCTTGTGCTTCCACCAGGAGTCGAAGTGGGCGCCCGACACGACGTGTTCGGGCACCCGCTGGTCGTAGAAGTCGAAGAGGGTGTCGTCGTCGACCAGGATGTCCCGGCGCCGGGCGCGGTGCTCCAGCTCCTCGACCTCGGTCAGGAGCTTGCGGTTGTCGGCGAAGAACTTGTGGTGCGTGCGCCAGTCGCCCTCGACGAGGGCGTTGCGAATGAAAAGTTCGCGGGACGTCTCCGGGTCGATCCGCCCGTAGTTGACCTTCCGCTGGGCGATGATCGGCACGCCGTACAGCGTGACCTTCTCGTACGCCATCACGGCCGCCTGGTCCTTCTCCCAGTGCGGCTCGCTGTACGTGCGCTTGAGGAGGTGCTCGGCGAGCGGCTCGATCCACTCCGGCTCGATCTTCGCGTTGACGCGGGCCCAGAGGCGGCTCGTCTCCACCAGTTCCGCCGACATCACGAAACGCGGGGGCTTCTTGAAGAGGGCCGAGCCGGGGAAGATCGCGAACTTGGCGCTGCGGGCGCCCAGGTACTCGTTCTTCGCCGTGTTCCTCCCGCTCTCCCCTCCGGCCTCCTTCACGTCCTTCATCCCGATGTGGGAGAGGAGGCCGGCGAGGAGCGAGACGTGCACGCTCTGCTCGGGGGCGTCGTCCTCGTTGGGATGAATCCCCATCTGCTTGGCGACCGTGCGGAGCTGCGTGTAGATGTCCTGCCACTCGCGGATGCGCAGGAAGTTCAGGTACTCCTGCTTGCACATCCGGCGGAAGGCGGAGGAACCCCTCTCCTTCTGCTGCTCGCGGATGTAGCGCCAGAGGTTGAGGAAGGCGAGGAAGTCGCTCGTCTCGTCCTTGAAGCGGGCGTGCTGCTGGTCGGCCTGGGTCTGCTTGTCGGCGGGGCGCTCGCGCGGGTCCTGGATGGAGAGCGCGGCCGCTATCACCATGACCTCGCGGACGCAGCCGTTCTTGTCGGCCTCCAGGACCATGCGGGCCAGGCGGGGGTCGACAGGCAGCTGGGCGAGCTTGCGGCCGGTGTCCGTGAGCCGCTTGCGTACATCCTTCTGAGCCGGGTCGAGGGCACCCAGTTCCTGCAGCAGCTGCACACCGTCGCGGATGTTGCGGTGGTCCGGCGGGTCGATGAAGGGGAACTTCTCGATGTCGCCGAGGCCGGCCGCGGTCATCTGGAGGATGACGGAGGCGAGGTTCGTACGGAGGATCTCCGCGTCCGTGAACTCCGGCCGGGTGACGAAGTCGTCCTCGGAGTACAGGCGGATGCAGATGCCGTCGGACGTACGACCGCAGCGGCCCTTGCGCTGGTTGGCGCTGGCCTGGGAGACCGGCTCGATGGGGAGCCGCTGGACCTTGGTGCGGTGGCTGTACCGGGAGATACGGGCGAAGCCCGGGTCGATGACGTACTTGATGCCCGGGACGGTCAGCGAGGTCTCCGCGACGTTGGTCGCCAGAACGATCCTGCGGCCGGTGTGGGGCTGGAAGACGCGGTGCTGCTCGGCGTGGGAGAGCCGGGCGTAGAGGGGGAGGACCTCGGTGAAGCGGTAGTTCTTCTTCACGAGCGCGTCGGCCGTGTCCCGGATCTCCCGCTCTCCGGAGAGGAAGACGAGGATGTCGCCCTTGCCTTCTGCCTGGAGCTCCTCGACGGCATCGCAGATCGCGGTGATCTGGTCGCGGTCGGAGTCGTCGCCGTCCTCCTCCAGGAGGGGGCGGTAGCGCACCTCGACGGGATAGGTGCGCCCGCTGACCTCGACGATCGGGGCGTCGCCGAAGTGCCGGGAGAAGCGCTCGGGGTCGATGGTCGCCGAGGTGATGACGACCTTGAGGTCGGGGCGCTTGGGCAGCAGCTGGGCGAGGTAGCCGAGCAGGAAGTCGATGTTGAGGGACCGCTCGTGGGCCTCGTCGATGATGATCGTGTCGTAGGCGCGCAGCTCGCGGTCGGTCTGGATCTCGGCGAGCAGGATGCCGTCCGTCATGAGCTTGACGAAGGTGGCGTCCGGGTTCACCTGGTCGGTGAACCGCACCTTCCAGCCGACGGCTTCCCCGAGGGGGGTCCGCAGCTCCTCGGCGACCCGCTCGGCGACGGTACGGGCGGCGATCCGGCGGGGCTGGGTGTGCCCGATCATGCCGCGCACGCCACGCCCCAGCTCCATGCAGATCTTGGGGATCTGCGTGGTCTTTCCGGACCCGGTCTCGCCGGCGACGATGACGACCTGGTGATCACGGATGGCGGCCGCGATCTCGTCCTTCTTCTGGCTGACCGGCAGCTGCTCGGGGTAGGTGACGGCCGGCACGCGGGCGCGCCGCTCACCCATCCGGCCCTCGGCCTTCGCGACCTCCGCCTCGATCTCGGCGAGGACGGCGGCGCGGGCCTCCGGCTTACGGATCTTGCGCGCACCCTCGAGCCTGCGCCCGAGCCGGTGCGCGTCGCGCAGGGTCAGCTCGGTCAGGCGGGGGGCGAGGGCGCCGAGGGCGGGGGCAGGGTGCGTAGACATACGCGATCCAGGATCTCATCCCGGGGAAATCCGTGGCGAACACTTATTGCCTCCGGCGCGTGGCGCAGGTCAGGGGTGGCGCAGATCGGAGGTCGCGCCGCGCCGGAAGTACGGAGGGAGTGCACGACAAGGGCCCCGTCCATATGGACAGGGCCCTTGGCTTGTGGCTGGGGCCGGGGTCGAACCGGCGACCTATCGCTTTTCAGGCGATCGCTCGTACCAACTGAGCTACCCAGCCACGAGGCTTCCGAGGAAACCTCAGCGGTCCTGACGGGATTTGAACCCGCGGCCTCCACCTTGACAGGGTGGCGAGCACTCCAAACTGCTCCACAGGACCATGCTGTTGTGTGCGAACCAGCGAACGTAAGTGTCGCACACCATACTGCGTGCCCCCAACGGGATTCGAACCCGTGCTACCGCCTTGAAAGGGCGGCGTCCTAGGCCGCTAGACGATGAGGGCTATCGGCCCGCCTGGGCGCTTCTCAGCGCGTCGGGGACGTGAGAAGCATATGGGATGGCGGGAGGTATCGCCAAAACGGTTTACGGGGCACTGGTGGAGGAAGTGGGGGACTGGGGGGCTCCCGGCTGGTTCTCCTTCGGGAGATGGCGGCTGACCTCGGCCGTTGTCAGGCCCAGGCCGCCCAGTTCGATCTCGTCCCAGGCCTGGAGGCGCCGGGAGTCGCGGTCGAAGTAGAGGATCGATGCCTCGATCGGGTCGGGGTACTTGCCTTCCACGGCCCGCAGTCCGCTGCCGCCCGTCGAGCCCTCCACCCGGAGCCGGGTGCCGTACTTCATGACCTCCGTCCCCTCGTGGTGCAGATGGCCGGCCAGGACGAGGGGCACCTCGCCGTCCGTCCCGCGGGCGGCGGAGGGCTCGTGGGCGATGGCCACGTCGACCGGGGCGCCCGCGGCCTTCTGGTCGCGCAGGGCCGAGGCCAGGCGGGCGCCCGCCAGCTCCTCCGCCGCGCCGCCGCTCGGCTGCGTCGAGCGGTCCGGCGTGAACTGCGGGTCGCCGATGCCCGCGAAGCGCAGGCCCGCGACGGTCTCCGCGTGGCCCTCGTCGAGGACGTGCACGTTCTTCATCCGCTCCAGGTAGCGCTGGGTGAGGAGGGAGTCGTGGTTGCCTCGGACCCACACGTAGGGGGCGCCGAGGTCCGCGATCGGGTCCAGGAAGCCGTTCTCCGCCGCCGTGCCGTGGTCCATGGTGTCGCCGGAGTCGACGATCACGTTCACCTTGTACTGCTCCACCAGCGAGGCGATGATCTTCCAGCTCGCCGGGTTGAGGTGGATGTCCGAGACGTGCAGGACGCGGATGGTGCTCGGGTCCGGCGAGTAGGTGGGCAGCGTGGACGTGACGTCGTACAGCTTCGTCACGTTCGTCACCAGGCGTGCCAGCTCCTGCTGGTAGACGTCGAACTCGGTGACGATGCTGCGCGCGTTGCCCACCAGGGAGGGCGCGGAGGACAGCAGGCCCGAGAACCTCGGTTCCAGGACCGACTTCGGGTTCCAGGTGGCGTACGCCGTTCCGCCGCAGGCCGCGAGCAGGGCCAGGGCCAGTCCGCCGGCCGCGAGGGCGCGGCGGGGGCGGCGGTAGACCGCGAGACCGAGGGCGGTGGCGCCGGAGACCACGGCGACGCAGGAGCGTACGGCCAGGTCGAGCGTGCCCTGCTCCACGTCCCGGGTGACCTCGTCCTGGAGGCCCGTGATGCGCTCGGGGTGGTCGACCAGGGCCTGGGAGCGGACCGGGTCGAGCTGGTCGACGTTCACGTCCAGCCGGACGGGCGCGACGTGGCTGTCCAGGCTCAGCGCGCCCAGCGGGGAGACGTTGATCTTCGTGCCCCCGGTCAGGGAGGGGCGCAGGGTCATGGTGGTGTCCATCGGGCCCACCGGGACCCGCACGTTCCCGACGATCAGCAGTCCCAGCCAGGCCCCGGCGAGGACCACGGTCACCAGACCGAGGGCACGGGCCCAGGGGCGCGGCTGGGGGACGAGCTCGACGGCCGGCTGGGGGCGGCGGGTTCGGCGGCGGCGGGACAGGGCGTGGGGCGCCCTGCGGATGCGGTTCAGGGCGGCGACGGGGACGCGGACCATTGGTCCCGTATGCCCACGCCCAGGGGCGGGTATGCGGACGAGCGCGCGACTCTCGGACGGGGCTTGCGGGGCTGTCGTACCGGACAATGGCCCTGTGCTGGAGATGACGCGCGAGGAGTTCGAGGAACTGGTCGCCGAGGCGCTCGACCGGATTCCGCCGGAGCTGACTCGGCTGATGGACAACGTCGCGGTGTTCGTCGAGGACGAACCGCCTGCCGACGACCCCGAGCTGCTCGGGCTGTACGAGGGGACTCCGCTGACGGAGCGCGGCGAGTGGTACGCGGGCGTGCTGCCGGACCGGATCACGATCTACCGGGGGCCCACGCTCAGGATGTGCGACACGAGGGAGGACGTCGTCGCGGAGACCGAGGTGACGGTGGTGCATGAGATCGCCCACCACTTCGGCATCGACGACGCGCGGCTGCACGCGCTCGGGTACGGCTGACGGGACGTCCTCGGGTGCGGCCGGTGGGGCGCGCTCGGGTACGGCCGGCGGGCGCGTGTCTTCTTGTGGGCGGCGGGAGTTGGGCACGTTGACTTCTTCGCCCACCCGGAGGTGGCTCCCGTGCGCCCCTTGTACGTACCCGTCCGCCTGGCCGTGACGGTCATGGCCGTGGCCGCCGCCGCCGGCTGCATGAGCGTGGGGGGCGACGACGGAGGCCGGGCCAGGCCGTCGCACTCGGCGGGGCAGCGGGGCGGTGCGGCGCCGGACGGGGGACAGGCCGTCTCCGGCGGCGGTGCCGGGTACGGCGGGGCGGCGGCCGGCGGTGAGCACGGGCACGGCAAGGACGACGAGGGGAAGGACGGGAAGTCGGCGTCCCCGTCGGCCTCGCCGTCGGGGGGCGCGAGCGCGGGCGCGTCGGCGGACGCCGGGCCGGGCCAGACCGTGAAGCCGGGGGAGCCGTCGCCGACCGGGGCGCAGCCGAGCCCGACGAGGACCACTCCGCCGCCGGAGCCGACCAAGGAGCCGTCGCCGCAGCCGCCGGTGTCGCCGGACCCGACGGTGGCGGAGCCGTCGTCGTCGGCGCACGAGGAGACCGGGCCTCAGCTGGTGCAGCGGGAACCGGCGCCGGAGGCGGGATCGCCGGCGCCCTGATGACCACGACGGCCGTCACGGCCATGGTTTCCAAGGTGGGAAACTATTCCTGACCTGCGGTTATAGGGTCGGATTTGCCTTGGGGGGTGGAGGGTGCGTATGGTGGCAGATCGTTTGATCCCATTTGCCCGGCGCCAATGCAGAGCGCGCCGTGTGGCGCGTACTCTCCCTTGCCGTGGCTGACCGCATTGAGGCGGTCGTTTGCGAAACACGGAGTTGACGGGCGCGTGCCGACGAGACTCCGGAAGGTTTCGCATTCGCATGTCCATTTCCAGTACTGATCACGTCGTCGTGCCCGAGAACGGCGAGAACCCCATCGACGCCGAGAGCGTCGAGACGGCTGTCGAGACGACCGTCGAGGCCGTCGCCGAGACCGAGACGACGACCGAGGCCCCGCAGATCACCTTCGCGGACCTCGGCCTCCCCGAGGGCGTCGTGCGCAAGCTCGCCCAGAACGGCGTGACCACCCCCTTCCCGATCCAGGCCGCGACCATCCCGGACGCCCTGGCCGGCAAGGACATCCTCGGCCGTGGCCGCACCGGCTCCGGCAAGACCCTCTCCTTCGGTCTGCCGACCCTGGCCACGCTGGCCGGCGGTCGCACCGAGAAGCGCAAGCCGCGCGCCGTCATCCTCACGCCGACCCGTGAGCTCGCCATGCAGGTCGCGGACGCGCTGCAGCCGTACGGCGACGTCGTCGGCCTGAAGATGAAGGTCGTCTGCGGCGGTACGTCGATGGGCAACCAGATCTACGCCCTCGAGCGCGGCGTCGACATCCTGGTCGCCACCCCCGGCCGCCTCCGCGACATCATCAACCGCGGTGCCTGCTCCCTCGAGAACGTGCAGATCGCCGTCCTCGACGAGGCCGACCAGATGTCCGACCTGGGCTTCATGCCCGAGGTCACCGAGCTGCTGGACCAGGTCCCGGCCGGCGGTCAGCGCATGCTCTTCTCCGCGACGATGGAGAACGAGATCAAGACCCTCGTCGACCGTTACCTCAACGCCCCGGTCAGCCACGAGGTCGACGCGGCGCAGGGCGCGGTCACGACGATGTCCCACCACATCCTCATCGTGAAGCCCAAGGACAAGGCGCCGGTCACGGCCGCGATCGCCTCCCGCAAGGGCCGCACGATCATCTTCGTCCGTACCCAGCTGGGCGCCGACCGCGTCGCCGAGCAGCTGCGCGACGCCGGTGTGAAGGCCGACGCGCTGCACGGCGGCATGACCCAGGGCGCCCGGACCCGGACGCTGGCGGACTTCAAGGACGGTTACGTCAACGTCCTGGTCGCCACCGACGTGGCCGCGCGAGGCATTCACGTCGACGGGATCGACCTGGTCCTGAACGTCGACCCGGCCGGCGACCACAAGGACTACCTGCACCGCGCCGGCCGTACGGCCCGCGCCGGTCGCACGGGCACCGTGGTCTCCCTCTCCCTCCCGCACCAGCGCCGCCAGATCTTCCGCCTCATGGAGGACGCCGGCGTCGACGCCGGGCGCCACATCATCCAGGGCGGTACCGCCTTCGAGCCGGAGGTCGCCGAGATCACCGGCGCCCGGTCGATGACCGAGGTCCAGGCCGAGTCCGCGGGCAACGCCGCCCAGCAGGCCGAGCGCGAGGTCGCCCAGCTGACCAAGGAGCTGGAGCGGGCGCAGCGCCGCGCGACCGAGCTGCGCGAGGATGCCGACCGCCTCGTCGCCCGGGTCGCCCGTGAGCGCGGCGAGGACCCGGAGGCGGCGGTCGCCGAGGCGCAGGCCGAGGCGTCGCAGTCGGTCGCCGAGGTCTCGGTGCCGGAGCAGCCGGCGGCGCAGGACGTCGACCGGGCCGAGCGCGAGGAGCGTACGACGTCGTCCTCCTCGTACGAGCGTCGTGACGACCGTGGCGGCTTCCGTCGGGACGACCGTCGCGACGACCGGGGTGGCGACCGTGGCGGCTTCCGCCGTGACGACCGTCGTGACGACCGTGGTGGCCGTTCCTTCGAGCGTCGTGACGACCGGGGCGGGTTCAACCGCGACCGGGACCGTCGTGACGACCGTGGCGGCTTCCGCCGTGACGACCGTCGTGACGACCGTGGTGGCCGTTCCTTCGAGCGTCGTGACGACCGTGGGTTCGAGCGTCGGGACAACGACCGTGGTGGCCGTTCCTTCGAGCGCCGTGACGATCGTGGCGGCTTCCGCCGCGACGACCGCCGTGACGACCGTGGTGGCCGTTCCTTCGAGCGTCGTGACGACCGTGGGTTCGAGCGTCGGGACAACGACCGTGGTGGCCGTTCCTTCGAGCGCCGA